>CAVTQU010000009.1:0-33597 GCA_963736895.1 uncultured Chloroflexia bacterium
CAGGGCCTGGTCGGCGACCTTGGTCTCCTGGAGGCAGACGACATCCGGCCGCCGCTCATCCAGCCACGGCAGGAGCCGCGGCAGACGCTGCTTCACCGAGTTGACGTTCCAGGTGGCGATGCGCATCGCCTACACCGTACCGGAGGTCGCACGGGGGCTCGGCCGCCCATCATGTAGGTTGCGGCCGGGCGAGAAAGGAGCGACGCAAATGAACGAGCACGAGATGCTCGAGCGGGTCCAGACGGCGCTCGCCACGGCAGGAGTCGAGGATCAGGTGACGGCCGCGGCGATCTTCCTGCCACGAGGGCACTTCGGCGGTGCGTTCGCAGGCGGGCTGATCGGCGGCGACATCGTCGGCGGCGGCATAGGCGCGGCGGGAGGTGCGTTGGCCGGGATGAAGGCCGTCGACGCCGCCTCCAACATGCCGGAGCGCTGCGTCGTCGGCGTCTCGGCCACACGTGTGTACGGGTTCGACAGCGAGCGCGGACACGGTGGGCGGGTGCCCACCAAACTGGTGTTCTCGGTCGAGCGAGAGTCGATCGAGGTGAAGGTGCACCAGCGGTTCAACGTGCGGGTGCTGGAGCTGATCCATCGGGACGGAACGGCGATCGAGCTCGAGGGACCGCGCCTTCCCGGGTTCCACGCCGGCTCGGTGATCGATGAGCTCGCGCACGCGCGTGCGTGAGGGCTACGGCTCCGCCGTTCGGGTCCAGTCGGCGAACGTCTCGATCCCGTCGACGACGTGCGTGAAGCGGATGGACCGGTACAGGTCGAACGTGTGTTGCGCGCCCGGAAGCTCGGCGTAGACGACGGGACTCGTCGAGACAGCGCTGAGCCTGTGGACGAACTCCCGGGCCGTCGAGACGGGCACCAGCATGTCGCGGTCACCGTGCGCGATGAAGAACGGCGGCGCATCCGCCCGGATGTAGGCGAGCGGCGAGGACGCCTGGCCGGAGTCGCCGCGGTGGTAGTTGCCGTAGTAGGCGTACAGGACGACGCCGGCCGTGACGGCTGTTTCCGCGTCCTCGAAGCCTGGCTGGAAGCGCGGATCGTTCGGCGTGAGGGCGGCGGTCGCCGCGAGGTTCCCGCCGGCTGAGCTGCCCGCCACGACGAGGGTCGACGGGTCGGCGCCGTAGCCGCGCCCGGACTCGCCCACCCACGCGATCACCCTCTTCACGTCGACGAGATGATCGGGGAACTGAGCGGCCGGGCTCAGCCTGTAGTTCGCGCTGATGCATACCCAACCGCGGCTGGCCAGCCGGTAGAGCAGGAGCCGCGCTTCGCGGTTCTTGCGCCCGCTGCGGAACCCGCCGCCGTGCAGGTAGACGAGCGTCGGGCAGCCCGACGGCTGCGAGCGGTGCCGGTAGACGTCGAGCGTGTTCCACCGGCCAGCGTCGCCGTAGGAGATGTCCGCCACGCGCTCGACGTCGGAGCGACGGACGGCGAGCGGTGCGAACAGGCTCGCGGCGACCGGCGGTCTTCGACCGCCCTGGGGGGCGGGCGGGCCAGGAAGGCCGTCGGCCAGCGCTCGGTCCACCGCGGTGCCGGCCCGCGTTCCCCGCCATGCGGCGAGCCCGAGCCCGAGCACCGTCACGACGGCGAGCGCCAGCGCGGCCGCGCCGACCGGAGTGGCGAGATCGCCCTCGCTCCACGCCAGCGCCGTCGAGGCGAGGAGCCAGCAGAGTCCGATCGCCGGGAGCTCGTTGATCATGAAGCCGAGCCAGTGGCGCAGTCTCGACCTGCGCGGCCGTCTCGGGGTTGGCGCAGCAACGGCGCAGAACGTGAGCACCGCCATGAGGACGACCGTTATCAGATAGCCGATGGGCATCCCGGTTGGTGATTCCGACCGCGTTCTACGGCTAAACCGAACGGCTCCGCCATGCGCCGGGCCCGCCGCGGCCCCACGCTATCGTGACGGTTCGTGGCAGCGCCCGCCGTGATCGAGACGATCGACCTGACCAAGGTCTACCCCGGCGGCGTCACTGCCGTCGACGGCATGAACCTGACCGTCGCCCAGGGCGAGATCTTTGGTTTGCTCGGGCCCGAACGGGGCCGGCAAGACGACGACGGCCAGCATGCTCACCACCCGCGTCATCCCGACGTCCGGCCGGGCGCTCGTGGGCGGCATCGACGTCGTCCGCCAGCCGGCCGTCGCCAAGCAGCTGATCGGCGTCCTTCCGCAGACGAACACGCTCGACCGGTCGCTGACGGTCTGGGAGAACCTCTACTTCCACGGCCGCTTCTTCGGCATGGGCGCGAAGGCATCGCGAGCGGCGGCCGACGAGCTCCTGGTCAAGTTCCGGCTGACCGAGCGCGCGACCGCGCCGGTGATGGCGCTGTCCGGCGGCCTCGCGCAGCGGCTGATGGTCGCCCGAGCTCTCCTCCATAACCCGGCGATCCTGTTCCTGGACGAGCCCACCGCCGGCCTCGACCCGCAGAGCCGGATCGGCCTCTGGGAGATCGTGGGCGCGCTCCACGAGACCGGCCAGACCGTCGTCCTCACCACGCACAACATGGAGGAGGCCGACCAGCTCTGCGACCGCATCGGCATCATGGATCGCGGCCGCATCCTCTCGCTGGGGACGCCGGAAGAGCTGAAGCAGTCGGTCGGTGCGGACACGATCGTCACCGTCTCGAGCGACGGCGACCTCGAGCGGTTGGCGGAGAGCCTGTGCGACCGTGTTGAGGGCATCGACGGCGCGGCCGTGCGCGACGGGTCGGTGCAGGTGGCGGTGCGCGGCACCGACCGGGTGCTCGTGCGCGTGATCGGCGCCGCCGAGGAGGCGGGCTACGTCGTGAGCGATGTGCAGATCGCGCCGCCGTCGCTCGAGACCGTGTTCATCGGCCTGACCGGAAAGGATCTCCGCGACTGATGTCGGCGACCGTCACCGGCGACGACCTGTACCGGACTGACTCGGCGGCACGCTCGAGCCGGATCGCCTTCGGTGCGCTGCTCCTGCGCGACCTGTGGGTGCTGCGCAAGAACCTGCGCGCGTTCATCCCGCGCACCATCGTCCAACCGCTGCTCCTGTGCTTCGTGTTTCTCTACGTCTTCCCGACCATCGGCACCGGCGTCGGCGGCGGCCGTGGCGGCGCCAGCGAATCCGACTTCGCCACCATCCTCGTCGCCGGCGTGATCGGGTTGTCGATCATGTTCCAGGGCATCCAGGCGGTCGCGCTGCCGATGGTGCAGGAGTTCGGCTACACCAAGGAGATCGAGGATCGGGTGCTGGCCCCGCTGCCGGTGGTGCTGGTCGCGCTCGAGAAGGTGGTGTTCGGGGCGCTCCAGGGGCTGCTGGCCGCGGCGATCGTGTTTCCCATCGCCGCGGTCGTGCACGCATCGTCGATCCACATCAACCTCCAGGTGCACTGGCTCACCCTGGTCACCCTGATCCCGCTCGCCTGCATCACCTGCTCGGCCCTCGGGCTCACGTTCGGCACGATCTTCGACCCGCGCAACGTGCCGCTCATGTTCGGGATCGTGATCCTGCCGCTGACGTTCCTGGGCGGCACGTACTACGCGTGGACGACGCTCGAGCCGGTCAAGGCGGAGGGCCTACCGTGGCTCCAGTACGTGGTACTGATAAACCCACTGGTCTACATCAACGAGGGATCGCGCGCAGCGCTGACCTCGTCCAACCATATGACGCTGTGGGCCGTCTACCCGGCGTTGGTCGGGTTCAGCGCGCTCTTCCTGTGGGTCGGCACGCGGAATTTCACCCGCCGGGTGATCAGCTAGTAAGGAGGGAACAATGCAGATGAAGCTCGAAGTGGTGGCGCTCCCCGTCGCGGACGTGGACGTGGCGAAGGCGTTCTACACGGAGCGCGTCGGATTCAACCTCGACCACGACGTTCGCCCCAATGACAGCATGCGAGTCGTCCAGATGACGCCGCCGGGCTCGGCGTGTTCCGTGGTGATCGGCGAGGGCCTACCTCTCGGCGAGCCGGGCTCGGTGAAGGGCGTGCAGCTCGTCGTGGACGATCTGGACGCGGCCGGTGAGGAGCTCTCCGCCCGCGGCGTCCCCATCAGCGACGTGCAGCAGCTCGGACCCGAGGGCGCCCGGGGGTCGCGCTTCGCCTTCTTCGCCGATCCAGACGGCAACACCTGGGCCGTCCAGGAGCTCAAGCCCAACCCGCCGCCCCGCGTAGAGCCCAGGGGAATCCCCGATGCGTTCGGCAACCCGTATGCGCGAGGATTGCATCAATGGTTGCGACGGCGAACAGTCGGTGGAGGTGGCGGTGTCGCCTGCTTGTGTTCGGGGCCTCTCTGGCGGCGAGTGTCGCTCTGGTGCCTCCTGCGGTCGGTGCCGCGGCTCCGACGCGGATACTTGTCACCCAGCATCCGGTGGTCGCGCTCTCCGCCAGCAGTGGGTACCTGGCATGGCGAACCCGGGTTCCGCTGCGGAGGGGCATCGCCTGTTCGAGCGTCCACCAGCTGCAGCTCGGAACCGAGCGTGCGGTGACGATCCGTCCGTGTCGGCGAGTGCCGCTCTGCTGCGAGGATCACGGCGGCGGCGTGTACGCCGATGGGCAAGCGGTCTTCTGGAAGCAGACGATATGGGGATTCTCCGGGGGCCAGCTCGACCCGCTCGTAAGGGACTCGGTCTCTGAGTTTCCGGAGCCTCCTCGGGTGCTGCGGGGCACGCGTTTCGGATACTCGTGCGGCGGCGACCAGATAGCCGCTGCTGGGGCAGGCGGTGGGTCGCTCGCCTACTCGGTCCTGCACTCTGACGAGGTCGACCCCGGGATGAATTGCCAGTTCGGTTTGCCTGGAGATATCCAGGCGACCGGGGGAGCGATCTGGGTGGTCTCCGGCCAGAACCGCACCCCCGTCGTGCTGGCCGGAGCGCCCCCATCCGACCAGGTCGCCGCTGCCGGCGGCCTGGTCGCAACGGTTCCCTACTCCCTGCCTTCGCCGGTGGACCACCCTCCCGCAGTCGCACGGGTTGTCGAGATCTGGGACGTCGCATCCGCGACTCGCCTGGCAACGATCAGCCTACCGGGCCGCATCGTCGACATCGACTTCAACGGGCGCGTCCTCGCCGTCGTCGTTCAGGCGCAGGGCAGAGAGCGGATTGTTCGGTACGACGCCACCGGCGCCAAACTCGGCTCGACCGCCGTTGGCGACGTCCTCCGTGCGACGCATCTCCATGGGCGCGGCCGTCATCGCATACGCCGTCGGGCACCGAATCGTCGAGATGAGCACGACCTCGGGCAGAACACGCACGCTCTGGCGTGCCACCCGTACGCCACGGCTGGTCACAGTCGGAAGCGGCCACGTGTACTGGGTGGAGCACGCACGGCGGATCGACGCGATCGCCGCATAGCGGCGGCGATTCGACGTGCGGCCTCTGTGTGTGAGCCGTGTTGGAGCGACATAGGTTTTCGCCAACTCTCCGCTGGCACGATCCGTCAATGCACTTCGGCGCAGCATTTCCAACGCGAAGAGGAGAACCAGTGGAGCTCGACCACCAAGAGCGGGAGCCGGTCATGGAGTCACGCCGCCGCGTCCCCACGCGCATCGTCCTGGCAGCGCTCATTGTTGCCATCGCAGCGGCTGTCGCCGTTGCCGGCCACGCTCTCGTGAACACGCGGTCGGCGGGGATCGGTACAGGCGTCGTCGTGATCGAAACCAACCTCGGCTTTCAGGGCGGACAGGCCGCGGGCACCGGGATGGTGCTGACGTCGTCGGGTGAGGTGCTGACCAACAACCACGTCATCCGTGGCGCGACGGACATCAGAGTGAAGGTGCCGGGCACGGGCCGCAGCTATCCGGCCGAGGTCGTCGGCTATTCCGTCTCGGATGACGTCGCCGTCATTCAGGCGAGCGGCGTCTCGAATCTGAAGACCGCCTCCCGTGGCGATTCCGCGGCCGTCGACGTCGGCGAATCCGTGCAGGCTGTCGGAAACGCCGGCGGCACCGGGCCGGCTCACCACCGCCGCCGGCACGGTGACCAGCGTTGACCGCTCGATCACCGTGAACGACGACCAGGGCGGAAGCGAGAGCCTGAGCGGGCTGATCGAGACGAACGCAGCCGTGAAGCCCGGCGACTCCGGGGGGCCGCTGCTGAACGCGGACGGCCAGGTGATCGGGATGGACACGGCCGCGTCCGTCGGGAACGAGATCGATCAGACGGCAACGAGCGACGGCTATGCGATTCCGATCAACAAGGCAGTTGCGATCGTCGAGCAGATCCACAGCGGCAACGACTCCGCGACGATCCACATCGGCGGTACCGCCTTTCTCGGCGTCGAGGCCACAACGAACAGCTACGGAGGTACCGGTGCGGCCATCACGACGGTCATGCCGGGGAGCCCCGCAGAGGCTGCGGGCCTGGTTGCCGGCGACCTGATCACCTCGGTCGGCGGCCACACGATCTCATCCCCGGATGAGCTGAGCGCGATCGTGATGACCCAGAAGCCCGGCGCGTCCGTCTCCGCGGTCTACCTCGATCAGGGAGGTGCAACCCAGAGCGCGGACGTCACGCTGGCAAGCGGGCCACCTCGCTAGTACGCCGGGCGGGTCGCGCAGCGCGGAAGCGCTCTATCGCTGAGCCGCCACGCCACCGCCTCTTCGGCGCCGGAGTAGGATCGCTGGGGTGTGGGCAGTGGTCACACCATCGATGACCGTGACCCGGCGCCGGCTTCTCGAGCTGGCGGCGGCCGGTGGGCTCGCGATGGGACTGGGGCTGCGGAGCCCGTCCTCGGCGGCGGCCGTGTCACCCACCCGCGACCCGGTGATCATCGGTAGCTGGGGCGGCCTGCTGATCCCGGCCACCGGTGCCTACTTTGGCGCCGATGACACGACGCGCGGCTTCACGACGCCGAACGGGATCGAGACCCAACTCGGGCGGCGGATGGGGTTTCGGAATCGCCGCTACGGCTGGCTCGCGAAGTGCCCGAGCGCGGCGGCGATTGCGGACTCCAAGCTGAGCGCGCCGGGCGTCGTCCCGATGACGTCGTTCGGATCGCCGAGCAAGTTTCCCGTCAAGTCGTCGGGCTGGTCCGGTAAGGGCGACCTGAGCACGACCTCCTACGGGCAGGGCATCGATCGGATCACGAACGGCGAGTTCGACTCGTACTGGCGGTCGGTCGCGATCGGGCTGAAGGCGCTTGCGGTTCCGGTGATCTTCCGGCTCTGGCAGGAGCCAAACGGTCCTCACAACCCGTACTACGGTGCGTGGCAGGGTGGCCTTGGAACGGGTGGCGAGGCGGCCTTCGCCGCCGCCTGGAGGCACATCTGGACGGTGTTCAACGTCGAGAAGGCGACGCTGGCGGCGGGTGGCAACTGCATCTGGGTGTTCTGCGCCCAGCAGACCACCGGGCCGTCGAAGACCGGCGGCCCGTGGCAGCCGTACTGGCCGGGTGCCGACGTCGTCGACTGGAGCGGTATGGATCTGTACCGTGAGACATTCCCGTTCGAGGCCGTCAACCCGCCGGTTTATGGCAGCTTCTACCAGTGGGCGGTCGACCACCAGAAGCCGTTCATGATCTGCGAGAGTGGGTTCCAGCAGGGGAAGGTTGTGACCGACTCGTCGGGCAGGTATGACAAGGATGGTTCGGTCACCGGCAACAGTCTGATCACCGCTACCCGCATGGCGGTGAAGCAGTATCCGCAATGCGTGGCGTACGGCATCTGGAACAACGGGCGCGGGAATCTGGCTGACTTCGTCGACACGAGCGCGGCCTCGCTCGCCGAGTACCGAGCGTTTGCCAGCGACCCATGGTTCACCCTCACGCGTTCGTGAGCCACGCACCCGTGCCGTCAGGGCGCAGCTCGGCGCTCTGAGAACGACCGTGGTTGAGCCATGCGCCCGGCACGATTCGAACGTGCGGCCTCGGCGTCACGGGAACCCTCGCCGGTTGTGACACTTGACGCATGTTGGGTTGTGGGTGTAGGGTCGTCGTTCCGGATCGAATCGAGGGAGGGGTGAAGGCTGATCCTCGATGAACACCGCGTCGACTGGGCTGCCGATCGCGGAATGGTGCGGGGCATCGGGGCACGCGCTGACTTGGATCTGCCTGCGACGGATCTGCGGCTTTGCACGACCGAGCGGTAGGTACGGGCCCGGGGGTGTCGGGCTCGGCCGAGCGCTTGGCGTCACAGAACACGCGCATCCAACTGACAGGGTGAGGGGGAGACCATGAGACGTTCATGGATGGTGGGAGCGGTGGGGCTCGCGGTGCTTGTGTTCGCGACCACCGCGGCAGCAGCGGTCGTTGGCGACTTCCAGCGAATGCGGTTCGAGACGAGCAACGGCGCCACGCTCGGCTGGGTCACGACGACGAACGACTCGTCGACTGACGCGAACCACCGTGCGCTCAGGCTGGTGCTTCGGCCGAACGCTCCGGGATGCTCGGACCAGAACTTGGGGGCGTGCTCGTTTGGGAGGGCGTTCTCGAGGGCGAGCAACACCAGGCGCACTCTGGTCACCAACCAGACGAATCTGTCCTGGGAGTATGCGGCGGCGAACCCGGTGACCGCGTCGGAGCGGATGAACGTGTTCTTCTCGAACGGCGACGTCGCGTTTCTCGACTCGAGCTTGTGCAACAAGCCGATAGCGTCGAGCGGGGGTACGTGGCTTCGGTCTGACTTCACAGGTTTCAAGACCGGCTGCTCGTTCAGCGTGGTTGGCGATACCGCCGGAACGTACGCGGCGGACGGCACGCACTCTGCCTGGGCGGTGTACGCCGCGTTGTTCCCAGAGCAGGTGGTGACGATCCGCCACCTGCTGGTGGACTCTGGCGCCGCACCGGCCACCGGGCACAGCACGTACTACTTCGATCGCATCTCCCTCGGGGCCGGCAAGATGTACACCCGCAGCGCGGGAAGGGCAGTGAACTGTCCGACCGAGAGCGTCTGCTAGGCCGACACTGGCAGCAACGACCACTTCGAACGCCGAGAGGGCCCCGAACAGGGGCCCTCTCGCAAGCCCGAAGCGTCTCGTGCCGCCTGACTCATCGGCACCTCGACGGCCGGTGCGCGTACGAATCGCACGCGTTCTGCTCCATCTCGTCTCCTGGATCCGCATGGTTGACCCATGCGCCCGGCACGATTCGAACGTGCGGCCTCTGCCTCCGTGTGCGAAGTGTTGAGGTGCCCCCGGGTCTGAAGGGAGAGCGCCCAATGCCGTCACGGTCAGAGTGGAAGACGAAACTCACAAGTTGACGTTGTGCACGGCGTCGGGACTTGGCGGGACTTGGCTCCGATGTGATCACGGAATGACTCAGAATCGCGTCTTGAGCCAGACCGGAACCACCATTCGACCCATTTTGCCTCGCGCCTCGCAACCGCAGCGGGAACGTGGGCTCGGTCAGCCGGAGCTTGTGCCGCGAAAGGCGCCGGCGATCGTCGGCACCAGAAGTCGCTCGAGCTGCTTCTCGGACCTGTTGCTTAGCTCGGCGCTGACAGGTGCGAGCGCCAGCCAGTTCAACATTCCGGCCACGAAACGAGCGCGCAGGATCAGTTCTCGGTCCTTGACGTCGAGGACGTTTGCCTTCAGCACGCGAAGAACATCAGCTCGAATCTCGTCGAATCTGGCATCGAATCGATCCCAGCGCTGCGGAGGATCCAATGCCGCCCGTGCCACGAGTCGGAGCACCGCGAGATCATGTCCGCCCGCCGACAGCGCTCGCATCATCGGTCGCGCGAAGGCTGCCGCCAAGGCTTCGAGCGACGATTCCGGGCCGAGCGCGCTCAGCGCCTCCTGCTGAGCGTCCAGATAGCGCTCGAGCGCATGCTCGACCGCCGCGTTACACAGGGACTTCAGCGACCCGAAGTGGTAGCTCACCGCCGCGACGTTGGCCTCGGCAGCATCCGTGAGCTCGCGCAGCGTCACGCCATCCTCGCCGCGTTCAGAGAGCTGGTTCAGCGCAGCGTCCAGGAGCCGCGCCTGCGTCCGCAGGCCGGCCTCGCGACGCTGATCAGCCCTGGGCGCTTCCATGCACCTTATTCAATCCGACGCTTGAAAACATGTCAAGGAAGCACATGCTCAGAAACAATTCAAGCGAACGCTTGACAAGATGCCGGCACCGAGCTACCCTCACGCTGGCACCTGTTCGACCACCACGCGGGCAAGTGCGGACTTCTCCAGCAGTCAGCAAGGAGGAACCAATGAGAGTGGCACTCACCGGCGCGACAGGGTTCATCGGATCCCACGTCCTAACGGAACTCCACGAGCACGGCCATGAGGTGATGGCGCTGATCCGCGACGAGGCGCAGGCGGAGCGCGTCGCCGGGTCACGGGGCCACATCCACCCGGGTCGACCTCACCGACCGGCCGGCGGTCGTGAGCCTGTTGAGCAGCGCCGACGCGGCCATCCACACGGCCAGCCCAGGGGACGCCACCAGCGCAGACCTGGACTCGGCGGTGGCCGACGCGGCGATCGAGGCATTCGTCGGCACGGGCAAGCCCTACCTTCAGATCAGCGGTCTCTGGATCTACGGGAACAACATGTCGATCAGTGAAGAGTCCCCGATAGATGCCCCAGCGTTGGTGGCGTGGAGGGATCCCATCGAACGCCGCGTGCTCGCTGCCAAAGACATGCGCGGAGTCGTGATCACCTCCGGTGTCGCCTACGGTGACGGCGGTGGAGGGGTACCCGGGCTGATGCTCGGTTCACCGCGAGACGACGATGGCAACCTGATCATGATCGGCAACGGACGCCAGCACTGGGACACCGTCCACGTGGCGGATCTGGCGGAGGTCTTCAGGCGCGTACTGGAGCACGACGCTGCTCGAGGCCGCTATGTCGTCGCCGATGGACTGAACCCGACTGTGGGCGAGCTCACTGAGGCGGCCGCAGTTGCAGTCGGCGCTCCAGGAGCCGTCCCCGGCTCGGATGAGGAGGCTCGCGCACGCCTGGGCGACTACTTCGCCGAAGTCCTGCTGCTCGATCAGAACGCTCCGGCCACGAAGGTTCGGAACGAGCTCGATTGGCGTCCATCCCATCCGGGTCTCGTCGATGAGTTCCGGCGCGGAAGCTACCTGCAGGTGACGGCCGGCTGACCGAGTTGCGCCGGCGTTGTTCACCGGCCTGAGCGTTTCATCACCACCACACGGGAGCAGTCACTGATGGCCATCCACACCGAACTGACCCCCTCCGAGGCGGCAGACCGGCTTGCGATTCGCGAGCTGTTCGACGCCTACGCGCATTGCGCCGATCGCCGAGACGCCGAGGGACAGAAGGCGCTCTTCACGGTCGATACCCGCTTCGCCGTCTACATGGACGGCGACGGTGCCGAACCGACCTACGTGCTGGAGGGGCGAGAGGCGCTCACGCCGGTGTTCGACGACCTGAACCGGTACGACGCGACGACGCATTTCAACGGGCAGAGCACGGTCACGATTGACGGCGACCGTGCCACTGGCGAGAGCTACACCATCGCCCACCACGTCTCCAGCGAGGACGGAAGCCGAAAGATCATGGTCGCCTCCCTTCGCTACCTCGACACCTTCGCAAAGATCGACGGCGGCTGGTACTTCGCCGAACGGAACCTGATCCTCGACTGGAGCGAGACACGATCTCTCAATACCCCCGCGGTGGTCTGATGGAGCCGCTCGACGAGGCGGTCGATCACGTGCGGGGCGGGGCGGGCCGCCTGCTTGTCGAGTACGGCGACTACGAGTGCCCGTACTCGCGTCAGGCGTATCGCCAGATCGAACGGGTGGAGGCGCGATTGAATGGCGGCCTTCGCTTCGCCTTTCGGCACTACCCGCTCACGGAGATCCACCCGCACGCGCTAGTTGCCTCTACTGCCGCCGAGGCCGCATCGCTGCAAGGGGCGTTCTGGCCGATGCATCAGCTGCTCTTCGCGAATCAACAGGCACTGGAGCACAACGACCTGCGGCGCTACGCCGAGCAGCTCGGTCTCGACTTGGAGCGGTTCGACACCGATCGTAACGGCGCCGGCATCCTGCAGCGGATCGGCCGCGACCTGGACAGCGGGCTCGCTTCCGGAGAGGTGCATGGTACGCCCACACTCTTCATCGACGCAGTCGTGTATCGGGGTGGCTACGACACGAGGAGCCTGCTGGAGGCGCTCGAACGGTGACGCTTCCTGAGCTCCATATGGACGAGTGGCGCGCGACCAAGGACACCCTGCACCTCTACTGTCAGATCCTCGGCAAGATTCGCCTCGCCACGACCGCGCCGCGAAACCACTGGTGGAACGCTCCGTTGTACGTCGACGTGCGCGGGCTCACCACCCGCCGCCTGCATCACCGCGAGACGACCTTCGAAATCACGATCGACTTCATCGATCATGCCCTGGTCGTTCGCACGGCAGATGGTCGCACGCGGTCGCTCGCGCTCGCCGGCGGAGTGTCGGTCGCGGAGTTCGATCACGGGGTCCACGGGTTGCTCCGCGAGCTTGGCGTGGACGTCGAGATCTGGGAGCACCCGTTCGGCGTCCCCGTGACGACACCGTTCGCCGAGGACATCGAGCACGCGGCCTGGGATGCCGACGCGATCACGCGTTTCGGTCGTGTGCTCGACTGGACGGATTCGGTGTTCGAGGAGTTCAGTGGTTGGTTCAACGGCAAGACCAGCCCGGTGCACCTGTTCTGGCACAGCTTCGACCTCGCTGTGACCCGGTTCTCAGGGCGGCCCGCCGGGCAGGCAAATGTGGATCCGGTGACACAAGAGGCCTACTCGCACGAGGTGATCTCGTTCGGCTTCTGGCCAGGTGATGACCGCATCGGCGATGCCGCCTACTACTCGTATACCGCGCCCGAGTCGGACGGTCTACGCGACCAGTCGCTGCCCGTCGGCGCGTGGATGGAGTGGGGCAGCGGCTCGCTGGCGATCCTCCGCTACGACACCGTCCGCGCCTCAGACGATCCACGAAGGACGCTGCTCGCCTTCTGCCAAGCCGCATACGAGGCAGGCGCCCGACTCGCCGGCTGGGACACGGCCGGCTTCGAGTCGAGGTGGTGCCCAACGCCCGCCCAGCTTCGACAACTTCAAGCCGATGCAGCTGGCCATCAAGAACGGCTTGGTTGAGCCATGCGCCCGGCACGATTCGAACGTGCGGCCTCTGCCTCCGCAGGGTGGACCGGGTCACGAGGGATCTGAGCCGGTCGCGCGGCGCCGGCGGTGGCGCCGACGCCTCTGTGGTCTTTGCGTCGGGGATCCGTCCGATGACCATGCTCGTCGCGGTCGGATGCGGTCGCTTAGAGGCCTGGTGATCAACTCGTCTCGGGAGCCTCGGGCAAGGGTGTTTCGACCTGCCATGAACGACGAGCCAGTGTCCATCTGGTACATCTCAATTTCGAAGTCGGACATATAGGTGCCATCGGCCTTGAGAGGTCTGCGCGATCGTCGAGGGCGACTCATCGGTGGAGCCTCGATCCGAGTTCGCGAATGTGTTCCCAGTCTGCGTCTGAAAACTGGACGTGGACGTAGGTCTGCGGAGGACGGCGACCGACGTACCGACTTGGCGAGAGAGGCGTTCCATGCTGTTCTCGGCGTCGCCCTGGTCGGTGATCCAGTTGGTGCAGTAGGTGTGCTTGGCGGTGTGAGCCGTGACCTTGACGAGGATCCCGACGCGTGCTGCCGCGCGGTCGAGGGCGGCGTTGATCGTCTTGGCAGTGATGGAAGCGGCTGGGTTCTCGACGCGGGAGAAGCCACGACCCTCGCAGTCCCAGAGGATCGGCCAGTCGGCCCGTGGACTGTTCGTGGCCCGGCTTTGCTCCACGTAGTGGGCGAGCGACTCGGGCAGCCAGACGTTCCGAGGCAGGTGGGTCTTTGTGTCGGGGATCGACCACTGGTACAGCCCGCGTTCTCGAATCAGTCTGACGTCGCGCTGCTGGGCGTTGATCGCCTCGCCGACACGACACCCGGTGTAGAACAGCCAGGCCGCGGCCATCTTGAATCGGAACTCGGGAATGGCGTCGATCAGTCGATGGACGTCGTCCCATTCAAGCCACTCACTCTTCCCCGACCTGCTCGGAAGGGGTCGATTGAGCCGGCGAGGTCTTGGTCGGTGTAGCCCTGCTCGCGGCAGAAGCGCAGAAATGCCCGAGCGTTCTTGGACACGCGGTGCTTCGTGTCCTGCGCGCCACCTCTGACCCGCTGGGCGAACCAGCCTGCCACGTCGTCCCTTGTCAGGGTATGGACGCGGCGATTCTGGAAGTAGGCGGCTAGCGGCGTTCCCAGTGGCTGCTTGGTGCCTCGTTCGCTTCCGAGAAGGACGCCTCGGTAGGCCGCGTATGTCTTGGGTTCGCGGGCCTGCTTGGTGCGGAGGAACTCCTCGACCGCGTCCACCACGAACGGCGACGACCTGGCGCGGCTCACCTGGCCAACTCACAGATGGACGGTTTCGCCGTTTGAGGTCGAGGAGGACTCGAGCCGCTTGCTTCACAGGCGAGCCGATGGCCGTGATCTCGGGCACTGTCCGTAGCGTGAGCTTGGTTCTGGCCGTTTGAGCGGACAGGGGCGCCGGTCATGCGTCCACCTTGCCCTCATGTTCGTCGACCATGACACGGATGAATCTCGCCGGATCGAGATGGTTGAGAAGTTCGTCTGGAAGGCTCTGCATCGCTTGTATCGCCGCTTCGCGGGGATCGGACGCTCCGTCGTCAAGAAGGTCCACCAGTCGCTCGACGGCGGCGTCGATGGCCTGGCTCTCGAGGTCACTCCAACGCCCCGGATTGCCGGTCGTGACGCGAATGCGCTTGTTCGGATCGAGCGGTCGACTGACCGTCAGACCAGCGCCCCGAAGCGCCTCGACGATGAGTGCCGGATCGTCGTCTGGCATGTACCAAGAGACGTACATGTCACCGGGCGAGTGACGCCGAACGGGATGCCGGCGAAGCTCCAGGTGTGGCGCCAGAAGAAGACGCAGGCCACCATCTCGCCGTCCGCCGGGTTTTCGACGACGGCTGGCGTCCTTGACGCCCATGTAGGGGAAGTCCGAATCCATGGCGAGGCAGTTCCGGTGACCGTGCGCGGGTTCGGCATCTCGTCCTGCGCCCGCCGCAGCGTCGCGCCTAGCAGCGCAGCGATCCGCTCGACGTCCGAAGCGGTCGACCAGCGGCGGACGAGGCCACCTTCCAGCTGGTCGCGAAACTCCGGTGAGGCGGCGTGACGCACGACGCCGATGCTACGCCACCACCATGAAGAACTCGGCCTTACCGCTGAAGAGATCGGCCGTGCTGATCGTGGCGTTCCTGGCGATTAACCCAGGCTCCGGGAAAACTCCGGTGGCCGACCCGGGCGGAATACACCGCCGTGCCCGACGTCGTACCACCCATCAGCCATGGCGCCCTCGTACAACTCGAACGTACCGTCTTTCACGCCAACCGTAGACCGAGGTTCGGTAACCCTGGCACCGCCCACGTTGGCCGATGGGGTGGTCAGTCTCGGTCGTCGAGCACGTCGACGGGCACGACTTGCCAGTCGCCGCCGACGCTGCGTGCTTCGACCTCGATCGTCCTGCCGTCGAGCAGCCGCCACGTCGCGCGCCACTGGTCGGGTGCGAGCCGGTGCGGACCGTCGATCGGCTTGAGTCCGTCGACGAGCGGAAAGACGCTGTCGACGGCACCGAGACGGGCGCGCATGAAGCCGGCGACCGAGAACCGCTCAGCGTCGTCGGGTAGCTCGGCGCGCGTGTCGGGCTGACCTGTCATCTCACCCGGTTATCGGCATACGTCGACTCGGCGATGAGCCGCCGGTAATCCTCGGCGAACTCGGCGAGATGCGACGACGTGAGCAGCGTATCGGGCCGCTCGAGCAGATCCGCAGTAGCGACTGAGCGGCGCGACATGCGGCGACGCTAGCCGACCAGCGTCGGCGGTTCTACCCGCCAGAATCGCGCGCCGAGAGTGCGGGCCAGGACTCTGTGCCGAGGGGAATCCCTGACGCCATGCGCGTCGACACCCAGGATACTGGTCGCATGAGCGAAGTCGAACCCCAAGACAGCAACAACCCAGACAACCAGTCGATCCAAAGCCCCGGGACAGTGGTCGGCGGCGTGGTCTTGCTAGCGATCGGCCTCGTTCTCGGGGTGGCGACCCTGCCAATGGCGCTCGAAGATCCGTCGACGTCGTGCGCGGCCGGGCATGACTGCATAGCGCTGGTGGACTTCCGGCCGATCGGTTGGACGGGCGTGGTCGTCGCGCTGGTAATGGTGGTGCTGGGTGCGTGGATGGCACATTCGGGATCGCGTCCTTCGGAGGATTGATGTGGCGGTTCTCCGATGTAGCACCGGTGTACGCACGCCGATGCGTCCTACGCGGTTATCCGCGAGCGGCGCGCTGCGGTATTCCGCGTAACGATGCGGCTCCGGCGTGGGCCGGTAGGCCCAGCGACTGTCGCCCTTGGGCCGGAAGATCTGAAGGTCGGAAGTTCCCATCTTGAGGTATCCGGCGTACCGGACCGATCACAGCGCGCCAGCTGCGCGCTTGGTCGGCAACGACGAGTGCTACGCCCCGACATCCCTCAACTCTTTAGTCTTGGCCACACGATGCCGATCTCGTTCGTGCGACAAGCTCCAAGGGGGAGCGACACGTGTCGGCCCCGTCTCGCATTCTCTCCCGCCGGTTAGGAACGACGCCGGCCGAGGCGGGGCCGACGCTATTCAGCACAGCCCCGGGGCCGCGATCTGAGCCTGGGCGATCGACGCGGTGATGGAGTCCCGTCGGAGGCGCCTGCTCGAACGGTCAGCTCCTACGGCGCGTACGACGCCCGGTTCGTAGGTGTCGTGGAATTCGAGTGGCCGGCGCATACCTTATACCGCCCGACGAGTATCCTGCCCAGGCGGGATTTGGCAGGCGATTGTCTTGCTGTGGGCCATATCGCCGCTCATCTCGGCACTTCGCCGGACCGCGACGTGCGCCAATCCTACGGTTCGCGCCGTGGCATGCACGAGCGGCACTACGAGCTCCGGCCGGCACTCGTCCGACGATTCGCCGGAAACGAGTCCACGTGCCTCGACTGGCGGCAACAACGACACTCGGGCGATAGCACCATCGAGCAACCCGCTCGAAGTCGGCGGAGCGTTGGCGTCGCTGCCGAAACGCGGATATCCCGTGCCTGACCCCGCCTGGCTGCGCCGGCCATGACACAACCGGCAAACCGTCGCGTAGAGCCTTACCACGAGTGTGGCGGCATCGACGATGCGACTGTGTGGATCGGGTAGGGGCAGCGTTCGCTTTCACCGCCTGCCGACCGACCCTACGCATGACGTGTGGGCAGTCCAGCCGCCACCCACACGCGCCCCCAAGCGCGGAAGACGTCGCGGCGGCCAGACCGCCCCTCCAGCCCGGTCGGCTACAACGCCCGCCGAGCAATACATCGACTTTACAGATTCTGCAAGCCGGGTTCAACATCAGGAAGCGCCGACAGCCGCGTCGGCGCATCTCGCCAGCCGGAGAGTGTTCGAGCGCTAGATTCGGAGGGTCGGTAAGCTCCGTTCAGCAGCTTGCGGGCATGATCAAGGGTCCGGTGCATGAGGAGGCGCGAGCAGGTGCCCTACCGCCACTGGTTCGTCGTGCGGACTGTGGACGGCGTGGAAAGCCGAATCGGCCCCTACGCCACGCGAAGGGCCGCCGAGCGCGTAGCCGAGCAGCACCACGGCAACGCTCCGAGCGGCGTCGTGAAGGTGGTCTACGACGACACGGCTCGGCGAAGACGCGGCGGCCGAAGCTGACGCGCCGGACGGCCTCCGTCAGGCGACCAGCGGACCGTCACCGCTAGCTTTTTTCGACGTCGGCTGTCGGCGAACGGCCTAAAGGTGGTAGCCCTGTGGGGCGAGGCTACGCCGTCGAGACCCACCCGGCGATGACCAACCTCATCAGCGTCGTCACCCGGCGAGTCGCGGCAGCCCCCAACTTCTGCGAAGCTAGGGCCTGAGTCGGGAAGGCGGCCCGACCGTCGAAACCCGGCCGGTTCATCGGCCACCCCGAGGCCCGACGCTCGTCAGCCATGGGCCTCGGGGGCCACAACTCGGGTGAGGCGGACACCCTCGAGGTTCACGGCTACCGCCGAGATGGGTTATGCGCCGCGCCTCGCTCCTTATCCGTCGCGCGAGCCGTGATGTAAAGCGCTGACGGTGGCGGCAACCACAGGAGCGAGACGCGGCATCCTCTAGGCGACGAGACCTGGGGAGGCTAGAGCCGCCAAAATGAGGAGTGGAAGGGCTGGGATGCTAGCGACCCCGACGGGCCGTTCGCATCCCCGTTTTGGCGTAGATCGCCGCAGAGGTTTACGTGGATCCCCGGATGCTCCCCGCGCCCGGCCGCGAGCATGATTCGCCGAATGTGGGCCGTCACGACCCAGGGTGATCTCCCCGACGAGCACGAGTTTCGTGATCACCCTGAGTCTGTGCCCGCGTGGGACGACTACCACGGCCGGATCCTCGAGCTCGAAATCCACGGCTACACCCAGGACAGCGAAGGCGCCGCCGAATACGGCCGACGCTGGCGGTGCGAGCTCCGTCGCGGCAGCGAACAGATCACAGTCCAGATCGAACGAACCGGCTAGCCACGGGCCGTCGCGGTGCTAGGGGTTCGACCAAGCGTCCCGATCGGGAGCGCCACGACGATGCAAGGGCAGCGGGTCAAGAGCGGACTCGGGTCACCAAGCCTCGGCGAGAGTGTGAAGCGGGTGGGCGGGGTTGAGACGAGGTTGAAGGCGCGCCACATGCCTCGGGCGCGGCGTGCGCCGCCCATGGCAGAAGCGCCCAACAGGTGCTCGGTGGTGCGCAAGAGCGAGTACGGCGTGTAGACAGCGCGCGCGCGGTGCCGGGGTGGACGGAAGGTGAGATCGCGATAACGGCGGTGCGGCAGTCGCGGCACGGCAGACGCCGTCGTACCCATCGCCGACAGCCGTGAGCTCACGAGGCGGCTGCCGAGGCGGGTGCGGCTCGTGGAGTTCCCGGCTGCCGGACACGCCGCATCGTGGCAGTCCGATCCGGCGCGGTACGAGGCCGTCGTGCACGCGTTCCTCGCGCCGTGATAGGTGCAACGCCTGCGACGGTTCTTGAGTCCTGACCCACGCATGCCGATACGCCCGCAATGAACCTGGAAACGCTCACCAACGCGGAGCTGCTCACGCTCTCTGGCGGCGCGCTTGCCGAGCTGCGCCGGCGCGGCGTCGTACGCACGGCGAACGCGCCTGCCGGCGATCTTGCCGAGCGTCTGGTTGCAGACGCGATGGGTGGCGAGCTGGCCACCAACGCGCAGAAGAGCTGGGACGTGCTCGTGCGCGCCTCCGTCGCCGATACCCCCGCACAGCGCGTGCAGGTTAAGGCGCGCGTCGTCACCGATCCTGCAAACGCCAGCCAGCGTCAGGTATCCGCCTTCCGGTCGTGGGACTGCGAGTCCGTGATGTTCGTGCTCTTCGACCCGCTATACCGGGTGCGGGCGGCTGCGCTGGTACCGACCGAGCTTGTGCGCCAGCGTGCGACGTACGTGACCTTCACTGCTTCTGATCGGGTGTTCGCGAACGATGCGATGCTCACGCTTGGCGAGAACTGGACGGAGCGACTGCAGAACGCTGGGTTGTGGGCCAAGACGCGCGACCCGCAGATCACCGATTACTACACCGTCAAGGAACACATCGGCCCAATGCCGCGAGCACCGCGCCTAGGGGATCCGACCCCGGGGATCGCGCCCGACACTGCCGGCCCGATCATCGGCAACCCACGCCGAAGCTCACGATCATCCGCGCTGGGTAGGCGACAACCGCCTAGCCATGCGTGTCTGGATTGACTCGTAGCTCGCAGGCGTTTTCCGCGGCATGGCACAAATACGGCACAGCCGGCTCGCTGGGGCGGCTCGAACGAACCCGAGCCGCCCCGGTCAGACAGATGTTACGAGGCAGGGATGGTGAACTTGGCGGCGGGGACGGACTCGGCCCAGCCGGTGCATGGTCCGTCGCGGTTGAAGTCGCCCGTGACGAACGGTGCGCCGCAGGTGTTACCACCAACGCGGGTGTCCCAGAAGATCGACTGCTCGACGCGGTTGAGCCCCGTTGTCGCCTTCGCGCTGAGGCCGACGTTCAGAGAGTCCTGGGGGTGCCCCGACCCGCCAAGCGGACTTGGGCCGCTCGTGCTGGTGTTGTAGGAGACGCCCCAGACAACGACGGCCGGGAGCTTCGTGTTCTTCGGCAGGTGGAACACGATGTTCTGGTCAAGCCCGTGATGGCACTGACCATCCGACCCCCGGAACATCGTCGGCTGGCCGCCCTCAAGCGGGCAGCTCGGATCAGACGATGGCCGGAACTTGATGTTGAACGTCTTTTTGACCTTGACGATCTGCGCGCCGGGTCGTACCTCGCCCGTCGAATGGTCAGCGATGCTGTGCTTGTAGATGGTGAGAGTGATCGGGGTCGGGAACGTCGGTGTCCCTGTCGTAACGCAGTCACCGGCGTCCCAGGTTCCGGTCTCGCAGGTCCACGAGACCATCGTCACCGACACCTTCGCGACCGTCGATGCCTTGGTCAGGATCACCTCGTTCCCGAACTGGTTGAACTGTGTGGCCTCAGCACCCTCCGACGGCACCGAAACGACGCCGCTCGCGGGAAGGCTGTTGTAGACGAACTGGTCGGTCGCCGCCCCAGCCGGCGAGACACCGCCAAGCAAGCAAGCGACCATCGCCAGCACGGGAGGAAGAAGCCTACGCATGTTGCCTCCTTTGCCTATAGCCCAGGCACCGAGCGGGTGCGCTCCCCCTTCTGTCGCAACCCGGCCCGGCGCGAACGTCGCAGATTGTACGCCAAATCACGAAGCATTGCTCGAATCCGCGCGGCGGCTCTCGCCCGTTCTCGCAACGGCCAGCCGGCCAATCGCTCGGCCGCCGCGCCCGGCAATGTGCGACCGAACCGTGCCCCGCGCTCCCTGGCGGTACGCGGCAATCTTGGCCTAGCGCATTAGCGGGACCCAGGGCCGTAGGTGTCCGTGACGCCCGACTCAACAAGATGTCGGAGATGCAGCCCGGGACGACCGCTGCAATACCTCGCGAATCGGAATCCTTCTAGTCCCGTCAGACGCCCATACATCTCGAGTTGAGCTTCGGCGAGTTGAGTGAGACGGTAGCCGGACGGCAACCGCTCGATATAGTTGTACTGGAGTGCAAGGAAGAGATTCCGGCGGGCGGTGCTTTCGGCACAACCGTACCACTCACAGATTGCTGCGATAAGGTCGCCGTACCGCCAGTCACGTCGTTGCATACGCGTCAAGAGATCATGTCGATCGACGCGCCGGTAGCGCTGTGTTGCATCGTGTACGACGGCGAGGATTGGGGGCGCTGGCTTCGTCTCGAAAGGCGTCTCGCGATTGAGGTTGGGGCAAGGACGAGCATGGCGTGGACGCCATTCTGCCGTGTCGTACGCGGAGCCGGTTCGTGCGATCACGCCACGCTCGACGGCACTGGCGACAATCCGTCGAGCCGATCGAGGATTGCACCCGTAGGCGTGGGTCAGAGCGGCGATCAGCGCGGTGTGCCGCCACGTACCGCCGCCGTTCCCAACCAGGGCTACAAGGTCGGTGTCTGAGACCCGGAACCGCATCATGAATGCACGCCATCGTCGGCGTTGTAGGCTTCGTCGTAGGCGTGCAGAAGCCGCAGGGCTCTCGCCTCGGCGGTGGGGGTTGCGTGCCAGTAGAGTTCCGTGGTCTTGGTCTGAGTGTGTCCAACCCAGCGCGCGATCGTGGCGATCGGCACGCCGGCCTCGGCGCAATGGGTGATGAACGTGACCCGAAGATGGTGGAAGGTGATCGGCCGCAGATCGGCGGCCGCCAGAGCGGGCCGATACACCCTGCGTTGGAAGTTCACTGGATAGAGAGGGTGGCCTCCCCGGCCGACAAAAGCTAGGTCGAAGGTGTTCGGCCGCCAATGGTTGGCGAGGTGCTCGTCCAGGACAGACAGAAGCTCTGTTCGGACGGGTACGTCACGTATCGCTGCGGGTGATTTCGGAGGGCCAAGCCGCTGCTCGAGTGTAAGCAGCCGGTGGGAGCGTTGCAGGCTTCGACGGACATGTATTACGCGACTCGCGAGGTCGACGTCGCTATGGCGAAGCGCAAGGATTTCGCCTTGGCGCAGTCCGGCAAGCCCCGCCAGTCCAATGATTGCACGCCACCTAGGTGGTGTTGCGTTCAGAAGCCGAACCAGCTCGGGCCGGGTGAAGCAGTCGATCCGACGCGGCGCAGCAAATAACGGTCGGATGCCGGCAGTAGGATCGGGTGCCGACATCGCACCATCTTGGATGGCTCGGCGGAGGATCAGCCGCAAGACGGCGATGACGCCGTTGATGGTGCGGGGTGCTAGTTGGCGGGAGACAAACAAAGTCGTCCGAAACGCTTCGCACCGCTCACGAGTGATCGCGTCTAAGGGGTAGCCGCCGAAGAATGGAATCAGGTGAGCGGCGAGTGCCGACTCGAACCGACACACGGTGTTTGCACGAACCAGACCCGCGCGCGCCAGTTCGCACTGATGTACTGCCCAACCTTCTGCGTACTCGCCGAACGCGACGGTTACGACGTCGGAAGTGCGGTCCGTAAGAGCGCCGCTTGGCCAACTAAAGCGAACACGGGCCGGGCGGGTCGTCGTGCAGGCGAGCGAGCGCATCGCACCCTCCTATCTGGACGCGAGGCTCCTCCCTGAGCCGAAAACCCAATCCCTTGAGAGCGCGACCTACAACATGGTCGGCTCGACTCTAACACGCTCCGGGGTAGCGCCGGCGATGCGTCCGACCCTGCGGCCGCGGTGAGTTGACTGATTGGTGATTTCGATCATTGATCCGGTGAGCTGGCAGCCCGCCTCAGTCGCCGGCCGCCGGGGCCTCGTGCGCCATCTGAGGGAGGCGGCGGTCGAGCCAGCCGGGAAGCCACCAGTTCCAGTCGCCCAGAAGCCGCATCGTGGCGGGCACCAGGACGAGCCGCGTGATCGTCGCGTCGATCGCGATCGCCGATGCCAGCCCGACGCCCACCTCCTTGATCGTGGGCACGCCGGTCAGCGCGAACGACCCGAACACGACGACCATGATCGCCGCCGCCGACGTGATGATCCTGGCGGAGGACGCGATGCCCTCGGCCACGGCCCGCTCGTTCGAGCCGTGCAGGTCGTACCGCTCGCGGATGCGCGTGAGCAGGAACACCTCGTAGTCCATCGAGAGCCCGAACGTGATCGCGAGGATGAGCGACGGGTTGATGGTGTTCAGGTGACCGAGGTGGTGAAAGCCGGTGAAGTCGAGCCAGCCCCACTGGAAGATCGCGACGATCACGCCGTACGCCGCTCCGACCGAGAGCAGGTTCATCACCACCGCCTTGAGCGGCAGGAGCACCGATCGCAGGAGCACGAGCAGCACGGCGTAGGCGAGCACGACGACCGCGGCGATCACCATCCACAGGTCGGAGCCGACCTCCTGGTTCAGGTCGTAGTTGAACGCCGAGACGCCGCCCACGTCGACGGTCGCCTCACGCTCGATCGGGTCGGCGTGGATCATCCTCCGCAGGCGCGGGACGATAGTGTTCTCGGCCAGCTCCGACTCCGGGTCGACGCGGATCAGCGCCTGGATGGTGAGCGCGTTTCCGAGCCGCCGGATCTTGGTGCCCTGGACGAGCGGGTCGCGTGCGACCTGCGCGGCGACGCGGCGGACGTCGGCGGCGAGCGCGGAGGCGTCGCCGGTGATCGGGCGGACGAGGATCGAGATCGCCCCGGCCTCGCCCTGCCCCGGCCCGGTGATCTGCGACGACAGGATGTCGTTCCCGGCGACGATCGGCGACGACCGCGGCATCTGCTCGAGCGTGCGGTTGTCGGTCGCGAGCGAGATCGCGGGCAGCGTGAGCACGATCAGAAGGCCCGCCGACGCGCAGAACCAGAGGAGCGGGCGGCGCATGATCCGCCCGACCCAGGCGGTCCAGAACTCGCCTCGCCGGTCCCGCTCCTGCCGTGAGCGCCGTCGGATCCGGCCGCGGTCGACGCGCCGCCCGAGCAGGTGCAGGAGGGCGGGGAGCAGCGTGGAGGACGCCAGGACGGCGACCGTCACGACCACCATGGCCCCGGCGGCCATCGACTGGACGGCTCGCACCGGCACGAGCCACAGCGCCAGCAGGGCGAGGACGACCGTGAGGCCGGAGAAGACGACGGCTGTGCCCGACGTCCGCATCGCGGTGTCGACCGCGGTGTCGGGTGAGGCGCCGGCCTCGAGCTCCTCCCGGAACCGGGCGAGCACGAACATCGAGTAGTCGACGGCGACGCCGATCCCGATCATCGACACCATCGTCGTCACGAAGACCGACATCTCGGTCGCGGAGGCGACGAAGAAGACCGCGCCGAAGGTGATGACGACCGAGACGATCGCGAGCGCGAGCGGCAGGGTCGCAGCGACGAGCGCGCCGAAGAGAGCGATGAGGACGATCGCGATGAACGGCGCCGTCAGGGTCTCGGCGCGCGCCAGGTCAGACTCGATGATCCGCTGGAACGAGGCGTAGAGGGCAGGCGCGCCGAGGACGTAGACCCGCGTCGAGCTGTCGGTCACCTGGACGCGGTCGGCCAGGCGCCGGCTGATCGCGAGTGCCTCGTTCTGCGAGACCGACGCGTAGCCGGTGACCGCGCGGGTGCGCCCGTCCGCCGAGGATGTCGGGGCGGTGGTGAAGCGGATGCGGCCGTCGACTGCAAGCGCCTCGCGGTGCACGGCTTCGAGCCGCGCGGCCGCAGCCTCCGGAGTGGGGGCCGAGACGAGTAGCGTGAACGGCTGAGCGCCGTAGCGCGGCAGGTGATCGAAGTAGGCGAGGTTCCGCTCGGACTCGGCCCCGGGAACCTCGAAGCCACCGTTCGAGAGCTTGGACTGGGCCCGGCCGGCGAAGGGCAGTGCGAGGACCAGGAGCCCCACCCAGACGAGCACGAAGGCCCACCGCCGCTTGGCGGCGGCGCGGCTGATCCGTACGAGGGCACGCCCCACGCCCGCACGATAGTGGCGTGCAAAATCGGGGTCAGGCACCAATCTTGCGGGGCGCACCCCGGCGGTGAGTCAGGCGTGCCGGCCGATGCGCCATGCCGTGCGGACGCCGATGGCCGCGCTCGGGCGGGGGCGTGGGACATTCGCCGCCTACGGCTATCGACGGCAACGAACGCCGTCCCGGTCGAGCACCACTCGCCGAGCGAGGCGACCGGCTTCGTGCGCCTCTAGTCCAGGCAGGCGTCGCAGATCGCCGTGACGTGGCGGATGTCGGTGCCGCAGCACGCAATTGGAAACCTATATCCACCTGCACTCTGAAGCTGATTTTACCCACGGCCTCTGCCCGGATTGCGCCGAAAGACTGTTCCAAGGCTACATCGAACAGTTCAGCTAAGTGCAATCGCCTTCCGACACCTGATCCGATTGTCCATCTCAAGGCTACGAGTTTCCTCCTTGGTAGATCGCTTTCGTTATGTGAACGGCGAGTCGCATCGGCTGCGATCCATGACGCGCCTCCCGTTCTGCCCGAGTTTGTGCACGCCTCATCAAT
Source organism: uncultured Chloroflexia bacterium (assembly GCA_963736895.1). Taxonomy (GTDB): domain Bacteria; phylum Chloroflexota; class Limnocylindria; order Limnocylindrales; family CSP1-4; genus JALYGJ01. The sequence continues at coordinate 25,454 of CAVTQU010000009.1, forward strand.
CGGGTGCCAGGTCACTACAGTTTGGTCTGCGAGTTGATTCTTTGTTTTTCCTGCCTTGCCCATTAGAATGAGCGCCGCCAAGCATCATTGTTCTGCGAACTCCAGGCCTTGCTGCGAGAATTGATTCTGCGACGCTATCTGCGTTACTTCTTTCTGTGTGTCTTGTGTTTTGTATTGGCGCTCACCTGCACTGTGGCTGCTCCCCAGCAAACCACGTCTAAGGGAAAGGCGCGAGGTTTTGCCGATCCTGCCCCGCCTCGCGTTGAGAAACTCTCTCCGATCCAACCACCCACAACTGTCGCCGCACCCGGATGTGAAGGTTCACGCCAAGCCCAAGCCCTTGCCGCGAGGTGCAGTGACCCATGATTGGAAGTCGTTTTTGGGTCCGACTCACAATGCTGTTTCTTCGGAAACCAAGCTGCTGAAGAGCTGGCCGGCAAGCGGCCCGACGCTTCTTTGGGAAATGCGCAAGGGGACCGGCTACAGTTCACCCGCCGTTGCAGGCGAACGGCTCGTGTATCTGCACAGGGTCGGGAACGAGGAGATTGTGGAATGTCTGCACTCCGAAACCGGGGCTCGCTACTGGAAGTTCAGCTACCCAACCCAGTTCTCGGATCGTTATGGATACAACAACGGTCCGCGGGCAAGCCCCGTAATTGATGGAGATCGCGTCTACACGATCGGCGCTGAAGGCAAACTGCATTGCCTGAAACTTGAGACAGGGCAGCTGTATTGGAAGCGCGACATCGCTGGCGAGTTTAAGGTGCCGCAGGACTTCTTTGGAGTCGCCTCGACGCCGCTGATCGAAGGGGACGCCCTCATCGTTAATGTGGGCGCTCCAGGCGGGCCTTGCGTGGCAGCGTTCGACAAGCGCACCGGGAAGATGTTGTGGGGTGCGGGCGATCTTTGGGGGGCCAGCTATGCTTCACCAGTGCCAGCCGTGTTGCATGGCAAGCGGCGTTTGCTGGTGTTTGCCGGCGGCGAGAGCCAACCGCCAACCGGAGGTTTGCTGAGTATCGATCCCGTGACGGGTGCGATCGACTTTCAATTTCCCTGGCGAAGTCGCAGTTACGAGTCGGTGAACGCTTCCTGCCCGGTGGCGATTGGCAATCAAGTCTTTGTTTCGGCAAGCTACAAGACGGGCGGAGCCCTGCTGGATTTGATTGCCCGACGGGAGCCACAAAGTGGCTTGGACAACGCCAGAGTTCGGGCTGCATTTCAATACTCCTATTCATCGCGATGGTTATCTGTATGGCTTTGACGGGCGCAACGAACCCGATGCGGCGTTGGCCTGCGTCGAGCTGGCCAGCGGGCAAAACCATGTGGCGCGTTTCTCCGGAGTGGGAGGAAACGATTCGACGCAATGGATCTGAACAAAAACAAACATTGGGAACGTTTCGTGGTTCGTTGCTGTGGGCCGACGGAGGCTTTTTTTGTCTGGGAGAACTGGGCCATCTGCTCCGGCTGGAGCTCACTCCGAAGGGATATCGGGAAATCGCGCGGACATGGCTGTTTGCCGCACGCGAGAGCTGGACATTGCCGGTGCTGAGTCACGGCCTGCTCTATGTTTGTCAGAACTCGCGGGGGCTGCTGAACGGCGAGCCGACGCGACTTCTGTGCTATGACTTGAGGGCGAGTGATTAGGTTACAGGTGACAGTCAAGGTGACAGATGCAGGAAGCTTGCATGGGACGGTCAGCGATGACGTCGAACTCTTGAGCGTCCAGACATGCCAGCATGTCCGGGATTCGCTTTGGCGGCAAGAGATCTGGGACAAGTGATGCAGGGATGCGTCAATCTGGACGCCATTCGGAGGTGGCTATGAAGACTCAAGATCCATGCTGACCCAGCTGATTTCCCTGACGGTTGCAGTGCTCCACCACTCGGCGTCACGCTTTCCAGTTCCACACCCCATGTGGTTTTCGTCACGGGCGATCATGAGTACAGCGGGGAAGAGACCATGCCGCTTCTCGCTCGCGAGCTGGAAAAGAACTACGGCATGAAAGCGACGGTGCTGAAGGCTTATCCGGATCAGGATTCCGAGACTGACATTCCTGGTCTGGAAGCTCTGGCAAAAGCAGACCTGGCTGTGTTCTTTCTGCGCTGGCGGCAACTTCCCGCCTCGCAGGTGGCGCACATCCGGGCTTACCTCGACTCCGGCAGACCTGTGATGGGGTTTCGTACGAGTTCGCACTCTTTCAACTACCCCAAAGGCCATGAATTGGAGCAATGGAATGCCTTTGGCGCTGAGGCTTTTGGCACTCCGCCGGGGTGGGGCAAGGAAGGTCACACCCACTACGGTCATGAATCCAGTACCGATGTATCGATTGTTCCTGCTGCAGCCGGGCATCCAGTGCTGCAGGGCGTGACCGGCCCTTTTCACGTCCGCTCGTGGCTTTACCAGGTGAGACCCAATTGGCCACCGGCAGATGCGGTATGGCTACTGCAAGGCAAAGCCGTCAATCCGAACAAGCCTGCCCAGGAGAATCCGGTAGCCTGGACCTGGAAGAACAAGTTTGGAGGGCGAGTGTTCTTCACCACTCTTGGGCACCCGGAAGACTTCAAGGTGGAGGCTGTGCAGCGGCTGGTGATCAATGGCATTCATTGGAGCTTGGGGCTGCCGGTGCCAGATCCTTGGAAAGGAACGTTCAAGTTGGATGCGCCCTATCACGGCCTTAAGCCGGTAGGCGTCAAACCAACGGTTACGAAGTAAGTGGTTCGGTGAGCAGTCGGCGAATCGGTGCTGAGCGGACGCTCCACATGCTGAACGTGCGCTTCGCGCGCGTTTTCACCTGTGGACTCGGAGATTCACCGCCTCCTCACGTCGGCGGACTACAGAATACTTTGCGCAACTCTAATTCTCGCCATCATTCTTCTTTGTTCACCTGGTCCGGCCAGCTTCAGTCGCACATGCGCAGGACTGGCCGCAGTTTCTGGGGCCAACGCGGAACGGCAAGTATGCCGGCTACTGACATCACCACTGTGCTTCCCGAAGGCGGGTCCGCCGGTTGTCTGGAAGAAAGCAATCGGGCAGGGCTTCAGCGGACCGGTTGTCGCGGATGGCAAACTGATTCTGTTCCATCGCGTGGGTGACAAGGAGACCGTCGAGTGTCTCGATGCGGCGACCGGTAAGGAAATCTGGCGTTTTGACTACCCAACGCGCTACCGCGATGATTTCGGCTTTGACGAAGGTCCGCGTTCGACGCCTTCGATTTCGGCAGGACGGGTCTACACGTTCGGGGCCGAGGGCATGCTTCATTGCCTCGACTTTGCAACCGGGAAGAAGTTGTGGGCTGTCGATACCACCAGCAGTTCGACGTTCGCAAAGGTTTTTTCGGGGCTGCCTGTTCTCCTCTTGTCGAAGGCCGGGTTGTGCTTGCTCAATATTGGAGGCTCCAAACCTTCCGGGCTGGTGGCTTTTGACCGGGACACCGGCAAGGTGATGTGGGCGGTGTCGCGTGACGAAGCCAGCTACTCCTCGCCGGTGGCGGCAACGGTGGGCGGCTCTGCGAACCGTGTTCTGTTTCACGCGGAGTGGACTCATAGGCGTAGACCCGGCTGGCGGAAACATCCGGTTCGAATTCCCCTGGCGGGCCCGCATGCAAGCGTCTGTGAACGCGGCAACGCCGCTCGTGGTCGGGGAACTGGTCTTCATTTCTGCCAGCTATCAGACCGGGGCGGCGTTGCTGCAGGTTGACGGGTTCTGCCGTCAAGAAGGTGTGGTCGTCGGACGAAGTGCTCTCGAATCACTATGCCAGCAGCGTCGCTCACAACGATTACCTGTACGGTTATCATGGCCGCCAGGAGCAGGGACCGAGCTTGCGCTGCGTGCAGTTGCAAACCGGCAAGGTGATGTGGAGCGTTGAGTCGTTTGGAGCAGGAACGCTCACGTTGGCAGGCGAGCATCTGCTGGTGCTGAAGGAAAGCGGGGAACTGCTGGTTGCGCCGGCAACTCCGAAGGCATTCCAGCCTGTGGCCAAGGCCCAGATCATTCCGGGTACTGTCCGCGCCTATCCCGCTCTGGCGCAAGGACGTCTGTACGTGAGAAACGACAACAACCTGGTTTGTGTCAGCTTGAAGAAATAACTTGAAGACGGCACCAAAAACGAAGGCGCTGGACACGGAGCGGTTTGGAGTCGCGCAAAGTCAATACCTACCCCAAGGCCTGTCGGCCTTTCCCCCCAAGAGGGGACTTGCCCATCATTTTCTTTCTCATGTCACGCCGTGCAGCCAGGATCTCTCTGCAGTTGTGGTACTGCCAGGTGCTCAACCTCAACCGATGTTGTCCAAGCCAGACTGCTGCAGGTTCTGCCGTAACCTCCTGAACAATCCAAAGAAACGCTTGCGTGCGCTGAATATCTTTAGCGATCTGCTTCTTCAGTTCGTCCACGGACGGGAATTTGTGTTCGTTGCGGAGGCGGTGCAGAAACTTGCAGTTCCAGACGTGGAGGGTGGTGCCTCTGGGTGTATGTTCCAGAAGATGGGTCTCGACCGACAAACCAGTTCCGGAAACGGTCGGTCGCGTGCCGACGTTGGTCACTGCTGTGTGGCTCTTGCCCTCGAAAAGTGGCCAGGGTGACGTAGACACCATTTCCAGGCAGGATTTCGTTCTGAGCTTCGAGATTCAGCGTAGGAAAGAGAACAGTTCTTCCCAAGCCCTGGCCGGGAACCACCCGGCCCTGAAGCGCTGTAATAGCGTCCAAGGAGCCGATTGGCCTGGCTGATTCGACCCGAACGAATCAGATCGCGAATCCCGGTGCTGCTCACGCGGCTGCCACGCACTGCGACAGGCGGGATGACGTGAACGGTATAGTCGAACTCCCGCTCCAGCGCTTCAAGTAGAGCAACATTGCCTGAGCGTTTATGGCCAAACACAAAGTTGTGTCCCACGAAAACGTGTTGAACCCGCAGTGAGCCGACCAGAATCTCACGGATGAATCGCTCACCGCTGAGCCGGGAAAGCTCTTCGTCAAACTTCACGAGCAGCAGATAGTCAACGCCCAGCGACTCGATCCGCGCGATCTTGTCTTCGGTTGGGATGATGAGTTTGGGAGCCTTGCCGGGATGCAGGACCTGTAAGGGATGCGGCGAAAACGTCATCACCACGGAAGCAGTGCCTGACGCTGCCGCGGTTCTGACGAGATCTACCAGAATGCGCCGGTGGCCGAGATGGAGCCCGTCAAAATTTCCTATGGTGACCGAACTTCGTTGCGAGGAAGGGAAGTGCCGTGAATCGTGCAGAATCTTCATCGGTGAGCGGGAAGGCTGCGCGGGCACTAACGCTTGGCGGCCTGAAGAGCTTTGACATAGGTCATCTTCAGGTCGTAGAGGCATTCTTCCAGCAGTTGTCCTTCGTCGGCTGTCAGGTTGCCGCGTGTCTTTTGTTGAAGCATTTCAAGGATGTCGATGGTTTGCTTTGCGCCCGGCAAGTCCATTTCCTGCTTTCCAGTTTCGGGATGAGGAGCCATTCCCAATTGAAGCAGGGCGGTGGTGCTGAGCGAGAAGATCAGAGCCTCAAAGGTCATGGGCATGTCTTCTTCAGCTTGCGAGGCCACTGCAGGCGATGCACCCAAAGTGGGTATGCCTGCGTCACGCGCTGCCGGTTCGCTTGGTTCGGTATCGCGCAGATCGCCGTCTGCGGTAAACAGGCGGCGGTCGGCCACCTTGAACCCACTTTCTTCCTTCTCCATGATGCACCTCGAATCCGCTGAAGATGAACGACTGCCTGAAACGGTGGTAGTATAGCACACCGATTTTGGAACGCCTGCTCGACGAGCTTGTCAGGAGATCGCGCTATGAAACGTGCAGCACGTGCTTTCTGTTTTGCCTTGGTGGTTGCCTTTGCCTGCGCCAGTTGGTTCCACGCAGAAAATGCGTCACCCGCTCGATTTGAAGGAAAAGATACTCTACTGAGACCGGAGGGTTACCGTGAATGGATTTTTGTGGGCAGCTCCTTGGGCCTCAGCTACAAAGAGAATCCGGATGGCGCCGACAAGCCCTCAGCCGATCTTGGGCTCTACCACAACGTCTACATCAATCCATCCAGCTACAAGGCATTTGCCAGCACGGGCAAGTTTCCCGATGGCACCATCCTGGTTTTGGAACTGGCGAGTGCCGGTGTGAAGAAAGAGCCAAGATTACAGGGGTCATACCAGAATGAGTTTGTGGCGCTGGAGGCAACTGTGAAAGACAGCAAGCGCTTCGCGGAAGAGTGGGCGTACTTCAGCTTTGAGGGCCAAGATGGGAAGCCGGTCAGCAAAGCACAGCCTTTCCCAAAGAATCGCTGCTGGTCTTGCCACGATCAGAAGGCCGCAACCGACAACGTGTTTACGCAGTTCTATCCGGTATTAAGGGCAGTCGCGCCGAAGCAGTAGGGGCATTGCCGTTGGCATTTGTAGCTCGTGTTTATCGATCAAGCCATGGGGGAGTGGCAGTGGGTGCATCGCACTTGGTGCACCGTGTCGCTCAGAGATCTGGTGCGCTTGAGAAGCAGCGCACTCTACGGTGTCGGCGCCAACTGCTGATTCAGTGTGGTGATGGAATTATCTTCGATCTCGATGACCTGCTCGACGTCTTGTAGCCTTCTTTCCGCAGCAGAATGCGTCGCGTTCCTGCGGGAATCTTCAAGTTGGCCGGTGTCACTTCACGCTTCAACTCACCATCGACATAGATGCTGGCTCCTCCGGGCACTGTGCTCACTTTCAGCATGCCCGCCGCCATGGTGAGCACCACGCTCACCCGTTGGCTTTCATTGCCCAACAGCACCACGATGCGCCGTTCAGGGACGTAACCTGACTTCCTGACCTCAAGCGTGTGGCGTCCCTTGGAAACATTCTGAAATGTATAGGGCGTCGTCCAGGAGCCGTTCTGCCGATCGTCAAAAATGATCTCGGCACCCGAAGGAGTGGACGTCACCTGAATGATGCCGGGCACCGTTGCGGCAGCATTGGCCGGTACTGGAGCCATATTGGGGATAGTGGCTGACGGTGGTGTCGCCTTCGGACTCGACAGCGCCCCTTCAGGTTTAGCGACCGAGGGAGGCTCATCAGTCGTCGCGGACGGCGCCGCCGGCTGCTCCATTGGAGTTTCCTCAGACTTTGGCGGAGTCTCCACAGGCTTGGCTTCCTCTGTCGCACTGCTGGCGGTTTCACTGGCCTTCGGCGGCGGTTCTGCCGGAGTTTCCGGTGCGGGCGTTTGAGACTCAGGCTGCTGGACCTAAAGCAGTCCGCTTGACACGATCAATCCACGGCTTCAGCTTTTCCTTTGCGCAGATGGTACGTCTGCTTAAACTCTTCGGGATAGAGAATTGCCACTCCGGCAGTGGCACCGATGAGCAGCAGCAAAAAGACCAAGAACCAAAGGCCCACTCGCCGGCGCTTTTTGGGAGGCACAGGCACAGCGACCGTTCTGACAAGCAGCGGGCTCGATCCGTTCGGTCTTGGTTCCTACGCGCGGGATGTCCAAGGCGTCCAACGCCGCACACATCTCCTCCGCTGTCTGAAAGCGGGCGGCTGGATCGCGCGCCAGGGCTTTGACGACCAAAGCATTCAACCTCGGGTTCATGCCCGGTTTGAGCTTGATTGGGGGTAGAGGGTCTTCATGAACGATCTTATAGCTGAGCGTTCCCAGAGTTCTCTGCCGCGAAGGGAGGCTGGCCCGTGATGAGTTCGTAGAGCAGAATGCCGAGAGCGAAGATATCGGAACGTCCGTCCAACGGCTGGCCGAGAAAGTGTTCCGGGGCCATGTAGCTGGGTGATCCCAGCAACATGCCGGTCTGGGTCATTTTGGTGGATCCGACCTTGGCAATACCGAAATCGGCCACTTTGACGCGACCGTCCTGCGTGAGCATGATGTTGGCGGGCTTAATGTCGCGATGCACGATTCCGTGTTGATGCGCAAAGCCAAGCGCATCGGCCGTTTGCCGTGCAATGCTGACAATGGCGGATTCGTCCAGACGCTGCTCACCTTCGACGATGTGTTCGAGCGTCGCGCCTTCCACCAGCTCCATGGCAAAGTAGGCCAAGCCAGCTTCTTCGCCGACGTCGAAAATGGTAATGATGTTGGGATGCGAGAGGACGCCGGCCGACTGGGCCTCGCGCATCAGCCGCGAGTGCAACTCTGCGACATGGGCGGAATCGGTGAAGT
>CAVTQU010000010.1:0-196479 GCA_963736895.1 uncultured Chloroflexia bacterium
AGCTCGCCGCGTCCGTAGGCCAGGCAAAAGCAGGCTCACCCGGCCTGATCCACCGTTTGCTCGGCAGGTCCGGCGAGGCCGATCGGCGCACCCTGATCATGAGCCTGCCCGGATCCACGCCCGGCTTCGTTGTTCTCAAACGCCGCACGGGCAGCGACTTCACGCAACAGGACGGAACGTTGGCCAGGCTCTACCTGCGTCGCCTGGGCGAGGCCGGCGAGGTCGTCGCGAGCCAGACGCGGGGAAGTGGCTGGACACGCCAGCTGGAGGCCATCCAGCGAATCGCCGCGCGGCTGACGCGTCTCGCCTCGATCGAGGAGGTTGCCGCGACGGTCTGCAGCGAGACGCACGAGGTCATCGACTACGACGAGGCGCAGGTCCTCGTGACGGGCAGTGACGGCGCGCTCCAGCTGGCCGCTGCTGCCGGCACGAAGGGACGGACCGGCGAGGTGTTGCCGCTGCCGCGGAGCGGGCTCGCCGGCGACTCCGTCAAACGCGCCGCGCTCGGCGGGGTGCCGGTCCTTGCCTCGGAACTGTCGAACCTTGGCCCCGGCCGTCCGGGCAAGCACTCGATGCTGGCCGTGCCGCTCCATTTCGAGAGCCGCGTCACCGGGGTGATCTGCCTCATCGCCAAGGGCGCCCAGCAGTTCGACGACGACGACCTGCGGCTGCTGCAGATCCTTTCGGACCAGGCCGCCGTGGCGATCGAGAACGCGCGGCTCCTCTCGGGACGAGATCAGCTGGTCCACGAGCTGGGCGCGCTGCTCGAGGTCAGTGCCGCGGCCAGTGCCGCCTCCGACGAGGCCGAGCTGAGCCGCCATCTCGCTGACTGGCTGCGCCGCTCGACGCGTACCGAGGGCGCGGTCGTTTCGCGGTGGGACGAGGGCTCGACCGTCCTGCGCGAGCTGTGGCGCGACGGCGTCGTTGGCGCCGGAGCAGCGCATCGACGTGGCCGAGTCACCCGTTCGACGGGACGTCCTGCGCGACGGCAGTCCGGTCGTCATTCACGCCGAGAGCGGCGGGATGACGCCGGAGGCGATCCAGCTACGAGACGCCGGTGGCAAAACGCTGGTGATCCTGCCGCTGCAGGCAGGTGGCCGGACGATGGGCCTCGTTGAGCTCTACTCGTTCGCCGAGCCGCGCCACCTGGACGCGTCCGAGATGCACGCCGCGCAGGCGATGGCCAGCCTGGCGGCCACCGGACTCGAGAAGGTCCGCCTGGTCCAGCAGCTGCGCAGCGCGGCCGACATGGACCTCGTGACGGACGTCCACAACCACCGTTACCTGCAGGACCGATTGCGCCAGGAGGTGGCTCGCTCCGCACGCAGCCACAGTCCGCTGGGCGTGCTGATGCTGGACCTCGACAAGTTCAAGCCGGTCAACGATCGATTTGGTCACGCCGACGGCGATCGCGTGCTCCACAGCATCGCGACGACCATCAAGGACCACGTCCGATCGACCGACATGGTTGCCCGCTACGGCGGCGACGAGTTCGTGGTCCTGATGCCCGACACGCCCATCGAGCACGCCGAGCTGGTCGCCCGACGCGTTGTCTCGGGCATCCTGCAGCGCCAGCACACAGATGAGCGACGGCACGATGGTCAAGGTCGGCGCCAGCGCCGGCCTGGCCGTCTATCCGAGCGACGGGCGGACTTCAGCCCAGCTCCTGCAGGCGGCCGATGCGGCGATGTACGCGGCCAAGCGGACCGGCGGACGGCAGGTCGAACGATCTTCGAGCGAGAAGATGACCATGGAGGTGGCGCCGGCGCCGGCCGCCGGCTGACCTTGGCGCGGCGCCCTGTGCGCGCTCCATGCGTGGCGCCTAGTTGAGCGACTTGCCCTCCTCGACGTCGAACAGGTGCAGCTTCTCGAGCGGCACCAACAGCTCGAGCACGTCACCCGGCTTGACGCGATGTGACGCATCCACGATGGCAACGAGGTCGTGCGTCGCCGACTCGGACGTGCAGCAGCTCCTCGTTGCCGAGGAACTCCACAACATCGGTCGTGGCGCGGACCGTGGCGCCCATTCTCGGACACCTGGCCGGTGGCGATCTCAAAATGCTCGGGCCGGATACCGGCCGTCAGCTCGCCCGTGACCCCCTCAACGATACCGACTTGAGCCGCCGTGGCACGGGTAGCTCGAGGTTCTCGTTCTTGAGCATGAGTCTTGCCGTTGCTCTTGTCCTGCTTCACGTTGATGAAGTTCATCGCCGGGCTGCCGATGAAGCCGGCAACGAACTTGTTGACCGGCCGCTCGTAGAGATCCTGGGGCGGGCCGACCTGCTGCAGGACGCCGAAGTTCATGACGGCGATGCGGTCGCCCATCGTCATTGCCTCGACCTGGTCGTGGGTCACGTAGATGACCGTGGTGCGAAGGCGCTGGTGCAGGCGCGCGATCTCGGCTCGCGTCTGCACGCGGAGCTTGGCATCGAGGTTGGACAGCGGCTCGTCCATCAGGAACACGGCCGGCTCGCGCACGATCGCGCGGCCCAGGGCGACGCGCTGTCGCTGGCCGCCTGACAGCTGCTTGGGCTTGCGGTCGAGCAGGTTGGTCAGCTCGATGGATGCCGGCCGCCTTCCCGGACGCGCTTGTCGATCTCTGCCTTGGGGATCTTGCGCAGCTTCAGCCCGAAGGCCAGGTTGTCGTAGACGGTCATGTGCGGATACAGCGCGTAGCTCTGGAAGACCATCGCGACGTCGCGATCCTTGGGCGCCAGGCTGTTGACCACTCGGTCGCCGATGCGCAGCTCGCCCTCGGTGATGTCCTCGAGGCCGGCAACCATGCGCAGCGCGGTCGTCTTGCCGCATCCCGACGGGCCGACCAGGACCAGGAACTCTTCGTCCTGGACGTCGAGGTTGAGGTCCTTCACGGCAACCACGTCGCCGTATTTCTTCCAGACGTGGTCGAACGTAACCGTGGCCATACAACCTCCCGAGAACGTGTAAGCCGGGCCCGGCTTCGGTCCAATGCGGCGCGACCGTTCTCTGGCTCGAAATCCTAGCACCGGCCGGCGCCGTTCGATGCCGCTAGCATCGTTACAAATCGACCTGCGGAGGAGTACTGCATGCCCGAGCTCGGGATCATCGGCTGGCTCATCATCGGCTTCCTGGCCGGCGCCCTGTCCGGACTGGTCGTGCGCGACCGGACCGCCGGCGGCTGCCTGGCCAACGTGCTGATCGGGATCCTGGGCGGCCTGCTCGGTGGCTTCATCGCGCAGCAGTTCTTCCACGCCGGGCAGGTCTCCGAGTGGATCGCGGCTCTCGTCGTGGCCTTCGTGGGCGCCGTCATCGTGCGCTGGCTCATCGCCCTGGTCACGCCCCGCCGCTGATCAGTTTCGACCTGCGTTTTGGGATAGCAGCGGCCGAATCCCAGTCGCTAGCCTCGACGCGACCGGAGGGGGCCAATTAACCGAGCGCTAACCGCCCAGACACGGGCCGTTATCGGTGCCGCCCTTCTCTAGTCTCGGCAACCCAGGGGGAACCGGACCCCAGTGTCCGGCATAGAAGGGAGAGGGCATTGCGCAGGGGCACGCGCCGCTGGCCAGTTCTGGTCGGCTTACTCGTGGTACTCACATCGCTTCCGTTTGCGGCACCCGTGGCGGCCGCGGGATCGGTGTCACTGACGGCGATCGGCTCGCCGTACTCACAGGACTTCGACACGCTTGGCAACGTGGCGGGCAGCAGTACGAACTCTGTTTTGCCACTCGGATGGGAGCTGACGGAGACCGGTGGTGGGGCCCGCGATAACGAGCTCTACGGCGCCGACAACGGCTTCAGCGGCACTGGCGACACATACAGCTACGGCACCAGCGCCAGCACCGATCGCGCCTTTGGCGGACTGCGCAGCGGGACGCTCATCCCGGTCATCGGTGCGTCGTTCACCAACAACACGGGTCTGACGGTCGGAGCCCTGCAGATCGCGTACAAGGGAGAGATGTGGCGATCGGGCGTGACCACTCGAGGCGCTGCCGACCGAATGGATTTCCAGCTCAGCACCGACGCAACGAGCCTTGCGACGGGCATCTGGACCAACTACGACACATTGGACTACTCGAGCACGGTCATCAGCTCGGCCGCGAATCCGCATGACGGCAACGACCCCGGGTTCAGGACCGCCATCAGCTCAACCATCAACGGACTGTCGATAGCAAATGGCGCGACTTTCTGGATCCGCTGGACCGACTTCGACATCTCGGGAGCTGACGACGGCCTGGCAGCCGACGACTTCAGCCTCACCCCGCTGGATGTGGACGCCGCGCCATCAATCACGACGACCTCGCCGCTGGACGGCGCGACGGGCGTCCTGGTTGGTGCGAACGTCGACCTGACGTTCTCCGAGCCGGTCGACGTGAGCGGCGCTTGGTATGACATCACCTGCTCGACAAGCGGCAATCACACCGCCACCGTCTCGGGCAGCTCGACCAGCTTTACGCTAAACCCCGACTCGGACTTCGCACAGCTGGAGACGTGCACGGTCACCGTCTTCGCGGCGAACGTAACCGATCAGGACACGAACGATCCGCCCGACAACATGGCCGCGGAACAAGGTCTTCAGCTTCCAAACCGAGGGCAACGTCTGCACCCTGTCGTACACGCACATCTACTCGATCCAGGGCAGTGGCGCGTCGGCGGCAATTACCGGCAACGTGACCACGCAGGGCGTTGTCGTCGGCGACTTCGAGGGCCCCATCGCCTCCGGCGTCCAGGGGTTCTACATGCAGGACGCCACTGGCGACGACTGACGCAGCCACCTCCGACGGCATCTTCGTATTCACAGGCAACACGGACAACGGCGTTTCGGTGGGCGACGTGGTGCGCGTCACGGGCTTTGCCCGCGAGCGCTTCGCATCAGACGACCCTCAACGGCTCCAACAGCGATGGTTCCGCTGTTTCACCGGCGAACATCGTCGACTGCGGCTCGTCGGCAAGCATCACGCCAGTCGACGTCACGCTGCCGTTCACGACGATGAATTTCCCCGAGCGCTACGAGGGCATGCTCAGTGCGACTGCCCGCAGGCGCTCGTCATCTCCGAGTACTTCAACTACGACCGCTTCGGCGAGCTCGTCCTTGCGAAGCCGCTCGACGGCGAGACGCGTGCCTTCACCGCCGACGGCGATCGAGGTGCCGGGTCGGCCGCGTATCTGGCTCGCAACGACCTCAATCTGCGCAGCCGGATCACGCTCGATGACAACATCGGCGCCCAGAATCCCGCGGTCAACCGTCATCCGAACGGAGCGCCGTTTTCACTGACGAACTACTTCCGTGGCGGTGACACGGTCGCCAACACCGTTGGCGTCATGGGCTATGACTTCAACCTGCTACCGAATCATGCCGACGGGGCCGGCCGATTACACGGCGGTCAACCCGCGGCCCTCGGCTCCGAGTGACTCAGGCGGTCGGCTGACGATCGCCGCCCAGAACACGCTCAACTTCTTCATGACACTGCGATACCACCGCCAGCGACACCGGCCCGCGGACAACGTGTGGCGGCAACGCCAACCTCGACTGCCGTGGCGCGGACTCCGACCAGCCGCTGGAGTTCGACCGCCAGCGCAACAAGCTGCTGGCACACGCTGGCCGGGCTCGACGCCGACGTGATCGGCCTCAATGAGATCGAGAACACACCTGGCGTCTCACCGCTCGGTGACCCGACGCAGGGGCATCGTGGCGGGCCTCAACGACATCTATCGGGCCGGGCACCTACGACTTCATCGACACCGGCGTGATCGGCACCGACGCGATTCGTGTCGGCATGATCTATCAAGCCCGGCGGTGGTGACCCCGGTGGGCGACTTCGAGATCCTCAACTCGTCGGTCGACCCGCGCTTCATCGACACCAAGTCGCGACCAGTGCTCGCCCAGACGTTCGAGGAGAACGCCACGGGCTCGCGCTTCACGGTCGCGGTCAACCACCTCAAGTCGAAGGGCTCGGCCTGCGACGACGTCGGCGATCCCGACGCCGGCGGACGGCCAGGGCAACTGCAGCGGCACGCGGACGAAGGCAGCCCAGGCGCTCGTCGACTGGCTGGCCACCGATCCAACCGGCAGCGGCGATCCCGACTTCCTGATCATCGGCGACCTGAACAGCTACGCGATGGAAGATCCGATCAGCGCCATCAAGGCCGGTCCGGACGACACGGCCGGCACACGGCGACGACTACACCAACCTCGTAAAGCAGTTCCTTGGCACGTACGCCTATTCGTACGTCTTCGACGGCCAGAACGGATACCTGGACCACGCGCTGTCGTCGCCGACTCTGACCTCGCAGGTGACCGGTGTCGCCGAATGGCACATCAACGCCGATGAGGCGGACCTGCTCGACTACGACACGATCGTTCAAGCCACCGGTCCCAGGACGCGCTGTACGAGCCGGCCGCGTATCGCTCTTCGGACCACGACGGCGATAATCGTCGGGCTCGATCTGGATGCACCGCCGGTGATCACGTCGCTGACCGGCCCGGCCGCACCCTTCAAGGTCGGCACGAGCCAGAACGTTCAGCTGCGACGTTCACCGACGCCAACGCGGACGACACCCACACGACGACCTGGGATTGGGGCGACGGCTCACCCGACACCGACCCATTCCGCGGCCACCTCGCCCGACTCCGCGACGCATACGTACGCGGCGGCCGGGTTCTACACGGTGACGTTCACCGTGACCGACTAGCACCGGCCTGTCCGACAGCGCGACGCTGCATGGTGATCGTCTACGACCCGGCCGCTGGCTAGGTGACCGGTTCCGGCACGTACGCTGGTGGCGGTCAGCTTCAGCCTCTCGGCCAAGTACAACCCGTCGGGCACGGCCCTCACCGGCACCACGTCGTTCGCGGTACCCGGGACGAGCTTCGTGTCCACGTCCACGTCCTGGCTGGTTGTCTCGGGCAACGCGGCCACGTACGCGGGCTCGGGCAAGCTCAACGGCGTGAGCGGCTACTCGTACCTGGTCTCGGTAACCGACGGTGGATCGCCGGGCTCCAAGGACCGGGTGCGCTTCCAGGTGACGGACTCCGGCGGCGCGGTCGTCTACGACACGCAGCCGGGCGACTCCGATCAACGCCACCCCGACGACCATCCCGACGAGCGGGAACGTCGTCGTCCACGTATAGCGGTTCCGCACTCGAGTCAGTGACTCAGTTCGTAAGGCGCCCGATCCCAATCACTGGTGGCTCGGGCGCTTACTTCTTGGGCGGCAGCGTCAGCGTGTAGTCGAGCGACTTCTGGCCCCATTCGCGCACGGCCGGCTCGTCGGAGCGCCAGTTGGGGATCGTCACGTAGCCGCGCATCGGCTTGCCGGGCATCGGCTCGAGAGGTCCGCCGCCGGCGGCCGTGACTGTCGCCGTGTCCGCCTCGTCGAGCCGCACGAACAGCTCAGTGGCGAAGAGGCCCATGAACATCCAGCCGTTGGTGAAGGCTGCGATGGCGCCGAACATCGGCTTCACGGTCACCCGCTCGTCGTCGGGCACCAGCGTGCGGAACAGCGCCTTGGACTCGTCATCGGCCTTGGGCGATGGTCGTTCCGACCCGTCTGCGTCGCCATGCCGCGTCAGGTCTTCAGCAGGTACGGCGTGAGGCGGATCGTCAGGGCGCCCTTGGGCATCGCGCCAACGATGCGGTCCACCACTCGCCCGTTCTTGATCACGACCATCGTCGGGATGCTGAACGCCTCGAATCGCTGGGCGGTGACCGGGTTGTCGTCGACGTTGACCTTGACCACCTTGAGCCGGCCCGCGTAGTCGCGCGACAGGTCCTCGAGGATTGGCCCGACGACCCGGCACGGCCCGCACCACGGCGCCCACAGGTCGACGATCACGGCCGGTGCGGCCTTCGACTCGACCTCGAACGTCTCGTCGGTCGCGTTCACCAGCCAGGGGAGGGCCTTGCCGCAGCTGCCACAGTGCGGCGCACCGCGTTCGCTCGGCCGGATCGTGTTCTTCTTGCCGCACTGAGCGCAGGTGAGCATCGATACGGGTCCAGCCGCAGGCAGAGGCTGCGCCTCGGACTCGCGTGGCTGGGAATCCTGAGCGGCAGGTTGGGGCTGGGTCTGCGGTGCGTCGGACATCGGTTTACCGCTCGTCAGGATACGCTTGAGGCGTGGAGAACGAGCCCGAGCTGACGCTCACGAACAACGCGGAGCGCAACAGGTTCGAGGCTCATCTGGGCGACAAGCTGGCCGGCTACAGCAGCTACGACCAGCCAGCCGGACCGCGTCGTGTTCGTGCACACGGTTGTCCGTCCGGAGTACGAAGGCAAGGGCATCGGCTCGCGTCTGGCGAAGTTCGCCATCGATGACGTTCGCGACCGCGGCCTGCGCATCAAGCCGCTTTGTCCGTTCATTCGCGCGTACCTGAAGCGACATCCCGAGTACAACGAGATCGTCGACTTCCCGAAGGATCAGCTCGCCGAGAACTGAAGCCCGTTCTCGCCGGCCATGATGGTCAGGGTCCCCGAATTGATCGAGTAGGTGATCGAATCGGCCGACAGAACCGCCAGGAACCGCGGCTTCGACGGACATCGGCGGGCCATCGCAGGCCATGTCGGTTGTGACCAGGTCGCTGAAGTCGATCGAAGACTCGTTGATCGTGTAGGTGCCGCTGCCTGAGTTGCAGCCGGGGTGGATTTCCACGGTTCCGTCCTCGTTGAACTTGATCGTTGCCGTGACGCCCTGCGGGACCGATGACACCGTCGTCGCCGCTGATGATCGAGCTGAGCGTCCAGTTGGACCGACCAGTGGCTGGTCCGGCTCAGCGACTTCCTGGTCCAGCAGCGCCATCTCGGTGACTCCGCTGGTCAGGATGAGGTTGTCGCCGTCGAGCTCCACCAGCGGCTTGGAGCCGAGAAACGTGAAGAGCCAGTCGTCCTGGGCGTGCCGAGCGGGATCGCAACCGATCTCGGTCACCGCGCCCTCGGCCAGGATCAGCTTGTCCTCGACGATCGCGTAGGCGCCGCCGCTCATCGTGTTGCAGCCAGCCGAGGCGGACACCGTGCCGTCGCCGAACGTGAGGCGAATGACCGTGCCCGGCACGAGGCCATGGACGATCCCGTCGTCGGTGACCTTGACGGCGATGAACTGGCGTCCGTTGAGGCTGGCCGGGATCGACGATCGGCGGGGCCTCGGGACTGTTCGACGGACCAGGCGCCGGCGTGCCCGGCGCAGGCGTTGCGGTCCGGGAGTTCCCGGCGCTCCGGGCGGCGGCACGGGGGCGAGGGAGCGCCCGGCGCCACGGACGTGCAGGCGGCGAGGCCCAGCGTCAGGCCGAGGAAGAGGAGCGGAGCCTTGGTGGTCATGCACGCGCTAGACGCTCGCGGCCTGCATCTGGGTTCCATCGGTGACAATCTCGACCTCGTGAGATCCCTCATCGCGTGGGTCGCCGCGCGCCCGCGGCTGACTGCGCTGCTTGGCGCTGTTTCGATCTCGCTGTCGGGCGTCCTGTACATCCTCTCCGACTCCTCGCCCGAGACGGCGAGCTTCTTCCGCTGCCTGTACGGGTTGCCGTTGCTGCTGCTCGCGACGCTCGTGGAGCGGCGGTCGACCACGTCCATGGCGCCGATGTCGCGTCGCCACGTCGGTGCTGGCCCTGTTTGCGGGCATTCTGTTCGCCGGCGACATCATCTTCTGGCACCACTCGATCGAGTATGTGGGTGCCGGTCTGGCGACCGTTCTCGGCAACCTGCAGGTCGTCGTCGTGGCCATCGGCGCGTGGCTGCTCTTCGGCGAGCGACCATCGACACGGACACTCATCGCGTTGCCGATCATTCTCGGCGGCGTGGTCCTGATCGCGGGCGTCTTCAGCGGCGTCGCCTACGGCTCGAATCCGCCGCTCGGCGTTCTGCTGGGGATCATCACCGCCCTCTGCTACGGCGGCTACCTCATGGTCATTCGCCGCGCCAGCGGAGGACGAACGGCGGAGCCGATCACGATCTCCACCGCGTCGACGGCGGTCGTGTCGCTGGCGGTTGGCCTGCCGATCGGGTCGATCGACCTCGTCGTTCTCGCTGCCCTCGCACCTGCTGGCTGATCCTGCTCGGCGTGACGGCGCAGGCCGCCGGCTACCTGCTGATCACCTACTCGCTGCCGCGCCTGCCGGCCGTCACGACGTCGATCATCCTGCTGGCCCAGCCGGTGATGTCGATCTTCCTGGCGATGCTGATCGTGCGCGAGGCGCCGTCGCCGGAGCAGTTCGTGGGCGTGGCCTTCGTCATCGGCGGAATTGCGTTGGCCACGCTCCCGGTTAGGTCGCGACGTCAGCCCTCGGTAGCGACCGCGACCGGAGCGCCGGCGGCTCGTCGGCTAGCGATCGCCCGAGTGAAGCTCCGGCGTGATCCACAGCCACGCGGCGAGTCCCAGCCACGCGATCGCCGACCACGGCGCCCAGGTAGCCGGGCACCTCATCACCGACCGCGAGGATCACCAGGGAAACGAGCAGCAGGGCCAGCGGCGGGTAGAAAGCGAGCGCGGCGTCCAGCTTCACGTGTAGCCAAGTTTGCCACCAAATTTCGTCGTCTAACGCCCGCGAATTTCCCTGCGCGCTCAGGACGCCGATCGTCGTTGCCAGCAGCCCCAGTACCTAGTACCTTCGGCTATGTGGGGGAACCGTCACCTGAACCGAGCCCGTCGCAATCGAGCCGTGGCGCTTGGCTGAGCGGCGCGCCGGCGTGGCTTTCGGCTGGCGCAGCGGTAGCCGGGACGATCATCGCCGCGGTAGTGGCGTTCGGCGTGATCAACCAACCTCACCCCACTGTCCCACCCGCGCCGACAGCAGCCGCACCCGCCGCGGCTGAGCCGCGAGTCACGCTCGAGAGCGTAGTCGTTGGCGGTCCGGAAGTGGCCGCCGCCGGCGCCTTCGAGAACATAGACCCGACGATCGCGGAAGTGCTCTTCGTGGGTCGCCCGGCAGGGTCCAACCGACGAGCGCTGGGTGGCCGTCTCGGCTTCGCTGGCGCCCGCCGCGCGCAACGGCTCATTGGCCAGCGGCCGCTGGTCGGCGTGCGCGCCCGGCGCCGACTGACGAATCCATACCAATGGCGGGCGATCGTCTGGCCGCTCGCGCCCGGCGCCGCGGGCGATGAGGACCTGTCCATCAACGGACCCAATTCGGAATACGTCATCGCCGTAAGCGAGGAGTGGCCCAGCCAGTGATTCGATCGACCAGCCGCCAGATGGCCGTTCTCATCGCACTGGCGCTGATCGGACTATCTGCATGCACCACGGCGACGCCGACACCGGCACCGCGCAGCAACGCACCCGGATCCACCCAGGGCCAGGCGATTTCAGCTTCGCCGGGCCCGGGAGGCGGAGCCACGCCGGCACCCGGTGACGAAACCGCCCATGCGCTGCCGTGCGGCGATGCCGAGGCGGCGGCGGGTGATCCGACGCCATATGTCGCCGAGCTACCCGAGCCACCGGTGGCGGTCGGCGCCGGCGGCGAGGAAGAGCAGGAGCTCAACGACGGCGTGGTGCCACCTTTGCCCATCGATCCCGACGCGGTCCTGCCCGACGACAGCGGGATCCAGCAGCCGGTCATACCGATACCGGGCGCGCAGGACGACCCGCAGCCCGACGACATAATCGTGTACAGCCACGCGAATCACACCGAGAGCGCCAGTCACGTCGCCGAGCCGAACGTGGCGGTCAACGGCCAGAGCTCGTTGATGACCTGGAACTGGGGCGCCGCGCGCTCCTTCGACGGCGGTGCCACGGTCAACTACATGGACCCCCAGCACGAGCTGGGCTCGGCTACCAGTGCGGACCGCGTCGATGGCGGCTTCTGCTGCGACCAGCTGGCCCATTACGTCGCCAGTCACAACATGTGGCTGTGGGTCATGCAGACCCAGACCGTCAATCAACTCGCAGACTCAGGCGGCAACCGCATCAGGGTCAAGGTGGCCCTCGGGGACGGGCCGTTCGATCGCTACTTCGACTTCCGCAGTGCCGACTCCGGGCTGCCCGGGGACGTGTGGTACGACCAGCCCAAGATCGGCACCTCGAACGGCCACATGACGCTGTCGATCAATGCCTTCCTGCCCGTAGCGCAGGGCAAGGCGTTCGTCGCGTCGGTCATCTACCGGGTCGCGCTCGACGACCTGGCGGCGGGACGCACGGCCACGCCGGACTGCTTCTCGACCTACGACCCAAGCAACCGCTCGCTGCCATCGGTCGTCCCGGTGCGCAACGCGGGCGACGTCATGTATCTCGTGGCCCACGCGTCGAACGTGGCGCTCACCGTTTGGCGCTGGCCCGACGGCGCAGCACTGCCCGTCGCTTACGAGGTGGTCGAACACGACGCCCAGGGGCAGAACGTCGGCTACCCGTATCCCACTCGCACCGACAGCGAGGGAAGCGTGTGGGCTGACTACAAGTGCCCGCAGGCCGACGGTGTGGGCGCCGACTGGTGCCAAGGCACCGATGCGCGGATCTCGAGCGCCTTCATGGCCAACGGCCAGATCGGCATCGCCTGGAACGTCGGCCAGTCGCCAACCGACGACGAGTCAACCAACTGGCCGTATCCCTCGGTCTTCGTCGAGCTGATAGATGAGGCTCGCCTGGCGACGTGCGCGCTGACCGGCTGCGTGGCCGGACGCCTCAACGTGCGCAACAAGCAGACATCCTTTCAGTACGCGGCGATCGCTCCCAACGCGCGTGGCGACCTGGGCATGGTCGCGTTGCTGGGCGGCGGCACGCTGCGGCCGTCGTGCGCGTTCTTCATCCACCGCGCCGGCTCGAACGGCTGGGAGACGAGCATCGAGGCTTACATCTCGTCACGCGAGGCGGTCCTGACCGAGTGGGGACACTACCTTGGCATCTGGCCGGGACCAACCGATTCCTCGTGGGCGGCCGCCTGCATGACCATCGACGGAGTCGACGACCAGAACACGGCGAAGCTGCACTTCGTGACCTTCGGCCGGCGTTCAGACCAGCCCGCACAGTGACAAGCCAGCGACCATTCCTCGCGCTTGTCGTGGCCCTCGTCGTGAGTGGCTGCATCGGCGGCGCACCCTCGACGCCGTCGGCTTCGCCACCCGTGGGCCCAACGACCGCGCCGGCCACGGCGAGCCCGACGCTTCCGGCGACCTTCCGGGCACCGGGCAACGATGCCTTCGGCCAGCTGATCAACGAGGCGACCGGCGACTTCCAGCCGGCGGGCAGCGACCTCGACACGATGTGGAGCCACATCTTCGAGCGCAGCCAGATCGAGGGCCAGCGCCCTTACGTACCGCCCACCGGCGTGGCGCCATATCTGGCCAGCGAGCCGCCGCCGGTGAAATGCGTCGTGGGGAAGTGGGCCAACAACGCGTTCTACTGTCCGGCCGACTCGTGGATCGTCTACGACGAGGACTTCCTGCGCGCCTTCGAGAGCTCGGCAGGGCCCTATGCGCCGGCTGCGATCCTGTCTCACGAATGGGGCCACCACATCCAGAACCTGATCGGCGGTGGTGAGTTCAGCATCCAGAAGGAGCTGCAGGCCGACTGCTTCGCGGGCATGTACCTGGCCTATCGTGAGATGCCCGACGGCGTGCTGTTCAACCCACATAACGACGAGGTCCTGGCCGCGCTGTTCGCCATGTTCAGCCTGGCTAACAAGAAGTACAGCGAGAGCACCTGGTTCGCGGCGCGCGAGCACGGCGGACCTATCCAGCGCATGCTCGCCTTCGGCACCGGCTCGCTGCCCATCGACGGCATGAGCTGGTGCTACGGCTACCAGGACTACGTAGCTGGCGATGTGTCGGCCATCGGCCCTCACTACCGGTTGATCAACTTGCCGGGGCGCGAGGAGCTGCCAACGACCAATGGGCTGGTCATCAAGCCCGAGACGCGCACCGGCGACGACAGCTCGTTCATCAGCATGGGCTGGCTGTCCGATCTGCCACTCGTTGGCCAGGGGGCGACTCCCGAGCAGTGGACGGAGGTCGCCCAGAAATACCTGCCGGCAGGATCGATCTACCAAGGCGACGTCGATCTTACCGGCAATGTCGCGCCGGGCACGGGCTACATGAGGCTGTATCAGCCGCCGGAAGGTGCAGCCCAACCGCGCAGCGGGCTATTCGCGCTGATCGTCCCCGCGTCGGGCGACGGGGGCCTGTTGATCGACGTCTCGCGGTTCAACGCCGGGCCACAGGACGTGCCCGACGCAACCCCGTCTCCTGAAGCGATGGCCGTTCTCGCCGAGGAATCTGCGGCCGTCTACCAGGTGCTCACGAGGCTGTGCGGCCCGGACCAATCGGCCGACGTCAATAGCCCGCAGTTCAGCACGAGCTGCGTCAACGATGTGTGATGCCTCCGGACGGCGGGTCAGCTAAGGCGACGCGTGGAAGCTACCCGGCAGTCTGGAGCGTGGAGACGACCACCGCGTGGGATTGGGGTGGCCAATGGGGGTCGAACCCATAACCTTCGGATCCACAGTCCGATGCTCTGCCGGTTGAGCTATGGCCACCAGGGGATAGGCAAGTATCCCATGCAGCACGGTCGAGACAGAAAAGCAGGGCGGCCCGGTAACGTGCCGCCCTGCGTTATCGCTAAAGCTACGGTGCGGTGATCTCAATCGATTCGACGATCGACTGGAGCTCCTGCACCAAATCGGCTTGGCTATCCGCGTAATCAGTGAGATTGATCACGACCCGCTCGCCCGCGACATCGAGGATCCACAGCGTCCAGCGATGCTCCGACCCTTGCCCTGGGATGGCAAATCCCTCGCCGTCAGGATTCCAGACCATAAACGACTGCTCGTCGCAGCCAACCGCGAAGGGTTCCCGGCCTCCGGCTGAGGCGGGCATCGTCACAACCACCTGCTTGCCCGCGTAGCCACCCACGTTCACGTCGGACGGCTCTGACGTGCCGTACTCCGATGATGATGTGAGGGCTGCGACGAGATCGTCGACCGCGGGGCCGATTTCGACGTCGTCCGCCGCGCCCGACCAGTGGCATGGATCACCGTTCAGGCTTGCCACCTGCAGGAAGCCCATGCTCAATCCATTGGAGTCGCCATATCTTGCGATCCCGGTCAGGCCGGACGTATCACCGTGAAATGACTCCCATGCATCACTCGGGACGATGAACCTGAAGCCGATGCCATCGTTGGGCGGCTCAAATGGGTGCCCCAGGTAGGTTCCGGCAGTCAGGCGACCCCCTTCGGGATCAGTGATCGGAGCGGCAGTTGGAACCGGCGAGGCTGTTGGAACCGACGTCACGAGCGGAGTCGGACTCGGCGTTGTGCCCGGTCCGGCGATCATCCCCGGCAAGAATCTGATGCCCACGACGGCCACCAGGACAACCGCTGCGGCCGCGAGCGCGACCTTCGCGAAGTTCGTCATCTGTTGTTCCCTCCATGGGCCGAGAACGACCCATTGACGTTTTGTTTCGATTTGGGAGCGGACCGAGTCGTAGCTGCTGTCGCGCAACTCTTCAGGGCCCTCGTCGAGGAACGCCGCAATGAGCCGGTCGGGATCTCTCTGCGCGGTCATGCGAGTCGCTCCTCCGAGACTGACGGCGTGCGGGTATCGGCCTCAAGGCTTGCCCGCAGCGCCGCCGTTGCGTGGTGCAATCGGGACTTCGCGGTCCCGAGCGGAATATCAAGACGTTCAGCTACCTCGGGCACCGAAAGCCCGACGTAGTGGTGGAATACGAGTACCGCGCGTTGCTCGAGCGTGAGCCTGCGAAAGGCGCGCTCCAGTTCGTCGCGGTCGTTGATGGTCAGGATGTCGGCCGACTCTGCCTGGCCATTCATGGGCAACACTCGAATCTCGGCCCGCATGCGGGTACGACGCCTGGCCTCGGTGTAGCACTCGTTGGTCAGGATTCGGTGCAGCCATGGCTCGAAGGCATCCGGGTCGCGGAGCGATCGGAGTTGCCGCCAGGCCGAGATCAATGCGGCCTGCACCGCATCGTCGGCCCGGTCGGTGTCGCGCAGGATCCGAAACGCAACCGCCAAGCATCGATCGCCGACCGATCGGGCGAGGGCATCGAAGGCCTCTCGATCACCCTCCCTCGCGCGGATTACAAGCGCTCGTTGCAACCGGACTCTCCCTCGAAATGGGTCCGCCCATGGTGGGCGGATCACACTAGAGACTCGGCTGCACGCCCGGATCGTTCAATCTAGCCTGTCTTGATGAACATTCCGGGTTTCCTGGCGCGCCAGTTCTACGTCGCGGGGAGTCTGCGCAACACCGACTCCGGCTGGGAGCTGCAGGCTCAGAACCCCATGGGCGACGGCACACTCGTGGGCGTCGGCAAGATGCGCGTCGACGGGCGCGATATCCCCGCCGATGTCGGTCACGGCACAGCGCTCGGGAGACACCGAGCCGATCCGCGCGCAGGACGTCAGCGCCACGCGCCCGGTGAGCATCTTCAAGGGAGATCGGGTGACTCTGGCCGTTGCGGGCGAGCCGCTCGCGCCGGGCGAGCACAGCCTGGAAGTGGAGCTGTTCGAGCTCAATCTCGGCCGGCTGAGCTTCTCGATAAGCGACCGCATCGGGTAGGGCACCACCGGACAAGGCGCGCCTCATCCAGGGGCAAGGCGTGACTCGGCTGTGGGCCCACTGGTAGGATCGGGCGAGTGGTAGCCACCCGACTTGCCCGTGTGCCTCCCTTCGAGCGGGGCCTGACGCTCGGAGACTTCCTGGTCCCGATTCGCCTTGGCGAGCGCGCGTCCCTGTGGCAGCGCAACCTGCTGATGATCGCGGTCGGGACGCTTTTGATCGTCCTGGGCGCGCGAATCAGCTTCTATCTGCCGGGCAATCCGATCGTGCCCGTGACGCTGCAGACGTTCGGCGTGCTCTTTGGCGGCGCGCTGCTGGGTTTCAAGCGCTCGCTGGCGTCAGTCAGCTTCTATCTGCTGCTCGGGATCGTGGGATTGCCGGTCTTCGCGCTCGACGCCACGACGGGCGTCTACAAGAGCGGCCTCGACACGATCATCAAGGTCGGCGGCGGGACGTGTCGCGCTGGCGCCCACCGGCGGCTACCTGGTCGGCTTTCTGCTCGCCGGCGGGCTCGTTGGTCGACTGGCCGAGCTCGGCTGGGACCGACACATCGGTGGCTCGCTGGGCGCCATGTTCCTGGGCAACCTCGCGATCTACGTGGTTGGCGTGCCGTGGCTGATGGTCGCCACCGGGCTGGGCCTGCAGACCGCCCTCGAAGTCGGCTTCTGGCCGTTCCTCATTGGCGACGCGATGAAGCTGATCGTGGCCGCCGCGTCTGTTGCCGGTTGGCTGGTGGGTCGTCAGCCGCCGATCGTCGGAGCGCTAACGCTCTGCCGTCAGTCGGCCGTCAACGCCTCGAGCATGATCCTGTTGGCCGCGTCCATGAGGTCGCGCGCCTCGTAATCGGCGCGGTGCACGGCGTTCAGGTGGTCCTCGGAGCAGGGGACCGATGCGGATGGTGTGGAGGCCCGCGGTTCGGCCCGCGACGACACCCTCCTGGTCGCCACCGACGTACCAGCCCAGTGCGACTTCGTCCGCCGTTCTGCGCTCATCTCGCTCTGGATGAGATCGTTGCCGGGCTTCGCGCAGTGACACGGCTCGTCAGCTGAGTGCGGGCACGTGGCGATGGTCAGCGAGCCGACTGACGTCGCCGAGCCCTGCGCGCAACACCTCCACGCGATGAGCGGTGTCCATGACGCGGCCGGCATCGGGCCGCGGAGGGTCGACCAGCACGACGATCCGATCAGCGACCTCCGACAGCCGATCCAACGCCTCCGGCAGATCGGATTGAACGGCCAGCTCGGGTCCGTACTTGCCCGGGTGCGTGGCCAGCAGGACTGTGTCGAGGTCGATGAAGACGGTCACATGTGATTGGACGTCGCCGACGTCGTCGCGGGGGTGCTCGGTGCTTCGGTAGTCATCAGAAGTGATGCTGCGCGTTCGGGCGGGCAGCGGTCAGCCGCCGGCCGGTCCTCGTTGCACTTCGGTGTCACCTGTGGGCACCACTCGGGCGGCTCACCGGTATCCTCTTTGAACGCGCCCGTAGCTCAGCGGATAGAGCATCTGACTTCGGATCAGAGGGTCGGGGGTTCGAGTCCCTCCGGGCGCGCCAGTCCTTCCACAGGAGCCGTCTTAGAAGTCGCGGCGGCCGGCGAAGGACTCGACGACGCCCGGTCGGATTGCCTCGTACAGCGCCAGGCGCTGGCCGCCGGGCGCGGTGAAGGACGATGCCGGGCCCATGGGCAGCTCAAGCGTCCGCGCTTTCTTCCAGCCACGTTCGGTGAGCTCCGCCATGGCCGCCGCGCAGATCGGCGACTCGGTAGACGAGGATCGGCACGTCGCCCTCGACGTGGTCGGCAAGGAGAACGCGGGGCGGCGACTCGACTGAGCTTCACCATGGCGACGCGCGTGCCCATGCCGTCGATGGCGAAGACGAGCTCGGCGCCGAGGACGTCGGTGAAGTAGCGGACGTCGGCGGGCACGTCGCGGCTGGGCATGTAGACGAAGTCGAGCTGCTCGAAAAGCGACGGTCACGCCAACACATTAGACCTGCTCTCAGGGAGCGCACAGCGCCAGCCGATAGACTCGCTTCGCACAATGACACAACCGCAGGACGCCGGCGCGGACGGCCAGCGGCTCTTCCAGCAGGCGCGGGAGGCGGCCGAGCGCGGCGACTACGAGAGTCGCCGCCTCTCTGTACTCGCGGCTCGTGGGCAATCCGGACCCGAACCTCCACGTGGCCGCCCTACTCGGCCTCGCCGATTCGCGCTACCGCCTCGACGACGAGGAAGGCGCGCTCCAGGCGTGGATCACGGCCACGCAGGGCCCCGAGACGCCGTTCACGTGGCGTGCCTGGGTCGCGCTGGCCGGTGCGCGCGTCCGACAGGGCGACCTGCCCGGCGCCACGCGTGCCTACCGCGAGGCGGAACGACGCGCCCCGCCCGAGGAGCAGCCGGCGATCGCATCGCGCCTCGGCTGGCTCAACAAGGAGATGGGCAACACCGGCACCGCCGGCCGCTACTTCCGCCGCGCCCGACGGCGGTCTTCGTGCCGTACGCCACGTACGCCGTCATCGCCGATCACCGTGGCCTTCAGCCTGTTCATCAGCTACGGCCCGACCGCCATGGCGGACCAGCTGGGCAACCTCCTCGCGCTCGACAAGCACGCGATCCAGGACGGCGAGTACTGGCGTCTCTTCACGGTCACTCTCGTCCACGGCGGACTGCTGCACCTGGGGTTCAACATGTACGCGCTGTACATCGTCGGACCGCTGGTCGAGGCGCTCTACGGCCGCGTCCTGTTCCTCGTCGTTCTACCTGCTCGCGGCCGCTCGGCGGCTCCATCGGCAGCTACCTGGCCTTCGAGATCCCGTCGGTCGGAGCCAGCGGCGCCATCTTCGGCCTGTTCGGCCTGCTGTTCGTGTCGACATGGGTCTACAAGCCGATGGTCGGAGCACAGGCGCAGAGCGCTGACCATGCAGATCGGCGTGCTGATCGTCATCAACCTCGTGATCGGCTTCGGGATCGGCGGCGTTGCGTCCATCGACAACGCGGCGCACATCGGCGGGCTGCTCGCAGGGGCGTGGCTGGGTGTCCTGGTCGTCGCGCCCCGCGGGGCGCAGACGCTGCGCTCGCTGTGGCAGCAGGTTCCCGCCGAACGCGGTCAGATTCCGCGATCGTCACGCCGGCGCTGATCGCCGTCGGCGGGATCCTCGCGACTGATCGTCGTCCTCGTCGTCCTGTTACAGGTCACACCCTTCTGGGCTCTAACCGTGAGGTCATGGGCGAGACCGTCTGAAACGGTCGATCTTCAACGTCCTCTTCGGCACCTTCACGCTCCGGTTCAGCACGGCCCTGACCGGCGGACTGCTCGCCTACTACCTGGGCAATCTCCAGAACCACGGCGGGGCGGAGGTAACAGCGTTCGCGTTCGCGTCATCCATGCCGCGTTCTACGCGACCGAGCTGATCGTCTCGCCGATTTTCGGGTTGCTGTCGGACCGACTCGGCCACCACCGCGTGATGCAGTTCGGGCCGCTTTTCGGTGCCGTCGCGGTGACGATCACGGCCTGACCACGAACCTGTCGTCCTGGGAGGAACTCGCGTCCTCGAGGGCGCGGCAACGGCCGCGAGCATCCCCAGCATCCTCGGCTTCCTGGCGCATGGCGACGTCGGCGCAACGAGGAGTTGCGCGGCAAGGTTGTCCGTCCGCTTCGAGCTGGCCACGCTCGCCGGGCTTGGCGCCGGAATCGGCGCTTCGCGGGCATCTTCTGGGCAGTGTTCGGGCCGATCGCGTTCTTCGTGAATGCGGGCTTCTACCTGGTCTCTTGCGCGATCTACCGATTTGGAGTCGCGGCGCCCGACGCACCCGCCGGTCCACACCACCAGCCCGAGTACGGCTGGCGCCGCTATCGGCACCCTGCTGCGGACGTCCCACATCTGGCTCCTCGCGCCAACGTGGATCGCGCTCAACGCGGCCATCGGCGTCTATGCCGGCACGGGGCTGTTCAACCTCGTCCAGGACGAATCCGAGAAGTTTCCCAACCAGATCCTCGCCGGCGGACTCAGCCCGCTCGAGATCACGTTGGGTCTGGCTGCCGTGGGCATCGTCTTCGTGGCCGGCCTCATCTATTGGGGCAACCGGTTCAAGAACGACGCGGCGGACGACGATCATCTTCTACGGCATCGTCGGCGGCGTCGCTCTCGTGGTGGCCGCGATCGCGTTCAACCACAGCGGCGGCGTCGATCTCGATCCTGCCGACTGCCGCTGGCCGTCGTCGCCGCCGTCGGCCTTTTCGTTCTTGCTGGTGCGACTCCAGCGGCGCTCGGTCTGCTCGCCGACATGTCGGAGGCGTACCCCGACGATCGCGGCGCCGTGATGGGCCTGTACGGCGTGTTCCTGGCCTTGGGGCAGATCATCGGCAACCTTGTGGGCGGCTGGGCGCCGCAGACCGAGCCGGGTTCGATGGCGTTGTTCATCGCCACGCTGCTTTTCGTCGGCATTGCGGTCGTGCCGTTGTTCTGGCTGCGACGGTACGAGCACGAGTTCGAGGCCGGACCAACCGGCGCGACCGCCTGACGTTCCTACAATCGCGCGATGACGCAGGCGACCCAGACGCGACCGACGCCAACCAGGCGGACGCGCCAGAGCTACGGCAACTTCATCGGCGGGGAGTGGCGGCCGGCGGAGAGCGGGCGCACGTTCGAGTCGCGAAATCCGGCGGATACGCGTGAGCTGATCGGCAGCTTCGCCGCGTCTGACGCGAGCCGATGTCGCGGCCGCGGCCATTCGCGCCGCCGAGGATGCGCTCCCGGCGTGGCGAGATACGCCGGCGCCCAAGCGCGGCGAGATCCTCTACGCTTCGGCGCGCTGCTCGCCGAGAACAAGGAACGCTTGGCCCGGCCATGACCCGCGAGATGGGCAAGGTCCTGGCCGAGGCGCGCGGCGACGTCCAGGAAGGCATCGACATCGCGTACCTCATGGCCGGGGAGGGGCGCCGCATGTTCGGCGACACCGTGCCCAGCGAGCTGCCCAACAAGTGGGCGATGACCATCCGCCAGCCGATCGGCATCGCCGGGATCATCACGCCCTGGAACTTCCCGATCGCGATCCCGTGCTGGAAGATGACCGCGGCACTGATCAGCGGCAACGCGTCGTGCTGAAGCCCGCCAGCGACACGCCTCATTGCGCCGCGCTCCTCGTGGAGCTGATGGCCGAGGCTGGTTTTCCGCCCGGCGTCGTGAACATGGTCACGGGGTCGGGCGAGGAAGTCGGCATGCCGCTCGTCGAGAACCCGGACGTGAACGTCATCTCGTTCACCGGCAACGGCGTGACCGGCCGGCAGATCGCCATCGCGACGGCAGGCGCGGCAACGACGGCTGTCGCTGGAGCTGGGCGGCAAGAACGCGATCGCCGTCATGGCCGACGCTGATCTCGACCTCGCGGTCGAAGGCATCCTGTGGTCGGCGTTCGGCACGACCGGCCAGCGCTGCACCGCCTGCAGTCGGCTGGTGGTGGACGAGCAGCGTCGCCGATCGATCTGGTCGGGCGGTTGGTCGACCGCGCGGCGCAGCCTTCGCCTGGGGTCGGGCTCGGAGTCGACCACGGATGTCGGCCCGCTCATCAATGCCGCGGCCGTCGAGAAGGTAGGTGGCTACGTCGACGTCGGAACGGAGGAGGGCGCCCGATTCGCCGCTGGTGGTCAACAGCCACTGACGGCGACCTGCGAGCACGGTCACTTCTTCCGCCGACGATCCTGGATGGCGTCAAGCCTATGGACCGGGTGGCCCAGGAGGAGATCTTCGGGCCAGTCCTGTCGGTCATTCGCGTCAATGGCTACGAAGAGGCGGCGATGGCCGTCAACGGCACGCGCTACGGGCTGTCGTCGTCGATCTACACGAGCGACACGAACACCTCGTTCCGCGCGATGCGCGACTTCACGACGGGGATCGTCTACGTCAACGCCGGCACGATCGGCGCGGAGACGCACCTGCCGTTCGGCGGCATGAAGGGCACCGGCAACGGCCATCGCGAGGCCGGTCACGTCGCACTCGATACGTTCACCGAGTGGAAGTCGATCTACGTCGACTA
Source organism: uncultured Chloroflexia bacterium (assembly GCA_963736895.1). GTDB lineage: Bacteria > Chloroflexota > Limnocylindria > Limnocylindrales > CSP1-4 > JALYGJ01. The sequence goes on from CAVTQU010000010.1 coordinate 22,502, forward strand.
CTCGGGCAAGCTCCAGCGCGCCCAGATCGACAACCAATAGATTCCGTCGAAACGCGGATGGTCGACGCACCCCTGGCACTCGTGCTCGGCGTCACCATGTTGCTCACGTTTCTGGCTACGGCAACTGCGGGCTGGGTTGGGTTGTTGATAATCGGCGGATCGGTGCTGCTTGCGGCAGGCATCGTTGAGGGGCTACATCGCTTGGGGAGCTTGAGGGGAGGGGCACGACGTGACTGATCCAGAGTTCGAGGCGCTTCGGAACTCCATTTCGCGGGTGATCGACTCGGCGTCCCACCTGGGCGTCGAGCTGGATCAGACGGAAGCCCAGGCGTGGATCGACGCCATGAAGGCCGAATCGCAGGGCACCGACATCGTCGTCGACGTGGACACGGGCGTCTTCGGACACCGCGCGTCGATGCTCGATCTCGATCCGGCGGATCTCGCCCACTTCAGGCGAATGGCGCCGATCGTCGGCTTCGAGAACCGGACCGGGGTCAAGACCGCGCTGGCGCTGAGCGGCTCCTCGGCGCAGAGCAGGATCCAGGCCTATCCGGCCGACGCCGACTTCTTCGAGCGCATCCACATCACCGCACCGACCAGGGAAGAGGCGTGCCGCATCCTGGGCGATCTCATCCGCGACAAGGCTCTGACCACGATGGTCGGCCCGACGCATCGCCTGATGGAGGTCAAGCTCGGCACCTGGGATGCCGAGGTGACAAAGGACGGCAAGACGCAGCACAAGGGCAACCCGATCGCGTGGACGCCGCCGGAGGTCGAAGTCGGGCGAGATGAACGTGGTGTCGGCCGATGGGTCGGCGCGGAGCGTCCGGTGGGAGGACGCGGCGCAGAACCCCGGCTGGTGCAAGCTCGACTGGGTCGTCGCCGACCGGGAGCGCGGCCAGCTGTCCAACGCGAGCAACGTGCTCGATCCGACGTGGGAAGGCGCCCGACGGCAACATCGTGCCGCTCGACGGCTTCCTGGATCCCGTACTTCCAGGAGGTCTACATCGACACCGACGCGCGGCCGCTGTTCGACCGGCTGATCAAGGACCTGTCGACCGACGCTGTCGACGACTACGTCAAGCAGCTCGAGCACGAGTGCTGGAAGTACAGCGTCAAGGATCCCGAACTGGGGCAAGGTCGCGCGGCGGCTGTACAACATCTTCCGGCTGACCGGCCGTTACGCCGCGGCCGCGTACATCAGGGAGCTGTTCGACGAGCCGACGACCGCGCTGTACCAGCTGGCGGCACTGATCCGGACCCTCGACGACGCGGCCTCGGACGGCTCACCGTTCGAATCGGAGGTGCTGGTGGCCCAGACCGATCAGCTGATCATGTCGGCGATCAACGCCATGGAGGGCCCGCAGGAAGCCCAGGTGGTCTCGCAGCTGCTCAAGCTGCGTGACGAGCTCAGCGGCCGCAAGCCGGGGAGCCGCCGCGGGGAGGTGGAGGCACTGCGCCTGGAGACCATGTCCGCGGTCAACGACTACTTCCACGACCGCCTGGTTGCGCTCCCGGAGATTGCCGAATACCTGGACAAGCTTGCCGCGAGCGATCGAGCAGCACTGACACATAAACGTGACAATCGGGTAGGACTCTTCGTCGTTTGGGTGATGCCGCGCGCGAGATCATGCGAATAGCGTCTTCTGGGGGGCCGGCCGCCATGCCCTGGCCGGAACATTTGGAGTTCACTTGACGCTCCATCGACGTTCCTTCCCAACAACGGTCATTGCCGCTGTCGTGCTCGCGCTCGTCGCCAGCACGACAGCTTTGGCGCAGGGTCCTGCCGCTGCGCCCGCGTCCCAGTCCGGTACGTCCGGATTCCAGACGCTCACCGGCCGCGCCGCGGCAAACTTCCGCGTTCCGGCGGACGTGACGCTCATCCGCACCTGGCGCGACGCGCGGCACGACCTGACCTACCGGCGCTACCAGCAGTTCGTGCAGCCGTTCAACGCCCTGGTCGATGGCGCGCAGCTGACCGTGGCCCAGCGCGGGGGAGCCACCGTCTTGGTGATCGGCGCCCACTATCCATCGGCCGCCGCCACCAATCGCCTTCTGGTGACCGGCAAGGAGGCCGTCGACAGCGTCAGCATGAGTCGGTCGCTTGCCGCCGAGGTCCCATCGTCAGTCCAGGCCGTTGCTGGTGAGCACGGCACAGCTGAGGCTCGATCCGGTCAACGGGCGGCTCTTCCAGCGCGTGCAATCGGGTGCCCCGGGAGTCCTCGTCTTCCACGACATCGACGCCGAGACAGGCGCGGTCCTCGACACGTGGAGTGGCATCAACGAGGCCACCCCGGGCATGGGTACCGGCGTCAAGGACGATCGCAAGAGCCTCAAGGGCGAGGACAACAACCTTGGCACGAGCGACGACCTGACGAAGAACGTGGCCAGCGTCTGGAAGATGCAGTCAGTGGACGGTCGCGTCCTGACCTACGACGCCAAGAAGAGCTTCCACCTCACCGGCCTGTCCGTGATCGCCGACAACCAGAAGCCGAGCGTGGGACAACGACAACGACTGGGCGGCGGCCTACGAGCGCGCCGCGGTCGACATCCAGTTCTACGCGCGGATGACGGACGATTGGTATCTCGATCAGGCCGGCTTCGACTTTCTCGACCCGTGCCCGGATCCAGCCCACGCTGGACAGTCCATCGATTACGGGCCGATCAAGGCCGTCGTCCACTACACGAACAACCCACGGCGAGGGCTACGACAACGCCTTCTGGGATCCGCCAACTCGAATGCTCGTCTTTGGCGACGGGGATGGCTTCTCGACGGGCCAGTTCTCGGGCGCCCAGGACGTCGTCTCGCACGAGCTGTCGCACCGCGTCACCGAGTGCAGGGCGCCGCTCACAGTACCAGGGCCAATCCGGAGCCCTGAACGAGGCGTTCTCGGACATCGTCGCCGAGACGATCGAGCAGGAAGTCAACGAGCCTCTGTCGACGCAATTGCCGCGGCGAGAACTGGCCAGGCTGGCTGTCCCGGACTGGTGGGTCGGCGAAGACTCGATCCTGGTCGGGCCCGACTTCGGCTTCCGAAGCCTGACCGATCCCGAAGCGACAGGTCAGCCCAGCCACTGGGAGGACCGATCTGCCTGACCTGCTTCTTCGATAACGGCGGCGTGCACATCAACAGCACGATTGCCACCCACGCCTTCTACCTGATGGTCAACGGCGGACGAAACGCCCGCTGCTCGGGTGCGAACGATCCGCAGGCCGACTGCGACGTTGTCGTCCCGACCATTCCACTGGCCGACGCGTCACAGATCGTGTTCGGTGCATGGGCGGCACTGACCGACAACGCCACCTTCTGCGACGCACACGACGCAACCGTGGCCGACGCCGAGTCCTGTTTCCGGGATCGGCTGCTCACAGAGCGGCCGTCGAGCTCGCCTGGGACGCCGTTGGACGCGGCAGGCCGAACTGTCACCCGACGCCACGCCGCTGACGGTCAGTCCTCGATCCCTCGTCTGGCTCCGGGTCACTGCCGGTCAGCTGACGGCCAGCGAAACCGGCATCGACGCGACCGTCACCGCGCCGGCCGTCGCGACGATCACGCCGCCCGATAGCGCGACGATCGACATCGACGTCCCGGCCGGCATGGCCGATGGCGTATATCCGATCTCAGTGTCTCGGCGGGCGGCACCAAGCACGCCAGCGCGGTGCTCATCGTCGACGGCGGACGCGCCGACGGCGTCGTGTCGAACGTCGCTCTCCCGGAAGTGGGACGATCTCTCCGTCCGGCGCGTCCCGTTGAACGTGACGTGGTCGGCGCGATGACGCGGCCAGCGGTCTCGCCAGCGCGCAGCTCGAGCAGAGTCCCGATGCGTCGCCTGCGTCGTGGACCACGGTGTCCGGCGCCACCGGCACTGGCGGCACATCGAGCGCAACAGTTGCCGAGAACACGCAGTGGTTCAGGGTCTCCGCCACCGACGCCGCGGGCAACAGCGGCACGTCGGCAGAATCGGGCGCGTGGGGAATTGGCCGGTTCCAGGAAGGCGCCGCCGTCTACAAGGGATCGTGGTCCGCGCTCCCGTCGTCGCAGAACTGGGGCTCGGTTCGCTACTCGACCTCGGCCGGCGCCACCGCCCGCTTCACGTTCACCGGCACGGACGTGTCATGGATCTCGACCAAGGCGCGCCAAGCGCGGCAAGGCAAAGGTCTACATCGACAACGTGCTGCAAGGCGACGGTCGATCTGTTCGCTTCGAGCAAGCAGGACCGACAAGATCGTGTTCACCGCAAGCGGACTGTCGAACGGCACACACACGCTGCGGATCGAGGTCCTGGGCACAGCCAGCCGGCCGCGTATCGACATCGAAGGGTTCGTGGTCCTGAGCCCGCCGCGCCGTAAATCAGCTTCTGATCGGCGGGTCCGGCTCGCGGCGACGTCGAGCCTCAGCAGGTAGACTTTTGGCCGCGTGGGCCGCTAGCTCAATGGTAGAGCAGCTGACTCTTAATCAGCTGGTTGAAGGTTCGAGTCCTTCGCGGCTCACCACTAATCTGAGCGTGAGAAGACCCTCCGGAGCAGTCCAGAGGGTCTTTCTATTCGGCCTCAGATAGCCCGGGTGACGGCCAGGTCCCCAGTGCCCCGACCGTCAAGGGCCGGTTGCGCGGAGCTCGGCCGTCGGCGATCAGCCCTTCGCGGCGGTGATGGTGTAGATCACGTCGGCGCCGTAGAGCCCGGCTTGGGGCGTTGTCAGGTCCCAGGGCCACGGGTCGTTAAAGGCGCACTCGAGCCAGTAGCCCCAGCTTGCGTTGTCGACCGTGGCGCTCGTGATCGAGCTATCCGTCAGTCGAACGACACCGCCCGCCGAGCCAAATTGAACCGTGGCAAGGGTCTGGACCGTCGATGCGCTGGCGACGGTCAGCCCGGCCCGGCGCAGCGAACAGACGCTCACGCCGACGGACTGAGTTTGGGTGACCTGTTCCATAAGTGCCGTGAACTGGACCTGCTTGACGACTGCTCCTGTCGGCAGTCCGGGATCACAGCGGAAGACTCCGGTGCCGTCGGGGCCGTCTCCGCTGCGCAAGACGCGCATTGGCCCGAAGTTGTCGAAGTCGGTGCGGCTGTCAGTTGGGTAGAAGTCGAGCCCGGCGCAGCTCGCCGAGCGGGTGTAAGTCGTGCCAGCCTGGCTGGTCGCAGGCGCGATTAGCGCGCCTCCGGCCAGAGCACCGAGCGTGAACACGAACAGTCCGGCAATTGCATGGCGCTTGCCGATCACCAGGGTCACGGACATCGATCGTCTCCTCATTTCAAGGTGTTCCAGTGTTGGCGTTGGTGGCGCTGGCTGACGGAAAAAGTCGTCACGCGACCTTGACCCAGATCGTGTGGACCTTGCAGCCGTCTGCAGCGTGCTGGGTTTCGCTCCGATCGCTTGCAGCTGCGCGGCTAGCGCGTCGAGACGCTCCGGGACATGATCAATTGGACCGAAAGGCGCACTTGAGTAGATCGCCGCTGGCGTCCAAGCCTCCGGGTGCCGCACGTCCCTTATCGATATGGGCGGGCTCGCCGGAAGGCGGGTCAACGCTCAAGGCGTCTGGCGACTCTACACCTCGTTTTCCTTGGGTTCGGCGACTGGATATCGTCCGCCGATCAGGCAACTGCAACCTCGCTACCCGGTTTTGGCGTGATCCCGGAGACGGTGGCAATCTGGGTTCAACGCAAGTAAGGAGCAGATTGTGATCATTCGGGTTTTCCGACCAACCGTCAGACCAGGCCAGAAGGACGCTTTCGAGCGCTTTCTGCGCGAGACGGCCATCCCGCTGGTCAGCAAGCAGGACGGAATGCTGGCTCAGCACGTCGGGGCGCCACTCGAGCCCGACGGACGAGAGTTCGTCTACATCACCTTGTGGAAGGACGTCGAATCGATTCGCGCGTTTCGCCGGCGAGAACTGGCAGCAGGCCGTGATCGACCCGAGCGAGGAGGAGATGCTCGAGTCGACATCCACTGCTCATTTCGTCGCGCTCGATACGGACTGACTCCGACTCGATCGTTCGGCAGGTCGAGACAAGCTAGGTGGCACACGCGCCCGGATAATCGACGCGAGATGGACGTTGTCGACGATCTTGCGACTGTGCTCTTCACGCTGGCCGACGTTCCACTGACCACGGGACAGATGACTGCGCGGATCACCACGGCCATCGTCCAGTGGGCAGTCCAGCGCGGGTGGTCGGCGCGCACCGAGGCTCGCGTCCGGGCAATGTCCGAGGCGCGACTTGATCCGGCTCTGGGCTTCATGGACGTGGTCGTCAGACGGGGAGGCAGCGAACCGGATCTGGCCATCGAGATCGATAGTGCGGACAAGCCCTGGTCGGTCGACAAGCTGAGGCACGCCGCCGCCGGAGGGATGCGAGCGATCTGGATCAGGTGGGGCGATGACGCGTGGGCCGGGATCTACGACGATGTCGATGTGATCCAGCTGCCCATCCTGAGGCGACCACAGACTCGTCGCCGTCCTGACGCGCAGCTCTCACTCTGGTCGCCTTGAGCCGAGTCGACTCGCCCGCACTCAAGGGCACCTGGCTGGGGACGCTGCTGCGTTTCCTGAACCCGATGGTGAAGTTGCTGCTCGCGTCACCGCTGCATTGGCCGTTGAGCCGGTGGTTCCTGCTCCTGTCGTGGACCGGTTCCAAGAGTGGCAAGGAATTCCGAACTCCCGTCTCGTACGTCGACGACGACGGGATCGTCTATGTGTCCACGGGCGACCGCTGGCCGCGCTTCGTCATCGGCAACCCAAGCTTTCGCGTTCGTCGCCGCGGGCGACTGGAGGGACGCCAAAGCCGACCCGATCGACGATTCCCGAGCAGTCGCTGCGCGAGCACATGCGGATCCTGCGAACGCCACGGATGGTTTCGCGTCCTGGCCGGTATTCCAAAGAAGGACGGGCACACGGACGAGGAGGCTGTCGAGCGAGCTATCGCCGCGGGCAGGCGGCTGATTCGCATCGAGTGACCCTGCTCGGCTTGCTACGCTCGCCTCGATCCGGTAGCCACGAGGAGGGTTGGTAGTGGGAGCCGCCACGACACCGAAACTGCGCGAGCACGGCAACGCCTACGAGATCTTCATCCTCGTCCTGACGGTGCTGTCGCTGGTGGTCATGGGCTCGCTGCTTTTGCCGCTGGACCAGGCGACGCTCGACACGCTCCTCTTCTACGACAACCTGATCTGCATCGTTTTCCTCGGCGACTTCATCCTCAACATCACCGGATCACGACCGCGGCGCGCCTACTTCATCGGTCAGCGTGGCTGGCTGGACCTTCTCGGCTCGATTCCGACCCTCGGCGTCTTCCGACTCGCGGCCCTTTTCCGGCTGGCGCGGCTCAGCCGGTTGTTCCGCATCCTGCGGAACCTCGGCGCTCCAGCGACGGAAGGAGCTCATCCGGGACATCCTGCTCAATCGCAGCCAGTACGCCCTGTTCATCACTCTGTCGCTCGTGGTCCTCGTCATGACCATCTCAAGCGTGCTGATTGTCCAGTTCGAGAGTCGCAGCCCGGACGCCAACATCACCACGGGGGGAGACGGGCTCTGGTGGGCAGTGGTCACTCTGACCACGGTCGGATACGGCGACTATTACCCGGTTACCACTCTCGGCAGGATGGTCGGGGTGGGCGTGATGTTCGCCGGCGTCGGCGTGATCGGTGCCCTCGCCAGCATCCTTGCCTCGATCCTGGTGGCGCCCGCGCCTGCGGATGATGAAGAGCCGGTGAGGGCTGAACCCCAACGCCTGAGCTGGATGCCCTCGCCGCGCTGCGCGGAGAACTCGCTGACACGCGTGCCGAGATGGCGCAGCTTCGTCAATTGATCATGAAGAACAACGGCGCCCCACTGGACGCAGCCGAACCTCCCGGCTAGCTCCCCGCTATGTAGTGGTGATCATCCTCACCATGTCGAGGACACCGGGATCAGCTTGCGACCGGGCCGTCACGAGAACAATGAACACGGAGTCGAGCGGCGTCCCGGGACCAACGGTGACGCGTGCCGACAGGTTTCGCAGGCCCCCGGGCGTGACCACATCGACGTGGAAGGTTCCGGCCATCACCTCTGCCGTCACGTCTCTCCCGTTGAAGCTGAACTGAACCGATACGGATGATGGACCGCTAGTGGACGCGCTGACGTTGAAGTTGTCGTCGACAAGGCCGTCGTTCTGAAGCCTCACCCGGTAGCTGGTGATGCTGCCGGTTGGCACGTCGTCCATTCGTACGGTCTGCTTGCTGGACGGCACCGTGAAGTAGAGGTTGTTGCCCTTGAATGTGCTGGGCTCCGCCTTGGCGATGAGCGCGTCCGCGCGTGGCTTGCCGTCGATCCACGTGCACGTGACCTGCTCCCCGGGATGAACCAGCATGACCAGCTGGCCCGCCGGCTGATCGAAGAACTGGACTCCGAGACATTGCACGTCCGACAGGATCCACGGCGGCTGCTGGCCGCGCGTGATCGTGTAGTAGCCGGTCGGCAGGTCGCTGAACGTCATTTCGCTGGGCAGCGTTGGATCGGCGTCATCGTCCAGCTTGAACGTGCCCAGATCGCCGGTGAACGTGTAATCGGCGCTCGATGGAGGGCGGGCGTCCTCGACGATCCTTATGGAGCCGGTTCCTGATCCCACACCCTCCATGCGAAGCTGGGCCAGCCGCGTGTGAAGCGCGGCGACGACCGTGGCGTGGCCGGGATCCGTTGCCAGGTTCTGCAACTCCCAGGGGTCTGCCACGAGGTCGTACAGCTCGCGGAAGCCGTTCGTGTACTCCACGTAGTGCCACCGGTCGTTCAGGTCGTAGGCCGCGGTAGTGCGCAGCGCGCTGTAGCTCCAGCCATCGTGGATATAGGACGCCTCGTATACGGCAGATCGGCCAAGGTTGGGCACCGCACCGGTGATGAGCGGCACGAGGCTCACCCCGTCTGGTCCTGCCTTGCCGTGGGCGAACGGCCCGAGCACGCAGCGACGGCGCCAGGTTGCAGAACGTGGGAGCAAGGTCGATGTTCGAGACGATGGCCGAGTCCAGATGCTTGCTGGCTCCCCATCCGGCAGCCGGCCATGACATGTACAGCGGCACGGGTGTGGTGTAGGGCCATGACTTGGTCTGCCCCAACCGATGCTGTCCCCAGGCCATGCCGTTGTCGGCGGTAAAGACGAGCAGGGTGTTGTTCAGCCGGCCTTCGACCGCCAGCTCGTTGGTGACCTGGCCGATCACGCGATCGATCCCCAGCATCTCCTCGCAGTGGGTGACCATGGGCCAGCCGGTGGCATTGGGGAGGAGCGGCAGCTCCTGAAGAGGTTCGGGCTTGTCCGAAACGTCCGCTTCGTTGTAGTTGGGCGGATTCCAGGGAGGCATGTTGGCGCAGCGTGGATCACCGATGTCCTGCGCCTGAGGCTTGTTCGGACCGTGCATGTTGAAGATCGAGAGGATGGCGAAGATCGGCTGATCTGCCGGCGTCTCCTGCATGTGCATGACCATGCGATCGCCCACCATCCTGGTGGAGTGGACGCCCTTCACCTTGATCGTGCCCTGCTTGGTCTGCAGCGGGAAGTTGAAGTAATCGCCGTTGTTGAGCTTGATCGCGTCGAGCTGCGTCCAGCCGGCTCCGTGTTGATCCCACTGCGTCGGGGTCAGCAGGTTCGCGTCGTTGAGGTACTTGCCGATGAAGAACGATGCGTAGCCTGCGTCTTTCATCGCATTACCGATGTGCTCGGACGGGTCGAACTCGAGGGCGTTGTTGTGGATGAGGCCACTGTTGTGGGCGTGCAGCCCCGTCAGAGTGCTGCCGCGTCCAGGGCAGCACAGCGGTACCTCGCCGATCGCGTGATCGAACTGGAGGCCGTCGTTGATGAAGTGATCGACGAAGTTGGGGGTTCGCGAGGGGTCGTTCCACAGGCGACCGTCGTGGGGTGGCACGTCGTCGACGTAGAACATGACGATGTTGGGCGGATCATCGGGCAGCGCGGATGGCTGGCCCACGGTCGTGTCGGGGCCTACGGCAGTCGCTGAACCAACCAGCCCAAACAGGCTGATGACCACGGCGGCCAGCGCGATCGCGCGGCGTGTGACGGAGTTCCCCCTCATGCGCGCTAACTGTAAGGGGCGCTAGATCGGGAGCCTCTGCAGCAGCGTCAGCAGGGGCCGAGTAGGTGCCGCCGGCGCCTCGACGACGGGCACTCGCAGCCACGATTCATCGCGCACGCCGGGGCGGTAGCGGCCGTCGAGGCGGCGCGCCGAGATCTCGGTCAGGCCCATCGACAGGATCGCCTCGGCCAGGGTCGTGCCTTCTCCCCGGAAGCCGCGACTGACGACGCAGCGATCCGTGTCGGACAGGACGGCCGACAGCCGTTGGCGGCGTTGCTCGAAGGGCATCGCGAGCAGTGGCTCGCCCAGGTCGTACAGCAGATCCGACGGCAACGAACGCGGGCGTGCCCTGAAGCGACCCCGGTTCGCTCAGCCGATGTCGAAGGAGCTCCTGGTCCGGCCGCCCCTCGTCATCGAGAACCAGCAGCGAACCCTCGACCACGAGCTGGTCGTTGGCGAAGTCCGCACCCATCGCCGAGAGCTCCGGAAAGGCAGCGAGCGGATCGGCGAGATGCTCGATCTGGAGCCGGACGTGGAAGTCCTCCACGAAGGCGATCGCCGATGTGCCGGGCCACCACGGCTCGAAGAACCAGTCCTGGTCGTCGAAGGGCGAGTCCGCGTGCGTCGGGCAGCATCGGCCGGATGCGATGGGGGAGGCCCCGTCGCTCGCTCTGATCGATCTGGAGAGGCAGCTGCTCCGCTTCGGAGGGGCCCGGCATGGTCGATAGCAGCCGGCTCAAGCCGTCTTGCGCCGCCGTTCCTGCTTGGGCTCGGCCTTCGTGCGGCGGTTGTGCTCTTCGCCGTGGTCCGCTTGGCCGCCGTCTTGATGTCGGCAACCTTCTCGGAGCCACCCTTGCGCCTTCGCGGACAGTCGCTGCCACTACCGGTGCGTGCCTCGCGCGCCGCGGCCACGCTCGCTTCGAGCACGCTCATCAGGTCGGCGATCTTGGTTGGCTGCTCGCTCGGCTTGGGCGCCGCGATGCGCTTGCCTTCGGCCTTCGCCTCGATGACGGCGACCAGGGCCTCGCGGTACTCGTCCTTGTAGCTCTCGGGCTGGAACTCGCCCTTCATGGCTGCCACGAGCTGCTGAGCCATCTGCTTCTCGGCCGGCTTGAAGTCGAAGTCTTCCTCGGGCAGCTCGAGCTCACCGACGCTGCGGATCTCGTCCGGCCAGTACAGGGTCGACAGGAGCATCGTCTTCTCGAACGGGTTGATCGCGGCCAGGGCCTCGCGGTCCTTGAGCACGATCTTGGCGATGGCGGTCAGCCCCTCGTCGGCGAGCACTGTCCTTGAGCAGGTAGAAGGCCTTGCGTCCGATGGCTTCAGGCTCCAGGTAGTAGGCCTGCTTCACGAAGCGGGTGTGATCCTGGTCCTGCTCGGCGTCGACGAAGAGCTCGATGTCGATGGAGCGGATCGTCTTCAAGCGGGACTTTCTCGAAGTCATCCTCGTCGAGGACGATGTACTGGCCCTTGCTGTATTCGAAACCGCGCACGGTCTCGCTGCGCGGGATCTCACCGTGAACAGGGCAGTGGATCTTCATGTTGATCCGCTCCATGTCTTCTTTGTGGAGCAGATGGAAGTTGAGGCCGCCACGTGACTCGGTGGCGAGATACAGCTTCACCGGCACGGTCACCAGTCCGAACTGGATCGCGCCGCGCCACATGGAGCGTGGCATGCAGTCTCCTTATGTGCGGTGCTCGTCCCCGCGCACGGCTGCGCCGCGCCGCAAAAGGATACGCCGCGAGCGTGGCCACTCGTGCGCTACTGCCACAATGTGCGCACCATCAGTCAGGGACTCGCACGAGGGATTCGCCAGTTGACCGAGCAGTCGTCGAACGGGTCTGAGGCTCACGCAGAGCCTGCCGCACACGATGCGCGTCGCCTTTGGGCGTCTTTGCGCGAGTCGGTCGGCACCGCGATGGTCGGCGCCCACGAGCCGCTCAGGCTTCTCACCGCCGCGCTGTTGGTGAGCGGCCACGTCCTCGTGGAGGACGTGCCGGGTGTGGGCAAGACCCTGCTGGCAAAGGCTTTCTCGCGCTCGCTGGGCCTGAACTTTTCACGCGTCCAGGGCACGCCCGATCTGCTGCCCAGCGACGTGACCGGCAGCAGCATCCTGGACGGCTCCGACTTCCGCTTCGTACCCGGGCCCATCTTCAGCAACGTGGTGCTCTTCGACGAGATCAACCGCGCCACGCCGCGCACCCAGTCGGCGCTGCTCGAGGCGATGCAGGAGCGCCAGGTCTCGGTCGACGGCCAGACGCGCCCGCTGCCAGCGGCCGTTTGTCGTGCTGGCCACGCAAAACCCGATCGAGCTTGAGGGCACGTTCGCGCTGCCCGAAGCGCAGCTCGATCGCTTCCTGGTGCGGGTGGAGCTGGGCTACCTCGAGGAGGTGGAGGAGCGGCAGATGCTGCGCCGCCTGCGCGGCAGCGATGACCTGGTGGACGAGGTGAAGCCGGTGGTCACCCCGGAGAATCTGGCCGCGGTCTCAGCATCGGTCAGATCCGTGCTCGTGGCCGACGACGTCGAGGGCTACCTGCTGTCACTCGTCAGAGCCACACGCGAGCACAGCGACGTCAGGCTGGGCGCGAGCCCTCGCAGCGCGGTCGCTCTCTATCGCGCCAGCCAGGCCTGGGCCGCGCTCGACGGCCGCCAGTTCGTGCTCCCCGACGACGTTCGCCACCTGGTTCGCCCGGTGCTGGCCCATCGGCTGGTGCTCGACCTGGATCGCGAGCTGCGCGGCGCCACACGGGATGCGGTGCTCGACGAAGTCCTTGATGCGACGCCGGTGCCGTTGGCCGAGAGCGCATGAGCAGCTGGGCCGCGGCCGGAGTCGGCGTCGCGGTCATGGGCATCGTGGTGGGATCGGCGCCCGTCGTGTTCATCGGCGCCGCGATCCTGCTCATCCGAATCGTCACCGAGCGGTGGCCGCGGCGCGTCCTGGAATCGCTCTCCTACGAGCGCATCGGTCAGCCCCATGAAGACGGTCGCCGGCGACGAGGTCGAGCTGAAGCTGTCGTTGTGGAACAAGACGCGGCTGCCGATCGCCTGGGCCATCGCCCAGGACACGTTGAGCGAGAACCTGCGGCTCAACCCGGTTAACACGGTGGCATCCGTCGCCGGCCCGATGCGGCCGTTCGAGCGCGTGACGCGCCGAGTGCGGATCACGCCACTGAAGCGCGGCGTGCACGAGGTCGGCCCGGTGCGGCTGGGCGTGGCGGAGCACTTCGGCACACAGCTGCCGCGCACCGACAAGCCGTCCGAGCCGGCGATCATCCTCGCCAAGCCGCTGATGGCGCCTGTCGTGGGCTCCAGCCCGCAGTCGGCGCCGCTCGCACAGGTGCGCGCCCGCAAGAGCCTCTACACCGATCCGACGCTCTTCGCCGGTGTCCGGCCCTTCCAGACCGGCGATGCGCTGCGGTCGATCCATTGGCGCGCCTCGGCCCGCGAGGCGAAGCTGCAGACGAAACGCTACGAACCGGCGTTGTCGCGCCAGCAGGTGATCGTGCTGGACGTGCAGACGGTCGAAGGGCCGTACTGGATGCTCGATTACGACGAGGACCTGTTCGAGGAGCTGTGCGTCGCGTCGCTCTCGCTGGCCAGGCTGCTGGTCTCGCAGGACGCGTCAGTCGGCTTCGCAGCGGCCGGCTTCAACCGCACGACCCAGAAGTACGTCTACCTGCCGCCGCGCGGCGACCGTGCCCAGATCGAGCGCATCGGCGACGTGCTTGCCCGAATGACGTCCGAGAGCTCCGCGCCACTGACCAGCCTTCTGGCGTGGCTGCCCACTCGCGTCTCGAAAGGTACGACGCTGACCATCCTCAGCGGTCGCGGCCCGGAGACGAGTGCTGCAGTGGTCAAGCGCCTCGAAGCCTCAGGCTTCCCCGTTCATTTCCTGCTGCTCCGCGACGGCGTGGAGGGGACCCGAGTCGCGCGACAGGCAGGCTTGTCGGCGTTGCCGGCAACGGTCGAGAGCGCCCACGGCCGACCAACGGCCTTCGTGATCAACGGCTGACACGATCAATGACTGACGACCACCGCAAGTACCGCAAGCCCGACGATCCACAGAGGCTGCAGTCGCTGGCGCTCGGCGCTGCGGAGCCCGCGGTCGACAGCGTGGCACTCGAGGCAATGCTCGATGGCGACGGGTTGGCCGAGGCGGACGAACGGACGCACCGCAGGCCCAGGCAGCTGCTGCAGCCAGCGTCTGCGAGTCATTGCCGAGGCCGGTTGGATCACGGTCCTCTACGCAGCCGCTGGCGGTCATGGTCAGTCACACCGAGCCGATCCTCGGTCCCATCGAGTTCGCTCTGTTCGTGCTGTTTGGGGCGCTGGTGGCGTGGATCGGCCGGCGCACCGACGTCATCGGGCCGTTCCTGCTGATCCTGGCCGTCATCGGTGGTGGCGCGCTCGGCTGGCTGGTCAGCTCGGAGGCTCGCGACCTGCTGCCGAACATGCCCGCCGCGTTCAACGTCCACTTCGCCGGCTGGATTGCCGGAGTGGCCGTCCTGCGCGGGGCGGTCATCAACGTCGGTGAAAAGGCGGCCGAGGAGATTGAGCGGCTGCTGCGCACAGTGCCGGTCGGCGCTGGCCGTGATCTGGGCTTACGTCTCGTTCGCCGCGCAGCGAGACCTGTGGCTGTCGTTCGCGGTCACCGCGATGTGGGGAACCGTGGCGTTTCTCGCGGCAAGCATCGTGTCCGTCGGACTTGCCCGCCTCAACGTCCTGCACGCCGGCGTGGTCGACGAGAATCAGCGGCGCGGCTGGCGCTGGATCGTGGCCGGCGTCGGCCTGGCGATCGTGCCCATCGCGATCCCGATCGGCCTCCTGAGCGGCATACCGCTGGCGGCGATCGTCAACCCCGTCGTGGGCCCGCTGGAGCTGCTGAGCGGCCTTCTCGTGATCCCCCTCCAGATCATCGTCTTCATCCTGTCCGAGATCTTCCGGCCAATCGCCGGGCCGCTCGGCCAGTTCCTGGACGAGCTCAACGCGCGGATGAACGGCCGCCTGCAGCCAAAACCGCAGGAAGGGAACATCCTGGGCACGCTTCTCGGGCTCGCCCTGTGGATCTTCACGATCTTCATCGTGCTGCTGGCGATCTACATGATCGCCAAGTGGCTGCTGCGCCGGAAGGACGGCCTGACCGATGAGCTGGAGGTGGAGGACGCCGATACCGAGCGGGTGATCGTGATGCCGACTACCGAGGTCAAGCACGACAGCGGGCGCTCGCGTCGCCGGCGCGGCGCTCCGCACGACGCGGTCCAGTCGTACATGAGCGCTCTCCACGAGCTGGACGGCAATCCCGATTACGCACGGGAGATCAGTGAGACGCCGGCCCAGCACGCTCAACGATTGCGGCGATTGGGCGCTCCGGGAAGCGCCGAGCTTGGACGTCTGGCAGTCGACTACCAGCTGGCCCGCTACGGCGAGAGACGGATCACCGCGCCCGAGAACGTGCGCGCGGTGTCCCGTTTCCAGCGTTTCCGCCGCCTGCTGAGAACGTCCAGCGCTTGAGGCCTCCGCCGCTCCGATACGTGGCTCTGGGCGACTCGTACACGATCGGCACCAACGCCGGCCAGTCGGATCGGTGGCCGGATCAGCTGGTCGAGACGCTTCGCGATTCAGTGCCGCTGGAGCTGATCGCCAACCTGGGCGTCAACGGCTACACGAGCGGGGACCTCGTCCAGCGCGAGCTGCCGCAGCTGGCGGACCTGCGACCTGAGTTCGTGTCGCTGCTGATCGGCGTCAACGACGTGGTCCAGGACGTGCCGATCGAGCGGTATCGGGCCAACGTGGAGCAGACCCTCGCCGACCGTTCTGGATCTTGTGCCGCGCGACCGAGTCGTCATCGTGAGCGTCCCGGACTACACGCGGACGCCGCGCGGCGCCGACTACGGCGATCCCCAGCAACAGCGCGACGCGATCGCGGCCGTGAACACGTTGATGCAAGCAGGTCGCTGCCGACCGCGGCGTGGCGTTCGTGGACATCTCCACCGTCGCGGATCAGGCTGGCGGCGGACGCCGCGCTGGTCGCCTCTGACAAGCTCCACCCGAGTGGCGAGCAGTACCGCCGCTGGGTCGAGCTGATCGCGCCCGTCGTTGAGGGTTTGCTCGGGGGGTAGGCTTTGACGAAGCCGCTTCGAGCGCGTCACTTCCTGAACGAGGCCACTCGTGCGGAAGAGGGGGAGAGGGGACGATATGTCTCTCGAACGTGCTCAGCGCCGGCGTGCGCCTGTTCTCGGTTTAGGTATCGCGCTCGGGTTGGCTCTGGCCGCGACTATCGCAGGACCGGTTTCCGCCGCTAACAACGTCGTCGTCCGTGCCTATTTCGGCGACTGTCAATTCGCTGGCTCCAACGCTGGCGCCAGCAAGACGGTCAAG
Organism: uncultured Chloroflexia bacterium; assembly: GCA_963736895.1. Classification (GTDB taxonomy): domain Bacteria; phylum Chloroflexota; class Limnocylindria; order Limnocylindrales; family CSP1-4; genus JALYGJ01. The sequence goes on from CAVTQU010000010.1 coordinate 38,937, forward strand.
GTCGACTGGCGCGACAGTGATGGCAACCTCAAGAGCAAGCACTCCGTGACGTCTACTGGCGGCGGAACGTTTGTGAGCAAATGCGAACTAGGAGAGTTCGTCGAGACTGGCGATGTCCTGAAGACGACAATCGGCACCGCGGCCCGATCTTTCACGGTTCCCAAGCTGACTCTCACCGCAAACCGCCAGTTTGACACCGTGTTCGGGTTCTACGATCCATCTCCCGCGTCGCTCGTCGTTCAGGCGATCACGTACAACGGTGGCTTCGCGCCGACGACGGCTTCGGTGCACACCGCCGTTCCAAGCCTCTGCTGTCCCACTGCGTACCAAGCCGATACCTGGGACACGGCACCGAATTTGAAGGGCTGGGACGAGGTTTACACCGAGTGGTCCAACGCTCGCGGCGATTCTGTGAATTCGTCAACGGATTGTGGGAGGGGATTCGGGTTTGGGTGCGCCAGCCCTTCGTCGACTTTGTCGGTAACCCGAACGATGTAATTCAAGTCACCGTTGATACCGGCAGCGTACTCATCGATCACATTACGGCACGCCTAGACCAGGACGGGAGGTTCTACGGCACTCTGGTAAACCCATCGATTGACCCGGTGGAGAATCCGAGCTGGTTACAGCGTTACTAACAACGTCGAGGTTGACTTCGCCTTCGCGGTGCCTGGCATCACGGCCACAATCGACAAGAGCGCGAACAAAGTAACCGCAAACTGCGGCCTCGGCACGAATGTCGGGATCAGGATTGACGCGCGTACGCGCGACCTAAGCAAGTTCCAGAGTCGAGCCGGGTTTACGAATGGATCGGGCGTTTTCGTGGCGAACTATGCAACAAGCCCCACTTACGACATCGTCACTGGAGACAAGGTCGACGTCTACTGCAAGCTTCCGCCCGGAGATGTGGTCGCCAAAACTTTCACGGTCAACTAACCTCGCTAGCGAATGAAGTAGCGCCGGTTCAGTGGCAGTTCGCTGACCGGATCAACGGCAAGCACGCGGCCGTCGAGGGTCACGGTCCCATCAGAGGGATCGACCTCGACGGCCGCCGTCTCTCTGTTGAGATGCAGGTTCGCGCGCGTGAGGCCGCGCACGTTGCTGAACCGGCAGAAACGTCCGACTGCTGCCAAGCCTGCGCGCGAACGACGCGGCGTCGATGGCGCCCGAGACGAAAGTGACCGACACGGACGCCGGCGCGAGGCCTCGACCGCCCCAGCCTGCGGAGTAACGCCGCGGCTCGGCCCACTCCACGGTCGCGTTGCCGTCGCCGTATGCGCCCCAGGCTGGGTAGCCCGACTTGAAGACGACCTCCGGCTTGACGCCCAGCCAGCCCGGCTTCCACAGCACGATGTCCGCCAGCCGGCCGGGCTGCAACGAACCGACGTGGTCGGAGATCCCGTGGGTTATCGCCGGTTCGATGGTGCACTTGGCCAGGTAGCGCAGGACGCGCTGGTTGTCGTCGGTTGACTCGGATCCACCCGCCCAGTCGGCCGCCCAGGGCTTCATGACGTGAGCCAGCTGCAGGGTTCGGCGGAGCGTCTCACCGATGCGGCCCATGCCCTGTGAGTCGCTGTTGGTGATGGCGATCGCTCCGAGCTCGAGGAGGGGACCCTCGGCGGCCATCGTCGTGGCGCGGATGCGTTCGTCGGTAGATCTCCACGTCGTCGGGGATTTCCCACGACCCGCCGTGATTGATCAGCGTCATGGGCAGGTGCTCGGCGACGGTCGAGACGCCGAAGGGGAAGGTCGGCGTCGTGGACGAGCAGATGATGTTCGGCTCGCGGACCAGGCCGATGACGTCCGGCACGTGGCCGCCGCCGGCGCCTTCCACGTGGTAGGCGTGGACGGTTCGGCCACCGATCGCGGCGACCGTGTCCTCCAGCTCGGCCGACTCGTTCAGGCCGTCGGTGTGCAGCGAGACCGTGACGTCGTGCGCGTCGGCGTAGGCGAGCACGCGGTCGATCAGCTCTGGGTAGGCGCCGTAGTCCTCGTGGATCTTGAAGCCCGTTGCGCCGGCATCGAGCAGCGCGTCGAGTGTGTCGTCGGCCGCGGCGCGGGCGTTGGCCTGCAAGCCGATGTTGATCGGCCATTCCTCGAAGGCGCGCAGGCTGCGCTCCATGGCCCACGGCGGCTCCTCGAAGCCGGCGGTGATCAGCGTGGTGACGCCGGCCGAGAGTGCGGCGGGGATCAGCTCAGGCGTGATGAGGTGGACGTGGCTGTCGACGGCGCCCGGCGTTGCGACAAGGCCGTAGGCCATGATCGGCTCGGTGTGCGGGCCGATCGCCAGGTCGATGCCGTCGCTGATCTGCGGATTGCCGGCTGCGCCGATGCCGACGATGCGGCCATCCTTGATGCCGATGTCCGCCTTCATCACACCGATGACCGGGTCGACGATCACGGCACCGACGATGACGGTGTCCAGCTCGCTCGGGCCGGCCTGCTCCGACTGGGCCTCGCGCAACCGAATGGTCTTGCCGTAGCCCCACAACGGCTCGTCACCGTGAGCCTGGCGGTCATCCTCGACGCGCAACCACAAGATCGGAATCGGCGACACGAATGCGGTCGCCCACCGTCGGCCCGTACCGTGCCCGAAACTCGTCTCGCCTCATTCGGTGCCGCCGTAGCGGACAAGCGTCACCTCGCGGGTTTCGCCGGGTGCCCAGCGAAGCGTTGCGCCGGCCGGCAGGTCGAGGCGAAATCCGCGGGCTGCGTCGCGATCGAATTCGAGCCGCTTGTTGACCTGCTCGAACGGGTAGTGGGACGAGATGCGGATCACGTGCTGCCCAGTGTTCGTGACAGTCAGGGTCCGAGTCTCGCGGGCAGGAGCGGCTGGCGGGGGAGGGGAATCGGACGAATCGAACTCGACCCCGTCCTCGCCGAGCGGGTTGCGCAGCAGGATCATGCGCGTGCCGTCGCCGAGCAGGACCTCGAGGCGGATCTCGTCGACGAGCACGGGTACACCGTCCATGACCTGGTCACGAGTCACCGCGGTGCGTCCGGCCGCGACGGTCTCCTCGTACGTGGCGCCGCTGCGTGCCGCCTCGAGCATCGTGTCGCAGATGAGCGCGATCGCCTCGGGAGCGTTGAGCGCGAGGCCGGCGTCGCGATGCCGTCGCGCCAGCTCCGCCGCGCCGAAGATGAGCAGGCGATCCCGCTCCCAGTCGGTCAGTCGCACCTAGGTTTCGATATCTCGTCATCACGGGCAGTCTGTGGGCAATGCAACTCACCTGCAAGCCGGAGGTGACTTCCGCTGTCGAGCCTGCGCTGCGTCAGACGCTGAACATGTGGGCATATCAGCAGAGGAGTGGTGCTATATGAACTTGAGCCTGCAATTTGGAAACAGGAAACCGGCCACCAACGGCTGGATGGCGCCTATAGAGGACGTCAAGAAACAGATCAGCGAACAGGTCGAGCATCTCGTCGACGTGGCGGGACAGGTCAGCCGGGACGTGGCCGCACAGGCCGCACAGGCAACGTCGGAAGTCGAGGCCAAGGCGGGTGCCGCGACATCGGCAGCTACGTCGGCGGCACGCGAAGCTGGTTCGGCTGCAACGTCGGCGGCACGCGAAGCTGGTTCGGCTGCAACGTCGGCCGCAAGCGAGGTTCCCAGCGCGGCCAGCACTTTCGGTCAGCGCGCTCTACTTGGCGCCCGCCAGCTCGGCAAAGAGCTGCGAGCGGTGCGGATTACCACCGAGCCACCGCGATCCAGGCGCGACAACATCCTGCCCGGAATCACGTTGCTGGGCGGACTGAGTGCAGGCCTTGCACTCATGTATTTCGCGGATCCCATCGAAGGTCGGCATCGCAGGGCAGTCCTGCGTGGTCAGCTGACCAAGTGGACCCGAATGGGCCGTGAAAAGGCGCAGACGACGGCGAACGACGTCCGCAACCGCTCCATGGACCTGGCGGCAGAGGCGCGCAAGACGATCGAGTCGAAGACGAACGGGATCGACAACCAGGCGAGCGAGATCGGGTCGTCGTACTCGGGCGATCTGCAGGGCGTCGGCCCAGGTGGGAGCAACGGCTGGCCGTCGGAGACCGAGAACGGCCAGTCAATGCCCGAAACGACGGAGCATCAGGTCACCTCGGAAATTCACTAGGTTTCTATCCACGCAAACAGAGAAAGCCGGGCGGCCGATGGGTCGCCCGGCTTCTTCTTTGACCGGCGGGAGGTGCTAACCTGAACGGGAACCTTCGCACCGGTCCAGAGAGACCGGCGGGGCGGTCCCTGTGAGGACCGGGAAGGAGATCGACAAGACTTGTTGACCGAACATGGCCATCGCTCAGGCGTGAGCGGTGGTCTTTTTGTTGAGCGCGACCTGCCGCTGCCGATGGACTCGGTCGTAGATCCGCGGATCGGCGCTTTCGGTCCGGCGCTGCTGACATTCGAGGACGGCACCTCGTTCCGCGGTGTTGCGTTTGGCGCACCGGTCGCGGGAGGCGGTGACCTCGTCGCGAACACGAGCCAGACCGGCTACCAGGAGATCTGCACCGACCCTTCCTATGCCGGCCAGGTCGTGCTGATGACCTATCCGTTGATCGGCAACTACGGTCGCGTGCTGGCCGACGACCAATCGCGGCGACCGTGGCTGCGCGGGCTCATCGTCGGTCAGGCCACGGCCGCGGTGCTGGAGCCGGCGCGCCAGCTCGTGCAGATGCTGCGCGACGCGGGCGTGCCGGCAATCGCCGGCGTGGACACCCGGCGGCTGGCGCGCCGGCTGCGCGAAACTGGTTCTCAGCGAGTGCTGATCAGCGCGCCAAACGACATGGACACCAACGCGGCGGTTGCCGCAACACGTGCGCTGACACCCTGGGAGGACCAGGACTTCGTGGGCCAGGTATCCGTCGCCGCGCCCCATGAGGTTGGCCCGTCTGACGGCCCCCTGGTGGCAATCGTCGACTACGGCCTCAAGGAGAACATCGTCAAGCAGCTCGTCGCCCGTGGCGCGCGCGTCCGGATCCTGCCGCACACCGTCGACGCCACAGCGGCCCTCGCTACGGACGTGGCCGGTCTCGTGCTGTCGCCCGGCCCGGGCGACCCGGCCCGCCTCGAGGGCCCGATCCGTCTCGCGCAGGCGGCGATCGCGGATGGGCGACCGCTCCTCGGGATCTGCCTCGGCCACCAGATCATCGGCCGTGCCGCGGGCGCGGAGACTCGCCGCCTGCGTTTCGGCCACCACGGTGCTAACCACCCGGTCAAGGATGCCGACTCCGGCCGCGTCCAGGTGACGGCGCAGAACCACGAGGTCGAGGTTGTCGGCGAGACAGTGCCCGCGCAGTCCGGCTTCAAGGTCAGCCAGCGCAACCTCAACGACGGCTCTGTCGAGGGCCTTCGCCACGCCAGCAAGCCGATCGAGACGGTCCAGTACCACCCCGAGGGGTCGCCCGGGCCGCTGGATGCGCTCGAGGTCTTCGACCGCTTCGTGGCGCGTGTGAACGCCCGCGTGAACGCATCGTGACCAAGCCGGCATCGGTGCTGATCATCGGCTCGGGGCCGGTGATCATCGGCCAGGCGGCCGAGTTCGACTACGCCGGAACGCAGGCGTGCCGCGCGCTGCGCGACGAAGGCGTGCGCACGATCCTGCTCAACAGCAACCCGGCGACGATCATGACCGACCCCGGCGTCGCGGACGTCGTCTACCTCGAGCCGCTGACCGTGGCCAGCGTCGAGCGAATCATCGAGCGCGAGCGTCCCGACGGCATCCTCTCCGGGATGGGCGGCCAGACTGCGCTCAACCTGTGCGTGGCGCTGGCGCGCGAGGGCGTGCTCGAACGCCACGGCATCCCGCTCCTGGGCACGCCGCTCGAGGCGATCGAGATGGCCGAGGATCGGCAGGCGTTCCGTGCCCTTCTAGACCGGATCGACCAGCCGTATCCGCCGTCTGTGATCGTGGAAGGCGCAACGCCGCGGGAACGGCAGGAACGCGCCCGCCAGGCGTTGGCCGAGATCGGCCTGCCGGCCGTTATTCGGCCGGCCTTCACCCTGGGCGGCTCGGGCGGTGGCATCGTCGCGACGGAGGCCGAATACCTCGACCGCGTCAGATCCGGCCTACGCGCCAGTCCCATTGGCCAGGTGATCATCGAGCGCTACCTGTCCGGCTGGCAGGAGATCGAGTACGAGGTGATGCGCGACAGCGCGGACACGTGCATCGCGGTGTGCTCAATGGAGAACGTCGATCCGCTGGGGGTCCACACCGGCGACTCGATCGTGGTCGCGCCGGTGCAGACGCTCCCGGATCCCGTCCACCAGAGGTTGCGCTCCGCGGCGCTGGCGATCATCCGGGCCCTCGGCGTCGAGGGTGGCTGCAACGTCCAGTTCGCGCTCTCGCCCGACTACACCGAGTACGCGGTAATCGAGGTCAACCCGCGCGTCTCACGGTCGTCGGCGCTGGCCTCCAAGGCCACCGGTTATCCGATCGCGCGCGTGGCGGCCCAGATCGCCATTGGCCGGCGGCTCGACGAGATCCCGAACGCGATCACGGGAAAGACCGTCGCCGCTTTCGAGCCCGCGCTCGACTACGTGGTGGTGAAGCTGCCCCGCTTCCCGTTCGACAAGTTCCCGGGGGCCGAGCGCGGCCTCGGCTCGCAGATGAAGGCCACCGGCGAGGTCATGGCGATCGAGCGGACATTTGGCGCGGCGCTCAACAAGGCACTGCGCGGGCTGGAGCAGGCCGGCGCGGGTTGGCTTTCCGAGCATCCCGCCTGGACTGCCGACCTGGCCGCGCTGGTCGAAGACTCCGACGATGACAGCCTGCGGACCTTCCTCGCGCCCTCCGACTCCCGGCTGTGGCGGCTCATCTCGCTGCTCCGTCGAGGCATGGCAGGAGAGGTCATCCAGCGCGCGACAGGCATCTCGGCGTGGTTCGTCTCGGAGCTAGAGCGTCTCATCCGTCTCGAACACAGCCTGCGCGAGGCTGGGTCGTCGCTTTCGGACGAGCTGCTGGTCGGCGCCAAGCGCGCCTGTTTCGGTGACCGTGACATCGCCACGCTGACCGGCCTGTCCGTCAGCGACGTCCGCGAACGCCGCGCCGCGATCGGGCTGCGACCGGGCTTCGCCATGGTCGACACCTCGGCCGCAGAGTTCGCCGCAGAGACGCCGTACTTCTACTCGACCTATGCCGCGGCCGGGTCGCCGCCCGAGGCCCCGCCCGTCGGCTCGCCCGTCTCGGTGGTCATCGGCTCTGGCCCCGTCCGCATAGGGCAGGGGATCGAGTTCGACTACTGCGCGGTGCAGGCCGCCGACGCGCTACGGCGCATGGGCCGCAGCGCGATCATGGTCAACTCGAACCCAGAGACGGTCTCGACCGACTTCGACGCGTCGTCGCGGCTGTACTTCGAGTCACTCGACGCCGAGAGCGTCATCGAGGTCTTCACGGCCGAGGGCGTGGACGGGACGACGCCCGACGCGCTGATCCAGTTCGGCGGCCAGACGCCGCTCGGGCTGGCTGGGCCGCTTCACGACGCCGGCATCCAGTTGCGCGGCCTGGACCTGGACGCCATCGACCAGACCGAGGAGCGGATGCGCTTCGCTGGGCTCGTGGACCGATTGGGCATCCCCCAGCCAGAGGGCGGCATGGCGTCGTCGGTCGAGGAAGCCTTCGTGGTCGCAGAGCGCGTCGGCTACCCGGTGATCGTTCGGCCGTCATTTGTGATCGGCGGACTGGCGGTCGACTTCGCATACGGCCCGGACGACCTGGCGCAGATCATCGCCCGCGCAGTCGCGGTGGACGACGAGCGCCCGGTGCGCATCGACGCCTACCTGGAGGGTCTGGAGCTCGATGTCGATGCCATCAGCGACGGTGTGGACGTGCTGATTCCGGGCCTGATCGAGCACGTCGAGAAAGCCGGCGTCCACTCGGGCGACTCGATCGGTGTCTATCCGCCGCAGCGAATCTCGGCGGCCGACCAGGAGCTCGTCGTGGATGCCATAACGCGCATCGCCCTGGCGATCGGCGTGCGCGGCCTGATCAACGGCCAGTTCATCGTGCGCGACGACGGCGTCTACCTGCTCGAGGTCAATCCCCGCGCATCGCGCACCGTCCCGTTCCTGTCCAAGGTGACGGGCGTGCCGATGGTGGAGCTGGCGACGCGGATCGCACTCGGCGAGACCCTCGCGTCGCTGGGCTGGCCCGGCAGGCTGCTGCAGCCGCGCTCGTTGGTCGCGGTCAAGGCACCGGTCTTCTCGACGGCCAAGCTGCGCGGCGTCGATCCGTCTCTTGGCCCGGCAATGCAGTCGACCGGCGAGGTGATCGGCATCCACACCGACGCGCGCGTGGCGATGGCAAAGGCACTCGTCGCCGCCGCGCTGCGACCGCCGGTGCTTGGCGAGGCCGGCGCCCTGGCGTTGCTCTCGATTGCCGACCGCGACAAGGACTCGCTCGGCGAGCTGGCCGCGTCACTGGCGTCCGCCGGATACCGGTTATGCGCCACGTCCGGAACGGCGCGCAGCCTGCGCGTGCTGGGTCACGACGTCGAGGAGGTGGGACGCGTAGGCGACGGCACGGCCGGAAGATCGGTCATCGACGCTATCGACTCCGGGGACGTGCTGCTCGTGGTCAACACGCCATCGCCGGAATCGACGACCGGTGCGCGACGCCGGCGCGATCCGCATGGCGGCGATCTCCGAGGGCATCCTGTGCCTGACGTCGATCGATACCGCGCTCGCTGCCGCAGCTGCGCTGGATCGCGCCGTATCTGCCCAGCTGGACGACGTACGTCCGCTGGATGTGTGGCTAGGCGAGCCGGCGGCGCACACCGCCGCCTGAGAAGACGGCGGCGGGGTCTCAGGACGGAGTGAAGACGTACCCGTCGGTAAGGCCGATGCCGGAAACGTTGTAACCCGCAAGGACCCACACGCGCCCGTCCGAAGTGAATGCCGCGCTGGCAGCGAATCTGTCGTCAGGCAGGTTTGCGGCCTTCGCCCAGGTCCCGTCGCTGGGTCGATACACCTCTACCTTGGAGAACAGGCGCGATCCATCCGCCGCTATTCCACCGACAGTGAAGATTCGCCCCTGCGCGTCGCCCGTGACCGCGATGTTGATGCGAGCCGTAGGCAACACAGTTGGCTTGGTCCACTTGTTCTTCTTCGGGGACCAGGCCTCCACCGGTGGCATCGTGCACGCTCCGAACTCCGGCCGACAGTCGCGGTCGCCACCGGCGACGTAGACCTTCCCGTCCGATCCCAGGCCGGCGCCGTCTGATGGGCCGAGGTCCTCCGGACCGGTCTCAGGCTGCCTGGCGCGGCTGCTGTAACTGCCGTCAACTCTCTCAGCAACCATGCGGTGCCCGTTCGTAAAGGAGCCGCTGCTATCGAGGGTTTCGGAGTACCAGAAGATCCGTCCTTCGGCCGCGGTCATGCCGGCTATCGGACTTACGTTCCCGCCGTGGCCCGGCTTCATGGTCCACGTGTTCTGCTGTGGGTCATAGATTGCCTCGCGGAATCCGGCGGTACTGTCCCCCGCGCAGTCGGCGAGGTGGATGTTGCCGTCGATGTCGAGCGCAGACGCCTCGGCATTCGAGCACGAGTCGGGCGCTGGACGCCGTGCCTGCCAGGATGAGTCGCCCAGGGTGTAGCGGTAGGTCACGGACGACCCATAACCGACGTTACCGCCGGTCTGCGGGCAGAGTGCCCGAAAATCGCAGAAGCCAAAGGCGTACAAGCGCCCGTCCTGACCGCCCGTCACGGTCATGACCGCGACATTCGTCACCGGCATCGGCGGGATGTGAGCCCACGAGCCCCCGATTGTCGGGAACACTGCGGCTGCCGCGATTGCAGGGCCTGCGAGCGACACCGCCGCGGTGATCATCAACGCTGCGACCGAGGCTCTGGTTCGACCGAACATGCGAGGTTCCTCCGCAATTCGCCGCCTACAGCCATGGCGGTCAACTGGGATTTTACCGGGCGACTCAAGCCCGATTCCGACCCTGATAGGGCTACCATCGGTCGAGCCCCCATCCCTCAGCGCCAGCGCAGACCTTAGTATTCGAGCAGGCATGGGGGCGATCCTGGGAGAGTTGTGGGCGTCCCCAAAGCGTGACCGAACCGGAACGCATCCGTGTACTGATCGTCGACGACCACGAGGTCGTGCGCCGCGGCCTGCGCGGCTTCCTGGAGCTGCAGGACGACATGGAGGTCGTGGGCGACGCAGCGGACGGCGCTATTGCCATCTCGCTTGCCGACAGCCTGGAACCTGATGTAGTCCTGATGGACCTCATGATGCCCAACGTGGACGGATTGACGGCCATCGCCACGATCCGCCAGGCGCATCCGAACACCGACATCGTGGCGGTCACCTCGTTCATCGAGGAGGACAAGGTGACCGCCGCGCTTGAAGCGGGCGCGTCTGGATACCTGCTCAAGGACGCCAGCGCGGACGAGGTGGCCGATGCCATTCGCGCCGCGTTCGCGGGCGAGGTGCACCTGGATCCGCAGGTGGCGCGGGTGCTCGCGCAGCGCCTGCGCGCGCGTCGCGACGAGGTGCCCACCGAGGCTTTGACGCCACGCGAGATGGAGGTAATTCAACTGCTCGCGCGCGGCGCAGCCAACAAGGAGATCGCGGCGGACCTGTCCATCACGGAGCGCACCGCCAGGACCCACGTGAGCAACATCCTCGGGAAGCTCGGCCTTGCCTCGCGCACCCAGGCCGCGCTGTGGGCCGTCGAGCACAAGATGCTGGACTCGGCTTAGCGTCGTCCGGAAATGGCCACTCCGACCCTGCCATCAACGATGCGCGACCAGGACGATGCGGAGCTCCTGAAGGCGGCCGTCAGCGAGGCCGCGCGCCTGCTGGATTGCGACGGCGCGATGATCTATCTGTACGACGAAGAATCCGGGGAGCTGCGCTTCGCATACGACGCGGGCGTCACCGGCGCCGCAGCCCAGGCCATGCTGCGCGAGCTCCATCTACCCATCGGCCAGGGCATCGTCGGAACGTCGCTCGAGCGCGGCGAGCTGGTGTCGACCGACTCGTACACCTCTGATGAGCGCTTCTCCCACCACAGCGTGGCCGATGACATCGTCGCCGAGGTCGGGATCCGGTCGATGGTCGCAGCGCCGATGTTCGCCAACCAGCGTCCGCTCGGCGTGCTCGGCGTCTTCTCGTCACGGACCCACGCGTTCAACGAGCAGCAGCAATCACTGTTGCGCTCGCTGGCCGAGCATGCGGCCGCGGCAATCGACAACCGCCACCTGCTGCGGCAGTTGCGCGACTCGGAAGAGCAGCTGCGCAGCCAGGCCGCCGAGCTCGAGCGGACCGTGGCCGCGCACCGCGCGCTCGACGAGATCGCGCGGCGCATCGTCGATGTCGCCGATGCCTCTGAGGTGCTGCAGCAGGTCGTCGACACCGCCAGCGGCCTGCTCGGATCGGACGGCGCGCATCTGACTCTGATGAACGACGAGTTGAATGTCCTCGTACCGATCGTCATGGCCGGGCACACCGAGCCTGGCACGCGGGCGTGGCTGCGCAGCCGGAGATTTCCGCTCGGTGGCGGCATCAACGGCCTCGCGGCGGAGACGGGTCGGGCGTTGTGGACCGAGAACTACTCGCTGGACACGCGATGGCCACACGACCCAGGCGATGACTCGGTCGATCGGCTCGAGCTTGGGGCGGTCATCGTCGCGCCTCTCTTCGAACCCGGCGCAGACGTCATCGGCACGCTGGCGATCACCTACCGGGAGCCAAGGTCCATCGATCCGCGCGACGTCACGCTGCTCGAGGAGCTCGCCCGCCAGGCATCGATCGCCGCCCGGAATGCGCGGCTGTATGCCGAGCTGCGCGACCGAACGTCGGCACTGGAGATCTCGGAAAGCCGATACCGCAATCTGGTCGACCACTCGCCCGATTTGGTTTGGGCGGTGGACGGCGACGGCCGCCTGACTTACATCGGCGAAACGCTCGAACGACTGACCGGTTTCCAGCCCGACACGGTCATGGGCCGGCCATGGACCACCCTGCTCACACCCGAATCCGTCGAGCTGGCACTCGTCAGCTGGGCGGCAATCCAGGCGACGTCCCGACGTCGAGCAACAGCTGCGCGTCCAGACACCGCTCGCTGGCGGCGGCGCCATGACGGCCGAGATCAACATGATCGGCACGGTCACCGACGGCCAGTTCAGTGGCGCACACGGTTCGCTGCGCGACATCACCGAACGCGAGCGGCTTGCCGAGGACCTGCGCCGCCGGTCCGCGGAGCTGGCCGCCAACGAGGAACGTGCCAGCCTCGCCCGCGAGCTGCACGACTCCGTGACGCAGGCCCTGTTCAGCATGGGCCTCACGTTGCGAACGATCGAGCTGCTGTTCGATCGCGATGCCGACGCCGCGCGCGCCAAGTTCGGCGAGCTGCGCGAGCTGCAGAACGATGCCCTGGCGGAGATGCGGACACTGATCTTCGAGCTGCGACCGCGTGGCCTGGAGACCGACGGGCTCGCGCAGGCGCTGCGCAACCACGCGACGGCCGTTGCCGGCCGGACCGGCCTTGCGATCACGGTCGATACAGACCTGGAGACACGGCTGCCGCTGGACACCGAGGAGGCGCTCTACCGCATCGGCCAGGAGGCGCTGCACAACGTGGTGAAGCACGCTAATGCGACCAGTGCGCACCTGGCGCTGAGGCTCGGACGGCACAGAGATCCAGATGTCGATCTCGGACGACGGCGCCGGCTTCGATCCGGCACTGGTCTCGGGAACCAAGCTGGGCCTGATCGCGATGCGCCAGCGCGCGGAGCGACTCGGCGGACAGATCGAGATCTCGAGTGAGCCAGGCGCCGGGACTCGGGTGAACGTGACTATGCCCGTTCCGGCCGAAGAGGTCGTCTCGTCGGTCGAATGACGTAGTCGGCCGTCGTCGGATTACGACGATGCGCGCGGGCCATGCTCGCAAATAGGCTGCGCAGGATGACATGGGAAGAAACAGGGGGCGTTGAGGCGCGCCCGTTGAACGGCGCGGCCAGATGGCGCGGCACACACACGAGTGGCGATCGTCGATATGGATCGGCGCGTGCGCACGGCTCTGGCCGAGGTCTTGCGCGTGGCCGGACTCGAGGTCGTCGGTACGGCCGGCGAGGCGCGCACGGCCATCCGATTGCTGTCACGCGGGGCCGAGATCCTGGTCGTTGACCCTCGTCTTCCGGAGCTCTCCGATGGCAATGCCCTCGTGGAGCTGGTATCGCGCGACTGGCCAAATGTCCGAGTCGTGATCATGGGCTGGGGCGACGTCGGCGACTCGCCCGTGGGACTGGCCAACGCGGCGTTCGTCACCAAGTCCGCCAAGCCGGACGAGTTCGTGGCCGCCACCCTGGCTGCCTGCGGTTGCTGAACGGCGCCAATCGCCGGCTCACGGGCGTCCGCTGCGTCAAATGACGTAGTCGAAATCGAGACCAACAGACGATTGCGCCTCAGGTGGAGGCGGATACCTTCAGGCAGTCAGATCAACGAGGACGAGATCAAGAAAGGAGTGCGAGTGATGGAACTGCTACTGGCAATCGTGACCGTGAGCGTAGCCGCATTCCTCAGTCACCTGGCGGTCGAGTTTGGGCTTAGCTCCCGAGCAAAGACGGAGACCGGCGAGGTGAGACCTGGGCACGTAGCCCACGAGCACCTTGGCGCGGCCCACAAGCGTGGGCCGGCTGCCGGAGCAACTCGAGAAGGAAGCGGTCGTCTGGGGACGACCGCTTCTTCTATTGTGCGTCAAATGACGTAGACAGGTTCGAGACCTATCGACGATGACAGGCTTTGCCGATTGATGAGTAACCTGTTGCAAGTCAACAACAGGTTACGTACAGAAATAACGAATGAAGGAGTGAGAGATGGAGCTACTTCTGGCACTCGTCGTAGTCGCCACGATCGCCCTTCTGGGCGCAGCGGCCGTACGGATACGGCGTCGATTCGAGGGTTATTCCAGAAAGAAGCGGTGAGACAAATGCATGGTTATGAACTGCTCGTGCCGTTCCTGGTCGCCGATCGAGAACGCAAAGCGAAAGAGGCGCGACTGGCCTATTTGGCAACAGGATCCATTCGAGCACGCAACAGCCAAGTCGCGGCCCCGGCTGTCGAAGCCCCGGCTGGCGCTGAGGCTCGGTAGCAGGCGTCGAAGACGGCTGGATGCCGGCCCTTCGTGGCTGGCCGTACGACGCGTCGCGCGTCAAGCGTGAGGATCCAGACCACGGTTGGGCGCGTCCGACAGGCTCCGAGCCGGTGTCCAACACCCAGCCGGTGCTGGGCAGGCTTATCAATCGGTTCACCGGTCGACCAAAGACCGCCTGAACCCCACATGGACCACAAAGGACGGTCGCTTCGGCGGCCGTCTTTTCATGTGACTCACAAGATGACGTGGAGTACGGTACGGATCACATGGATCTCACGCCGATCCTGATCGTGGTGCTGCTGCTGGCAGTGTTCGGCGCCCTGGCACAGGCGTTTGGTGCGGACTCGCGCGGCTGGAACACCGATAAGGACAATCGGCCGTGGCTGTGACTCGCCGAGATCTCGTACCTGATCTGATTGCAGATCTACGTCCCTGCGCCGGCGCTGGTCCTGCTGGTTGGTCCGTCTGGTTCGGGCAAGTCGACGTTCGCCAGGGCGCACTTCACGTCCAACGAGGTCATCTCCAGCGACGCGCTGCGCGCGATGCTGGCTGACGATCCAGCCGACCAGGACGCATCGGCGGAGGCGTTTCGGATCCTGTCACTGCTCGCCAACGGACGCCTGAAGCGGCGGCTGACGACGGTGATCGACGCCACGAACCTGCGCGCCGCCAACCGCAAGAACTTTCAGGCAGCTTGCCGCGCGGTACGGCATCCGCACTGTGGCGATCGCTTTCGACCTGCCGGTGGAGCTCTACAGCGAGAACAATCGACTACGTCGGGCCGACCGCGTGGTGGACGCAGAGGTCGTGGCCGATCAGGTCGAGCGAATGCGCGATGCGATGCCCGACTTGCTCGAAGGAGAGCTTCGGCGCCGTGTATGTGTTCCGCGACCTGGACGAGATCAACGGTGCCGGACTGACTCGGACGAAGAGTTCTGAGGTAGCGGTCAATCCTCGCGGCGCGTCTCGTCGACGAAGCGCAGGGCGAGCGCGGCGATGAGCAGCAAGCACGAGCAGTGAGCCGATGGCCGCTCGCGGCGCTTCACCGAACAGGCTGCTCGACGTGTCAGGTGCTCCGACGCTTTCGAGGCCGGCGCGCGTGACGACGAAGAGCACGACACCGGCCACCGCCAGGCCGAGCGGGCCCGCGGAGGCCGTCGCGACGTTGGAGATGCCCATGTAGCGGCCGCTGGTGGCCTTGGGGATGATGTCCGTCATCAGCGCCCAGTCGACGACCAGGAACGCGCCGGCCGAGAGACCGAGCGGGACCAGCGACAGCAGGGTCAAGGGCAGCGTGGGCGCCAGGGCCACGCCGGCGACGCCAACCGCGCCGATGGCGTAGCTCCAGTAGATGACGCGCTTGCGGCCGATGCGATCCGACAATCGTGCCGCCGGCCACGTGGCGGCGATCGTCGAGAGGGCGACGATGGCTCCGGTGACGAGCAGATAGGGAGCGGCTTCCTCGGGCGGCATCTTGAACGAGCGCTCCAGGACGAACACGGCGTACGAGCTGATGACGGCCGGGATCGTCAGGAAGCAGAGTCGCGACAGGATCAGCCACAGGTAGCTTCGTTCGCGCAGGATGTCCGTGCCCCATGCGGACAGGGCGATGCGTGACCACGACCTGCCCTCGCGCGGAACAGCGGCCCGACCCTCGTCGACGGTGAGCACCAGCACGACCATCGTTGCCGCCTCGACGAAGCCGAGCGCAACCGTGGGCAGGAACATGATCTGGCGGACCTCCGGCTCGGACATGCCGGGTTGCAGCTGGAGGTAGCCGAGGGCGGCAATTCCGACGCCGACCATTCCGCCGAGGATGATCATCACGCCCATCAGCCCGCTGGCCCTGCCTACCTGTTGCTTGGGCACGAGGTCGGGCACGTAACCCTGGAACGGGCCCTGCGCGAAGTTCGAGGCGAATTGCAGGAGCACCAGGGCCACGACGACCGCAACGTAGGTCTCGGCCGACGCGACGGCCCACAGGAAGATCACGTCGAGGACGCTGCCGACGACGATGTACGGCTTGCGACGCCCCCAGCGCGTGCTGGTGTAGTCCGAGATCGCGCCGACTGTCGGCTGAACGATGATCGCCGTGACCACGCCGGCGAGCGTGATCAGACCCAGGCCGATCCCAACAGAGGCCTCGCCGAATATGGCCTCGATGCGCTTGGGCAGCACGATCACGTGCAGGCCGGTCCACATGGCGTTGATGCCCAGCCAGTAGATCGACAGGGTCAGCAGCTGGCGGAGCGGAAGGTCGCGCGTAGGACGGCCAACGTGTACCACCGGCTCGCGGATGGCGGCAGCGGTCGGGTCCAGCGTGGGCTCGAGCGCTATTTCGGGAGGTAACACCGGCGGTGTGTCGCTGATCGTTTCGATCGGACGAGTTTAGGGTCCTCGCCGGGCACCTCAGGACTGCGCCGTTCAGTCCTCTCTTCGCGTGGGATCGACTCGCCGAAGCGCGACGGCCGCGATGCCAAAGAAGATGAGTGTCATGAGGATCGCCACGCGCGGTCCGATCTCGTAGAACGCGCTCTCCTCGGCCGGCGCGCTGCCCCGCAGCTCCGGCGGCAGCCCGAGCAGCACGAGGACCGTGAGCAGCAACCCCGAGGACAGCCGCGCCAGCGGCCCGGAGGCGGCCGTGGCGACGTTGGAGATGCCCATGTAGCGGCCGCTCGTCGCCTTGGGGATGATGTCCGTCATCAGCGCCCAGTCGACCGCGAGGAACGTGCCGGCCGAGATGCCAACCGGGATCAGGGCGAGGACCATGAACGGGAAGCTGGGTGTGAGTGCGACCAGCGTCATGCCGACCGCACCCAGCGCGATGGCCACGTAGATCATCTGCTTGCGCCCGACGCGATCGGACAGCTTGGCCGCGGGAAAGGTCGTCAGGCCCGGTCAGGCCGCCCATCACCAGCGTGATGATCAGGATCGGCGGCCCGGTGTCCTCGATGGGAATGTGCAGCGTCCGCGTCAGGAAGAAGAGGCCCAGGAACAGCAGCAGCGACGGCGCCATCAGGAAGAAGAGGCGCGACACCAGCAGCCACACGTAGCTGCGCTCCTTGAGGATGTCCGTCCCCCACGCGCCCAGGCCGATCTGGAGCCACGACCTGCCTTCGCGCGAGGGCGCGTGGCGTCCTTCGTCCACGAAAAGCACGAGCGGGATCATGGTCACGATCTCGATGACCGCCAGTCCAAGGGTCGGCAGGAAGAACGCCTGTCGCGCGTACTCGCCGGCTTCGGGCGTGCCGTTCGGGAACGGATTGCCGCCCAGCTGCGCGACGCCGATCGTGGCGATCCCGACGCCGATGACCTGGCCGAGGATGATCATCACGCCCATCAGGCCGCTGGCCACGCCGACCTGTGGCTTCGGCACGAGGTCCGGAACGTAGCCCTGGAACGGGCCCTGGGCGAAGTTCGACGAGCACTGCAGCAGGATCACGAACGCCAGGATTGCCACGAACGTGTTCGAGGTGGCGATGCCGAAGAGGAAGACGACGTCGAGCAGCGAGCCGATGAAGATGTACGGCTTGCGGCGACCCCAGCGGGTGATCGTGTAGTCGGAGATCGCGGCGACCGTCGGCTGAACGAACACCGCGATCAGCAGCGGAATGCTTTCCAGCGCGGCGACGTAGGTGGGCGCGAACGTCTCGCCGAACATCGCCGTGAAGCGCGCCTGGTAGATGACGTAACCGAGTCCCGCCCAGATCACGTTGATGCCGAGCCAGTACAGGGACAGGTTCACCAGGTGGCGCCACGGCAGAAGAGCCGTGGGTCGTCCGTCGGTGGTCGCTATCGACACGTCCGCCGCTGGGCTGATTGGCTCGCTGACGTCCAAGCCCGAGGCCCTCGTGGCCACCCCTCGCGGCGGTTGTCGCCGCGTTCAAATCATGACGCCGCGGTCAATGCGTCACAATCCCCCGGTGCCCCAGCCCGAGATGACGACCGACCTGCCCGTAGTGCGCTTCAGCCAGCGAACGCTGGACAACGGGCTGCGCGTGATCGTGGCACCGGACAACCTGGCGCCCGTCGTGGCGATCAACATCTGGTACGTGGTCGGGTCGCGTCACGAGACGCCCGGACGCACCGGCTTTGCCCACCTCTTCGAGCATTTCATGTTCCAGGGCTCGCGCCACGTCACGAAGGCCGAGCACTTCTCGATCGTCCAGAGCGCGGGCGGCGTGAACAACGCCACCACCTATTTCGACCGCACGAACTACTTCGAGACGCTGCCCTCGCACCAGTACGAGCTGGCGCTGTGGCTCGAGGCCGACCGCATGGCGACCCTGCTCGACGCCCTTGACCAGGAGAACCTGGACAACCAGCGCGAGGTGGTCAAGAACGAGAAGCGCCAGTCGTACGACAACCGGCCCTACGGCTCGTTCTACGAGAAGCTGATGGCCACCGTCTTCCCGGCCGACCACCCGTACAGCCACACGCCGATCGGCTCGATGGAGGACCTCAACGCGGCGAGCGTCGAGGACGTCGTCACGTTCTTCAAGACCTGGTACGCACCGAACAACGCGGTGCTGTCGATCGTCGGCGACGTGGACGAGGAGGAGGCGCACGCCGCAGCCGAGCGCTACTTCGGGCCCATCCCCGCCAACCCGAACATCGTCCAGCCGCCGATGCCCGAGACCTCGCCGACGATCGGCCACGAGGTCCGCGAGGTCGTGCAGGACGACGTGCCGCTGACCCGCGTCCATTTCGGGTTTCGCTGCCCGCCCTACGGCACGAAGGAGTTCGACGCTCTCGAGGTGGCAGGCCAGATCCTGGCCGGCGGTCGCGGCAGCCGGCTTTACCGGACGCTCGTCCGCGACCGCAAGATCGCCCAGGACGTCACGGCGTTCGGACTCCCGCTGGTGGCGGGCGGGTCGTTTCTTCGGTGGCTGGGTCACGGCACGGCCGGAGAGCGACGAGGAGACCTGCGAGCTGGCCTTCGAGGAGCAGCTGCAGATACTGACCGAGGAGCTGGTCACGGACGACGAGCTGGCACGGGCCAGGGCGCTCATCGAGGCGAGCGAGCTCGGCGCAATGGGGCGCGTTGAGGAAGTGGCGGACCGCCTGTCGATGTTCGCCGCGCTGTTCGATCGACCCGAGCTGATAAACGAGCAGCTGCCGCGCTATCTCGCGATCACGGCCGAGGACATCCGCTCGGTGGCGCGCGATGTGTTCCGCACCGACAACCGCGTGGTGCTCACCTACGTGCCCAAGGTCGAGGAGGCCGCGGCATGACGATCGAGGACGAGGCGGAAAGAGGCTTCCTGACCGATCAGGACGATCTGGCGGACGTACCCGAGGCCAACGAGGAGCCTGGAAC
This sequence comes from uncultured Chloroflexia bacterium, assembly GCA_963736895.1. Classification (GTDB taxonomy): domain Bacteria; phylum Chloroflexota; class Limnocylindria; order Limnocylindrales; family CSP1-4; genus JALYGJ01. The sequence goes on from CAVTQU010000010.1 coordinate 58,342, forward strand.
CGAAGGGCTCGCAGCCGAACCGGAGTCTGCCGCGATCATCGCGCCGACCGTTGAGACACCCGAGGCGGTTGACCACGGACCAGATCTGTCGGTGCTCGATGTCCGGCCGCAGCCCGGTCCGCCGCGCGAGTACCGCTTCCCGCGCTTCGAGCGAGCGCGCCTCTCCAACGGCGTCACCGTGGTCCACGCTCATCTCCCCGGACGAGCGCTCCTTGCCGCTCACCTGATCCTGCCGGGCGGCGGCTGGACGGAGCCTCGCGACCAGGCGGGCGTGACGGTTCTGACCGGGCGAGCCATGCCCGAGGGCACCAAGCAACGTGACGCCGTCGAGTTCATCGAGGCATCCGAGCGCCTCGGAGCCGAGATCCACGCGGACGCTTCGTGGGAGTCACTCAGCGCGACACTCGAGGTGCCGCGCTCCAAGTTCGGCCCGGCACTGTCGCTGATGGCGGAGATGGCGTTCGAGCCGGCGTTCCCCGGCGAAGAGGTGGAGCGTCTGCGCGACGAGCGCATGAACGACCTGCTCCAGGCCTGGTCTGACCCGCGCCGCCGCGCCGAGCGCGTCTTTCCCGAGACGGTCTTTGCGTCCGACACGCCTTACAGCCGGCCTCTGGCGGGCATCCAGACCACCATTCGGCCGCTCGACCGAGATGCCGTGGCGGTACGCCACGCACAGCTGGCGGAGCCTTCGACCGCGACGCTGGTCGTTGTCGGTGATCTCGCCGGAGTCCCGTTGATCGAGCTGGCGGAGGAGCATCTCGGCCAGCGGCCATCGGCTAAGGCTGCCTCGTCGACAGCTGACGGCTCGTCGGTCAACCCAAACCCTGCCGGCGCTCGGATAGTCCTGGTCGACCGTCCCTCGGCTCCGCAATCGGAGCTGCGCATCGGTCACGTCGGCGTGCCGCGCAAGAACCCGGATTTCCACCAGATCTCCGTCCTCAACGCCATCCTCGGCGGCACGTTCAACTCGCGCCTCAATCGCGTGATCCGCGAGGAGAAGGGCTACTCGTACGGGATCCATTCGTCGTTCGACATGCGTCGGCGCGCCGGGCCATTTGCCGTGCGCTGCGCGGTCGAGACCGCGGTCACGCTGCCCGCGCTCGAGGAAATCCTGCGCATCGTCCGCGAGATGCTCGAAGTTCCGCCGACACCCGAGGAGATGAACGTCGCCCGCGACTACCTGGTCGGCGTGTTCCCGCTGCGCTTCGAGACATCCGGACAGGTCGCCGCGGCGCTTTCGGGGTTGGTGGTGTTCGATCTGCCGGACGACGAGCTCGACCAGTACCGGCCGGCCGTCGCGGCCGTCGATGCCGACGCGGTGGCCGCGGCTGCGGAGAGAAACATCCGACCAGATGAGCTGTCGGTCGTGATCGTCGGGGACGCCAGCGAGGTCGAGGGGCCGCTCCGCGATGCGGGGTTGGGCGAGGTCACGGTCGTATCGGCGGACGTCTCGCCGGAGTGATCGTCGTCGTCGGCCGGCCGGGGCTGAACGCCGACGGGGAGGTTGACGGGGCCTGCGGCCAGATCGCAGTAGCTGCCGCGCGTGCGGGCGGCCGAGTCGAGCTGGTGGGGACCGTTGGCGACGACGCGGACGGCGACGCCGTGATCACCGAGCTCGGACGCAACGGGATTGGCCACGCCGCAGTGCTGCGCGACCCAGCCGGCGTCACGCCACGGATCCCGTCGGACGCGGAGACGGACGGCGAAGACGTGCGGAGGACGAGGGACCTCATCGAAGACAGCGGGTCGCCTGCCGCGATTGGACGCGGCGGACATCGACCTTGGCCTTCGCTACCTGGCCGAGTGCCAGGTGCTCGTCGTCGCCGAGCCACTGCCCGATGAGGCGCTGGCCGTCGCAGGCGCTGCGGCCGAGTATCACGGCGCCCAGCTGCTGGTCATCGCCGAAGCAGGCGAGCAGCCTCCCGCGGACCTGCCCGAGAAGTCGACCTTGTTGGAGCGTCCCGCCGAGGACGGCGGTGCCTTCGCCCAGCTCGTCGGCCGCTACGCCGCGATGCTCGACTCCGGCCGTCCACCAGCGGACGCGTGGCGCGAGGCGATCGAGGCAGGCGGCTGGGAGCCAGCCTCCGAGTGACGGCAGACGCACGGCCGCTGGTCGTATACGGCGACATCAGCCTGCGCTACGACTTCGGCGACGAGCACCCGCTGACGCCGCGACGGTTCGGACCGTCGATCGACCTGATGCGCTCCGTTGGGGCGGATAACTTCGTGGAGCCACGCGTCGCCACGGACGATGAGCTCGCGCGTCTCCACACGCCGGAATACATCCGTGCCGTGCGCCGCTTCTCGGACGATCCGTTCCTGCCGCCGGACAGCGGCATCGGGCCCGGTGACTGCCCGCCGTTCGATGGCATGCACGAAGTGTCGGCGGCGATCGCCGGCGGCTCGATCGACGCGGTCGACCGCATCCTGGCCGGCAGAGGTCAGCCATGCCTTCAATCCCGGCGGCGGGCTGCACCACGCCATGGCCGCTCGGGCGTCAGGGTTCTGCATCTACAACGACGTGGCGCTGGCCGTGGCACGGGCACGCGACGCCGGCCATCGTGTGCTGTACGTGGATCTCGACGTGCACCACGGCGACGGCACGCAGGCACTCTTCTGGGACGACCCCCAGGTACTGACCTTCTCGATCCACGAGACCGGACATGGCATTCTTCCCGGGCACAGGTTTCGTCGACGAGCGTGGCGGCCCGGATGCGCTCGGCACCGCGGTCAACGTGCCGCTGGATCCGTACAGCGGCGACGGATCGTGGCTTCCGGCAGTCACGAAGATCGTGCCCGAGCTCGCCGAGGCGTTCAAGCCAACGTTCCTCGTCACGCAGCACGGCTGCGACACGCACGCGTACGACCCGCTCGCACACCTGCGGCTCACGACGCGCGCCTATCGCGCGGCCACGACGCTTCTCGATGAAGTGGCGCACAGCCTACACTGAAGGCCGCTGGTTCGCGACCGGCGGCGGCGGTTACGACGCGTACCGGGTGGTGCCGCGCTCGTGGTCGCTCGTCTGGCTGGCGCAGAGCCACGCCGAACCACCCACCGAGACGGACGCAGGCCTGGCGTCAGCGCTGGGAGGACGAGGCCGATCGCTTCGACCAGTCGCCGTTGCCGCAGGAATTGCTGGATCCAGCGGATCTGGTCCGCGCGGAGTCAGCCGAGCTGGTCGAAAAGAATGCAAGGACAGTCGACAAGGCGCTGACCGGCGCCCTCGAAGCGCTGGAGGAACGGAAATGAGCAGATCCGAATCGGGCTTTATCGACGTCGAGGGTGGACGCCTCTACTACGAAGCCGATGGCGAAGGCACGCCGATCACGCTGATCCACGCCGGGGTCGCCCACGTGCGCATGTGGGACGAGCAGGTGACCGCGTGGCGCGATCGTCACCTCGTAATTCGCTACGACACGCGCGGCTTCGGCCGGACGATCACCGAGGACATGCCCTATTCAAACCGTGACGACCTGCGCGCCGTCCTCGACTACCTCGAAGTCGAGCGGACGCACCTCGTCGGCCTCTCGCGCGGCGCCATGATCGCGACCGATTTCACCGTGGAGAACCCGGAGCGCATCAAATCGCTGACCTGGGTCGCGGGCGGCCTGCGCGGTTTCGAGGTCGAGGATCCGCGGCTGACTGATCTATGGGCCCAGATGGAGGCGCTGGAGGAGGGCCGCGACTGGAATCCACTGGTCGAGCTGGAGACGAAGCTGTGGGTCGACGGCTTTCGGCGAGCCTGAGGATCGGGTGGATCCGGAGGTTCGACGCAAGATGATCCAGTGGAACCTCGAGAACTACCTGGCCGACCAGCAGGCCAACCAGCCCATCCAGCCCGAATCGCCGGCGGCGGAGCATCTCGACGTCCTGACCATGCCAACGCTGTTCATGTGGGGCACGCTCGACGAGCTTGGCGTGACTTCGTTCGGGCGAGAAGTTGGCCGCCGAGGTCGAAGGTGCCCGCAGTCAGGTCTTCGAGGGCGTTGCCCACATGGTCAACCTGGAGCGACCGGAGGAGTTCAACCGGATCGTCGGCGACTTCGTGGACGAGGTCGACGCCTCGTCCTAGAGGAGGTGCGGGTTACTGACCCGTTACGAGGCCGTAGGAATGCGCCTTCTGGAGCGCCGTGCACCTCGATCGACAGCACAGACGCTCGTTCGATGTCCCAGCTGGTGGATCGAACCACGAGGACGTAGTGGCCCGGCGCGACCTGGCTGGCCACGTTGCACGCTGAGTGTTGCCGATGTTCCGGTCGTGCTGGTCGTCTGACGCGCGTGATGCCACTGGTGGCCTCGTCCAGGGCGACCGTCACGGGTTCGACGAAGCCGCCCAGGCGATTGACGGTCACGTCGAGCTGGAGCTCGCCACCGGCGACCACGCCGGCTGCCCCTGCTCCAGCGGATGTGCTGAAGTCGGGCATCTGTCGGAAGCCACCGATCCAGACGGCCTTTTCATTGGTCCGATCACGGTCCGTGCCGGTTCGCCAGTCGCGCGTTGCGACTGCCTGCAGGGCAAGCCGGACCTGTTGAGGCGTGGCGCGCGGGAACATCGCTCGATAGACGGCAACTGCTCCGGTCACGTGAGGGGAGGCCATCGAGGTGCCGCTCATCCAGGCGTAGCGCTTGTGCTTGTAGGTCGAGAGCACGCAGCGGCCCGGGGCGATGAGGTCAACATCGGCGCCGTAGTTGCTGAACGTGGTGAACGAGTCGTCCTTCTCGGGGCTCCAGTAGGGGCAGGAGTCGGATGACTTACCCAGTCCGCCGCCGCGGCCGTCGTAGTCGGCCATCGCCGACACGGTGATCACCTCGTCGTACGACGCCGGGCGATTGAGTCGGGCGTTGTGGGATTCGTTGCCCGCGGCCACGACGTAGACCGTGCCGCGCGACACCGAGCGGCAGACTGCCTGGTGGAACGCGTCGTGCGAATTGCGTCCGCAGTCGCTGTCCTTGCGGCCGCCGAAGCTGATGCTCATGTTGGCGACTTCGAACAGCGGACGGGCGGGATTGTTCTTGTCTCGTTGTGCCGTGACCCAGTCGACGCCGCAGATCAGCCACGACATCCGGCCCGTTCCGTGTGGGACCGAGGACCTTGACCGACCAGATGCGCGCGCCGGGCGCCACGCCGACGACGCCAAAGCGGTTGTCGAGCGCACCGACGATGCCGGCGACGTGCGTGCCGTGCCCGTCGACGTCGTCCCACGCGGTCTCTGTTGCTGCTTGTGCAGTTGTAGCCGCCGACCACGTTGAGATCCGGATGATCACGTTCGACGCCGGTGTCGATGATCGCCACGTCGGCGTTGACGCGCGTGTCGCGGCCGTCGACGCGTGCAACAGCATTGCGCTGGGCACCAACGCGACGGACGCCGGCAGGGACGCTCGCGCGGGGATTGGCGGTGCTCCTGATGCCGCCGGCCTCGAAATCGGTAGCCGTCATGTCATCGAGCATCACGTCGTCGTCCGGGACGACCGACTCGACCGCGGGGTCATTCTCGAGGGCGCGCAGCTGGTTTGGCGTCAGGTCGGTGGAGAAGCCGCCCAGCGCGCTGTCGAACACGTTGTCGACATGGATGCGCATGCGGGCCTGGAGCTCGGAGACGTGCTTGCGCACGCGGACGCCGTCGACATCTCGTTCTTGGGTGGAAGTCGATCGCGTCGTGGTGGTCGTCGCAGTGGTCGTCGGGCGGCGCACCAGGTAGGTCTGCGTCTCCGCCACCTGCTTGGCGACGGCGTCGTCCTTGAAGACCACGATGTAGGGATGGCTCTGCTCGCCGGCCATCGTCATTCCGGCCGGTGCGGCGACAGCCAGCAACAGCAGCGTCATGAAAGTGATCCGGCGTGTGGGTCGCCGCCTGGGGCGCGGCTTTCTTGACCCCCTCGAGTCCATTGGGCTGGACGCTATGGATCGAAGTTCGGTGGAGATAGGACGGGGATGTACCGGTCGGTAACAGGACCTTGGGATGGATAGGGGCGGTCAGGCCCGGTCCGTGGCAGTCCGCTTGGAAAATAGACCGCTTGTTCGGTATGACGCTGCGACCTATACTTGCGGGCCGTGCCTCGCAAGCCTTCGTCGAGCTCGATTTCGGCTCCCGCCGCTGACCCGCTGACCGGTTTCACCCCGGCGACAGCCGATTGGTTCCGCTCGACTTTCGCCGAACCAACTGCCGCCCAGGCCGAGGGCTGGCCGGCCATCGCAGCGGGTCAGCACACGCTCATCTGCGCCCCCACCGGATCGGGCAAGACCCTCGCCGCGTTCCTGTGGTGCCTCGACCGGTTGATGAGCGAGCCCGTGCCAGAGGATCCGCTGCGACGGCTGCGCGTTCTCTATGTCTCGCCGCTAAAGGCGCTCGTCCACGACGTGAACCGCAACCTTCGATCGCCGCTGGCCGGCATCGCCTTGGCGGCACGCAATCGCAGCGAGACCGCGCGCGAGGTGTCCGTTGCGATGCGCACCGGCGACACGCCCGCCGAGGAGCGCCGCGAATTCGGGAAGCGGCCGCCGGACATCCTCGTGACCACGCCCGAGTCGCTTTACCTGCTGCTCACGTCCCAGGCGCGCGAGGCGTTGCGCGGCGTGGAGTGGGTGATCGTTGACGAGATCCACGCGCTGGCCGGCACCAAGCGCGGCGCCCACCTGGCGCTGTCGCTTGAGCGTCTCGAGGCACTCACCGCAAAGGCCGCCGCAGCGGATCGGGCTCTCGGCCACGCAGCGTCCGCTGAGCGTGGTTGCGGGCTACCTGGGCGGCCGTGATGGCGGAGAGGCTGACTCGGCGGACGGCGCGGCGGCCGCGGCACGGCCCGTTCAGATCGTGGATGCCGGCGTGCGCAAGCCACTCGACATTCAGGTTGTGGTGCCGGTCGAGGACATGGCCGCGATCGGCGAGGTCCTGCCCATCGAGCAGCAACCCGGTGGCTCCGCCGCGCAGATGGACGCCCGCAGCTCCATCTGGCCGCAGATCCATCCCAGGATCCTCGAGCTGATTCGAGCGCACCGCTCGACCATCGTGTTCGTCAACAGCCGTCGCCTGGCCGAACGCCTCTCGCTGAAGCTCAACGAGCTCGCCGGGGAGGAGCTGGTCCGTGCCCACCACGGCAGCCTCGCTCGCGAGGAGCGGCTGCTCATCGAAGAGCAGCTCAAGGACGGCCGGCTGCCCGCGCTGGTTGCGACCTCCAGCCTCGAGCTGGGCATCGACATGGGTGCAGTCGATCTCGTCATCCAGGTGGAATCGCCGGGGTCCGTCGCCCGCGGGCTGCAGCGCATCGGCCGGGCCGGCCACCAGGTGGGCGAGCCGTCCAAGGGCGTGATCTTCCCCAAATATCGCGGCGATCTCCTCGAATGCGCCGTGGTCACGCGCAGGATGCTCGACGGCGACATCGAGCCAACCGTCATCCCACGCAACCCGCTCGACGTGCTCGCCCAGCAGCTGGTCGCGGCGGCCGCCGAGCGCAAGTGGCCGGTCGAGGACCTCTTTCGTCTCGTCCGTCGCGCCGAGAACTTCGCCGACCTCGGCCGTGACTCGTTCGAGGCCACGCTGGGCATGCTCGCCGGCCACTACCCCGGCGACGAGTTTGCAGAGCTGCGGCCGCGCGTCATCTGGGACCGCACCGCCGGCACCGTGGAGAGCCGGCGAGACGCCAAGACGGTCGCGGTGATCAGCGGCGGCACGATCCCCGATCGCGGCCTTTTCGGCGTTTACCTGTCCGATCCCGACATCGATCAGTCCGCGGGACCCGGCACCAAGGCACGCCAGGCACGCGCAGGCGGCCGCCGCGTCGGGCGAGCTGGACGAGGAGATGGTCTACGAGGCGCGCGAAGGGGAGGTCATCCTTCTCGGAGCCAGCGCGTGGCGCATCGAACAGATCACCCACGACCGCGTCCTCGTCTCGCCGGCGCCCGGACAGCCGGGCAAGATCCCGTTCTGGAAGGGCGATGGGCCGGGCCGACCGATCGAGCTCGGACGCGCTATGGGCGAGTTCACGCGGACGATCTCCGAGGAGGCCGGCGCGGGCTCGAAGGGCCGCAAGCAGGCCGACAAGCGGCTGCGTGAAGACCACGAGCTGGACGCAGTTGGCGGCGAGCAACCTGCTCGACTACCTGGCCGAAGAGCTGTCGGTCACCGGCGCCCTGCCCACCGACCGCACGATCGTTCTGCAGCGCTTCCGTGATGAGCTGGGAGATTGGCGAATCTGCCTGCTCACCCCATTCGGGGCCCGGGTCCACGCTCCGTGGGCGCTGGCGATTGAGGCTCGATTGCGCGAGAAGCTGGGCCTGGATGTGCAGCCGATCTGGTCGGACGACGGCATCGTGATCAGGTTGCCGATGACCGACGAGCTGGGCGTGCCGGCGCTCTCCGACGACGGCCTGAGCGGCAACGCATCGGCTGGGTCTGGGGGAGGAGCCGTTTCGGCGGCTGAGGAGGCCGTGCGGATCGGCTCGGAAGAGGTGGAGGAGCTGGTCATCGGCGCGCTCGGTGGCTCGTCCATGTTCTCCAGCCGCTTCCGCGAGAACGCGGCACGGGCGCTGCTCCTGCCGCGTCGGCGCGCGGGCCAGCGGACGCCGCTGTGGCAGATGCGGCAGCGTTCCGCGCAGCTCCTGTCTGTGGCCAGCCGTTATGGCTCGTTCCCGATCATCCTCGAGACGTACCGCGAGTGCCTCCAGGACGTGTTCGACCTGCCGGCGCTGCGTGGCATCCTGGCTGCCATCGAGCGGCGCGAGATTCGCATCGTCAGCGTGGAGACGAGGCGGGCGTCGCCGTTCGCCAGCTCGCTGATGTTCGACTACATCGCCTCATACATGTACGAGGGCGATGCGCCGCTCGTCGACCGCCGCGCCCAGGCGCTTGCGCTCGATCGAGACCTGCTGCGCGAGCTCCTCGGCGCCGAGGAGTTGCGCGAGCTGCTCGATGCCGACGCCCTGGCCGAGCTGGAGCTGGAGCTCCAGTTCCTCACGCCCGATCGCGCGGCGGGCTCTGCCGATGCGGTGCACGACCTGCTTCGCCGGCTGGGCGACCTCAGCGCAGACGAGGTTGCTGCCCGGGTTCGGGGCCAGGACGAACGAGCGCGCGAGGCAGCGGCGGGGGAGTGGCTGGAAGCCCTGGCGGCCGACCGGCGCGCGGTCGTCGTGCGGATTCGAGGTGAGAAGCGCTGGATCGCCATGGAGGACGTGGCGCGCTACCGCGACGCGCTTGGGATCGCGGTGCCGGTGGGCGTGCCGCAGGCGCTGCTCAACGCGACGACCGAGCCGCTGACCGCATTGCTCACCCGCTGGTCACGGCATCACGGTCCGTTCCTGGCCACCGAGCCTGCAGCGCGATGGGGCCTGCCTGTTGCGGACGTGGAGGTGGAGCTTGAACGCCTGCTCGTCGCCGGCACCATCCTGCGCGGTGAGTTTCGCCCGGACGGCGTGGAGCGCGAGTGGTGCCATCCCGACGTCCTGCGGCTCCTGCGGCGACGCTCGCTGGCTCGGCTGCGGCGCGAGATCGAACCTGTTGAGCCGAGCGCGCTGGCGCGCTTCCTGCCGCGCTGGCAGGGCATCGGCGATCGGCGCACGGGCATCGACCGTCTCGCCGAGGTGATCGCCCAGCTCGAGGGCACGCCGCTGCCGGCCAGCGTGTTGGAGCGCGACGTCCTGCCCGCGCGTGTTGCCGGCTACTCCCCGCGACTGCTCGATGAGCTCGGCGCGTCCGGTGAGGTGGTGTGGATCGGTCTGGGCTCGCTCGGCCAGGACGACGGTCGCGTGGCGTTGTATCGACCGGATCGGCTGCCGCTGCTCGTGACCGGTCTCGACGCTGGTGATCCGCCACAGCCGAGTTGGCTGCACGATGTGATCCGCACTCATCTCGCCGAGCGAGGCGCCTCGTTCTATCGCGACCTCCTCGCCGCTGCGTTGCGAGCTGCGGTGGAGCGCGGAGAGCGGCCGGTTCGCGAGCGCGAGCTGCTGGACGCGCTGTGGGACCTGGTCTGGACGACCGAGGTGACCAACGACACGTTCGCTCCACTGCGGGCGCTGCGCTGGCCCAGGACGGGTTCGAGCCGGCGCAACGGTCCGACGTCCACCCCTCGACCGCGCTTCGCCTCCACCGCTCGGATGGGCCCGCCCGAAGCCGCTGGTCGCTGGTCGCTGGTCAAGGATGCCGTTGCCACGGCCGTTGACCTGCGTGGTGGAGCGCCAACGGAGACGGAGCGACGGCACGCCCAGGCATTGCGTCTCCTTGACGCGTACGGCGTGGTCACACGCGACACGGTCGCCGGGGAAGGCCTGGCGGGTGGCTTCTCGGCCGTCTATCCGGTGCTGCGCGAGATGGAAGAGCGCGGCCGGGTTCGGCGCGGCTATTTCGTGGAGGGTCTCGGCGGTGCTCAGTTCTGCATCCCCGCCGCGCTCGACCGCCTTCGTGCGGAGCGCGCCGATGCGAGCGGCGACCGCAACCCGACCGAGGCAATGATCCTGGGCGCCGCCGATCCGGCCAACCCATACGGCGCCTCGCTGGCGTGGCCGCGCTGGTCGGAGGAGGATCGTCGGCCGCTGGCCCGCGCCGCCGGCGCATACGTCGTGCTCATCGACGGTGAGCCCGTCCTGTACCTGGAGCGAGGCGGCAAGACCCTCCAGACGCTGCCCGCGTTTGCCGATCGCGACACAGCGGAGATGGCACTCTCGGCACTGCGGCAGCTGGTTGCCGACGGCCGGTTCCGCTCCCTGCAGATCGAGCGCGTCGACGGCGTGCCGGTGGGCGAATCGCCGCACGCCGAGGCGCTGTCCCTTGCCGGCTTCCAGCGTTCGTACCGAGGCTGGCTGCTCAAGGCTTGATGGCGACCTGATGCATGCCTGAGGGCGACACCCTCGCCCAAATCGCGGTCGTGCTCGACCGTGCCCTGACCGGGCAGAAGGTCACCGCGGCCCGCGGCCGTCCCGGGGGAGCGCGGCTGGACCTGGTGGCCGAAACGACGGTCGAATCGGTGGAGGCGCGTGGCAAGCACCTGCTCATTGGCTTCTCCAACGGCATGACGCTGCACACGCACCTCGCGCTCCACGGTCAGTGGCACAGGTATCGACCAGGGAGCGATGGCGTCGTTCGCCGTCTCGCGCCGTCGCGGTGATCGAGACACCGACTGCGGTCGCGGTCTGTTTCGACGCTCCAACGGTGCAGCTGCTGGATACGCGCGCGCTGGCGCTGCACCCGGGTCTCAATCAACTTGGGCCCGATACGGCCAAGGATGGATTCGACATCGATGCGGCCGTCGCAGCGCTGCGCGAGCCGAGTCGCGCGACGACCACGATCGGAGACGCGCTGCTCGACCAGCGTGCCGTGGCCGGGCTTGGCAACGTCTACCGCAGTGAGCTGTGCTTCCTCGAACGAATCGACCCGTTCACGCCCGTCGCCGACGTGGATGACGCCGTCCTGAACAGGTTGCTGGAGCGCGGGGCCGCTCTTGTCCAGGCAAATTCACGCGGTGGCGCGCGCGTGACAACGCCAGCGGGGACGGACGGCCGGCTGTACGTCTACAACCGCACGGGCCGTCCGTGCCGCCGCTGCGGCACGTTGATCCAATCTCGTGCTGCTCCGTCGCCAAAGTACGGCAGCCCGCGCCGGGTCTACTGGTGTCCCGGTTGTCAGCGGTAGCGAATGCGTGGATCGATGTAGCCGTAGAGGATGTCGACCACCGTGTTGAAGACGGCCACACTGAAGGCGTAGATCAAGGTCATCGCCATGATCAAGCCGTAGTCACGCTGGGCTATGCCCTGGACGTAGTAGCGGCCAATCCCCGGGATGCCGAAGAACTGCTCGATGATGAATGAGCCGGTCACCAGGAACGCGAGCACTGGACCCAGGATCGTGACGACCGGAATCAGCGCGTTTCGGATCATGTGTCGCACAACAACCGCACGCTCCCGCAGACCCTTCGATCGTGCCGTCCTGACGTAGTCCTTTCGCGAGACTTCGAGCATCGACGCCCTGGTGTACCGGGCAATCTGGGCGATCTCGTAACCCGCCAGCGCGAGCACGGGCAGAATCCAGGTGTCGGGTCCCTTCCACCCGGTGGCCGGAAGGATCTTGAGCGTCGAGCTGAAGACGATGACCAGCAGCAGCGCAATGACGAATGTTGGCATTGCGATTCCGATGATGGAGACGATCGTCGCCAGGTAGTCGGGCAGCTTGTTGTGCCATAGGGCGGCGACGATGCCAAGCGGCAGGCCCACTCCCACCGCCAGAGCGAACGCCATCACGCCAAGCTGAATGGTTGCCGGCGCTCCCTGGGCTACCAGCTGGTTTATGGATCGATCGCCGTACTTGAAAGACGGTCCGAAGTCGCCCCGCATCACGTCCAGCAGCCAGCGGCCATATTGCTGCCAAACGGGTTCCTCGAGGTGGTAGGCCTTGGCGATTGCGGCCTCGACTCCTGGCGCAACCTGCTTCTCAGAGGCCCACGGGCCACCCGGCACCAGATGCATCAGGGTGAAGGTGATGATCGAGATCGCGAAAAGGACCGGGATCAGCCAGAGGATTCGGCGGACAACATAAGGCAGGATCGCTCGGCGTCCTAGTGTTGCGAGTCAGGCTGAAAGTCGGCTGCCGACACCGCGCGCATCGTAAACGCAGCCCGCGTTCGGGCGCCGATTTGATGGCTATCGAACGATGTCAGAACTCCCTTAAATCCTCTTGACCACACGCATATCCTGCTTACCGGCCACGCAACAACGGGTGGCCAGAGGGACACGAACCGGTCACTCGGCCGGTCATGTGAAAGGGGAGGGATCATGCCCGGTCACCTTTGGATGCGGTTGGGAGCCGCGCTTGCAATCGGTGCCGTCTGGCTGGGCGCATTGGCGCTGCCCGCGGCCGCGGCCGGCGCCGTCCGCTACGTCGACGACAACCCCAATTCCAGCTCGTGCCACGGCACGCATCTCCACACGATCCAGGCCGCGATCAACGCGTCGAGCAACAAAGATGTCGTCTACGTCTGCCCAGGCATCTATCACGAGGAGCTCGTAATCGACGTTCCCGGGCTGACCGTCCAGTCGCTCGGGTACCGCAAGGCCACGCTCATTCCGCCGACAAGTGGAGCGGATGGCCTCGGCGCAATGGTCGTCATGACGGCCAACGGCGTTAAGTTCCGCGGCTTCAAGATCCAGATCCCCGCCGGCCCGGCGCTGCCACCTCCTCCGGTTCACGTTCAGGGCGGGATAACGTCTTGCGTCCCATTTGAAGCCGCAATCGTTGCTCTCGGCGATCGAAACGGCGTATGGGGCAATGAAATCACCGCCGTTGGCGACAACACCCTCAGCGGTGAGTGCGGCTATGGCATCGGCATCCTATTCCCGGGGGAAACGTTCGCCGGCTTCACTGCACTGGGACGGACGCATTCATCGGCGAAGCGCAACTACATTCGCGACTTCAAGATCGGCGGCATTCTCGCCGAGGGTGACCTATCGGTCCGCATCTCGCGTAACCAGATCCGCTACGTCCACCAGGACGACCCGTTCACGTGCGTGCCGGTCAACACGATCACCGCGGCACCCTCGCTGACCTTCCCGTGCGAGACGCCGCCATTCGTCGGGCCAAATCCTCTCAACGGCCTATTCGAGTCGACCGGCATCGGGGTGGGCGCCGGCGCACATGCCGACATCAACAACAACACCGTGTTCTCCACGTTCGACTTTGCCATCAGCCCATTTGGACAAAGCATTCCCCTGTTCGGAGGGATCATCACCTTCGGCGCAGCCCCCGGCTCTCGAATCACAGAGAACGTTGTGAACCAGGTCTTCATCGGCGTCGGCGTCGATCCCGAGGACATCCCGCTCGTTCGACCGGCTGGAGCTGAGCCGGATGGCATCGACATAACCTTCAATCGCGCCACCGAAGGTTTTGTCGGCTTCGAGATCGACAGCGACAACAACTACGTCTACGCCAACCGTGCACGTTTGAACATCCTTGGACTGGGTACGTCGTCCGGTGCCAACAACAACTTCTTCCAGAACGACGCTCGCTACAACGCCTTCTTTGGCGGCTGGGATTGCTTCGATTTCACTGGTGGAGGCGTCGGAACCGGCACGGCCGGGACCGACAACACCTGGGAAGAGAGCCTCGGCCTGACCAATGAACCGGACGAGATCTGCATCCCGCTTGGGCCGTTCTAGCGGTTCGGCGACACAGACAAGGTTGGAGAGGGAGGCTCTGCCAAAGCGGCGGACCTCCCTCCTTCGTTTTCCGGACCCGGTTGGCCGAGCAGCCACTCCCGGCTGAGCCGCGGCGGCCAGTCGCGTAGCCACAGCCAGGGAACGATTGCCCACGCCAGGATCATGTAATCGACCCGCAATGGACGCGGGTAGTTGAGCACGATCTCCAGCTGCCTGACCGTCTCCGGCCAGGTTGCCAGGGTGAGCAGCGCAATCACGCCCAGGAAGCCCATTCCGGGCGCCCACGCGCTGCGCGGTGTGAACGGCAGCAGCACGGCGGGCACGAACTTGAGGCCCGCTCCGAGTGCCCACAGGAGGCCGCCCAGCCGCGGCCCGGTCCAGAACGCGGCCCAGATGCCGAGCGCGATGAACACGTTGATGTTGCCGGTGTCGAAGTTCGCGGCAATGGAGGGACCGAGCACGACCACGAACAGTGCCGTGGCCAGCGGCCTGCGGTCGTATGCCCAGAAGACCGAGATCCCGAAGAGCGCGACGATCGCCACTCGCCAGACGATCCAGGCGATGTTCCACGGCAGAAGAGCCCAGGGCAGGAACAGGTAGAGCGACCACGGCGAATAGGCGTAGGGCAGGGCGCCCTCGGTCGGGGTCACGTAAAGCCCCGGAATTACCTGGTAGATGTCCTCTCCGGCAAGCCATCGGTGAACGGCGGTCCAATAGGCGAACGCGTCGGAGCCAGCCTGATCGCCACGCGCCCAGAGGAACGCAAGGACGAGCCCGCCGGTCAGCGCAATAAGTGCAATCGCGAGCAGTCGTCGCGGGTCGCGCAAGCGCGCGCTGAGGGTCACTGTGGACCTCGATCAGGGGGGAGTAATTGGGCGGGGCTTCGTTCGTCCTCCTCGGCCAAACGTGTTGGGCGCCCCCGCCCGCGGCACATCCTAATCGTTTCGCTCGCAGCCACTAGCAGCAGTATCGCCGCGACGCATTAGTACCTGCCACCACCGGGCGTGGCATACTCCGCCGGATGACCGAGGGCCATGTCATCATCATTGGTGGCGCAGAAGACAAGATTCGCGAGCGGGTGATTCTGACCCGTTTCATCAAGCTGGCCGGCGGTTCCGACGCTCGAATCGCGGTGATCAGCACCGCATCGTCGCTCGGCCCCCTCGCTGGCGAGATGTACCGCCGCGTGTTTGGGGAGCTTGGCGCGGCCGAGGTACATCCGATCCACGCCATGACGCGCTCTCAGGCCAACGATCCCGAGGCAGCACGCACGGTCCACAATTCGACGGGCATCTTCCTGACTGGTGGCAACCAGCTGCGCCTCTCGTCCACAATCGGCGGCACGGCGCTTGCCCAGCAGATCGTGCGGCGTCACCGCGAAGGCGCCGTTATTGCTGGCACGAGCGCAGGTGCCTCCGCGATGAGCACGCACATGGTCGCATTCGGCGCAAGCGGTTCGACGCCCAAACAGCGCATGGTGCAGATGGCGGCGGGCCTCGGAATTCTGCCTGGCGTGATCATCGACCAGCATTTCGAGGCCAGAAATCGTCTCGGTCGCCTTCTGGCGATCATCGCTTCCAACCCGTCGCTGCTGGGGATTGGCGTGGATGAGGACACCGCGGGAGTGGTCGGGCCCGACCGCGTCCTGGAGGTGATCGGGCGGCGCAGCGTGACCATCCTCGACGGCGCCGAGTCCGAGACGGACGCGTGGGAGGTCAAGGCCCATCGCCCGGTGATGATCAGCAACGTGGTCCTGCACTCGCTGCCCCAGGGTTATCGCTTCGATCTGGAGCGTCGCGAGCGTGTCGCGGCGCCTATGCTGCGCGCTCTGGAGTCCAATTCGATCGCCTCCAGCTGATTTCAGGAGAGGCTGATCACTACCACCCGAACTTCCAGGAAAGCGCAAACCACAGCCGATAAGGCATCGGCAGCCGCC
This sequence comes from uncultured Chloroflexia bacterium, assembly GCA_963736895.1. Classification (GTDB taxonomy): domain Bacteria; phylum Chloroflexota; class Limnocylindria; order Limnocylindrales; family CSP1-4; genus JALYGJ01. Next base: position 74,413 of record CAVTQU010000010.1, read on the forward strand.
GCCAAACGCAACGGTAGATCCGGCGCCGGGCCGGAGCCGACCCTGCGCATCCTCGATACACGCGTCCTGCGCGGCCCAAACGTGTGGTGGCGAACGCCCGCCATCGCGATGCTGGTCGACCTGGGAATGCTCGAGGAATGGCCCAGCAACACGATTCCAAACTTCAACGAAGCGCTGATCGGCCTGCTGCCGACGCTCGAGGACCACGCCTGCTCGCTCGGCCGTCGCGGCGGCTTTATCAGCAGGCTGAAGGAGGGAACGTGGCTGGGCCACGTGTCCGAGCACGTGGCGATCGAGCTACAGAGCCTGGCCGGCACAGAAGTGCACCTTGGCAAGACCCGTGGCGCCGGACAGACAGGACAGTACAACGTTGTGTACGAGTACCGGGAGGAGGACGTTGGCCTGGCGGCCGGCCGAATGGCGGTGGCACTGGTCAACCATCTCGTCGCGCCGGAGAAGTCTGCTGTTCGAGTTCATGGATGCCCTCGATGGATTGATCCTTCTTGCCGAGCGCGAGGCTTTCGGACCCTCCACCGGCGCACTGATCGACGAGGCCGAATCGCGCGACATTCCATGGATTCGCCTCGATCGCCATTCCCTGGTTCAGCTCGGTCAGGGCGTTCATCAGCAGCGCATTCGCGCCACCATGACGTCGCAAACGGGCGCGATCGGGGTCGATATCGCGTCCGACAAGAGCCTGACCAACAGCCTGCTGTCGTCCGCCGGCCTGCCCGTCCCGAAGTCGCAGGTGGTCCGGTCGGCCGATGCGGCAGCAGAGGCGGCAGCGAAGATCGGTTATCCCGTCGTGGTCAAGCCCCTCGATGGCAACCATGGGCGCGGAGTTAGCCTCGATCTGCGCTCGGAAGATGATGTCCGCCGCGCCTATCCGATAGCTCTTGATGAGAGCCGAAGCCGCGACGTGGTCGTGGAGTCATACGTCACGGGCAACGACTACCGCGTGCTGGTGATCGGCGGCAAACTCGCCGCGGTTGCCGAGCGCGTCCCCGCGAGCGTCATCGGCGACGGCAAGCTGACGGTTCGCCAGCTGGTCGAGAAGGAAAACCTGGATCCGCGACGCGGCATTGGCCATGAGCGTGTCCTGACGCGGATCAGGATCACCGACGCGGCGGAGGAGATGGTCGCCAAGCAGGGCCTGACGCTCGACGCCGTGCCGCCAGCCGGCCAGCGCGTCCAGCTCGTGGCAACGGGAAACATGTCGACCGGCGGCACGTCCATCGATCGAACGCGCGAGGCTCACCCTGACAACGTCGAGATCGCGGAGACCGCCGCGCAGGTGGTCGGGCTGGACGTGGCCGGCATCGACTTCATCGCGCCCGACATCACCGTCCCGGTCCGCGAGCAGGGCGGGGCGATAGTCGAGGTCAATGCTGCGCCAGGCTTTCGGATGCACACGCACCCGACTGAGGGCGAGCCGCAGTTCGTGGCCAAGCCGGTCATCGACCTGCTGTTCGCGCCCGGATCGAACGCCCGCATCCCGATCATCTCGGTGACCGGGACCAACGGCAAGACGACGACGGTGCGCATGATCGGCCACATCCTGAAGCTGATGGGCCGGCGCGTGGGCATGACGACGACGGACGGCATCGTCGTCGACGGCCGCCTAATTCGTAAGGGCGACATGAGCGGGCCGCGCTCGGCGCAGATGGTGCTGCAGAACCCGTCGGTCGACACGGCGGTCTTCGAGGTTGCCCGCGGCGGGATCCTGCGCGAAGGTCTCGGCTACGACCGCAACGACGTCGCTGTCGTTACCAACGTGACCGGCGATCACCTGGGGCTGCGCGGCGTCGAGACCATGGCCCAGCTGGCGCACGTCAAGTCGGTCATCGTCGAAGCAGTGCCGCGCGCCGGTTTCGCGGTGCTCAACGCGGACGACCCGCTCGTGGCGCGGATGGCCCGCCAATGCCGTGGCTCCGTCGTGTACTTCTCGATGGCCGAGCCAGGAACCGACGCGGCGGACAGGATCATCGGGCACCTTGGCCGTGGCGGCGCTGCGATGGTCGTGCAGCAGACCGATGATGGTGAGCTCGTCGTGCTGCGCCACGCCGATCGCACCATGCCGCTGCTGTACACGCACCTGATCCCAGCCACGTTCGGCGGCCGCGCACGGATGAACGTCGCCAATGCCCTTGCGGCTGCCGCTGCGGCGTGGGCGGCGGGCGCTCACCTGCACGACATCCGGCAGGGCCTTCGGACCTTCACCACGTCGTTCTTCCAGGCGCCCGGTCGCCTGAACGAGATCGACCTGAACGGCTTCAAGGTCATCCTCGACTACTGCCACAACGTCGATGGCATGCGCCGACTTACCGAGTTCGTGGATGCGCTCCTTGAGCCGGGCAACGGCAACGGAACGACCGAGCGGGCGAACCCGCGGGCCATCGCCGTGATCGGCATTCCCGGCGATCGACGCGACGAGGACCATTTCGAGTACGGCCGCCTGGCCGGTCATTCGTTCGACGTCGTCATCGTGCGCGAGGACAAGAACCTGCGCGGGCGGAAGAGCGGCGATGGCGCCGAGCTGGTCGCATCGGGCGTCAGGAAGGCGCAAAAGGAAGGCGGCCGCAACACCGAGGTCCAGATCGTGCTCAATGAGCTCGAATCGGCGGTCGCGGGACTGAAGGCGGCGACCCAGGGTGACACGGTTGTCATCTGTGCCGACGACACAGCTGGCGTCTACCGCCGTGTCATGGCAGAGGCGAAATCACGCGGCGCCGCGATCGCGGATCCAGGGGAGTTCTCGGCCGAGGAGGGTTAGCCCCGGCGGTCCCGCCGCGCGGCTGTCGGCCCGGCCCTCCGGGCGCTGCAGCCCCGCGCTACGCGCTCCTTGCTGACGCGCCCTGCGATCCGGACCGCCAACCGGCGCCCGCCAGGGCTAGCCCGGCGGCCTGGGGTTGGTGAGGTCGAGGATCTGGACGGTGCCGTCGTGGGCGTTCGTGACCCATAGATCAGTGCCTCTCTGGATCATTCTGCGTGGCAGGTTGCCGGCTGAGAAAACCGCGGTCACCTCGTTCGAGTCGGGGTCGATGCCGGCCACGCCCAGCGCACCCGTGACTGCTGCGTAGACCAGCCCGTCGGGGTCCACAAGGATGCCCTCGGTCGCCGTGCCCGGTCGGGACAGTCGCCACGACCGTGTTCGTTTCGGGATCGATGCGCGACACGTTGCCGTCGCGGACGTTCGCCACCCAGACCGCATCATCCGTAAACCCGATGCCCTCCGGTCCGAAGCCGCCGTCGACTGTGGCGATCACCTCGTTCGTCGCGGGGTCGATGCGCGAGATCGTTGCCTCACCGAAGTTCGTGACCCATACCGAATCGAAGCCGAGGCCGACATGGCGCGGTTCGCGGCCGGTGTCGATCGTGGCCACGACCTCGTTCGTGTCCGGGTCGATGCGCACGACCTGCCCGTCTTCCTCCATCGTCACCCAGATGCCGTCGTCGTCGCCGATGATGCCCTCTGGCTGTGGCCCGACATCGATCGTTGTGATGACCTCTACCGTCTCGGGATCGACACGTGCCACCTGGCCAAGCTCGTGGATCGTGACCCACAACGAGCCCGCGGCGTAGGTCACACCGATCGCGCCCAGCCCAACGTTGAGCGGATCCAGGACCTCGTGCGTGGCAGGGTCGATCCGCACCAGATTGCCGGAGAAGTAGCACGCCACCCAGACCGTGCCCGCAGCCTCGGCGATGCCGATCGGCTCGTCGTCGACCGTGATGACGTTGAGCGCGAGGCTGGCAGCGGGTGACTGCGGATGAGAGGACGACGGTTCGGTGGCCGCTGGCGCCTGCGTGGCCGCTGTCGTGGCGGCCGGTGGGGTCGGACTCGCGGTTCGCAATGGTGCGGTCGGGGCAATGGTTGGCGAAGCACTGGAGCATGCGACTGCCATCAATGCGATGAGTGCAGCAGTAAACGTGGGCCTCAGGTTCATTCGGCGGCTCCCAGGCCGAGTTTCAAGGCCAGCCACTTTGCGCGATCGGCGCGCGCCGCTTCGTTCATTCCGTGGTCCGTGTCGTAGTGACGCGAATCGCCGCTCGCACCCGCGGCAGCGGCGGTTTGCTGTGCGTTCTCGAGAGGAATGAACCTGTCGTTGTCGGCGAACTGCAGCAGCACCGGGCGTCCACCCGCTTCCGGAAGTGTCTCGACCGGGTCGTAGGGTGCGAGAGCCGCCTTGTACGCAGCCTCGTCATCGCTGATCACCCAGTATTTGGCGAACCAGTCGGCCCAGCGCGCGGTGGGGGCCATCATCACCAGCGCCTTGGGGCGCTCATCTCGACCGAACAACGCAGATTCGTACATCGAGCCGAAGTCATGTCCAACGAGGGCAGTGCGCGCAGGATCGACCTCCGGTCGCGCCAGCAGGGCCTCGTAGGCGGCCGCCAGCATCGCTAAGTCGGCATCGAGCGCCGCCGTGTCGTGAGCGATCGATTTCGGGATCCTCGTGCCACGGGAAAGTGCCGTCGACGAGGATCGAAGTGACTCCTCTGGCGGCCATCTCCTTCGCCTCGTCCAGGAACTCGGTTCGATTCGAGGTAGGCGAGCCGGATTCGAGCCAGTGGAACCACAGGATGCCAGCGGAGCTTCCCGCAGCCGCGTCCTCCGGCCTGACCAGGGAGGCCGGCCGAGTGCCTTCGCCGAGGTCGATATCTTCAACAACGATGGGGGAGGCGGTGAGCGACGCGCTGGGGGTGGCGGTCGCTGCAATCGCTGGCGTGCGCGTCGGAGCCATCGTTGGAGCCGTCGACGGAGCTATCGAAGTCGATGGACCGACCGAGCAGGCGCCCAGCGCTGCAATCGCCATGACTGACACGACCACCCTGCCTCTCGCGATCATTGACAGCGGAACCTTACCAAGTGATGGAGAAAAGTCCATCATTCGGAGGCACCATGAAGAAATCGTCACCGACGCCTGCCCCAGACGCAGTCGAGCCAATCGCGGTTCCGACCGAAGTCGACGCGCCACACAAGGAACGCGATGCCACGCCGGCCGAGATGCGCGCGCTTGGCCACGGACTGCGTTGGCGGATCCTGCGGATCACGCTCAACAAGTCGATGACCAACAAGCAGATCGCCGAGCGTCTGGGTCGCGACCCGGGCACGATCCTGCACCACGTCAAGGTGCTCGTTCGCGAGGGCTTCCTCGCACCCGAGGGCGTACGAGCCGGTAAGCGCGGCGCGCACGAGATCCCTTATCGGGCGACAGGCAAGTCCTGGCGGATCAGGCTCAAGCCGGACGCCGGCAACGCGGCGGCCATCCTTGACGCGGTTCGTGAAGAGGTGACCGAGATGGGCGACGACGCGGCGGTGACCACGCTGCGTCTGGGTGTCCGCCTGAAGCCAGACGACCTCGCCGAGCTGAAGCGGCGGATCGTGGCTATCGGCGCCGAGTTCGACCCGCTGGACGACCCTTCCGGGGAGCCGATCGGGCTGCTGGCCGTGGTTCATCGGCGGCGCCCATGAGCGCGCGCAGCTCCGCGACTTGCGCGGCGTCCTCCACGGGCTGACCACCGAGACCAACCAGGACGTCGTGAACCTCGTCGCGCATCCGGTGGCACATGGCGACCAGCACATGCGGCGACCCGTCGGTTAGAGCCGCCAGCCTTCCGGGTGTCGTGAGCTCGCCGCGGACGCCGCTCACCTCGTCGTGATAGACGGGCACGTTGGCCGCGGCGACACCCGCTGCTCGCAGACCTTCGCGTAGCTCCCCGATGACACTCTCCCGGGATCTGCCGCGCAGATAGGGGATGCCCTCGCGAATTGCCACCTCGTCGGCGCGCGACCCGGCCATGAACGCCAGGGCGCGCAGGTAGTCGTCGGGGCGGTCGCCGGCCGAGCCCATCAGCACACTGAGGGTCGCCAGCCGCTTGCCGCGCTTGCCAGTGAGCGCCTCCGCCGTGTCCAGCAGTGTTTCCAGGCCAGCCACGTTGTGGGCATAGTCGATGATCACCAGTCGATTGCCGACTCGATAGGCGTTCAGCCGCCCGGGCAGCAGGTCCATGGAGTTCCGCACGTCGGCCAACCCGGTGCGGACCTGGGCGATGGTGAATCCCAGAGCCCGGGCGCCACCCGCGGCGGCGAGTGCGTTCGCGACGTTGTGACGCGCCAGGCCGCCGATGGTCGCCGGGATGTCTGCGGCCGGCATGATCCGCCTCGACTTCTCGCCCTCTTGCTCCACGAGCCACCCGTCGTCGCTCAGGACGTATGCTCGTCCCGCCTCGCGCCAGGTGGCGGCGGATCCGTGGGCTCCGTGGTTTGAGGCTGAACAGCCAAACCGGCGCAGAGGCATGCCGGCCAGCGGCAGCGACCAGGTCGTCGTCGGCATTGAGGACGACCGCCCCCTTTGGCTTGGTCACCCGCGTGATCACCGACTTCACCTCGGCCAGCTCGGGCAGCGTGTGCAGGCCCTGCAGGTCCAGATGGTCGCCGCTGACGTTGGTCAGCACGCTCGCGTCGTTCGACTCGTAGCCAAGGCCGCGCAACAGGATTCCGCCGCGCGCCGTTTCGAGCACAGCCAGGTCCACGTCCGATCGCCCGAGGATGGAGTGGGCACCCTGTGGCCCGGTGAAGTCGCCCGCCTCGACCATGCGCTCGTCCACGATCACGCCATCGGTGGTGGTCATGCCCACGTGGCGGCCGGCCAGCAGCGCGATGTGGGCAATCATGCGCGTCGTGGTGCTCTTGCCGTTGGTGCCGCTCACGCTGATCACGGGCACGCGGCGGTGCTCGTCGGCGACCATCATCGGGACGCGGCCGTTCGTGGACGACGCCACGCGGCGCGCTCCGCGCTCGGCCATGGCTGTGTCTCGGCCGCCGTTCTCTTCCAGACGCAGTGCGGTCCGTGCGATCGTCTCGCCTTCGCCCTCGTCCACCCATGGGTAGGCAACGACCCAGTGGCCGGGTTCGCTGGTGCGATGGATGGTGACGCGCACGCTTCTACCGAGACCCTTGCGGTGCAGCCAGCGCACGTGATCCGCCAGCTCGACGACGGCGCGCGGCGCCTTGCTCCTGGAAACGGTCTCTCCCAGGCGGACCAGGGCGTGCTTGCTGGGCAGGCGATCGCCGTACCACGTCCGGCGCCGGCCAACGGTCACCTCGATCCGAACGGCCGGCTCCAGCAGGTACAGATTTGGCCCGTCAAGCAGGCGAATTTCGACCAGTCGCACAGTCGCGGGAGTATAGGAGCGGCCCGTGGTGGCGAACGGTCGCGTAAAGTCCGCCGGTGATTTCCGACGAAGAGCTGCAGCGGCTGCAATCCACGGTTGAGGCGGCCCTGCCCGACTACCTGGCCGACCTCGAGCGCCTGGTCAACGTCGACTGCGGCAGCTACACCAAGGCTGGCGTGGACGAGATCGGTGGCTGGGTGGCGACGCGGCTGCGCGAGCTTGGCGCCGAGGTGACCGTCCAACCGAACGACGAGCTGGGCGACGTCGTCGTTGGACCATTCGCCGGCGCAGGCGACAAGCAGGCGCTGCTGGTCGGCCACATGGACACGGTGTTCGACGCCGGCACCGTCGCCGCGAGGCCCTTTGCCACGCAGGACGGTCGGGCAACCGGGCCGGGTGTCGACGACATGAAAGGCGGCCTGCTGTGCGGGCTGTATGCCCTCCACGCGCTGCACGAGATCGGCGGCGACAAGGATTGGTTGCCGTTCAGCAGTCTGGCGTTCGTCGCCAATCCGGACGAGGAGCTGGGTTCGCCGTCGAGCACCGACACCATCCGCGGTTTTGCCGAAACAGCCGACATCGCGTTCGTCCTGGAAGCCGCACGGGAGAACGGCGATATCGTCAGCGCGCGAAAAGGAATTGGCGATTTCGTGATCCGCATCGAAGGTCGCGCCGCACATGCTGGTGTGGAACCGGAACGCGGCCGCAGCGCGATCGTCGAGGCGGCGCACAAGATCCAGGCACTGACCGCGCTCAACGGCCGCTGGCCGGGCGTGACCGTCAATGTCGGCGTCATGCGCGGCGGGATGCGGCCCAATATCGTGGCTGAGTCGGCTGAGCTGGAGATCGACCTGCGCGCCACGAATCGTGCGGACATGGAGGCTGCCGCAGCGGCCATTCGCGAGATCGCGGCGCAGTCAACCGTCCCCGACGTGTCCGCCACGGTCAAGAATCGGGCATGGTGGTGGCCGATGGAGAAGACCGCCACCACCGCGACGCTGGCCGACATGGCGATCGAGCTGGCCGGACGGCTGGGGTTCGAGCTCGCCGACACATCGACCGGCGGCGCCTCAGACGCCAACACAACCTCGGGCGTAGGCGCGCCCACCATCGACGGCCTGGGCCCGGTCGGTGGTAATGCCCACGCCCCCAGCGAGTACATGGAGCTCAATTCGATCGCGCCGCGGACAACTCTTCTGGCCGCGCTGTTGCTCAGCGTCAGCCGCCGACCATCCATGCGCGCCAAGGGCGAGGGCTGATGGCCCGCGAGACCGTCTACGACTTCATCGTCATTGGCGCGGGAGCAGCCGGAGAGGCCGCCGGGCACGAGGCGCGTCGCCTGGGAGCAAGCGTGCTGGTGGTCGAACGGGAGCTCGTCGGTGGATCGTGCCCGTTCTGGGCGTGCATGCCCTCGAAGGCACTGCTGCATGCCGCCGGGATCCACCATCTGGGCGGCGACTATTCGTGGCGCCACGCGTCCAACTTCCGCGACTGGATAACCAGCCGCGAGCACCGCAAGGTGTCCGATGACAGCGGCCACATCAAGTCGCTCGAAAAGGCCGGCGCCAAGGTGGCCAAGGGCACCGCCGAGATCACGGGCCCCGGCGCTGTCCGCATCTCGAGTGCGGGCAAGACAGGCGCGCAACGCCAAGGCACGCAACCTGATCATCGCCGTGGGCACGCACTCGACCGTGCCCGACCTTCCGGGTATCGACAAGATCAAGCCATGGACGAACCGCGAGGCCACGTCCACTCGGAACCTGCCCAAGAGCCTGCTGGTGATGGGCGGCGGACCGACGGGCGTTGAGTCTGGCACAGGCGTTCGCGCGTTTCGGCGTCCCGGTCACGATCGTCCACCCGGAGAGTCGCCTCAACAACCGCGACCATCCGAGCAACTCGGCCGTGCTGGAGCGTGCCCTGACCAGCGACGGCGTCAAGCTCCGGTTCGGTGTCAAGGTGACGGAGATCAAACCGGCTACGGGCCGCGGCAAACCGCACCGGATGCTCCTCTCAGACGGCTCGCGCGAGCGCGGCCACGAGGTGCTGCTGGCCATCGGCCGTACTGCGCCGCTCGACGGGCTCGGCCTCGAGAGCATCGGCGTGGAGCTCCACGACGGCCGCGTCAAGCCAGACGACCACCTGCGGATCGCCGAGAACACGTTCGTAGTGGGCGACCCGGCCGGTCCCGAGATGCACACGCATCTGGCGCACTACGAGGGCGAGATGGCGGTCAAGATCGCGCTCGGCCGCCCGGTCAAGCCCGATTTCTCCGCGATCCCCGCGGGCGACCTACACCGATCCCGAGACTGCCGGCGTCGGCCTCCGACTCGATGAGGCAGAGGAACGCGGGCACGACGCGTTCGAGGAGACGGTCGACCTGGAGTCGAGCGCCAAGGGCAACGTCACCGAGTCATTCGGCCACGCGACGGTGGTTGTCGACCAGAAGTCTCACCAGGTGCTGGGCACGTTCATTGCCGGGCCTGGCGCGCCCGAGGCGATCCACGAGGCTGTGCTGGCGGTGAAGACCGGGGTGCCGATCGAGACGCTGGCGGACACGATCCACGCCTTCCCGACAACGTCGCGGGTGCTCGGTACGGCGTTCGTCGCGGCAGCCCGCCGCCTGGAGAAGTAGCTAGCGCCCTCGAACACGAACCAGCAAATGTCGTTGCGCAGGTGCTGGTCGTCGAGCACGAGCTCGCGGATCTCGCTGGGAAGCTGAGCGCGCTGCCACTGGCACTCGAGTCGCCCAGCGGCTTCTGCCTCCTCGTCGGGCGCGGCAGCACGTGCGGCCTTGATCGCATAAGCGGCCGCACCCAGTTCGGTGCGCAGCGACGTGCGCGACGGCGGCGGCCTGGCCGGCAGCGTAGGCGGCATGTCGTGCTGCCCCACTCAGGTCGCGAGCCGCGGCGTTTGCGTGGCCTGCTGACGTGCGAGCTTCCGTCATCGTGACTTCACCTCGCGCCCAGGCCCGCCCCAGCTCTATCGCGCGTCGGGGGCGATCGTCGTCGGGTCGCATTTCCTCGAACAGCTCCAGGACGTGCTCCGCGCAATCAGCTGCCCATACCGCGAGCAGTCGGTGATCTTCGTCGGTGAGGGTGCCGCCGCGACGCACTGTAATGAACCTTGGATCGCGGACCTTGGGGAGGATCATCAGGCATCGACGCCGAACGCCTGCATCAGGTCGGGCGACGTGATCGCGTCATCTTCCACGATCCGCCCGGCGTCGAGGCGGTAGAACGTCATGCCGCGGGCCTTGATGTCTTCCCCGCTCGGCAGGGTGGTCTCAAAAGTGAAACGCGCGACGACTGCGTCGCCCTCTGCGACGAGGTCGACGATTTCCATCCGACCGCCGGGCCCTGCCGAGTTGGCGCCCAGCCAGGCCTTGAACCCGGCGCGGTCCATCCCGCCCATCGCGCGGTTCACGTAGTCGGGACCAAGGAGCTCGTCGACCAGGTCGACGTTTCCGGCGACCAGCACGTCCTCGATATAGCGGCGGACGATCTCTTTGTTCTGATCGGTGGTCATTGCCAGCGTACCCGGCCTGCACGGCTCTCGACCGTACTACCTGTTGAGAAAGTCGACGATCGCCTGCGCCAGCGGCGCGACTCGCGGGCTGCCCAGCCCGGTCGAGTAATCCCAGCCCGGACCCGCCTCGAAGAGGAGGTTGCCGCCGCGGATGACGTCGTGGAAGACGGCGCCCGCGGGTTGCTCGGCCGAGATCTGGTAGAGCGTCGGACCGAGTGCGCCGAGCGCGTCGACGCCCTGCGTGCCGGCCAGCTGACGAGTGAGGGCCATTGAGCCCGCCCAGAACGGCGCGGCCGCGCTCGTGCCGCCGACCTGACCGCTGACCAGCCCCTGGCCGGGCTCGGTGTAGACGATGAAGAAGCCACTCGACGGATCGGCCGGGCCGGCGACATCCGGCACCTGGCGCCTGCCGTTGCTGGCCGAGTTGTTCACTCCGGGACCAACCTGCCATGACGGCCTGTCAATGAACGTCGACAGGCCACCGCCACCTCCGCCACCGCTGAGCGGCTCTTCCCAGCCCGCCTCGGACAGGTAGCTGCCGTCCTCGCGCGTGGACAGGAACGTGCCGCCAACGCCGATGACGCTGTCGCTCGTCGACGGCCACTGTGCGTCCTGCGAAAGGTCACGATCGAACGGATCCTGCGATACCTGTACGCGACGACAACCGAATGCGCCGTCGTCGCCGCTGGCCACGAAGACGCTGATGCCCGCGGCGGCCGCGGCCGCGAACTCGCGCTCCTCGGCGCGCAACGCACTGGGCTCGCTGTACTTCTCGCACAGTCCCCAGCTGATGCTCACGATCTGGGACCGGCCGTCGGCCACGATGCGCGAGATCACCGCGGCGAAACCGTCGGCCGGAGTTCGGGCCCTCGTAGTTGATGATCTGCGTCTGCGGCGCGATGCCACGGATGACCTGGATGTCCAGGGCCACCTCGCCGGTGCCCGGTCCCGGATCCTGAACGGCACCGGGGACCCGAACCGTCTCGATGGGTGGCGCGTCGAAGCCTTCGCGCAGATCGAACAGCTCCACATCACTGGCGGTGAACGTGTCGAACGAAACGATGGCCACGGTCTGCCCCTCGCCGTGCATGCCCCGCGTCGTGAAGCGGATCGATCTCGTAGGCATGCGCCACCGTCGCGGGTAGCAATCCGCCGGCCGGCACGCCCGAGGCCAGGATCCCGCCGAACGCCGGATCGAGGACCGGCTCGGTGTCGAGACCAAGGATCGCCGCCACCTCGTCGCGGACAGCCGATGGCACGCTTGGATCGCCGTCTGGGCGGTGGTACGTAGCGCCGTTCGGGGCGGTCCAATCCTGGAGGGTGATGCCGAGCAAGCGGTTCACGTCCGCCGCCGTGCCGCTTGCCGCGATCGACGTTCGCTGCGGCACTGTCGAGGCACTCAGCCCGGCGGATTCCAGCCAGCCGACCACCTCGTCGACGGCATCCTCGTCCAGTCCGAAGCGCTCGCCGAACTCCGTCGGCGTCAGGTAGCGGTGGTAGTCGGGCGAATCGGGATTGTTCAGGCGTGCCCAGGAAGTCGGCCAGCGCGGCTTCGTTGGCCAGATTGAGGCTGACCGTGAAGTGGACCTGTTCGCTGCCGCCGGTCGGCCCAACGAGCGTCGGTGCGGCCGTGGCAGCGTCGGCGGATGCAGTAGCCGGCGGAGGGGGAGTGGTGGAAATGACGGGCACGGCCGACTGACGTTCGCCCACAGGCTGGCACGCAATCACGCCGAGCAAAGCCACGATCACGAAGCCGATATCGATCCGCCTGCGAACGGCAGTCATGAACCGGAACCCCAGTCGAACGTCTTGAGGATGTCGTCGACCGTGCCCCGAATCACGAATTGCGCCGTATCGTCGCCCAGCTGCGAATCCGGCTCGGCGACGATGATCACGACCGCCACGGTGATGCGGCCGTTGGTCGAGGCGAGGACGGTCACGCCGCCCGGCGCAGACGGAGTGCCGTCGCTGTTCGGTGAGGATGCCGGAGAAGACCTTCGCCTCGCCGCTGATGTAGCCGATGCTCGGGCCGAGCACGGTGTCGTAGTCGTCCCTGTCCTCGGTTCGACCGATCATGAAGCCGTCGACGACCTGCAGCTCGCGCTGGATCATGTCGGCCGGCGTGATGTCGTCATCTGTCGCCTCGATCACGACCTGGGCGTCGAAGAAGTTCAGGTTGAACACGGTGAGCGTGTCGGTGGCCTGTGACAGGTTGAAGAACTCGCCGTCGAACTCGAAGCCGTAGTCGAGGGCTCCGCTGTGCCACGACGAACCGCCCAGGACGACAGGCGGCGAGGTGCTCTCGGGCGTTGCGGACGGGGCAGGCGTGGCGGCTCCGCTTGGCTGCGGTCCACTCGGCTGTGGTGTCTGTGGCGGGCGCGTGGCCGGACGCCCGGGACTCTCGCGAGGTCCCTGCGGCGTTGGTGAAGCAGCGCCAATTGGCGGCAACGACGGCCCAGGTGCGCACGGCCTGCCCGGCACGCACGGCGGCTGAGGAGGCGGCGGCTGGTTGAAGACGATGAGGGCCCCTGCGATGCCGATCACCACGACCAGGATCCCGACGAACATCGCGACGATGACAGCCGGATTGCCGCCCTTCCGGTTCGGCGGCATGGCGTACTGCAGGGGAGGGCCACCCCACGTGGGCGGGGGCTGGCCCTGAGTCCACGTGGGCGGTTGCTGGCCGGGCGGGTAGCTCACCGCGGCTCCTCGGCGGTGGGAGGAGCTGGAGCCGGGACTTCACTCTGCGGCCTCGTCTTCGGGACGGCGCGCAGCGAGATCCCGCAGTTGCCGCAGAAGGTGTGCTCAGGCGTCAGCCGGCCGCAATTGGGGCAGGTGATGGTGCGTTCGACATCGATCTCGCGCGATTCCTGCATCAGGCCCACATGAAGGGCGCGCCTCAGCCAAATCAGGGCAATTGCGGCGATGACGGCCAGGACAAGGGTCGCCGGGATGAGCGTCAACGTGGCCTTGGCGAGGCCGGCCGCGACAAGCAACACTGCTCCAGCCAGCAGCGCCACGATGGGCATGCCGACCCAACCCAGAGCGCTGCGATCCGTGATCGGCGCTCGGTAGCGAAGCCAGAAGGCCGCCGCCATGGCCCCGATGGCGCCGGCCGCGATGACAGGCTGCAGCACACCCAGCGAGATCAGCTGGATCGCGGACGTGAGCGGGTCGCTCTGGCTGCGCAGGCCGGCGCCGAGCAACGGCAGGGATTGAACGATCAGCTGTGCGCCGGTGAACGACACGGCCGAGGCGGCACCAAATGTGGCGCCGTCCAGGACGTCGTTGAAGCGCCGCTGGCTGAGCAGCAGCAGCGGGCCGACGAGCATCAGGACGCCTTCGAAGATCGGCACGGCGACACCGGCGAGCAGGATCGTCTCTGGCTTTGTCCCGCCGATCGACGAGCCGAGCGGCAAACCGCGAAGGATTAGACCAGCCACGATGCCGGCCACCGCGCCCCAGGCCATCGTTGCGCCGATCACCCAGATTGGCTCGTCCTCGTAGATGTCGATCACCCACAGGTAGAGCACCATCAAGAGGGGCACGAGGACCGCCGCGGCGACCAGCGCGACCGGGAAGAAGCCCAGCAACCCGAGCCCCGCGACGATCGCGACACCCGCGGCGAGCGAGACGCGGAACGCTCCCATCTGGGCGTGCGGCAGCTGCGGGAAAGAGCGTGCTGTACAGCGCGATCGCGTTGGCCAATTCCTCGGGTGCTGCCGCAAAGCGCGCGCGCTTGTGGCGCCTGGCCTCAGCCGTGTACTCGTCGCTCAAGGGGTCGCCGCAGCGAATGCAGTACTCGAGGCGCGGCACGTGGTTGCCGCACTGGTTGCAGGTGATCAGGCTCGGCGTCGTCGGCGGAGCTGCTGGCTGCTGGGGCTCGTTGGGCGCCGAGTCTCCGTCGTGCTCGTCAGTCATTCAGCACGAGCATTCTGGGCGGCCAGGTTCAGCGCAGGTACGTCTCGCCGCCTTCGTCGCAGACCGTGTACATCGCATGCCGTTCACGCGCGTAGCCGGCAACGTGCAGGCGACCGTTGATGTGTGTGGGACACACGAACACCCACGTCCGGTTCGGGCGGCCGGGTTCGTCAGGCTGGTCGTAAGTGAGCGGCTCGGACTCCGCGGCGATCTTGTCGGCCAGCCCACCGAACTGCGCGACGGCACGCGCGACGACGGCTGCGCGATCAGCCTCGGTCTCGGTGGTGTACGGGTAGCTCTGGGCAATGTTCGACGTCACATGGCCTCCGGACAAGGGAATGGCCAGCCGCGGAGGTCGTTGAGCGCGGCGCGACCGGCCGGCGCCGAGTATACCGCGCAAAACCGGCCGTCCAGCGCCTCGTCGCCTATCCGCAACACCTCCGAAAGCCCTCGTTTCTGCATGCTGATCAAGGCCGTGTAGGGGCGCTTTTTTGTGTCGGCAAAGTCGAGCCTCGCGCATATACTCGGCGACGGGGTACAAAGTTAAGCGGATGGAGGACCCAGGCTATGTCGGACCACGGCAAAGATAAGGAGGCCGCGTTCCACGCGTTGGTTGGACGTGCTCTCAGTGACCACGAGTTTCGAAGCAAGCTCCGAGGCGACAGCGTAGACGAGGCCCTCACGTCGGTAGGTATCGAGCCCACTGCTGAGGTCAAGAAGGCCCTCGGCGACGCGATGGACAAGGTGGACAACCTTGCGAAGAAGTTCGGCGGCGTCAAGGCGGCCACGTAGGCAACACTGCCGTTCGACACGGCGTTTGGGCTGAGCTCCAGCAGAACGAGCGCCGCCGGTGGTGGCCGGCCGTCGAGCGTCTGCTCGGCGAGCTGCCACCAAATCTCCACCAACAGGCACAGCAGCTCACCTTTGAGCTCGCGCTTCGAGCGTCCGATACGGGCGACCCGCGCGACACGTTTCTGGGCGTCGATCAGCTGCCCTTGCTCTCAATCGGAGGCTGGCTGCTCGACGACCTGACGCACCAGGGCTCGGAGCCTGCGCGCGTTTCCTCGGAAGACCTCGAGCCGGGCCTATTCACGGCCAGCTTCCTCTGGGCGATGCGCGAGCAGGCGATCGACAGCATCGCCGACCCGACTTCCTTTTCGGACCAGCGCTATCTCGCCTTCGCGCAGTGGTGCGGCGACCGCGCCGTGGTCGAGATCGGTCGCCTGATCCCGGTCGGTGATCGGTTCTGGGTTCGATTTCAAGAGGAGTCGACCACAGGGCTCGAGCTGTCGATCGACGATGACGTCGGGCAGCCGATGCGCGGCCGTTGGTCCTCGACGGCCGCTGCGACGACCCTGGCAGCCGGTCGACTCGCCCAGGCTGATGACGAGCAGGTCGAGGCGATCACCGACGTCGTGACCCACATGTGCGTCGCGTTCCAGATCTGGGACGAGGTGTCGACCTTCATGCGCGACCTGGGACAGGGTCGACTGACGTATCCGATCGCACAGATCGCTCGAACGGCCGGCATACCGCTGCAGCCGATGCCCGACCAGCTCCAGATCCTCGGCGCGATGGTCGTCACCAACGGCCTGAAAACAGTGCTTGACGACGCCTCAGAGCATCTTGCCGCCAGCCGCGAGCGGGCACGCGCGCTCAACCTTCCGACGTTGTCCGGCTTCCTGGACGACGTCGCCGCGGCCGATGTCAACAGACGCGACCAGTTCATCGACGGCAAGTCGGATGTCGGTGGTCTGGGATTGGCTCCGCCGCGTCGATCCTCCGGGAGCCGCCGACGGAGGAAAAGGCGATCTCGATGGCCGAAGCCTTTCTGCTGTCCGACGTGACGTTTCGCGAGAGCTGGGAGACGCATCGCGAGGGGATGCTCGGCGCCGATGAGGTCTCGGCTCGCTTTCCGGCCGGCCTGATCCTCGAGATCCTGTCGCGAACCGGCCACGGGCTGGCCGACGCGGTCGACGAATTCATTGCGCACGCCGAGACGAACGGTTTTCGCTACTACGACCATCCCGCCTCGGATCCTGATTCGGACACCGTGGGCGCCGTGCTGCGGCTGCTGAGGTACGCGGACGAGAAAAAGCGGCCGTCGGCCAGCCTGATCGCGATGCTCCGCTGCATCGATCGTCTGCTGGAAGAGCGCGGCGAGATCCCGGTTTGGCTCGGCGACTGCGCGGAACCGAACTCGGACCGACCGCCAACGCTGACGCTCGGAAGCCGCTGCGGGACCGTCGCGGCGCACCTGCTGCTCGGACTCGCGCGATTTCGGCGATGAGTACCGGCCGATGCTCAAAAAGGGTGCGTCGGCGTTATTCGACCGCATCGCCGACGTTGGTCTGGGCGCCAACGTCAATTACCCGCCGCGATACGCCCTGGCGGTCTACTTTCGCCTGCTGGCGCATCGCGACTCCCGCCGACCATCCGGCACACCGCGTTCTTGACGACGAGCTTGAGCGGCGCAGCAGCGCCCCGATCAACAGCGCCCAGGAGGCGGCGCTCGCAGTGCTGGCCGCTCGCGCGGCCCATCGTCCGGACTTGATACGGCCGGCGTGGAAGCACCACGATGTTGAAGCAGCAGCGCTTCGACGGCAGCTGGATCGGCGAGCCATTTGCGGTCGCGCCCAATCGTGGATGGCACGTTTCCGCGTACTCCAGCACTACGCTGACCACCGCGTTGTGTTATGACGCACTAGCCGGTACCAACGAGGGCATGCCGGCAGAGGCTTGACGCTCGGAGTCTGACGCCGTGGCACTGACGGGCGGGGATCGAATCGCGACGCTATCGAGCTACGTCCCGCAGGCTGTTTTGCGCTACCTCGCGTCACACGCCGAGCGTCCAACGGAGCCTCGCGCCGATCGCGCAGCTGCGGCACTGCTGCTCATCGACATAAGTGGCTTCACGCCCATCACGGCCAGCGCGACCGGCCGCGGCCCGCAGGGCACCGAGCAGCTCTCGAGGGCATTCAACGCCTATCTCGGCCAGATCATCGACCTCATCTGGGAGCACGGCGGCGACATCGCCAAGATCGTTGGCGATGCCCTGATTCCGCAGTGGCTGGCCACCGACGAGGATCTCCCCAGCGCAACGCGCCGAGCGGCTGCGTGTGCGCTAGCCATTGGTGGAGCTGGGGGATCACGAAGAAGGTGATGTCCGTCTCTCGGTCAAGGTCGGCCTGGTAGCGGGCGACATTTCCGAGATGCACGTGGGCGGCCAGGACGGCCGCTGGCTGTTCCTGGTGACAGGTCCGGCGCTACGCCAGCTGTCGGAGGTCCAGTCGCTGCTCGTGACCGGCGACGTCGTCGCCTCGTCAGCGGCATGGCCGTTGATCTCCGACCGCTTCGTCGGCCAGCCCCTCCGCGACGGCAGTGTGCGGATCAGATCGACTGGCCAGCATTCGGCACCCCGCGCGGTCGAGCCAGTGCGTCTCGCTTCAGGCGAGGAAGACGCGGTGCGCGGCTACATCCCGCAGGTCCTCCTCGCGAGGGTCGACGCCGGCCAGCAGGACTGGCTCGCGGAGACGCGGCGCACCTCGGTCGTGTTCGTCAACGTCCGGGGCATGACCGACGACGCGGCCGATGCCCTGCACGCTGTCGATCGCCTGGCCAAGGCCGCGCAGCAGGTTGCGACGCGCTACGACGGCTGGCCCAAGGAAGTGACGATGGACGAGAAGGGCACGACCCTGACGCTCGTCTTCGGGGTGCCGCCGTTTACGCACGAGGATGATGCGTCGCGCGCCGTGGCTGCGGCCATTGCGCTCGAGGCGGAGATCCGCGGAATGGGCCTCAACGCCGGCGTTGGCATCGCCAGCGGCCCGACCTTCTGCGGGCCGGCTGGCAATCAGAAGCGCCACGACTTCGCGATGCTCGGCAGCCACGTCAACCTGGCCGCTCGGCTGATGCAGGCAGCCGAGGATGGCGCGGTTCTGTGCGACGCCGACACCCAAGCGGAAGCTCGCGCGAGCCAGACCTTCGATCGGCTCCCGGCTTACGTGCTCAAGGGGCTCGGCACGCCAACCGACGTCTATCGGGTCGTGGTTGCCGGCGTCGGGCTCCGAGCAGGCGTCGGGCATGGTCGATCGGACGACGGTGATGGCCGACGCATCGGCTGCGCTGGACGAGCTGGTCGCAGGTCGCGGCGGGCTGGTGATCGTTGAGGGCGATCCGGGCATCGGGAAGTCGCGGGTCGTGAAGGAGTGGACAGACCGGGCGCGCCACCTCGACGTGAGGGCATTCATCGGTCGCGCCTCCGAGATCGATGACGCGACCCAGTACCACGCCTGGCGCGCACATCTTCGAGGGCCTGCTCGGTCTCGAGACGGTGACAGATCGCTCGGCACGCTCGGAGACCGTCCTGGGTTTCCTGAAGAGCGCAGGCGTCAAGTCCGAACTCGCGCCACTGCTGAGCCCGATCCTCTCCCTGGATCTGACCGACAACGACTTGACGGCGCAGATGTCCGCCGAGGTCAGGTCGGACAACACCCTCGACATGTTCATCGCGCTGCTCAGGCAGGCAGCGTCGGCCGGTCCGCTGATGATCGTCCTGGAGGACGTGCACTGGCTCGACTCGGCGTCGTGGCAGCTCGTATTTCGGGCGAGGACGGAGCTTCCTCAGTTGCTGTTCGTGATGACGACGCGGCCGGTAGCCGATGCACCGTCCGAAACGGCGGCCAGTGTCAAGACAGCAGCGACCATGGTTCGCCTGGCCGCCCTTGTCACGGCAAGACGCGGTGACGCTGGCCGCGCGGCGATCAGGTGCGTCGCAGCTCGACGACGCGGTGGCCACGCTCGTCCACGAGCGAGCCGAAGGAAACCCACTGTTCATCGAGCAGCTGACCTACGCGATGCGTGATGCCGGTCAGGTCGTTATCGATCACGGCGTGCTCCGATCCGCCGGCGGCGATAACGGCCTGACGTCGGCTGTCATTCCCGACTCGGTGCAGCGAGTGATCACGACTCGCATCGACAAGCTGCCGCCTGAGCAGGCGATGACACTCAAGGTTGCGAGCGTCATCGGCCAGCGGTTCGCGGTCCGCACGCTGGCGGACATCCACCCACTTGTCGAACGACCCTGAGGCCCTCAAGGCCGAGCTGGAAACGCTGGGTCGGCTCGGTCTGGTCGCGCCCGCGCCAGGACCGGAGGAGTCGTTCGAGTTCCGCCACAAGATCACCCAGGAAGTCGCCTACAACCTCATGGCGCCGGCGCAGTCACGCCAGCTGCACCGGCTCGTGGCCGAGTGGTACGAGCGCGCCTACGCCGACGATCTGTCGCCGTTCTTCGCGTTCCTTGCCCACCACTGGCAGAAGGCGGACATACCGGCTCGCGCCGTGGATTACCTGGAGCTGGCCGGTTTCGCGGCGTTGCGAACGTTCGCCAACGAGGAAGCGATCCAGTTCCTGGCCGAGGCGCGAGACCTCGACGCCAGCGCCGGGCTCAACAGCGAACCCACGCGTCGCGCGCGCTGGCTGCTCGCGCTGGGTGAGGCCTACGTCCACCTGTCGCGTTACCGCGAGGGCCGGGAAACTCTCGAGCAGGGACTTCAGCTCCTCAAGCGCTCGCCACCCCAGGCGCGTGGAACCAAAACCTTGTCACTGGTCGTTCAGATTGCCCGACAGGTGGGGCACCGTGTCGGCCTCTACAGTGTTCGTCGGCTGAACGACGAGCAGCGCGCCGAGCTCGTAGCCGTGTGCCGGGCATACGAACGTCTGGCCGAAGCCGCGTACTACGACGGCGATACCGCGCTGGCGCTTTACAGCTCGATTCGGATCCTGAACGAGGCCGAGGCATCGAAGAGTTCCCCGAGATCGCGCGCGGCTTGTCCGGCACCGGAGCGCTTTTCGGAGTCGCGCCACTTCATCGCGTCGCGCGGGGCTACCTGAGGCGCGCCGAGATCGCGCTCGAGAGCACGGACGACGCGACGACGCACGAGATCGTGCGCATCAGTCATCGGCTTCTATCACGTCGGCACCGGCAGCTGGGAAACGGCGCGCGAGCAATTCAACCTGGTTCGGTCGACCGCGCGCCGCATCGGCGATCGCCGTCGGTTGCTGGATGCGGTCAGCAACCTGCTCGAGACCGCGTGCCTCCAGGGCTCCGTTCGTTCGGCTCTCGACCTGGCGGACGAGGTCATCGGGCTCGCGCGCGCTCGCGGCGACTCCCGTTTCGAGGCGGACGCGCTAGTCGGGCGTGCGTACGCGCTGCTGGAGATGGATAGGCCGGACGAGGCGCTCGCCTCATTGGATGAGGTTCGCGAGATCGCTCTGCGGGCGACGGACCTGCCGATCGAGCTGCGCATCAAGCTGCAGGGCCTGCTGGCGCTGGTGAACATCGGCCGAAACGACCGGATCGCGGCCACCAGTCGCCGCGGACGAAGCCATGCGTCTCACCCAGGGTCAACGGCCCACGTTTTTCGGCACGTACTTTGGCTACGTCGGACCAGCCACGGTGTACCTCGCCGAGTGGGAGGCAGGAGGGAGTCCGGAGGTGCGGGCGAAGGCAGAAGATGCGATCAAACGGCTCAAGGCGTACACGAACGTGTTTCCAATCGGACAGCCGCGATACGGCGTGCTGGCCGGTCGTCGCGAGTGGCTCCTGGGTGACCACGGAAAAGCTCAGCGCCACTGGCGACAGGCTCTCGAGGCCGCAACCGAGCTGTCGATGGGACTATGAGCAGGGCCTGGCGCACTACGAGTTGGGAAGCCACCTGCCCGAGGGTGATCCGGAGCGATCGCGCCATCTCGACGCGGCTCGCCAGGCGCTCACGTCGGAGGGAGCGGTGCGGTTGATGACGATGATCGCCGCGGCCATCGGGACCGGGTTCCTTGGCAGCTGAGCCGATCAGCCAAGCTCCAGGCAGATTTCTCGCCGAACAATCGATCGAGCGCCTGGCCAACACGCTTTCCGTCGGGACGCCGGAGCTCGCGCGTGTCGACGGCTGGCTGGATGCGTTCGCTCTCGACCGCGGAGCCGGCCGACTACTTCACCCACCCCGAGGCCTTTCCGATGCTGCTCCTGCCGTGGTGGATGGAGGAGTCGATAAGCGGCTCCGCGGATCCAGCGTTCCAGTCCGAGATCGCCTACTCGTCGGTCTGCGGCTACTACTTCGTCCGTCTGCTTGACGACCTCATGGATGGCGATAACCCACCGCCGGCCCCGGTGTTGCCGGCCATGATCGTCCTGCATACCGAGTTCCAGCAGACCTATGGCCGGTCTCTTTCCGGCCGACGACCCGTTCTGGGCTTCCTTCAGGCGTTACTCATTCGACGCCGCCGAGACGGCGTCGGCCGACGCGGCGCTCGACTCGGTTGATCTCGATCAGTTCGCGCGCATCAGCTCGCGCAAGATCGCCGGCGCGAAGATCCCGCTGGCGGCGGTGGGGCACAAATACGGGCGCCTCGATCTCTCGAGCGGTGGGCAGAGATGGTCGACCTCCTCGGCCGCTGGCATCAGATGCGCAACGACGTGCAGGGATGGGTCGTGCGACAGCCAGAACGGTCGCGCCACGTATTTCCTGTCCGAAGCAAACCGACGTTCAGCCGACGACGAGTCCGTCCCGCAGTGGATGGCACGCGAGGGTCTCGTCTGGGCCGGCCAGCAGCTCGACGCCTGGATGGACGAGCTACTCGCAGCCGCCAGCGGACTCAATTCGCCCGGGCTGATGGCCTACCTGGAGAGCGCCGCGACGCCGCGGACGCAGAGTCGCAACAAATGGCCGCCGATCTGGCCTCGCTCAACCGACTGGCGTTGGCTCTCGCTCCTCCGCGAGATTGAGCGCGAGCCATTTCTCGGCCTCGGCGATCGACCAGCCCTTGCGCCGCGCGTAGTCCTCCATCTGGTCGCGGCCGATGCGGCCGAGCCCGAAGTACTTCGCCTCGGGATGCCAGAAGTAGAGGCCGCTGACCGACGCGCCGGGGATCATGGCCATCGACTCGGTCAGTCGGATGCCCGCCTGACGCTCGGCGTCGAGGAGTCGGAAGATGGTCCGCTTTTCGGTGTGATCGGGCTGCGCTGGGTAGCCCGGGGCGGGTCGGATGCCCTGGTACGACTCGTCGATGAGCGCTTTGTTGTCGAGCGCCTCGTCCGGCGCGTAGCCCCACAGCTCGCGGCGCACCTTGGCGTGGAGCCACTCGGCCATCGCCTCGGCAAGCCGATCGGCGAGCGACGTCAACAGGATCGCCGAGTAGTCGTCGCCGGCTTCCTCGAAGCGCCGCTTTCCGTCGTCCAGGCCGCCGCCCGAGGTCACCGCGAAGGCACCGATGTGATCCGGGACGCCCGATCCGACCGGCGCCGTGTAGTCCGACAGCGCGGCATTCGGCCGACCATCCGGCTTGGCCATCTGCTGGCGCAGGGTGTGTAGTCGTTCGAGCTCGGTCGACCGCGACTCGTCGGTATAAAGCACGATGTCGTCGTCGTCGGTGGACGCGGCGGGCCAGAAACCGACGACAGCGGTCGGCCGCAGCATCTTCTCGTCGACGACACGCTTGAGCAGTTTCTGGGCGTCGTCCCACAGTGAGCGCGCCGCCTCGCCCATTCGATCGTGCTGGAGGATCTCGGGGTAGTGGCCGGGCAGCTCCCAGGCGGCGAAGAACGGCGTCCAATCGATGTACTCGACGAGCTCCTCGAGCGGCACGTCGGTGATGGCACGCGTGCCGGTGAACGTTGGCTCGGTGGGCGTCGTCGAGGTCCAATCGAGCGTGACGTGGTTGGCGCGCGCGTCGGCGAGGCTCAGACGCCGCACCCGGTCGTCGCGATCGGCGAACTGTTGCCGCAGCGTGGCGTAGGCGCTGCGCGTCTGGACCATGAACTCGTCGCGCGCGTTCACGTCGAGCAATGCGCGAACGACGCCCACCGCGCGCGACGCGTCGGCCACGTGCACGACCGGGCCTGAGTACGCAGGCTCCAGCTTCACCGCGGTGTGGGCGCGCGAGGTGGTGGCGCCGCCGATGAGCAGCGGCATCGTCATGCCCTCGCGCTCCATCTCCTGGGCCACGGTGCGCATCTCTTCGAGTGACGGCGTGATCAGGCCGGAGAGGCCGATGGCGTCGGCGTTCTCGGCGCGCGCCGTCTCGAGGATCTTGGTCCACGGCACCATCACGCCCAGGTCGACGATGCGATAGCCGTTGCAGCCCAGCACGACGCCGACGATGTTCTTGCCGATGTCGTGGACGTCGCCCTTGACCGTGGCCATGACCACGGTCCCGGCGTTCGAGCGGCCATTGCCGTTGCCGCCCGGACCATGTCCGTTGCCGTCCAGCCCCAGCTTTCCTTCGGCCGCCAGCTTGGCCTTCTCGGCTTCGATGAACGGGATCAAATAGGCGACCGCCTGCTTCATCACCCGGGCGCTCTTGACGACCTGCGGCAGGAACATCCGTCCCGACCCGAACAGGTCGCCGACCGTGTCCATGCCGGCCATCAGCGGCCCTTCGATCACGTCGAGCGGACGCGTCGGCCACCGCCCGTGCCTCTTCGGTGTCCTCCACGATGTAGTCGGCGATGCCTTCGACCAGCGCGTGCCGCAACCGTTCGTTGACCGGCTCCTCGCGCCACGACAGGTCGCGTCCGCCGGGACCAACGCCGCGCTCGCCGCCACGCACCTCGTCGGCGATCTCGAGCATCCGCTCCGTGGCATCCGCGCGCCGGTTGAGCACGAGGTCCTCGGCACGCTCCTTGAGATCGGCCGGAATGTCGTCGTAGACGGGCAGCGCCCCGGCGTTGACGATGCCCATGTCCATGCCCGCGCGGATCGCGTGGAACAGGAACACGGCGTGGATCGCCTCGCGGACCGCGTCGTTGCCGCGGAACGAGAACGAGACGTTCGACACGCCGCCGCTCACCTGGACGGTGGGCAGCTCGCGCTTGATGCGCTTGACGGCCTCGATGTACGCCACGCCGTAGCCCGCGTGCTCTTCGATGCCCGTGCCGATGGCGAAGATGTTCGGATCGAGGATGACGTCAGTCGGATCGAAGCCCGCCTCCTTGGTCAGCAGGTCGAAGGCGCGATGGGCGATCGACAGCTTCCGATCGACCGTGTCGGCCTGTCCCTGCTCGTCGAAGGCCATCACGATGACGGCAGCGCCGTAGCGGCGGGCGAGCCTCGCCTGGCGCAGGAACTCGTCCTCGCCTTCCTTCATCGAGATCGAGTTGACGACCGGTCGGCCCTGCGACATGCTTCAGGCCCTCCTCGATCACGCGACCACTTCGATGAGTCGATCATCACCGGCACCTTGGCGATGTCCGGCTCGGATCCGATCAGGTCCAGGAAACGCGCCATGGCGGCTTCCGAGTCGAGCAGCGCCTCGTCCATGTTGATGTCGATCATCTGGGCGCCGTTGTCGACCTGCTGGCGTGCGATCTCGACCGCCTCGTCCATGCGGTCTTCCTTGATCAGCCGGGCGAAGGCGCGCGACCCGGTGACGTTCGTACGCTCGCCGACGTTGACGAAGAGCGAATCGGGGCCGATATCGAGCGGCTCCAGCCCGCTCAGGCGCGTCCGCGGCTCGACCTTGGGGATCTCGCGTGGCTTGACGTCCGCTACGGCCTCGGCGATTGCATGGATGTGGTCTGGGGTCGTGCCGCAGCAGCCGCCGACGAGGTTGAGCGCGCCCTCGCGGGCGAGCTGGCCGAGGACGCCGCTCGTCTCCGGCGGCTCCTCGTCGTAACCGCCAAAGGCGTTTGGCAGGCCGGCGTTGGGGTACGTGATGAGCGGCACGTCCGCAATGCGCGACAGCTCGGCGATGTAGGGCCGCAGCATCCGCGCGCCGAGGGCGCAGTTGAGCCCGATTGCGAACGGTCGAGCATGGCGCACGCTGTTCCAGAACGCGCCGACGGTCTGGCCGGACAGCGTCCTGCCCGACTGGTCGGTGATCGTGCCGCTGACGATTACCGGGACGCGGAAGCCGATCTCGTCGAAGAGGCTCTCTACCGCGAAGATCGCGGCCTTGCCGTTGAGCGTGTCGAAGATCGTCTCGATCTGGAGGATGTCCGCGCCACCGGCGACGAGGCCACGTGCCGCCTCCTTGTAGGCGTCGACGAGCTGCGTCCCAGGTGACGTTGCGCTTTCCCGGGTCGTTGACGTCGGGGGAGAGGCTGGCCGTCTTGTGTAGTGGGGCCGAGCGCACCCGCGACAAAACGGGGCTTGTCCGGATTCTTGGCGGTCGCTGCGTCGGCAGCTTCGCGAGCGATCGAGGCCGCCGCGCGGTTCATCTCCTCCGAGTAGGGCTCGAGCGCGTAGTCGGCCATCGAGATCGCGTTGGCGTTGAACGTGTTCGTCTCGATGATGTCCGCACCGGCGTCGAGGTACGCGTCGTGGATGTCGCGAATGACCTGCGGGCGGGTCAGGACCAGGATGTCGTTGGCGCCCCGGAGGTCGTGGTCGTGGTCCTTGAAGCGCTCGCCGCGGAACTCTTCCTCGGTGAGCGTGTAGCGCTGGATCATCGTGCCCATCGCGCCGTCGATGACCAGGATCCGCTGCTTCAGCAGCTCAGGCAGCAGCGCAATCCGCTCCGCGCGTGCCTCGCCCAGCTCGATCTTGTTTGCCTTTTGCTCGCCCATCTCATTTCCGAGTGTAGGCCGGGTCGCTACGCTCGGCTTGTGAGCGATTCGCTGCAACCGACACTCTCCGATGCTTTGGACGCCTGGCGCGCACGCGTGGTGGCCGACAACGAGCAGGTCGAACGTGTCCGTGAGGTCTCGGATCCGTCCGACTTCTACGCGCCCGTGACCTCGCGCTTCCGCATGGATCCTCGTCGAACGGACGACGCGTCGCTCAACTCGCTGCTGGCCTTGGCGCATCCGGATGACGTGTGGCTAGACGTTGGCGCGGGCGGCGGCCGCTACGCGTTGCCGCTGGCGCTGGCGGTCCGTGAGGTGGTGGCGATCGATCCGTCGCCGTCAATGCTCAGCCGCGCTGACGGAAGACGCCGCGGCCGAGGCGATCGAGAACGTTCGCGTGATCGAGGCGCGCTGGCCGATGGCGACCGAAGCCGCACCACACGGAGATGTGGGCCTGATGGCGCACGTCGGTTACGACATACGTGAAATCGGACCGTTCCTCGATCAGCTTGAGCAGTGCTCGTCGCGTCTGGTCGTGGCAGTCATGGGCGAGTCGGCGATGACGACGGTCGCAACGTTGTTCTGGGGGCGAATCCACGGTGAGCCACGGGTCAGGCTGCCGGCCATGCCGGAGTTGCTGGTTCTGCTGGCGGCCCGCGGCCGCGTGCCCGCCGTGATGCTCGTCGATCGGGCACCACCGACGTTCGCTTCCATTGACGAGGCATTTGAATGGCGCGCCGACAGCTCTGGGTTCGTGAGGGGAGCCAGAAAGGACGAGCTTCTGCGCCGATTGGTCGAAGAGACCGTGACCGCACAGGACGGCCGCTATTCGTTCGACTGGGCGCCCACCAAGATCGGCATCATCAGCTGGAACCGCGCGCCTAGACTCCGCCGAAACTCACCGAGGGTTGATGCCATGGATCGAAGCTTCGCCAGGACGTTGGCCGTCCTCGCGATCTCCATCGGGGCCCTGGTCGGCGCACCCAAGGTTCAGGCGGGCGGAGCGCCGCCAGCCACGAAATGGGCCTGGGTGGTGGTGAGAAACGCGACGTCTTCCTACAACCTCACACCCGGCCGCGACGCTGGGAACTCAGCCGGGATGACGAACCACGTCCTCCATGCTGCAACAGGTATCTATGGAGTCGCGTTCGACGGGGTGGGTGGCACGCCCGGTACGTTCCTGGTGAGCGCGTTCGGGACGACGCCACGTGTTTGCCTAGCCTCCGAGTACGCCAACAACGCCGGTCCGGCGCAAGCCGAGATCCACTGCAACAACCTTGCGGGACAGCCAGCGAATGCGACCTTCGTGGTCAATTGGCTGACGGCATCCGGCAGCGGCTTTATCGCAGGTGAGTTTGGCTTCGGCCTAAGCTTCTGCCCGAGTCGGACGTGCGTCGTGAGCGATGGGCACGAGAATCGGCGCGATGAACAGATCCGACTCGGAGCGATCGCAACGAGCTCGCGGACAAGCACGAATGGGCTCGTACACGCGGTCGGACGCGGACCCCATCTGCAGCTGCGCCGCGCAGGCTCGGCCTCCCGGGACGCAACGGCCGCCGCGCGGCATTGTCAGATCGGCGGCATCTCCAAGAAGACGACGCCGCAGCGCGTCAAGGTCCTGTGCTTCAACCTGAGCGGCAATCCCGTCAATGCGAAGTTCGTCGTCGCATACGCCCATTGACGCGTCGGCAGCACCTTTTCTTGCCTAACGCCAACCCCCGTAACGCTAAGTGACGTTGCAGGGAGGCTAGAGCGTCAGCAACGGCCGATTTCGTACCAGCGCGAGCGTGCGGCGGGATCAAACCGGACGCAGCCCGTGTCGAAAGCGACCGATTCCCTACTTAGCGTTACCCCCAGTGGCGTCAGGCGAAAAGTCGCCCGACTCTGGAAACGAGACCGGCTCGGATGGCAGGTCGGCGTGCTCCGCGAGCGTCATGCCATACCAGGCCACATCCGGCCACTCCCCGAACTTGAAGCCGACCTTCTCGTAGACCCCAACGAGCTTCATGCCGAGTGATTCGTGCAACGCGACGCTGCCCGGATTTGGCAGCGCCACTCCGGCGTAGACGTTGACGAAGCCCTGGCGGCGCAGGATGGGGATCAGCTCGGCGTAGAGGGCTCGGCCGACGCCCTTTCGCTGCCAGTCCCAATCGACGTAGACCGAGATGTCGACCGACCAGCGGTAGCCGGCGCGCTCGCGATGGCGCGACGCGTACGCATAGCCGATTACGCGATCGTTCTCATCCAATGCCACCAGCCATGGTGTCCACACGAGCGTCGAGCGGATCCGCTCGGCCATCTCGGCGGTCGCTGGCGCCACCTCCTCGAACGAGGTGAGCGTCTCGACCACGTGCGGCCGGTAGATCTCCGCGACGCGCTCGGCGTCCCGCTCGGGATCGGCAACCCGAATGCGCATCAGGGGAGAGGCGTTTCCACGCCGCGCTCCGGCGCGACAACCTCGACGCTGCCCGCTCCAACGCTACGGAGCGACGCGCGTAACTCGTCCGGCGTGCCGGCCAGGATGGGGAAGGTGCCGTAGTGAACGGGAATCACCGCGCGAACGCCGAGCAGCTTCGCGGCTCGCGCGGCGCCGGCCGGACCCATGGTGTAGTGCCCGCCGATGGGCATGATCGCGACCTCGGGCTTGTACATCTCGCGGATCAGGTCCATGTCGCCGAATACATCCGTATCGCCGGTGTAGACCACGCGCCGGCCGTCCTCGAGCTCGATCACGAACCCAACGGGCTCGCCCAGGTACAGCGGCCCCTCGCCGGCGGCAGACCAGTCGCCAGCCGAGTGATCGGCGCGGATCATCGAGATGGTGAGCCCGCGTGCCGCGACCGTGCCGCCCTTGTTCATGCCGATGATCTCGACGCCCGGCGCCGTCCAGCCCGGTCTCCAGCCACAGCGAAAGCTCGTGAACGCACACCCAGGCGGGCTTGGTTCGCCGCGCGATCGACAGCGCGTCGGCATCCCACACCTCGCGCGGACCAGAACCCAAGTGGTCGAAATGCCCGTGCGACACCAGCATCACGTCGCACGCATCAACCGCATCAGCAGATCGAGGCGACGTCGGGTTACTGAACCACGGATCCAGTAGCACGACCTTGCCGCCTGGCGTGTGCAGCTCGATGCACGAGTGGCCATACCAGGTGAAGCGCGCTTCGTCGGTCATCCGTCCTACCTCCGAGTTCGTACCTACCCTTGACCCAATGGCTCCATTCTGGCGCGCCGCGTTTCGGCTGCAATATCGCATCCTCGCCTGGCTCGATCCAATGATCCGCGCCACGTGGCGTCGAGGCGGAATCGGCAACGTCCTCGAGCTGCGCGTGCCCAAGCGAAACGGCAAGGGCGACCGATCGCGAATGGTCGGCCTGCTCCGGTCTGGTGACGAGCTCTACCTGGGTCATCCGAGCGGCCCCGTTGGCTGGACGCGCGACCTGGAGGCGAACGGCACCGGGACACTCATCTGGCCGAATGGCAACGAACTGGAATTTCACGCGACGCTGCTCGCCTCGGACGATCCCGAGCGCGAACGCGCCATCCGCGCGACCGGCCAGCACCCGTTCCCGGGCAACATGGTCTATCGCCTCGGCCGCCGGCACGTGCGTTCCGAGGGCGTCTACTTCAGACTCGATCCGCTATGAAACTGCTCCAGCGAGTGGTGGGACCCATCGCCACCAACCTGTACGTGCTCGGTGACGAGGCGAGTCGCGAGGCAATCGCCATCGACACAGCCACGCCTTGTGTCGAGTGGGTCACGGCGACGCTCGCCGAGCGCGGCTGGACTTTGAAGCTCATCGTGTCGACGCACCGGCACTGGGATCACATCGGCGACAACGCAGCCGTCGCCGATGCCACGGGCGCCAAAATCGCGGCCCACGTTCTGGACCGGCATGGCCTGGAGAACCCGGGGCCCAGCATGGCGCCATTTCCGATTCCGCCGTCGATGCCTGCAGTCGACCTGGCCGAGGGCTCGCGCATCCAATTCGGCGAGATCGACCTCGAGGTGCTGCACACGCCCGGTCACACGGAAGGATCGGTATGCCTGCTCGCCAGCTCTGAGAGCCTGCTTCTGACCGGCGACACACTGTTCGCGGGGAGCTGGGGGCGGACCGACCTGCCCGGTGGATCGGACGATCAGATGGTCGACTCGCTGACCCGACTCAGCACACTGCCTGAAGACCTGCGCGTTCTCCCCGGCCACGGCCGCGGCTCAAGGATCGAGGCCGAAAAGCCGTGGCTGCAGAACGTTGCGAGGAGCCGGATCCTGCCGTTCTGACGCGTTCGAGGCTCTAGTTGCTTGCCAGGGCCGCGGTAGCGATTGCCTTGACTGCGACATTCTTCGTGGACTGATCACCGCCTTCTCGATTGAGAACCACCGTGACTCCGCGGCCGTTGTCCCAGGCGACGATCGTTGCGCCTCCGCCGCCCATGCTGGACTCATCCCGGCCCAGGGCTCCTTGGCCGACGCCACTGATCTCTTTCGTCGCGCCGAGCGTATCGGCGAGCGTCTCGAACTCGTCGCGTGACATTGCCTTGACCTGAGCCTCGACGTTTGTTGCCGCGTCGCCGGTCGCGGAGTAGTGGCAATAGACCCCATTCGGCCGAGGAACGACGTCGCCACTCGTCGGCGCGTCGGCAGGCTTTCCGAGGGCCGCCGAAGCCATGTCGACCGAAAATGCCGCGCACAGGCTCTCGGCTGTCGGTTCGCCGCCAGCGCTCACGCTGGCCGGGACCACGACGGTGGGAACTGCTGCAACAGTGGATTGCGGACGAGGCGTTGCCGCCGGCGCACCGCCGCCGCAACCGACGGCCACCACGCACAAGGCCAGGACTGACACCAACGACTTGGACTTGGTTCCTATCGTCACGACGGCTCTCCGATGAAAGGCAGAGCCAGCGTGGCGAACGCGCTGCTGGGTCGGCGGCGCAAGTCTACGAGAGCACTCCCAGCAGCCCGACGGCAATTAGTCAGGCTTCCGTGCCGTACTTCACCTTCATGTGGTTGCGGACCGACTTGTGGATCGACTTCCATTTCCGGCGCTCCAGCTCCCGGGCGGCGTGATCGACTCGGCGCGCTGTGTGTGCCCACTCGCGGGCCAGTTTCTGCTGGCTCTCCAGCCGGGACGCGGCCAGCGAGCCGTCACTGATCGCTGCCTGGACGGCGCAGCCCGGCTCGGTTCCGTGAGCGCAATCACTGAATCGGCATTGGAGGGCGAACGCCTCGACGTCGGCAAAGGCATCCGACAGACCTTCGTCGATATCCCACATGCCAACCGACCTGATGCCAGGGCTGTCGAGCAGCAGTGCGCCCGACGGCGTGACGACCAGCTCGCGCATCGTGGTCGTGTGGCGGCCGCGTTGGTCATCCTCGCGAACGGCGGCGGTGGACTGGCGCTCCCAGCCGAGCAAGGCGTTGACGATCGTCGACTTGCCCACGCCCGATGAGCCAAGGAGCGCCACGGTCCTGCCCGGCTCCAGGAGCGGCGTCAGCGAGTCGAGGCCCGTACCGTCGATCGCGCTGAGGACGCGGATGGGTACGCCCGGCGCGACCATCGCCACATCGGCGGTTCGTGCCGGCACGTCGTCACAGAGGTCCGCCTTGTTGAGGACGATGACGGGTTCCGCCCCGCTGGACCAGGCAAGCGCCAGGTAGCGCTCCAGCCGGCGGAGGTTGAAATCGTGATCCAGGGCGGTCACGAGGAACACGACGTCCACGTTCGCGGCCACGACCTGCGCTCCGGGGATTTCGCCGCGGGCCGGACGTACGAACCTCGTGAGGCGGGGGAGGAGGGCGCGCACTACGGCCGACTCACCACCATCGGCCAACTCCACCGCCACCCAGTCTCCGACCGTCGGAAAATCCTCAGCCGCCGACGCCTCGTGGCGAAACCGTCCGGAGACGGTGGTTTCCAGGTCGCCCGATTCGGTGGCAACGACGTAGCTGCCCCGATGCTCGGCCAGAACGCGACCAGGCTGCCACGAATCATGGCCGGCAGCCGCCTCTTCGAACTGAGCAGCGGCACGTCCATTCCAGCCGTATGCCACGAGGGGATGGGTAGTCACGTTGGGATCGGTCGACACGTCTAAAGCGGCTTGCGCCAGGCGGTCGATCGGAAATCGACCTCGAAACCCATGTCTTCGTAGAGACCAAGAGCTCCACTCGGATTGTCGGCGTCGACGCCGAGTCCGGCAGTGGTCATCCCCTGGTCACGAAGGATCTCCAGCGAGCGGGCGATGGCTGCTTTCGCCAGGCCTCGACGCCGCCACTGCCGGCGGGTCCAGACGCTGGCCAGCCAGCCTCGCTTGATTCCGAGGGCCTCGTTCTCCTCGACGTCGATAGAGTTCATGACGCCACCCGCTGGCTCGTCGCCATCGAATGCGATGACCCACAGGCTTGGATCGAAGGTCGGCCGCGATATCCATCTCTCGTATGCAGCGTCAGACGTATCGTGTCCGCCCCAGTGGTCGATGAATGCCTCCAGGTCGGCATCCCATACCTGGCGGAGAAGCTCCGGCGTGATCGGTCGAACTTCCAGGCCGTCAGGCATCGGTATGTCGGGGATGTCGTCCATGGTTGGTCGGACCATGTCGAAGAAATAGCGCACTGGCTCGTAGCCGTTGGCCCGCATCAATGCGAAATCGCCGACCTGGCTGTCCGCGCACCATGACCCGAAGACGCAGGGCCGTGGCGGGTTTTGCGCGGCCGCGAGGTCTCTGGTGCGCCGCTCGCTGTCGAGCAGCAGCGCCGTGCCGATTCCCTGACGACGCCACGCGGGATCGACCACGCCGTGCAGCCGGAACTCGCGCAGCACACCGTCGCTCGTGTCCACCCAGTTGCGGTTCGAGTAGCCGACGATCTTGTCGCCGATGACCGCAACCGTGATGTCGCGGGCCGGATCAAAGGCGTCGTTTGGGGTCGAGTACTGGACTCGTAGCTGGTCCAGTGTCGTGCGCTCGGGAATGTTGTCGGCAATCGACTCGGCGTTCTCGAGGCGCACGAACTCGACCAGATCCGAATCGCCGGCATAGGGCCGGAGAGTCAGGCCATCTGGCAGCGGTTTGGCGCGAAACCCCATGAAGCTCGTCATGGCTGCAGGGCCTTGCGCCAGGCCGTTGAGCGTTCCGCCACCACAAATCCGTTGCGTTCGTAAAGGCCGAGCGCGCCGGTCGGGTTGTCGGCGTCGACTCCCAGGATCCCGGTGTCCATGCCGCGGTCCCGGATGAGCACCAGCGAACGGGTAATGAGGGCGTTGGCCAAGCCACGCTTTCGCCACGCACGTCGGGTGAAGACGCTGTGGAGCCAACCGCGCTTGACGCCGAGCATCTCGTTCTCCTCGGTCTCGATGGCGTTGACCACCCCGCCGGCAACCTCGTCGCCGTCGTATGCGATCACCCACAAGGTCGGATCGACGTTCGGGTCCTCGAGCCACCGCTGGAGGTTCTCTTCGGACGAATCGAAGCCGCCCCAGTGGTCTTCGAAGGCCTCGACATCGGCATCCCAGATCTGCCGGATCATGTCCGTCGTCACCGGGCGAACATCAATGCCGTCCGGCATTGGCACGTCAGGTATCGGTTGTGCGAGGTCACGGGTCATATCGAAGAACCAGCGACTCTCCTTGAAGCCTGCCTTCCGCAGCAGCTCTTGTGCTCCGACCATCCGGTCACTCGTCCAGCTTCCGAGTATCCGCGGGCGATCGGTCTCATGTGATCGGGCCAGCTCCAGGTGACGTTTCACGTTCTCAGCGTACAGAGCGCCGCCGATGCCGCGACGCCGCCATTCGGGCAACACCGCGCCGTCGCAGCGGTATTCGCGGAGGTATTCGAGGGTCGTGTCGACCCAGCTGCGCTCCCCAAACCCGACTACCTGGCCGTCGACCTCGGCGATGGTGAGGTCTCGAACTGCGTCAAACATCTCGCCCGGGTGGCTATTGCGCGCCTTCGCGTCGGCCTCGGTCCACCGCCTCGGCACCCCGTCATGGACGAGCGCACGGTTCGTCACCTCGACAAGGCCGGGGATGTCGGCCTCGCCCGCGTAGGGACGCAGGCGGAGGCCGTGAGGTGGCTTGATCATTTCGTCCGTTCCCACTGTGGGATCGACAGTCTCCAGTTCGAACATTTCTGCTTACCCCACTCTCTTGAGCTTGCCGGTCCGCTTCGCGTATCGCTCGGCCCAGCCGAAGGTGAAAACGCCCAGCGGGATGAACACCACGGCCATGACGGCCAGGATGAGCAGCTGACCTGCGATTGCGCTCGGAGGCGCGCCTTCGATCAGCGCCATGCGGACGCCGTCGAGGATGTAGGTGGCCGGCGAGAACGCGGCGATGACCTGCATCCACTGCGGCAGGATGGTCACGCTGTAGTAGACGCCGCTGACGAGCAGCAGCAATGACTGGATCACGAAGACCATCTGATCGCCACGCTCTACCCACAACAGCGGCAGGGCGGCGGCCATCATTCCGATGCCGATGATCGACAGCGAGCCGATCAGCATCAGCAAACCCGCGCTGGCGAAGTTGGCCTGCGACAGGTCGATCCCGAAGAACAGGACCAGCACAGTCAGCACGACGGTTGTATGGATCAGTCCCCAGGCGATGGCGAAGAACGTCGAGCCAAGGAGCTGCGACACCCGCCGAACGGGCGCCATCATGGTGTACTCGAGGGTGCCTTCCCAGCGCTCCCAGCTGATCTGCTCGGCGATGATCGAGAACACCACCGACAGGTAGTTCCAGAAGGTGGCGCCGATCAGCAGCGACAGGATCAGCTCGTCGTTGTTCTGGTCCTTGCCGATCAGGGTCACGGCTAGCGCGCCGGCGACGGAGTAGACCATGAAGGCCACTTCCCATCCCCAGTAGCGCCTGGACAGGTTGAAGTTGCGCTCGACGAAGGCGTAGCTCGCCCTCAGTTCACGCGTCAGAACGGTCATCAGTCAGATCCTCGAAAGTCCGAGTAAGGGGTGCGGGCCCGCTCTAAAGCGAGCGGGCCCTTTGACGTGCAGGGTCGGAAGCCAGCCGGCTGCCGATCCTGATCATTGAGCGACCAACCGCGTGGCGAACGCTGCGCGGTGCACGGCTGGCGGCAACCTGCCGCTGCCGGCAAATCGCCGCGCGCTCTTCGCGCCGACGACGCTGGTCGATTTCCTGGTGATACGGATGAATCAACACGGTTTCAAACCTGCTTTCTGTTTGTTGTTTGTTTTGGTAGGTGGTGGTACTCACTCTTCGTCGTCCTCTCCCTCGATGTCGTCATCGAGCGAGCGGCCGGTGTAGGTCATGAACACGTCGTGCAAGGTGGCCGGCTGGCCGCCCTTTGCGACTGTTGCGGCCGCTGCCGCCGTCTTGAGCTCGGCGACCGTGCCCTCGGCCACGAGCCTGCCGTCATTCAGCAGGCCGATCCGCGAACAGAGCCGCTCTGCTTCCTCGAGGTCGTGAGTGGTCAGGACGATCGTTGCGTCGTGCTGATCACGGATCTCCTCGATGAACGACTGCACCTCGAGCTTCGAGCGTGGGTCGAGACCGGTGGTCGGCTCGTCCAGCAGCAGCAGGACGGGGCTCGTCAGGAAGGCCCTGGCGATCGCCACCTTTTGCTGCATCCCGCGGCTCATCTGCTCGAGAGGCCGGTTCAGGCGCGCCTCGGAAATTCCGAGCCGGCCCAGGATCCGGACCATCTCTGTGCGAGCGAACTTGGGGTCGACGCCGTAGAGCCGAGCGGCATACATCAGGTTCTCGGCCGGCGACAGCTTCTTGAAGAAAGCTGCGTCGACGCTGACCCTGTTGATCAGCCGCTTGACGGCCATCTCCTCACGCTCGATGTCGTGGCCGAAGACCTCGACGGTCCCGTGTCTCCACGGTCAAGAGAGTGCTGACGAGCCGGATGAACGTCGACTTGCCGCTGCCGTTGGCCCCAAGGAGCCCGTAGATCTCGCCGCGCTCGATGCGTAGTGAGACGTCTTCGACAGCGACAACTGTCTTCTTCTTCCGGCGGCCGCCGACGACGAACCGCTTGGTGAGGTGTTCGATGCGCAATGCCGGCACGGCAGGCGCTCTTTCAACCGTTGGATTCACGATCGACACCTCCGGTTCGACCTCGACCGGCGCTTGAGTCGCCGGTCTGTCGATGGTGATGGTCATGGCTGGTGCTCCTGGCTGTCGGTTGTTCCGATAGACAGGGCCCCCGTCGATCGCGGGAGGGCGGCTTGTTTGTCATGCCGCACGGCGGCGGGCATGAAAAAAGCCGGGGGGCCCGATCCGGCCCTCCGGCTTTCTGACTGCGGCTTACGCCTCTGTCAGATCACCATGAAAGGCACAGATCTCCCGCGCTCCGGGCAACGCCGTTGGGCGCGCCGGACCGCAGCACGGTGGCTGCGGGAGCTGCGAGGTTGATCGTCTTCATTCGGTGAGCTACTCCTGATAACGGCTGCTGGTGAGCGCGGTTGCGGAGGATACGAGCGTCACCGCAGACCTGTCAAATCCATCTCGATTTGGCGTCCGATTCAGGCGACTGGCTATGCCACGTTGGCGTGTTTATGTCCGGGAAGGCCGGCGACGACCGCCTCCAACAGATGCTGCGAGGAGTGCGCGATCTCGTCGACGGCGCGGTTGAACGCCTCCTCGTTGCGTTGGGTCGGCTGTCGGTAGCCACTGATCTTGCGGACGAACTGGAGCGCGGCGGCGCGGATCTCCTCGTCGCTGGCGATCTCGTCGTGGTCACGTAGTCGAAGGATGCTTCTGCACATGCCCAAACGATAACCCGGACGCGAAGCCGCGTGCCTCCAGGACATTTGGCCGAGGTGGAGAAGCGGCCGTGTCGGCTAGACTTGAGGTCGATTCCACTGGAGTCTCGTGAGCGGCGGTCGTCATTCCGCGCTCCGCAGCGGCCCCGACAACGCGGTGCGCCGGCGAGAAGAGAGCTCGACGGTCAACAGGACCGAATCGGCTGGCTCCGGGGACATGCAAGTTCCCGAGGCGTTCTCGCGTGACCCTTCGACCGGCCGTCGACGACTGGCGTCGCTTTGGCGCCAACGACTTCCGCACGTTCCACTACCTCGCGCTGTGCCAGGGTGTCGTCGCGGTATTGGCCGGCTTTGACGTGGTCATTCCGTTCGCCCTCGCGATCGGCATCCCGCCGTTTCTCGCGGTGCTGCTGGGCGTCATCCCGTTGGCCGGCGGCATGGCCCAGCTGGTGATGCCGCGCCTGCTCGATCGGACCGACGGCAACCTGCGCGGCATCACGATCTTCCTGGCCGCGATCGCCGAGCCGCGCGGCCTGTACCTGGCGTTGCTGGCGGTGCTCGTCGCCTCGGGCCTGCTTGTCGGCCCGGCTCGCGTTTCTCGCCCTGGCAGCGCTAGTGGCGGTGATGAGCGTGCTCAGCTCGATCGCCAGCTCGAACCTGCTGTCCTGGTACTCGGCCATCCTGCCGGAGCAGGAGCGGCGCCTGGTCGTGCCACGGATGCTGGCTGTTTCGCTGGCGATCGGTGCGTTGCTGCTGCTGCCCATCGCCGCCGCGCTGGACGCGCTGTCGCATCAGATCGGCGTCCTCGCCTACGCCCTGCCGTTCCTCATCTCCGGCGTCCTGGGCGTAGCCGAGGTCGTGGTGATGACCCGCCTGCCGTATCCCGGTCGGGTCCTCGTCCCGCCGGCGGCGCTGGCGACGGATCCCGACCACCAGGATTCGCCAGACCTCCGACGCTTCCTCCGAGTCAGCGGCATGAACGCCCTCGGCATGGGCTTCGCGCCGTCGATGTCGGTGTTCATGATCTCGATCCTCGGCCTGACAGCCGGCTACTCGATGATGGTCGGCGCGATCGGCACGCTGACCCAGGTCGCGGCCGCGACCGTGGCCGGGGCACAGCTCGGCCGTGGCTCGTCGGAGAAGATGCTGCGCCAGTCGTTCTGGATCCGCGCGACGGCAATGGCTTTGCCCCTGTTTGCGTGGCCGGGCACCGTGACAGCGCCGCTGCTCATGATCGGCACCTCGATGCTCGGGGCGATCGGCTTCTCGAGCGGCTCGCTGGCGGCCAACGAGCGCATGTTCCGGCTCGTTCGCGGCCCAGCCGTCGTGCGCCAGCACGCGCGCTACCTCGCGCGCACATCCGGCGCGATGACCGTCGGCCAGATCATCGGCTCGGCCGTGATCGGGCTCGGAATGTCGATCGGCTATCCGGTGTTCGCGCTGCTGTACGGAACATCGAGCGTGATCCGCGTCGTCGCCTGGCGTCAGGCCGCGCCTGAAGAGGCAACCTCTACGCCGCGCAGCCGCGCCCCAGAAGGTCCGCGGACATGAAAAGACGGCGGAGGCCGAAGCCACCGCCGTCGTCTGAGTCTGGTTGTCGAAGCGACCCCGCTTAGCGCGAGGGTCCGCGAACCTCCAGGAGGTGCGCCTTCCAGCCGTCGGGCACGGTGTCCGAGCTGCTGCCCATCCAACCGCACGTGCACGTGACAAG
The DNA here is from genome assembly GCA_963736895.1 of uncultured Chloroflexia bacterium. Classification (GTDB taxonomy): domain Bacteria; phylum Chloroflexota; class Limnocylindria; order Limnocylindrales; family CSP1-4; genus JALYGJ01. The sequence continues at coordinate 113,047 of CAVTQU010000010.1, forward strand.
CTGCTCACGGTGCTGGTAACGGTCAATCAGGTGCTTGAAGGGCTCCGGCGGCGCGTCCTTTGGAGTGGATCGGCGCCAGACAGAAGAACTGGATGTTGTCACGCTTGGTAGACCTCTCTCCATACGGTCCAAGATGGCGCGAGCCACACTCTTGGAAGACTCTTCGGCGGACGCTTCATCAGCGGTGCTCTCTCGTGGATTTCGCCGAAGTCTGGGCGTCAGTGACGACTCGCTTGCCCGTGGGGCACACTTATTCTAATGGTTTTCACGGAAATTAGGGGGATTCATCGGGTCGGCGACGACATCGTCAACGTGTACCTGATCGAGGAATCGGGGCAGGTGACGATCGTCGACGCGGGCATGCCCGGTTACTACAAGCTTCTGCCCGCCGCGCTGGCCGAGATGGGCCGCTCTCTGGCCGATGTGCGCGCGATCCTGCTCACCCACGGGCACAGCGATCACATCGGTTTTGCCGAGCAAGCGCGACGCGAGCATTCGTGGCCGGTGTCCGTTCACGAGCTCGACGCGGCACTTGCTCGCGGCGAGGTCCCGAACCCTGCAAAAGGCGCCGGTACGACGACGCGACTGAGTCCGATTCTCGCTTTTGCCTGGTATGGGCTTGCGGCACGGTGCTCTGCGCCAGCTGCATCTGGGTCAGGTGTCCACGTTCGGCGATGGCGCCACGCTCGATGTCCCAGGCTCGCCGCGCGTGATCCACGTGCCCGGCCACACGCCGGGGAGTGCCGCTCTGGTGCTGGCCGATCGCGATGCCGTGCTCATCGGTGACGCCATGGCGACCTACGCCGTCACGAACGGAGAGCGTGGCCCGCAGATCGCGCCGTACACGGCTGATCGCGACCGGGCACTGGCATCCCTGTCGCGACTCGAGGGCCTTGACGCACAGCACGTCCTGCCCGGCCACGGGCCGATCTGGTCGGAGGGGATCGATTCGGCGATCGAGCGCGTGCGCGCCTCCGCGACCGTCTAATCGCTGATCGCCACCGGATCGAACTTGGCGCCGGCCTCTACGAGTTCATGGAGCGCGTCCAGATCGACGTCGGAGAGGCGCGCGAAGCGAACGCAGACTCTTGCCGATGTCGGCCCTGGGCAGCCGAGAGCGGAAGGTGTCGGTCACGTAGCCCTTGTCATCCGTGGCCATCACGTAAAGCGAGATGTAGCGCTTGTTGCTGGCCAGCCCGATGTGGAACCACTCGCCCTCACTGGTCTTGCCCTTGTAGTGATAGTGGCCGTAGGCGAGCATCCCCGACGCGATATGTGGCTCGAGCTGGGGCGCGGTCTTGCAGATCAGGTCGTGGAGCTCCTGGATGTCGCTCTTGCGCGGCTCCTCGAGCATCCCGATGTACTCGGCGGGTGTTTCTGCAGGCGTCGTCTTGAACATTCGCTCATTGTGCCATTTGGCCTGTGCGAAACGCGCCTGGTGGCAGGTCGCGAGCGGTCTCTCGGTGCCTAACTTGGGTCATTGGAAACGGACCGCCCAACAGTTAGACGATCGGTCTGGATCTCGACCGGATAGCCCGTAGAGGGGAGGCCGGCGGTCCGGACCAGCGATTGCGCCTATGGGACGGTCCGTTTCTGGATTCCCACCTTCCGAAACGGGGATTCGACGATACTCCCATGGGGTATTGACAAGCTATTGACAAGAATTGGCAAATTCGGCCTGCGAAAGGGTTGTCAAGAGGCTTGTCAAGGGGTAAAATCTTGTGCAGTGAGCCTTGTCAAGACTTGACAAGGCCATACGTGTGTCCGGCGCATCCCAGGGCGGGTGCTGACGGGCAGTGACACGAGCGGCCACGGTGCCGCGTCCCAAGAGATAGCCGTGCAGCAACAAGACCCGGAGGTCCACCACGTCCGTTGGCGTAGCCGCTGAAATCAAGCAGAAGATCAATCTCGTAGACCTGATCGGCGAGACCGTCCAGCTGCGCAAGGCGGGCGCCTCGTTCAAGGGCCTGTGCCCATTTCACGGCGAGAAGACTCCGTCGTTCACGGTCACGCCGGCGCGCGAAACCTGGAAGTGCTTTGGCTGCGGCCGCGGCGGCGACCTCTTCAACTTCGTCATGGAGCGCGACGCGATCGATTTCCCCGAGGCGCTACGTCGCCTGGCCGCGCGAGCAGGCGTTGAGCTCTCGGAGAAGACCAGTCGCGAGGACGCGCGGCGCAAGCGACTGCGTGATGCGCTGGACGCGGCGATCGCCTTCTACCACCGCATCCTCACCGAGAGCCGCCACGGCCAGGAGGCGCTCGAATACATGCGCACCCGCGGCTTCACCGACGAGACGCTGGCCACGCACCAGATCGGCTACGCCGTGGATGCGTGGGAGACGCTCAGCCGCGCGCTCATCGACAAGCGCGGCTTCACCGAGCAGGAGCTCGAGGCGGCCGGCCTCGTCTCCAAGCGCCAGGGACGGCGCGGCGTTTACGACCGTTTCCGCGGCCGGATCATCTTCCCCATCCGCGACGCGTCGGGGAACGCAACTGGGCTCGGCGGCCGCATCGTGGGCGCGGCGCAGGGCAGCGGCGAGACCACGCGCGACGCAGGCCCCAAGTACCTCAACTCACCGGCGACGCTGCTCTTCGACAAGAGCCGGACGCTGTATCTGATCGACCGCGCCAAGTCGGCCATCCGCAAGGCCGGGGTGGCGGTGCTGGTCGAGGGCAACACCGACGCGCTGATGGCCCACCAGCAGGGTTTCGACAACGTGGTCGGCACGCTCGGCACCGCGCTGACACCGGCGCAGGTCGAGCTCGTCACCCGTTATGCGCCACAGATCGCATTGGCGTACGACGTGGACGCCGCCGGCCAGGGCGCGGCAACGTTCGGCGCCACGGAGTTGTCCGCACTCGTCGGTGAGATCGAGCGCAGCGCCCACAAGGGCCGGCTCACGGATGTCGGCGTCGTCCGTCTGCCCGACGGCCGCGACCCGGACGAGATCATGCGCGACGACCCCGATGCGTGGCGCACCGCCACCAGCGAGCCGCAGCCAATCGTCGAGTACCTGATCGACACGTTCGCCAAGCGCCACGACACGCGCACCATCGCCGGCAGGGAAAAGATGGTCGCGGCGGTCATGCCCACGATCCGTCGCGTGACCAACCCCACGCAGCGTGACGGCTATCTCCAGCTCCTCGCGCGCCGCAGCGGAGTCGAGGATCGCGTGCTGCTGGAGGAGCTGAAGCGCCCGGAGGACGTCGCCCGTGTGGGCGGTCGGCCGGCTGACGCCCATGTCGGAACAAAGATCAACCTGGAAGCCGTGCTGTCGAGCCCGGACGCGCTGGATCCCGAGGCCGTCGCCCGGACGCTGGAGCCGATCGAGATCGTCTCTCCTGCGCGTCCTTCTCGTTCGGCCGTACATCCGCGAAGGGCTCGACAACAGGATCACCGTCGATCTTTTCGTCACCACGCCGGCACGTGAGCTGTGGCGGCAGATCGAGAAGACGAACTCGGCCGGCTTCGATCGGTCTGCGTTCGTCGAATCGCTCGACCCCACGCTGGCGGCCGTGGCACGAACGCTGTTCGCGCGGACGGATCCGCTCCCCGAGGACGATGGGGCGCTGCGCCAATCGGTGGAGCAGAGCCTGCTCGGACTGGAGCGAAATCGAATAACGGAGCGGCTCGAATTCGTTCGTGCCGAGCTTTCCGAGGCAGAGGCCGCGGCCGATGCCGAAACCGCCGAGCGCCTGCGTCGTGAGGTGCTCGAACTTCAATCACAACGCCTGGACCTAGATCGCCGGCGTGAAAAGGAAACCGTACTCAACCAACGAAGACACAGGACACCGGCCGTAACGGCCGCATCAACCTAGGAGGCACAAGGAAAATGGATTCAAACGACAAGTCGCTGGTAGCCAGCGTTCTCGAGCGGGGCAAGCGCCGCCGCGACGAGGACGGAACCATGGATGGCAACAGGGGCGGCTCGGACGAGCTCGACGAGCCCACCAACGGCATGGCCGCGGTGGCCGAGCTGGGCGTGGACGTCGCCATCGACGATTCCGAGAAGACGCCCTGGGAGGAGCCGCCGGCCAGGCTCAACCCGGAAGTAGCCGAAGAGCCCACGGCAGAGGAGCTGGACGCGATCGCAGCCGACATGATCGGCATCGACGACCCGGTCCGCATGTACCTCAAGGAGATCGGCAAGGTGCCGCTCCTGAACGCCGAGGAAGAGGTCGTTCTGGCCAAGGCCATCGAGCTCGGCGAGCAGATCATCGACGAGCCGCAGAAGGCCGTGCTCTCACTGTGGGAGTGGACCAAGAACGAGACCGAGGCCAAGTCGCGCGAAAAGCATCCGCAGCATCGGCTGCCGTATCGCGACGAGACGGAGCGCATCGTCATCGGCGCGTTCAAGGCTGCCGAGAAGGACGGACTGCTCCAGGCGACGCCCGACTTCCACTTCGTCAAGGCAGCCAAGACCGTCGAGTCCGACCAGACCAAGACCACGCTCAAGGAAGCGGGGCACGCGGTCAAGGCCTACAACGACGCACCCAACGCGGACAACTTCCGCCAGCTTGGTCGACTTCGCGTTCCTGGCCATCCACTCGGGTGACGCCGAGGCCCACGAGAACAGCGCGCTCAAGCAGCTGTACGAGTGGTCACGCGAGGTTGGCCACGAGGGCCTGCGACGCTGGATCTTCGGCGGCAAGGACGCCGAGCTCCTGGCCGAGATGGGCTGGACGCCTGAGCAGGACCTGACGCTCAAGCCCCGCGACCGTCGCGGCGTGCTGGTGCGCATCGGCCGCGAGGGGAGGGAGCAGCTGACCTCCGCCAACCTCCGGCTGGTCGTATCGATTGCCAAGAAGTACATCGGTCGTGGCATGTCGTTCCTGGACCTGATCCAGGAGGGCAACATCGGCCTCATCCGCGCCGTCGAGAAGTTCGACTACGAGAAGGGCTTCAAGTTCTCCACGTACGCCACGTGGTGGATCCGGCAGGCGATCACGCGTGCCATCGCCGACCAGGCGCGGACGATCCGCATCCCGGTCCACATGGTCGAGACGATCAACCGCCTGATCCGCGTGTCGCGTGGCCTGCTGCAGGAGCTGGGCCGCGAGCCAACGGTCGAGGAGATCGCCGAAGCGATGTCCAAGGGCCAGGAGGTCGTGGTCACGCCCGAGAAGGTGCGCGAGATCATCAAGGTCTCGCAGGAGCCGGTCTCGCTGGAGACGCCAATCGGTGAGGAGGAAGACTCCCACCTCGGTGACTTCATCGAGGACCGCGCGGCACTTGCACCGGCAGAGGCCGCATCGCACCAGCTGCTCAAGGAGCAGGTCGAGGCCGTTCTCGACTCACTCTCCGGCCGCGAGCGGCGCGTGCTGCAGCTACGTTTCGGGCTCGAGGACGGCCGCGCCCGCACTCTCGAAGAGGTGGGCAAGGAGTTCAACGTGACGCGCGAGCGGATCCGCCAGATCGAGGCGAAGGCGTTGCGCAAGCTGCGCCACCCGTCGCGCTCGCGCAAGCTCAAGGACTACCTGGAATAAGTCACGTGACACCGGAAGCGCCCGGGACTGAACGCCCGGGCGCTTTTTCATATCTCCGCGGCGCCCGGATTCGGACCGAGTTCGACCCGTGCGATGATCACGCGGAAATGGACGCCATCATCGGCCTGGCCGGTGTCGTGGTGCTGGCCCTGACGCTCTGGGACATATTCCAGGGCATCGTTGTCCCGCGACCAACTCCCGGCCGCCTACGCATTGCCCGCTTCGTCGTGCCCACCACCTGGCGCGTCTGGCGCGGCATCGTGCTCCGAACGCGAACGGGGCTGGGCCGCGACGCGATGCTCGGTCTGTACGCGCCCGGTGCAGCCGTGCTTCTGCTGGCTCTCTGGCTCACCCTGCTGATCATCGGGTATGGCATGGTCCTTTTCGGACTGCGGGCCGACCTGCAACCGTCGCCCAAGGACCTGGGCGACGCCATTTACTTCGCTGGCGAATCGGTGCTGACGATTGGCTTCGGCGACGTCGTGGCGACAAGCGGTCTCGCCCGGCTCGTCGTGCTGACAGGAGCAGCCGGCGGCCTCGGCGTGGTCGCGCTCGTGATCACGTTCCTGTTCTCACTGTTTGGTTCGTACCAGCGGCGCGAAGTCCTGGTCGTGACGCTCTCGGCCCGGGCGAAATCCCCGCCGTCGGCCGTCAGCCTGCTGGAGACGTATGCACGTCTCGATATGGTCGACGAGCTGCCGCAGCTTTTTGGCCGGTGGGAGGACTGGATCGCCGAGGTGCTCGACAGTCACGTCGCCTTTCCACTGCTGGGTTACTTCAGATCCAGCCACGACAACGTCTCGTGGCTCAGCGCGCTTGGCACGGTCCTCGACGCGGCGGCGCTGGTGCTGACCACCATTCGCGGCATTCCGCGTGGCCACGCCAAGATCACCCAGCGCGTGGGTACGCACCTCGTCGAGGACATCAGCAACATCCTGCGGCCTTGCGGGCGAGGGATCGGGAGTCGATCGCGATCAATTTGCCGCGGTCTATCGACGCCTTGAACGCGCTGGCTACGAGCTGGAGCCGGAGCTCGAGGCGTGGCGCTCGTTCGAGCGGACGAGGGCGACCTACGCCGGTCGCCTTCTGGCAATGGCCGACTACTGGGCAGCCCCCGCGCCGGACTGGGTGGGCGACACCACTCCGGCAAGGCGTTGGTTCACGAGGCGGAACCCGAGCCCGCCGCTGGCCGCGCGCCACTGATCAGAATGTGACCGAAGGGTGAACCGTCGGCCAAGGACCAGTCGTTACGTTGCGCTCCTGCGCGGCATCAATCTCGGCGGCCGCAACCGCGTGCCCATGGCGCAGCTGCGCGAGGCGTGCGAGGCCGCGGGAGCGACCGAACGTCCGCACCTACATCGCGAGCGGCAACGTCGTCCTCGACAGCGACGCTCTCCACCGCCGCTCTCCGCGAGCGGATGGAGCACGACATCGAGGCGGAGTTCGGAATCTCGATCATCGTGGTGGTTCTGACCGCCGCGGAGCTTGCCACGGTCATCGCCAAGAACCCGTACAAGAAGGCCGAGCCAGGCACGCTCCACGCCGCCTTCGCACCGACTGACTTCACCAAGGCCGACGTCGACCGCCTGCGCAAGCTCGACTTCCCGCCCGAGGAGCTGGCAGTCATCGGTCGGCAGATCTACTACCACCTGCCGAACGGCTACGGCAACGCGCAGCTACCCAGGGAGATCGATCGCGCCAAGCTCAAGGTGACGGCGCGCAACTGGCGCACCGTCCTCGCCCTGAACGAGATGGCCGCCGCTACGATCGGGTCATGAAGTTCCACACGACGCTGAAGCAGAGCGACGGCACCGCGACGGGCATCGTGATCCCGAACGAGGTCATCGAGGCGCTCGGCGCGGGCAAGAAGCCGCCGGTCAACGCTCACGGTCAACGGCTACGCGTACCGCAGCACCGTGGCCACGATCGATGGGAAGTTCATGGTCGGCTTCAGCGCCGACCACCGCGCAGCCTCGGGCATCAAGGGTGGCGACGAGATCGACGTCGACATCGAGCTCGATACTCAGCCGCGGACGGTCGATGTGCCGCCCGATCTGCAGGCCGCGCTCGACGCCGAGCCGGCAGCCAAGGCCACGTTCGAGAAGCTATCGAACAGCCTGAAGGGCTACCACGTCTCCCAGGTCACGGGCGCCAAGACCGAGGAGACGCGGCAGCGCCGCATCGAGAAGTCGATCTCCGTTCTTCGCGAGGGCAAGCCCCGCTAGCGTCTATTCGCTGACGCGGACGACGACCTTGCCGCGCGTGTGGCGCTCGGCCGACGCCGCTCACTGCGTCTCCTGCCTTTTCCAGCGGCACCACCTTGGCGGCGGGCGTCTTGATGCGGCCACTCGCCAGGAGGTCCAGCAGCTCGGGCATGCGCTCCACAGGAGCACGATTGATCTGGACGGCCGTGATGCCGCGTGCTGCGTATGCGTCGGCATCGAGACGCGCCCCCGACGTGCCGACCTTGCCGTCGCTCTTCAGGAGCTCGGCCACCGAATCGATGAGCTCGGTGTTACCGGAGAAGTCGGCGATCGCATCTATCCCCTCCGGGAACTTGGTGCGCAGATCGTCGACCACCGCGGCGTCGCTGATCACCACGTCGTTGCAGCCGAGACTGAGCGCGTAATCGGCGTTCTCCCTCCGTGTCACACCGACGACGTTGGCTCCGCGGTCGGCGGCGAGCTGCGTGAACCAGCTTCCAACCCCGCCGGTCGCGCCGATCACGACGACGTTGGATCCCTTCTTGATGTCGAGGACATCAATTCCGGACAGCGCCGTCAATCCGGGCAGTCCAACGGTCGCTGCCTGGACATCGTCCAGACTCGGCCGGCTTGGGGAAGACGGACCTGGCGGGAACCACGACGAGCTCGGCGAAGGTGCCCTCGCCCCAGAAGCCCTTGTCGAAGGCGTTCGCAATGACCGCGTCGCCGGGAGCGAAACCCTTCACATCGGCGCCGACGGCCTCAACCGTTCCGGCCGCATCGATACCGGGGATCGTTGGCACACGCGTCTCCGACCAGGCACGTGTCGCGCCCGTGGCTATCGCGTTGTCCATTGGATTGACACCCGCTGTGTGGACTCGGACGAGCACTTCGTTGTCGCCTGCATGAGGTGCATCGACCTGCTCAACGGCTCCCGGCTGCTCAAAATCCCTGATGACAAATGCGCGCACTTTGGGCTCCTTAACGGCTCTCACGGCATGTTACGATGTACTCCAACAACGTAACACAGCACATTGTGAATGTCTACACAAACTGATCTGACCAACAACTTCATCTCTGCCGTCGAGCGAATCCGGCACCGCGAACGCGACGACGGAAGAGCTCGTCGTGGCCATGCAAACGTTCGTCGACACGTTCATGCGCTGGACCAAGGCGAACGCCGAAGCGGCGGGACCCAGCCTGGCGCGCCTGCGCGTTCTCAACGTGCTCCACTGCGAGGGGCCAACGAAGATGGCCGACCTTGCCGACGCCCTGGACGTGACGCCACGCAACGTGACCGCGCTCGTCGACGCGCTGGAGGCCGACGGACTGGTTCGTCGCTCCCCGCACAGCACGGACCGACGGGTGACGCTGGTGGAGCTCACCGACAAGGCGCCCAACGCCGCGCGAGCTATTTGCCTCTCACCAGTCGGCGATCGCCGAGCTGTGCTCCACTCTGACGCCGGTCGAACAGGCGGAGTACCTGCGCCTGACTCGCGCCCTCGAGGAACGGCTCAAGCAGACGAACCTGGCCTAAACGTTGGCCTCGTAGGCTCGTTTGAGCCAGCCTTCGACCTCGTCGTCGAGCTGATCGGCAGACTCGATCCCGATCTTGTGGGTCACCGAGCTCTGGCCGAAGTTCTTGGCGACCTCGAGTCGGCCCTCCGGCTTCTGGTCGGCTGTCAATCGGAGCCCCAGGTCGACTCTCTTCTTCGTGGTCGGCTGAACTGCGGCAAATGTTCGCTTCGGGGTGAGCAGGGCCACGTACGTCTTGCGCGCCTGGACCTCTACCTCGCCCATCGAAGGCAGCGACGACGAGCACGCCGTCGAGGATCGGGCGGAGGTCCGGCCGGTCCGCGTACTGGCCCTCGATCAGCTCGTCGGCTGAGGCCTGCAGGTAGTCGGGGTAGCCGAACCGCTCCATGACGAGCAGCATCGCGGGATAGCCGGTCACGCCCTGAGTCTCCAGCCACGTGCGCAGCGATGCCTCGTCCTTGAAGCCACCGTCGATGACGCGCGCGTTCCAGGTCTCGAGACCCTCGCCGGTGCGCTCGACTCAGCCACTGGATCTCCTGGTCGCGCATCTCCTGCCACGAGCGGGGCCGACGCTTCGGTTCGCTCATGGGGCCTCGTACTCCCACGACTTCTTGCGTTCCTGTGACTGACCATTCGTCGCTCAGGATCGACATCAGGTGCATGTCGTGATACTCGCCGTGTCTGAACATCGCGTGTCTCTCGGTGCCTTCGAGCGTGAAGCCGCACTTCTCGTACGACCGGCGCGCGCGTTCGTTGTAGTCATAGACCTCGAGCCACATCCGCTCCAGTCGGAGCTGCCCGAAACCGAAGTCGAGCAGCGCGAACATCGCGTCGGTGCCGTAGCCCTGGCCCCACAGCGTGCTTCTCACCGATGCCGATGCCGATACCTGCGCTGCCGTTGAGCTGGTCGATCTGGAAGAGTCCGATTGTCCCGATGGGCTTGTCGTCCTCAAGCCGGCACATGACGAAGTGATAGGCGTCCTTGCCCTCGCGGGTCATCATGTCGGTGAACCACTGTTCCTCGCTGGCCTCGCTCATCGGCGCGCGCATCCCCAGGTACTGGAGGTACTCGCCGTCGTTGAACCACTGCACGAACGTCGGGATGTCCGATCGCTCCGACCCGCGCAAGTAGACGCGCTCCCCGCGAATGACCGGTTGCCGAGCGGCGTTACCGGCGGTTCCGTCGGTCATCGAGCTGCCTCCCTCATCGATCTGCGTCCTCCATTGAGCCAGGTGAATCCCCGGACATGACGGGCATCCCGGACGCGCTCCAGTCGCTGAAGGAGCCAACGTACAGCAGCGGCTCGGGGAGACCGGCGAGGCGCATCGCCAGGATGTTGTGACACGCGGTCGTGCCGCTGCCGCACGAGCTGACGACCGTTTCACCGTGCGGCGCCAACGACTCGAAGCGCCCGCGCAACTCGTCACTCGCCCAGGAAGCGACCGTCGCTGTCGAGATTGCCGGACGTGGGTGTGCTCAGTGCCGTGGGAATGTGCCCCGCCTTGGGGTCGATGGGCTCGACTTCGCCGCGGTATCGATTGGCCGCCCGCCCGTCGAGCAGGACGACATCCCCGAGACGCTCCGTGAGCTCATCACGATCGATGGTGTTGGTCCACTGGTCGTCGAGGTCGAGGCGAGCCTGCGCTGGAGGCGGCTTCGGCGTCTCGCTTTGCAGCTCGTGGCCCGCCGCGGACCATGCCTGGATCCCGCCGTCAAGCACGTACACCTGATCGTGTCCCAGGTTGTCCAGCATCCACCACAGCCGCGCTGCGACATTGCCGCCGGCGTCGTCGTACACGACAACGACGCTGTCAGTGCTGACGCCGGCCGACTCCATCGTCGCTCGGAAGTCCACCGGGGAGGGCAGCGGATGGCGACCGGGTCCGTGGTCGGCGCCGGCGCCCAAATCCGAATCAAGGTCCAGGTGGATCGCGCCCGGAATGTGGCCCTCGTCGTATGCGGCGCGACCGGCACCGGGCTTGAGGAGGTACCAGCGCGTATCGACGACTCGGGTGTGCGGATCGTCAATCCGGCTCGCCAGCTCATCGACGGACATCAAGGGCATGACGCGGAGTATCTAACGCGGCCCGACGCGGTGCGCGTGGACGACACTTTGCGATGGACGCGCCGGATCGACAGCTGGTCGTCTTCGTTTGCCAGCATGGGGCGTTTCGGAGTCGCATGGCCGCCGCGTATTTCAACGCAACGGCACCAGCGGGGTGGTCTGCCACCTCGGCCGGCGCGACACCTCAGAGCGAGGTGAGCGAACGGCTGGTGCCGTTGATGGCAGGCTCGGGCGCCGAGGATTTCGTGGACCTTGAGCCGCCGCGGTCGATGGACGACCGTGCGGCCTGGGCGCGTGATCGCGATCGACTCAGAAGTTCCAGGCGCCGAAACGTGGTCGACGTCAAACGGCGAGGCCATTTCAGACGAGGAGGTCCGCGATCGCATCCGCGCGAACGTCGCCGATCTCGTCAACCGACTCGGTGGCGAGCCCGCCCTATAATCCGCACCGTCCCCTGATCCCGATCAGCGGTTGACGCACGCGTTCCGGCGTAGCTCAGTGGTAGAGCGGGCGGCTGTTAACCGCTTGGTCGTAGGTTCGAGTCCTACCGCCGGAGCCAACCTCTCCTGCCTTGGATCGGCACCTTTGATCGGCCACATGACGTAGCCCTTTGCGCGACAGTCCGCCGACGAATTGGATGCTGACGCACATTACCTTTCCGCCCAAGTAGAGCGGAGAGGGATGCAATGAAACGATTTTTCCTGGCGATGGCCGTCGTCGCACTTGGCGCAGCTGCGCCGTCCGCGGTAGCGGCCGCGGGCGCAACCTGCACATATAGCGCCGCTGATCACAAGGTGACGCTCACCATCAGCGGCGCCTCCACCAATACGGCTCTGTACCGAGTCATCAGCGGCGCCATCACGTTGAACGGCAATTACTGCGGCGCCGCCACAGTGACGAATACCGACACGATCGCAGTCACTGGTGATGCGCAGTCACAGGTGCTCTTCGTTACGCTCGCGCTCGGCCAGTTCACGCCCGGCTTTACCAACGAAGCGGGCTCGTCAGACGAGATCGAGATCACCATCGATCTTGGTGGTGGCAGTGACACCCTCAGGCTTGTCGGCAATGACAACGTCAACAAGTTCGTCTTTGGTCAGGACAACTCTCAGGCCGGAACTCCCCGGAAGATCAACCTCAACGCCGGAGAGAGCACGGGCATCGATGGCGACGTGACGATTACGAACGTCGAGAACATCACTGTCTATGGGCAGGGCGGAAATGACGTTATCCGCGCCCGAGGCAAGACCGGTACCGGACCCGATCCATTCTCACTGTCCTTGCTTGTGTATGGCGGCGAGGGCGACGACGTCATCAAGGGCGGCGAGGCCCAGGATCGGCTCTACGGAGAAGGTGGCAAGGACGAGGTCTGGGGCTTCGGCACCGGCGACTTCATTCACCTGGATGACGGTGCGCCGGGCGACAAAGGCTACGGCGGCGCCGGGATCGATCTCGTCTACGTCGATCCGGGCGATATCTGGCAGGAGAACTAGGCCTCTAGCCCGTACCGCCGGAGCCAACCTCGTTCTGGAATCTGCAACCTTCCTTAGAGGCGGCCGGGCGTAAAGTCGGCAGCAGCCTGTTGTGTTTCCGCTCTAGGTCCGACGATGCTTGCTAGGACAGCGTGGCGCTCCGTTGTGGCGACCTTCCTTGTGTTGAGCTCCCTGCTTATCGCGGCTCCTCAACCGGCTGCAGCCGAGGTCGTTCTGGTCAGCTGCAATGGCCTGTGTGGCTCCTGGCACGTGCAGGACACGATCCACGAGAAGGGCGTCAAGTGTCTGTACTCCACCGCGGAGTCCCTGGATGGATCGACAAGATCACCATCCGACCACCCGTGATGTACAGCCGGACGGTCGGATCCGTCGACGGTGGGCTGGCGCTTCAGGATCCAGTCGTACAAGTCGACAGGTACGTGGAGCACCGACTACACGAGCAAATATCAGACTGCACAAGCCACCTATCTAGAGTCGGCGAGCGCTGGCAATGGGTTCTCTCGCCGAGCGTGGACCGGTCCATTCACCCTGGATCACGGCGACCAGAGGGTCATCGTCGAGATGCAGTGGTGGAAGGCAGGGTCGGTCCAAGGCTACGTGAAGCTTCGCTACACCCAATACCGGGCCCAGACCGACTCGGGCGACCACGAATGGATCATTGATCGGTGCTTCGCGACCTACGAGCAGGGCTGAGCGTGCCCGCGGGACGGAGGCCAGCGCCGGCTGCACGGTCGCGCCGTTGACCGAATTCGAGATCCAGCCCCACGGTCCGTTCAGCCTCGCAGCCGCCCAGGACTTCGCCGGCGGTTTTACGGCGGGCATCGGCGGAGGGGGAGTGGGCGAGCTGTCGATCGTCATGTCCTTCCCGATCGAAGGCGCCGATTCCAGCGCCGCAGTCGAGCTGACCCAGCGGCCGGACGGAACACTGGTTGGGCAGACCGATGGACCGGCCAGCCAGCTCGACGCGATCACCCGCCACGCCAGCCGGTCACTCTCGGTGGACCACGATGGCACAGGCTGGCCGGATGTCGGCAAGCGCGACCCCGTGATTGGTCAGCTCCAGAGGGAGTTTCGGTTCCTGCGTCCTGTTTGCTTCTACTCGGCGTACGAGGCAGCAGCGTCGTTCGTGATCGGGCAGCGCATCGCCATGCGCCAGAGCGCTCGCATCAAGGAGCGCCTCCGCGATGAGTTTGGTGACCGCCCGACAGTCGGCAGGAGGGAATACCCAGCTTTTCCTCGCCCGCAGCGGCTCCTGGAGATCGACGAGATCCGCGGAGTCTCCGCACCCAAGGTGAAATGGCTGCGCGGGCTTGCCCAGGCGGCACTGGACGGCCGCCTCGATACGGACGCACTGCGGTCGATGCCCTACGAAGAAGCCCTGGCCTCACTGCGCGCACTGCCCGGCGTCGGTCCGTGGACGGCTGAGGCGGTTCTGTTGCGCGGCTGCGGGGTAGCCGACGAGCTGACCTGAGAACGACGAGGTAACCGCCCGTGCCGTGGCGCACCTCTACGGCCGCGACAAGGTGAGCGCTGCGGACGTGAAAGAGCTGGCCGAGGTGTGGCGTCCCTATCGGATGTGGGCGGTCGTACTGCTCAGAGTCGGCTGGAACCGCTCGCCGGGCCTGTTTCCTACCGGGTGAAGTAATCGGCGAAGGAGGCCATGTCCGGGAACGTCAAGTCCGGGGTTGCCTCGGCGGGCGGCGTGGCGCCGGCACCCGGTCGGTCGTGGCGACGGTTGATCCACACCGTCTTGAGGCCCAGCTGCTTGGCCGGGACGTGGTCGTGGAAGAGGCTCTGCGCGACGTGGACGATCGACTCTCGTGGCAGACCGATGCGTTCGAATGCGACGTCGAAGTTGTGCGTGCTGGGCTTGTAGGAACGCGCCTGCTGGGCCGTGATGATCCAGCGGAAGGGCTCGCCAAGCTTCTTGTTCGAGAAGGCGAACAGGTCGTCGTCGCAGTTCGTGATGACTCCCAGGTCGAAACGGCTGCCCAGGCGAGCCAAGGCGTCCGCCGAATCGGGGAAAGCCGACCAGTCGGCTACTGATCCGCCGAACATCGCAAATTGTTCGGGCGTCGGCTGCGTGCCGTGGAAGAGGCACACATCCGCGAGCGAATTGGCCAGGATCTCGCGGTAGGGCCGCCACTCCTGCGCCTCGGCCGCTGCTTCGTTGCTCGCGTACTCCTCGAGAAGCTGCTCATCGGCGGCGGCATCGCCAGCGATCGCAGATCGCAGGGCAGCCAGGATTCCGGCCTCCCAGTCGATCAGCGTGCCGTAGCAGTCGAATGTCAGGACACGCGCGTCGGCGAACTTTGAGCCATCCATACTTGGATTGTGGCCGATCCGGAACAACTTCCGGTCACGCGACGTTGAGGGACCATGCGCAAGACATTCGCCGCGATCCTGCTCACCGCACTCGTGGCCGCCTGCTCTGGCGCCGCTCCGAGCCCGTCGGCTCGATCAGCCGACGCCGGCACCATCGACCAATTCGACCTCAAACCCGACTTCAAATCCGACGCTCGAGCCGACCCGATGCATCTCCAGCCCAGCCCGGAGCCGTCGACCGCCTTCTACTTGCGCGCCTGGTACACGCAGGCACTGCCGCCACAGTTCACGTTCAACTGGCTGCCTCTGGTCACGATTGACAACGGCGTTGCCCTCGACGGCAACGTCGCGATCCCGGCGATCTTCCCTGGTCCGCTGCTGATCCAGCCGATCGCGCGAACGATCACGGAGGCCGGCACCGATGCCATCGCGGCAGAGGCGGAGCGCCTCGGCCTCCTTGGCGAGACGACCGATTTCACGGGCGGAGCGACGATGCCCGGATCGAAGACCGGCCACCTCCAGATCGTCGTGGATGGCGTGACCCACGATCTGATCGGCAATCCGGACATGGTCGTGCCCTGTCAGGGCGGCCAGTGCAACGCCGAGGCCGGCTCGCCCGCAGGCGTTCGCCGCGTTCTGGCAGGAGATCCTGTATCTCGATGGCTGGATCGCCGACGAGCTCGGGCCGTCGAGTGAGTACCAGCCGGAGCGCGTCGCGGTCCTGTTCGTGGCACCCGCCGAACGGGGAGGGCATGCAGCAACAGCAGGTCCTGTGGCCGCTCGACGAGAACTTCGACACGGTCGGAGTCGAGTTCTCGGGTGGCGCGGTGCCGCACCTACAGCGGCGACGAGCTGGCCACGCTGCTGCCGATCCTCCAGGACGGCAATCAGCTGACGATCTTCCACGACGCGAGATGACGACCAGCGATCCGCAGTCACGGTGGTGGTCGTCCCGGGCGCGGTCTCGCCGTGTCCCGACGAGGCCTGATCCAGCGTGACACCACTGATGATGGTGCGCCTTTAGAACGTACCTGCAAGGCGATCCCGCTGAGCGGTTGAGGTAAACGAAAACCGTTCCCTGACAGGCTTCCCGCTGAATTCGGTCGGCCCATCGGCCGCCGCGCACGGAGGCTGTCATGACCTACCGAACAGACGTCGAAGTCACCGACCCCGGCGACAACTACGCACGTGAGCGCGTGATGGAGCGCCAGGCGAGAGCCAGCGGCTTCAGCACGATCGAGCGCCTGATCGTCTTCATCTTCGGGCTGATCGAGCTGCTGATCGTCCTTCGGATCGTGCTCCTGCTGTTCGCAGCGCGCGGCTCGAACGACCTCGTGGCCGCGATCTACAACCTCAGCGAGGTCTTCGTCGCGCCATTCAGGGGCATCCTGAGCATCAACGAAGTCCAGGCAGGCGCGACCGCGCTCGACGTGGGCGCGATCGTCGCGCTGATCGGCTGGTTCATCCTCGAGCTGATCGTGCTCGCGCTGGTGCGCGTGTTCCGACCTGCAGCGACGACTGACTCGGCCCGAAGGCTCATTTCGAACCAATCCGGGGTGGGCGCTGGCTGGGGCCGGCGCTCACCTTCGCAGGCGGTCGCGGTGCGATAATCGGCGCTCTTCACGGAGGGTGTCCTTGACCGCGACCGGCCTGTCTGCGACTCCGCAGGAATATCGTGAGAGGCTGAAAGACCAGCCGGACCAACAGATCGACGCATGGGCGAGCGAGCTCATGCGCGATATCTCGATCCGCCTCGGCGTGCGCGAGGTGCTCCACGGCCTGAAGAAGGCGATGGGCATCGATGACACCGGCCTCAAGAAGCTCTACACCGCCGGCGGCGGGCCAGTGGCGGCTTTCGGGAAGACCGAGAGCGGCGAGGCGATGGTCCCGGCGATCTCCCTCTATTACTTCGTCTACGGGGCGCGCTCACAGATGCCCGACGCCCGCGATCGGCTGATCAACTACCTCGTCGACCACTTCAACGAGATCGCCTACATCTAGTCGCGCGCGTGCGCGGCGCGGTGTGGCGCTAGTCACGCAGCGATCGCGTATGCCCGCACTTCTCCGACTCGTTCATCCGTTCCCGTCGGCGCTCAACGCCGTCCTGGTATTCGCGATTGCGTCGGTCGCCGGCGGCACGTTCGAGATCGCCGTCCAGCTCGCGCTGGCGATGCTCGGGCTCCAGTTCTGCATCGGCGCCGTCAACGACCTGTTCGACGAGGCGCTCGACGCGCAGAGCAAGCCGTTCAAGCCGATCCCCGCCGGGCGTGTCTCGCGCCGGACGGCCTGGGTAATTGCCGTCGTCAGTGGCGGGGGAGGGCTGATCCTCGCGGCGCTCGTGCGGCCACCGGACCCCGTGCCGCTCCTGATGGCCGCGTGGATGCTCGGCGCCGGGCTGCTTTACGACGCCGTGCTCAAGCCCACCGCGTTCGCCTGGGTGTGCTTCTCGATTGCATTCCCGGTGCTGCCGTTGTTCGCGTGGTACGGCGCGGTCGGCGTGCTGCCGCCTCGCTGGGAGGTGCTGGTGCCCGTGGCCGCGCTTGGCCGGTTTTGCGCTGCAGCTCTCGAACGGCCTGATCGACCTCGAAACGGACAGCGCGGGCGGCCTGCGGACGCTGGCCGTGGCCCTGGGGCGTCGTCGCTCGCTCATTGCGATGGCGGTCGACATTGGTGGTGATCCACCTGCTGGCGCTGGTGACGCTGCCGGCGGACGCGCCGATTGTCGGTCGCGGTGCTTTCCGGCGTATCCGGAGCGCTCGCCCTCGGCGGCGTGATGGCCTCGGCGCAGAGCGAGCGGTTCCTGCGCGAGGTTGGCTGGACGGCTCAGACGCGTCTCGATCGCGGTGCTGGCCCTGTCGTGGTTGGTGGCCGCGGCCGCCTAAGGTGGGCTGGCGAGGCTGTACCGCCGAGTCGCGCGTGTTAACCGTCGGATACAACTGGTCGGTCCTCAGGGTCCGAATGTCGTCTGAGGTAAACATCGGTTGCCTGTCGTCGGTCAAATGTTCACGGCTGGATACCAGTCGGACCCTCTCGAGGCCCAAGGAGCGCCTGGCTGCCGTCCAGTTGTATCTGGCTGGATACAACCCGGACCAGATGCGGAGTGCGAGCTAGTGCTCGAACGACTTTCCGCTGCGCACGACGTTGATCGCGTTCTCGAGCCGCAGCTTCGCGATGGTCAGGTACTTCGCCAGGTTCTGGCGGTCGACCTCCTTGATCTCGCCCATGACCGCCGCCGAAGCAAGCACGTCGGCGAGCTGATCAAGAGCGTCGGCCAGTGTGGCCTTGGCGTCGATGAGCGCGTCATCGCCGATGGCCACATCTGACCGCCGTGTCGGAGCCAGCTCCAGCTCCTCGACGTCCACGCCGTCGACGACTTCCTCGACGTCCGGCCCTGAGGCCGACGGCTCGCGGACCACAACTGGCTTGCCGTCGATCTTCTCGCGCAGCTTGACGAGGCTGAGCTCGCCCGACGCGACCTGCTCGGCCAGCCGGCGGCGCTTCTTGGGATCCTCGACCTTCAGCAGCTCGTAGGCGTGAGACAGCGTGTCTTTGCGCAAAGACACGAGCTGCTTGATCTCGGTCGGTGCGCCGGCGAGGCGCAGCCGGTTCTCGATGTAGCCCTTGTCCTTGCCCAGCTTCTGGGCGAGCCGCCGGACGCTGTAGCCATGCTCGTGCGTCATGCGGTCGTAGATCATCGCCTCCTCGAGCGGAGAGAGATCCTCGCGCTGGAGGTTCTCGATGATGCCGATCTCGAGGGCGGTCTCGTCGTCGAGCTGCTCGATCAGCGCCGGGATCTCTCCCAGCCCGGCCGCACGCGCGGCGCGCCAGCGACGCTCGCCGGCGACCAGCTGGTAGCGCTGGAAGTCCTCGGTCGGTCGAACGAGGATCGGCTGCAGCACGCCGTGCTCGGTGATCGAGGCGGCGAGCTCGGCCAGGGCGTCCTCGTCGAACGTCATCCGTGGCTGATCGGGATTGGGCTCGATTCGATCGAGCGGAATATTCCTGATGCCGGGAGGGCTGCTGTTGCCCTCGGGCGAAAGGAGGCTCAGGACGGCCGGGGAGAGCTCACGCTCCTCGGCGAGTCGTCGCGCGGCGGTGCCGCGGAAATCCGGTCTAGCCAAGCTCGATCACCTCCCGCGCGAGCCCACGGTAAGCACGCGCCGCATCCGAGTTGCCGGCGTAGGACGTCACCGGTCTGCCGACCAGCGGCGCCTCGCCGAGTCGCACTGTCTGCTTGATCATGTTTTCGAAGATGTGGTGGTCGCCCATGTCGCGCAGCTCCTGGAGCATGTCGCGACCGAGGATCGTGCGGCCGTCATAGAACGTCGGCAGAAGGCCAAGCACGCGCAGCCGCGGGTTGAGACCCTTGGTGCGGATCTGCGTGATGACGTTCATCAGCGCCGAGAAGCCCTTCAGCGCGTAGTACTGCGTCTGAACGGGGATGATCACGCCGTCCGCCGCGACGAGCGCATTGAGTGTCAGCAGCCCGAGAGTCGGTGGGCAGTCGATCAGGACGTAGTCGTATTCCTGGACAGCCGAACCTTCGAGCGCTTCCTTCAGCGCCTGCTCGCGACCGATTGCGCTGAACAGGACGTTCTCGGTGGCCGACAGGTCAATGGTCGACGGGGCGACGTCTACGCCGGCGGTCTGCGTCGGCAGGATGATCTCGTCGAGCTTGACGGCGGGGTCGACGAGGGCTTCGGCCATCGAGTTCTCGACGTTCCGGAGGTTGATTCCAAGGCCGACGGTCAGGTTGGCCTGCGGGTCCATGTCGACGCAGAGGACGCGGAATCCCTGCTCTGCCAGTGAGCCCGCGAGATTGATCGCGGTAGTCGTCTTGCCGACGCCGCCCTTCTGGTTTGCGATTGCGATGACTTTGGGCAACGGGACGACCTCCTCTTCGCCCGTCAATCTAGCAAGAAAGCGGCTCCGCACACAGTCTGGTTATCCACAGGATCGCGAAGTTGTTCACCGAATTCTGTGGACATCTCTTCATCTGCGTCCCGTTGCTAGGATGCGCGCGTGTCCAACAAGGAAGATGTCGAGCGACTGCTGTCACTCCGCGAACAATCGCGTCTCGGCGGGGGAGAGGAACGAATCAAGCAACAGCACGATCGCGGAAAGCTGACGGCGCGCGAACGTCTGGAGCTGTTGCTCGACGCGGATTCATTCGTCGAGTTCGACGCGTTCGTCACGCATCGTGCGACTGACTTCGGCCTGGACCGTGAGCGCTACCTGGGCGACGGCGTCGTCACCGGTCACGGCACTATCGACGGCCGACTCGTATTCGTCTTCAGCCAGGACTTCACGGTTTTCGGCGGATCGCTCTCCGAGGCGCACGCCGAGAAGATCTGCAAGGTGATGGATCTCGCGGTCGAGACCGGCGCGCCCATCATCGGCCTGAATGATTCGGGCGGCGCGCGAATCCAGGAAGGCGTCGTGTCGCTCGGTGGCTACGCCGACATCTTCCTGCGCAACACGCTTGCGTCCGGAGTGGTGCCGCAGATCTCGCTCGTTCTTGGGCCGTGCGCCGGCGGCGCCGTCTACTCGCCGGCAATCACCGACTTCACGATCATGGTCGAAGGGACGAGCTACATGTTCGTGACCGGGCCAGAGGTGGTGAAAACCGTGACGCACGAGGATGTCGATCGCGAGCACCTCGGCGGCGCATCGGTTCACACCGCGATCAGCGGCGTGGCTCATCTCGCGGCGCGCGACGAGGCAGAGGCGATGTCGCTGGCTCGCCGGATTCTTGGGCATCTGCCGCAGAACAACTTGTCGAAGCCGGCACGCCGCGAGACGTCCGACCCGACGTGACCGGCAGGACGCCGCGCTCAACGATGTCATCCCGGACGAGCCGACACAGCCCTACGACATGCACGAGGTGCTGACGCGCGTCGTGGACGACGGGGAGTTCCTCGAGATCCAGCCTGCGTGGGCGGCCAACATCATCGTCGGCTTCGCACATGTCGGCGGCCGCAGCGTGGGCATCGTGGCGCATCAGCCCGCCGTGTTGGCAGGAGCGCTCGACATCGACGCATCCGACAAGGCGGCACGCTTCGTCCGGACCTGCGACGCGTTCAACGTCCCGTTGCTGACCTTCGTCGATGTGCCGGGGTTCCTGCCTGGCGTGGCGCAGGAGCACGGCGGAATCATTCGCCACGGCGCGAAGCTGCTCTACGCCTATGCCGAGGCGACCGTGCCCAAGGTCACCGTGATCACGCGCAAGGCATACGGCGGCGCGTACGACGTCATGAGCAGCAAGCACATCCGCGGCGACATCAACCTGGCCTGGCCGTCGGCGCGCATCGCGGTCATGGGCGTCGAGGGCGCGGTGAACATCATCTTCCGCGACGAGCTGGCGGCTGCCGACGACGCCGAGGCGGAACGCGCGCGACTGGCCCGGGAATACGAGGAGCGGTTCGCCAACCCGTACATCGCCGCGGGCCGTGGCTACATCGACGACGTCATCCTGCCGGCCGAGACCCGGCCGCGTGTCATCGCGGCCCTGGAGATGCTCGACGGCAAGCGGCAGTCGAACCTTCCGCGGAAGCACGGCAACATCCCGCTCTAGGGTGTCTTTGCGCAAAGACAGGGTCGGGGCACCGTTCGAGCGACTCCTTGTCGCCAACCGCGGCGAGATCGCGGTGCGCATCATCCGGGCCTGTCGGGAGCTGGGCGTCGAGTCGGTCGCCGTCTACAGCGACGCAGACACCGATGCGGTCCACCGCCGGCTGGCCGATGTTGCCGTATCGATCGGACCTGCGCCGGCGGCCGACAGCTACCTCCGGGTCGATCGCATCATCGACGCCGCGAAATCGACCGGCGCCC
Organism: uncultured Chloroflexia bacterium; assembly: GCA_963736895.1. Lineage (GTDB taxonomy): Bacteria > Chloroflexota > Limnocylindria > Limnocylindrales > CSP1-4 > JALYGJ01. The sequence goes on from CAVTQU010000010.1 coordinate 134,989, forward strand.
AGGCGATCCATCCGGGGTACGGGTTTCTGTCCGAGCAGCCGGCACTCGCCGAGGCGTGCCTCGCGGCGGGGATCACGTTCGTCGGTCCGGCCATCGAGACGCTGGCCCAGCTCGGCGACAAGCTGGCCGCGCGGCGGCGCGCGTCGGAGGCCGGAGTGCCGGTGGTGCCGGGCACGTTCGAACCAATCGACACGTCCGGCGCGGACGGCGCGGCGCGGGTCCTCGCCGAGGCGAACCGCATCGGCTGGCCGCTGCTGGTCAAGGCCGCGGCCGGCGGCGGCGGCCGTGGCATGCGCCGCGTCGACGATCCCAACGAGCTGAACGATGCCATCGCGTCGGCGTCGCGCGAGGCCGCCGCCGCCTTCAGCGACGGATCCGTCTACCTGGAGCGCTACGTCGAACGAGCCCGCCACGTCGAGGTCCAGCTGCTCGGCGACGACCACGGCAACGTCGTGGCGCTAGGCGAACGCGACTGCTCCGTCCAGCGCCGTCACCAGAAGCTGGTCGAGGAGGCGCCTGCTCCCGGGACTGACCACGGAGCAGCGCGGACACCTGCATGAGCTGGGCGTGAAGGTCGCGCGCACCGTCGGACTGCGCAACGCCGCGACGGCCGAGTTCCTCCTCACCCCTGACGGCGACTTCTGGTTCCTCGAGGTCAACGCCCGGCTGCAGGTGGAGCACGGCGTCACGGAGCTCGTCGCCGACATCGACCTCGTCCGGGAGCAGCTCTGGATCGCCGCGGGCTACCGATCTCGACAGACACGTCCTGGATGCTGCCGCCGCCGCGGCCAATCCCCAGGCGCCACGCGATCGAGGTCCGGCTCAGCGCCGAGCATCCGGCACTGCACTTCGCTCCAGCGCCGGGCCGGATCACGCACTGGCGCACGCCGGCGGGCCCGGGTGTCCGACTCGACAGCGGCGTGGAGGAGGGGAGTGTCGTCAGCGAGCACTACGACCCGCTCGTCGCCAAGCTCATGGTCGTCGCCGGACGATCGCCCCGCTGCACTGGCCCGACTGCGACGCGCTCTCGACGAGCTGGAGGTGGGCGGCATCCAGACGACGCTGCCGTTCGACCGCTGGCTGCTCGACCAGGCCGACTTCGCCGAGGCGACTGGCTTGTCGACCGACCTGGTCGATCGACTCTGGCAGCCAATCGAGCTGGTGTCTGTCGCCGCTCTGCGAGCGGCTGAGCTCGCGGCGAAGGCATCGATCGCCGACACGTCCGGTGGGCAGGCTGGCGACCGTGCAGCGCGCCCAGAACGGACGTGCCGAAGACGAGTGGTGGCGCGCCGGCATCACGGAAGCAACGGAGCGCCTGCCGTGAGCGTCGGCAAGAGGACACGAGTCACGATCGAGGCTGTGCCGCTCGTGATCCAGCCGGACGAGGCGCAGATCGCGGAATTTGCGCCGGCGCGGCGAGGCGAGCTGGTTACACCGCTGCCAGCCAACGGCAGAGGACCGCGCCGAGGGCGTTGCCCGGTACGAGGTCGTCGTCGACGGCTGGCTGTTCGAGGCAGCCACCGAGCCAGCCGGTCGAGCCGAGCTACGTGATCGCGTCGCCAAGCAGGCGGCCGAGCACAAAACCACGTCCCGGCTGACGCTGCGCGCCCAGATCCCGGGCCGCGTGGTTCGTCTCTGGGTCGCCGAGGGGGAGAAGGTCGAGCGCGGGCAGCGACTGCTGGCGATCGAGGCCATGAAGATGGAGAACGAGATCCGCGCCCCGCAGGCCGGCATCGTGGAGGGTGTCAGGGTGGAGGTCGGCGCCCGTGTCGAGCGCGAGGACGAGCTGCTCAGCCTGGGCTAGGGGCAGGAAGCGTCGCGCTTAGACTCAGCCGACTGATGGGCGACGAGCAGCGGCAATTCCGAACAACCAGCGACATCGAGGTCGCTGAGCTCTACACGCCCGACGACCTTGCCGGCTGGGATCCCGCAGACCGAGCTGGGCAGGCCCGGCGAGTTCCCGTTCACCCGCGGCGTGCAGCCGACCATGTACCGCGGCCGCCTGTGGACGATGCGCCAGTACGCCGGGTTCGCGACGGCGACCGAGACGAACAAGCGGTTCAAGTACCTGCTCGAGCACGGGCAGACCGGTCTGTCGACCGCCTTCGACCTGCCGACCCAGATGGGTTACGACCCCGATTCCGCGGCCGCGCTCGGCGAAGTGGGCCGCGTCGGCGTGCCGATCAGCTCGATCGAGGACATGGAGACCCTGCTGGCGGACCTGCCGCTGGGCGAGATGACGACCTCGATGACGATCAACTCGACTGCCGCGATCCTGCTGGCGTTCTACGTGGCCGTTGCAGACAAGCGCGGCATCCCCCGCGACAAGCTCGGCGGCACGGTCCAGAACGACATCCTCAAGGAGTACATCGCCCGCGGCACCTACATCTACCCGACGGCCGCTTCGATGCGCCTGGTGACGGACATCTTCGAGTTCTGCGCCAACGAGATGCCGCGCTGGAACACGATCTCGATCAGCGGCTACCACATGCGCGAGGCCGGAGCCACCGCGGCACAGGAGCTCGCCTTCACGCTCGCGAACGGCATCGCCTACGTCGACGGGGCGCTCTCGCGCGGCCTGGACGTCGACGCGTTCGGCGGCCGGCTGAGCTTCTTCTTCGCCTCGTGGAGCGAGCTGTTCGAGGAAGTGGCCAAGTTCCGCGCCGCGCGGCGGATGTGGGCGCGGATCATGCGCGACCGCTTCGGGGCCAAGGAGCCGCGCTCGATGATGTGCCGCTTCCACGTCCAGACGGCCGGTTCGAGCCTCACCGCCCAGTCGGTCGACAACAACGTGGTGCGGACGACGATCGAGGCACTGGCAGCGGTGCTCGGCGGCGCCCAGAGCCTGCACACCAACGCGAAGGACGAGGCGCTGGCACTGCCGAGCGAGGAGTCGGCGCGGCTGGCGCTGCGGACGCAGCAGATCATCGCCCACGAGAGCGGCGTCGCGGACACGCCGGATCCGCTCGCCGGCAGCTATTTCATCGAGAAGCTGACCGACCAGCTCGAGGACGCCGCGCAGGACTATCTCGATCAGATCGACGCGATGGGCGGGGCGCTGGCAGCCATCGATTCCGGCTTCCAGCAGCGCCAGATCCAGGAGGCCGCGTATCGCGTCCAGCGGGAAGTGGAGGAAGGGGAGCGGATCGTCGTCGGCGTCAACAAGTTCCGCGACGACGAGGTCCACACGCCCGAGCTACAGCGCATCGATCCCGACGGCCGAGCGCGGGCAGGTCGACCGCGTGCGACGGCTGCGCGCGTCCCGCGACAACGACGCCTGGGCGCGCTCATTGGACCGGCTCGCCGAGGCCGCCGACGGCACCGAGAACCTGCTGCCGCTGATCATCGACGCGGTCAAGGCCGACGCCACGCTGGGCGAGATCAGCGACCGGCTCCGCGTGGCGTTCGGGGAGCACCGCGAGCTGATCACCGTTTGATGGCAATAGAACAACCGTTCGATTTACCGCTCAGCGTGCCCGGCCGCGTGCACCACGTCGCGGTCGTTGTTCGCGACATCGAGCAGGCACTGTCGTTCTACCGTGATCGCCTGCGGCTGCCGGTGGATCTCGTGCTCCCGATCGAATCGGACGGTGTCACCATCGCCTTCCTGAGCGTGGGTGAATCGAAGATCGAGCTGGTCCAGCCGACGGATATGACGACCGGCGTCGCCCGGTTTCTCGAGTCGCGCGGCGAGGGCTTCCATCACGTCTGTCTGGAGGTGGCAGACATCGCTGCGGAGCTCGACAGGCTCGCCGGGGAGGGCGTGGAGCTGATCGATACCAGGCCGCGGCCGGGCGCTGAGGGTCCTGTCGCGTTCATCCACCCGCGCAGCTGCAACGGGGTGCTGGTGGAGCTGATCGAGGCGGCGGGCGGACCCGCCTGGGTCTCCCTGGGGCTGACCTCGCCCTAGCGGCGCTCGCTCTGCCGATCCTGGCGGCGCTCGGCAGCTAGGCCTTGTCCCACTCGAACATCATCAGGTTTTCGTTGTCCGCCGCGACGCGAACCGGGATGTTGGCGCCGATCCTGACCTTGTGCATGGCCGTGAGCGGCACCATCGCTGCCGACTCGGCCAGCTGCTTGGGCGACTTGCCGGGCATCTTGAGCGTCACCTGCATCGTGTAGAGGCGCTCGTCGCCAACGATCTGCCCCGTGTCGGTCAGCTTGTCGATACGCGCCGAGCCCTGCGATGCCCGACTGCCGAAGGTACGCCCGCAGCTGCTCGACCGAGAGGTTGCCCTGCTGGCGGTGGCGAAGGGTGACGCAGCAGCGGCACCGCTCGCCGCGAGCGCGGCCTGGACCTGGCTGAGGCTCTCGTCGTAGACGGAGCCGCTACCCGTTCCGCTCTGCAGCGGCGCAGCGCCGGCCATGGGCTGCGCGGCGGTCATGGGCATCGCCCATCGGGGAGCCGATGGCACCGCTGCTCTGCCAGTCAACGGCGATGCGGTTCAGGTCAGTGGGATCGACACGCACCGATAGCGGAGCTCCCGACGTCAGCCGGCCGAGCAGGATGAGCGGCACGAACGACTTGTGCTTGGCCGCGTAGGGCGTCTGACCGGCGATCGTCACGAGCAGGCTGCAGTTCGACCTGCGGCTGCTCGTTGAGGTACATGCCGGTCTGTGTCGGCCCATGACCTGGGCCGTCGCCGGAATGCCCGTGGCGAGCAGCTGATCCACTGCGCCGGCGCGCCGTCCAACGATGATCCCGATGACGATGAGCACGATGCCCACGATCGCCAGGAGGCCACCGGTACCGAGCATCGCGGGCCCGGCAAACGGGATGCTCCCCAGGGTGACCGCCATCACCGCCGCCGACGACGAGCAGGATGACTCCGGTGATGATCAGCCACAGGCGCGAGTAGTTGCCCATCGTGGAACCAGAGAACGACACCTGATCCTCCTTGCCCCTCTACCCCCTCAGTCCGGCCGAACCCCCGCCGATCTCAAGATGCCTGGAATCTGGCTCGGCGCTTCTGCGACGCTCACGCCTGCCGCTTCCAGCGCGGACACCTTGCTCTGCGCAGTGCCGCGGTTGCCGCTGATGATCGCTCCCGCGTGGCCCATCCGTCTGCCCGGTGGCGCAGTGCGCCCGGCGATGAACGCGGCCATCGGAATGCCCGACATGTTGTCGGCGATCCAGTCGGCTGCTCGCTCCTCGGCGTCGCCGCCGATCTCGCCGATCAGGACGACCGCCTCGGTCTCAGGGTCGTCGCGGAAGAGCGTCAGGATGTCGACGAAGTTCGAGCCGTTGATCGGGTCACCGCCGATGCCGACGCACGTCGACTGGCCGATGCCCGCCTCCGTGAGCGCCTCGACCACCTCGTAGGTCAGCGTGCCCGATCGGCTCACCACGCCCACGTGCCCCGGGCGATGGATGTTGCCCGGGATGATGCCCACCTTGGCCTTGCCCACGGACGTCGCGCCCGGGCAGTTGGGCCCAACGAGTCGCGCGCCGGCCTGATCGACGGCCGCGACGACGCGCAGCATGTCGAGTGCGGGGATGTGCTCGGTGATGCAGAAGATCGTCGCGATCCCCGCGTCGACGGCCTCGAGGATCGCGTCCGGCGCGCCCGCCGGCAGGGACGTAGATGACTGTCGTGTTGGCGCCGGTTTGCGCCACGGCGTCACGGCAGGTGTCGAAGACCGGCACGGGCTTGTTCAGCGCCATCTGGCCGCCTCTTGCCCGGCGTCATGCCGGCACACGATGTTGGTGCCGTAGTCCTGCATCTGCTGGGCGTGGAAGCCGCCCTCGCGTCCGGTGATGCCCTGGACGAGCAGTCGAGTGTCCGACCCGACGAGGATGCTCATGCGCTCACTGGGGCAGCTGCGGCCATCGCCACGACCTTCTCGACCGCCTCGTCGAGCGTGGCGGCGGTGTGAAGATCGGGGTCGCCGGCCTCCTCCAGGATGCGCGCTGCTTCCTCCGCGTTCGTGCCCACGATCCGAACGACCATCGGCACGTGCCGCTCCTGCTCGCGGCGCGCCTCGACCAGGCCGTGTGCGACCTCGTCGCCGCGCGCGATGCCGCCGAAGATGTTGACGAGGATCGCGCGGACATCGGGGTCGGCGAGGATCAGTCCCATCGCGGCCGCGACCTTGTCGGCCTTGGCTCCGCCGCCGATATCCAGGAAGTTGGCGGGCTGGCCACCGGCGCGCTTGATCAGGTCCATGGTCGACATGGCCAGCCCCGCGCCGTTGACCATGCAGCCAATGGTGCCGTCGAGGCGTATGAACGAGATGCCCTGTTCGCGCGCCGCGACGTCGACCGGGATCCTCTTCGTCCAGGTCGCGCAGCAGCTCAAGGTCGGGATGGCGACCGAGTGCCGAGTCGTCGATCGTGATCTTCGCGTCGAGGCACTGGAGCGACTCGCGTGGCCCGTCCGCGCCGGACTCGCGGACGATGGCGAGCGGGTTGATCTCCACGAGGTCGGCATCGTTGTCGATCATCGTCTGGAAGATCCCCTTGGCAATCGTCACGAAGTCGCGCAGGTGCTCGCCGCCGAGGCCCAGCTGGAAGGCCATCTGGCGAGCCTGGTAGTCGAGCAGTCCCAGGTGGGGTGCGCGTGGACCTGCTTGATCGCGTCCGGATCCTTAGCTGCGACCTCTTCGATCTCTACGCCGCCCTCGGCCGAGCCCATCAGCAGGACGCGCCGGCTGCTGCGATCGAGCACGACGGACAGGTAGTACTCGCGAGCGATGTCCGCGGCCGGGCCAACGAGCACTCGACGAACCGTCGTGCCCTTGATGTCCATGCCCAGGATCTGCGACGCGACCTGCTCCGCCTCTTCGGCGGACCGAGCCAGCTTCACACCGCCGGCCTTGCCGCGGCCGCCGACCAGGACCTGTGCCTTGATTACGACCTTGCCCGATCCGGCCGCGAGGAATGCCTCCGCTGCGCGACGTGCCTCGGCCGGCGTTTCGGCCACCTCGTACGGGGGAACGGGCAGCTTCTCGGCCAGCAGGAGGCGCTTGGCGTGGTACTCCTGCAACTTCATGCCGAGACAAGCCCTCCCTGGTTCTCATTGAATGGCGCGGAAATGGGCGCTGGGGAGGCCGATTGTAGACGCGTCTTCGAGGCACCCTGCGCGCTTGCTGTGGGCATCGCACGGCGCGGTCACTTTGGCCGCGCATGCGTACACTTGGATTCCCGCATTGCAGGCGCGTTGACCTGCGCGAGGAGGCCTGAACCTTGACCTACACAGTCACTCTCATCCCCGGCGACGGCATCGGACCCGAGCTTGCCGATGCCACCGTCACCGTCATGGATGCGACCGGGCTCGACTTTGAGTGGAAGCGCATGGACGCTGGCGAGTCACAGATCGCCGTCCACGGGACGCCGCTCCCCGAGTCGGTCCTGGACTCGATCCGCGAGACCGGCGTCGCCCTCAAGGGCCCGATCACCACCCCCGTCGGCGAAGGCTTCCGATCGGTCAACGTCACCCTCCGCCAGGCGCTCGACCTGTACGCGAATCTCCGGCCTGCACAGTCGATCAAGGGCGTCGAATCGCGCTACGAGAACGTGGACCTGGTCATGGTTCGAGAGAACACCGAAGACCTGTACGCGGGCATCGAGCACAAGGTTGGCAAGGACGCGGCTGAGAGCATCAAGATCATCACGCGCTTTGCGTCAGAGCGGATCGCCCGCTACGCCTTCGATTACGCCGTGGCCAACGGACGTCACAAGGTGACCGCCATCCACAAGGCGAACATCATGAAGCTCTCCGACGGCCTGTTCCTCGAGTCGTGCCGGACGGTCGCGGCCGAGTACGACGGCAGGATCGAGTTCGAGGACCGGATCGTCGACAACATGTGCATGCAGCTGGTCCAGAAACCAGAGCTGTACGACGTGCTGGTCGCGCCAAACCTTTACGGCGACATCATCAGCGACCTGTGCGCCGGCCTCGTTGGCGGCCTCGGCGTTGCTCCGGGCGCGAACATCGGCGAGAACGCAGCGGTTTTCGAGCCCGTTCACGGCTCGGCGCCCAAATACGCGGGCAAGGACGTGGCCAACCCAACGGCGCTGATCCTGTCCGCGGCGCTGATGCTTCGCCACCTCGGCGAGACCGAAGCGGCGGAGCGCGTCGAAGCCGCGGTCCGCGGGGTCATCGGCGAGGGTCGTACGCTGCCGCCCGACCTTGGCGGCACCGCCGGCACGCGAGCCTTCGCGGCGGCCGTGGCAGATCGCGTTGCCTCACCCGTGGCAGCGCGCTGAACCAGCGACTTAACAGCGAACGGCGCGATGTGGTCCGCAACAAAGAAATGATCGTGAGCGCGTGAGCCGCATCCCGACGCTGTTCCGCTACCGCGGCCGCGAGGGCATGATCGCCTGGGCGTTTCACCGCATCAGCGGCATCGGCATCTTCGCTTTCGTGGTGCTCCACGTCGTCGACATCTACCTGGTCGGAGGCAATCCCGAGCTGTACGACGACGTGCTGTCGTTCTACGCCAGCGTGCCCGGCCGGCTGCTCGAGGTGGTGCTCGGCGCTGCGCTGCTCTACCACGCGCTCAACGGGCTGCGGATCATCATCATCGACCTCTGGCCGCGGATGACCGTCTATCACCGGCAGCTGTGGTGGGGGACGTGGATCATCTTCATCGGCGTCGGCGTCCCCGGCGCGCTGATCATTCTTCGACCGGTCTGGTTGCCCTTCCTGCAGCAGCTGGGGCTCGCCTGATGGCCGCCGAGACGACCGCCACAGAGCCGACCCCGATCGATACGCCACCGACAGACGCTGCCTCCGGCACGCCGCCACCGATCGAGGTTTCGCCGGTATCCAAGGCGCGTCGTCGGCCGACCGGCAGCCGTCGCGAGCTCTACGCCTGGTACCTGATGCGCGTCACCGGCGTGGCCTTGTTCGTGCTGGCGCTGGCGCACTTCAGCATCCTGCACTTCATCTGGGACCCGGCGCAGCAGACGGCCGACTTCATCGCCAACGAACGGTGGAACCAGATCTTCTGGCGCGGCTTCGACTGGCTGCTGCTGATGACCGTGCTGTTCCACGGCTTCCTCGGTGTGCGGACGGTCGTGCTGGACTACATCCGCAGCCAGAAGTGGCGCGAGTTCACGCTGGTCCTGCTGTACGTGCTCGGCTTCGTGCTGTTCGTCATCGGGACCCAGGTCATCCTGACCCTGCCCACCCCCGGCGCGTCCTGAAGCGGTGACGCCCAAGCCCACCGTCCACGACTACTCCGCGGTGATCGTCGGTGCCGGCGGCGCCGGTCTGTGGGCGGCGCTCGAGCTCGCGCGCAACAACGTCAAGACGGCCGTCCTCACCAAGCTCTATCCGACGCGCTCCCACACCGGGGCCGCACAGGGCGGCATCTGCGCGGCGCTGGGCAACCAGGAAGAAGACCACCCCGAGTGGCACATGTACGACACGGTCAAGGGCGGTGACTACCTGGTCGACCAGGACGCGGCCGAGATCCTGGCCAACGAGGCGATCGACACCGTCATCGAGCTCGAGCACATGGGCCTGCCGTTCAATCGGACGCCCGACGGGAAGATCGACCAGCGCCGTTTCGGCGGACACACGCGCAACTTCGGCGAGGGCCCCGTCCGGCGGTCCTGCTTCGCCGCCGACCGAACCGGCCACATGATCCTGCAGACGCTGTACCAGCAATGCATCAAGCACGGCGTCGAGTTCTTCGACGAATACCACGTCGTCGACCTGCTGCTCGACGGCTGGCCGACGCCCACGACGCGCGGCGTGGTTGCGTACCGCATCGCCGACGGCGAGCTGCATCTCTTCCGCGCTCCGGCGGTGATGTTCGCCACAGGCGGGTTCGGCCGCATGTTCCGCGTCACCTCCAACGCCTTCTCGCTGACCGGCGACGGAGTCGCGCTGTGCTACCGGCGCGGCGTGCCGCTGGAGGACATGGAGTTCTACCAATTCCACCCGACGGGCATCGTCGGCATCGGCATCCTGCTGTCAGAAGCGGCGCGCGGCGAGGGCGGCATTCTGCGCAACGACTCCGGCGAGCGGTTCATGGAGCGCTACGCGCCGACGCTGCTCGATCTCGCGCCGCGCGACATGGTCAGCCGCGCCATCTACATGGAGATACGCGAGGGCCGCGGCATCGGCGGCAAGGACTACGTGCACATGGACCTGACCCATCTGGGCAAGAAGGTCATCGACGAGAAGCTGCCCGACATCACCGAGTTCGCCCGCGTCTATCAGGGCATCGAGCCGATCACCCAGCCGGTGCCGATCCAGCCCACAGCGCACTACGCGATGGGCGGCATCCCAACGACCGTCGAGTCACGCGTCATCGGCGACGAGAAGAACACGGTCGTGCCCGGCCTGTACGCGGCAGGGGAGTGCGCGTGCGTGTCGGTGCATGGCGCAAATCGGCTGGGCACCAACTCGCTGATCGACATCCTGGTGTTCGGTCGCCGCGCTGGTCGGGCGATCGAGCAGGACCTCGCCGCGGGGCTGGCGATGCCGGATCTCCCGGCCGATGCCGCGGAGCCGGTGCGCGCCGAGATCGAAGGCATGCGCACGCGTCCACGTGGCGAGAACGCTCACAAGATCCGGCTCGAGCTGGCCGATCTGATGATGGACAAGTGCGGCGTCTTCCGGACCGAGGAGACGCTGCGCGAGCTCACGCAGGACGTCCGCGGACTGCGCGATCGTTACGCCAACGTCGCGGTGGGTGACCAGGGACGTGTCTTCAACACCGACCTTCTCGAGGCACGCGAGGTGGGCTACCTGCTCGACTGTGCCGAGACGACCGTGGCCGCGGCTCTTGCCCGCACGGAGTCACGCGGCGGCCATTCCCGTGAGGACTATCCCGAGCGCAACGACACCGATTGGCTCAAGCACTCCCTGGCGTTCAAGGCGGAGGGTGGGCCGCAGCTGCGCTACAAGCCGGTCACGATCACGCGCTTCGAACCCAAACCCCGGACATACTGAGCACAATGCAGATCGACCTGCGCATCCTGCGCTACGACCCCGAACGCGACAAGAAGCCGCACTGGGACCGCTACAACGTCGAGTCCGAGCCCATGGACCGCGTCCTCGACCTGCTCCATCGCGTCAAGTGGGAGCACGACGGCCGGCTGACCTTCCGACGTTCGTGCGCCCACGGCGTCTGCGGCTCGGACGCGATGCTGATCAACGGCCGCAACCGGCTGGCGTGCAAGATCCGCGTCGACCAGCTGGGCAAGAAGATCTCGGTCGCGCCGCTGCCCGGCCTGCCGGTCATCAAGGACCTCGTCGTCGACATGGAGGACTTCTTCGCCAAGTACCGCAGCGTCAAGCCCTTCCTGCAGGCGGACGACGCGCCGCCGGAGCGGGAGCGTCACCAGTCGGCCGAGCAGCGGGAGCGCTACGACGACACCACCAAGTGCATCCTGTGCGCTGCGTGCACCTCGTCGTGCCCGTCGTTCTGGGCTCAGCCGTCGTACGTGGGGCCGGCCGCGATCGTGAACGCGCACCGCTTCATCTTCGACTCGCGCGACGATCACGCCGAGGAGCGGCTCGAGATCCTGGCCGACAAGGACGGCGTGTGGCGTTGCCGGACGATCTTCAACTGTGTCGATGCGTGCCCGCGCGGCATCAACATCACCCAGGCGATCCTCGAAGTATCGAGCGCCATCGCGGACGGGCACAGCTGATCGACCGCGTCCTGATTCGCGCGGACGGCGCGTCGCGAAGCAACCCCGGCCCCGCTGCCGCCGGGCGCGGTGATCATCGACGCTTCTCTGCCCGGCGCGCGCCAGGCCCGACGCCCCGCCAGTCGCCCGAATTTCACGGCCTCTGGGCATCCAGACCAACAACTACGCCGAGTACATGGGCGTCATCCTGGCGCTCGAGAAGGCGCTCGCCCTTGGGGCGCGGGAGGTCGAGCTCGTGCTCGACTCCAAGCTCATCGTCGAGCAGCTTTCGGGGCGCTGGAAGGTCAAGCATCCGGCCATTCGGCCGCTCGCCGCGCGGGCGATGGAACTGCTGCGCCAGTTCGACCGCTGGTCGCTCCGCCACGAGCGCCGCGAGAACAACGTCCAGGCGGACGCGATGGCCAATCTCGCACTGGACGACCCGGCGGGAGCGCTGATCGCGGAAGCTGAAGGAGCCTGACGGTCGAACGGGTGTTCTAATCGGGTAGAATGGGGGAGCCAGCGAGATGGTCGGACGGTCGCGTATCCCGTCGGCGCAAGCCGTTACTGATACGAGGAAAGTCCGAGCTCCGCGACGCAGGGTAGCGGGTAACTCCCGTCCGCCGAGAGGCGAGGACCAGTGCCACAGAGACGAGCCGGCAGACGGTGCAAGCCGTTGGGCCGGGTGAAACGGGCAAACTCTACCTGGAGCAAGGCCAAATAGGAGAGCAGTCGGGCTTCGGCTCGACGGGAGTGCGTCGCTTCGCTCTCGGGTCGGCCGCTTGAGGCGGCGGGCAACCGCCGTCGTAGATGGATGACCGTCCCCGATCGCAAGGTCGGGACAGAACTCGGCTTACAGACCGTCTCGCTGGCTTTTCTGTGCCTGGCGCGCTCTTAGCTGAGCAGAACTATCGCCAAGCCGATTGCGATGATCACCACGAAGCCAACGATGATCGCGAGAAGGACTGTGCGGCCGATTGAGCCGTCGGTGCGATCGCCGCGGTCCGAACCCCGACCCGCAGCGTCCTGGGCATTCAAGTCGTCAGCAACGTCGTTGGACAGTTGCTCGCCCAGCCGACCGTACTGGTTGCCGTGGAAGGTCATTGCCAACGAGTATGCGCCTGGAGCGCTACTGAATCAGTCGGAGTCGGGCCGGAAGATCCCCTGGTACGTGCACGACTCGCACACCGGTCGAGCCGAGTCGATGTCGCCCAACGACACGGCCTTGCGCCGGTCGGGGAACGTGCACGCCACCTCGTACATCGGCAGGGCGCGCGCGTCCGACGACCATCTCTATCCGACGGAAGGTGCAACGGCGCAGCGGAGCCTGCGGTGCCCGGGGCATTGCGGGCGCGGCAAAAGGGCGAGGCATGACGGCCATGGGCGGGACTTTATGCGTGCGGTGCAGTGCGGTAAGGCAACCAGCAGTACTAGCCGACTTTGATCTTGTGGCGGCCAACTCCGGCTGTCGGCGATCTGACTACCATCCAGCGCGATGTCCACGCTCACCGGAAACCGCCGCTTCGGACTGCGTCGACGTGGCGATCTACGCCGTCGGCGTCGCCGGGCTGGCGATGTGCCTGACGCTCATCTTCCTGTCGATGCGCGCGGTGATGGACATCGGCGGGTTCTGCGCCGAGGGCGGTCCCTACGTCATCGAGACCCACTGCCCGGACGGGGTGCCGCTGCTTGCTGGTCGGCGGGATCTTCGGACTCTTCGGTTTCGGTGGCCTGATGGTCTGGAAAGGCGTCGTGCTGGGCGACCCATATCCATGGCTCGTGGCACTGGCCTGGCCGGTGCTGTTTCTGAGCCTGGGTTGGAACTTTCTCCAATACGCGCTGTCGGCGCCGGCAGAGGAGGGGATCGTCTGGGGCTGGCTCATCCCCGGCGTCCTGTTCGTGATCATGGGCGGCGCGCCACTCCTGGCCGCCTTGCCGTGGGGCCACACCGGTCGTGCCGGCGCGGCCCGATCTCGACTCGCCAGCTCGGTCGCGCCGCGATCGGCCCAACTGGATTACGAGCGGACCGATCTCGCCACGATGATGACCAAGGTGCTGGGCGAGCGGACCGGAGGATCACACGCCCGCACACTCCACCAGCACGACACGACTCACACGCAGACTCGCTTGGTGTCCGAGCTCGAGCGACTGGCCGCGCTCCACCGAGCCGGCGACCTTTCCTACGATGAGTTCGAGCGTGCAAAGAAGGCCCTGATCGCGGAGGCGGGTGGCTGATGAGCTCGTTCGGGCAACCGTCTTACGCACCGCCACGCTGGATCGCCGTCGTGGTGGTGGCCGCGGCCGTGCTTGGGGTGCTCCTCGCGTTGTGGCTGTTCGGGGCAATCACCTAGCCGCGACCGCGCCCGAGCGCCCGCTGTATCTGCGGGGATACCACTCGACGTAATCGCCTCGTTTCTGACCCGAATTGCGTCCTGGCGGTTCACGACCGGAAACATTCAGCGCATCGAGTGGGTCGCCGTGTCTCTGCGGAGTGACATCCATAGGCTGACAGCTCACCAGTTGTTCACGGCCAGATGACATTGAGCCCAGGACGGCCTGTCGCCGCGGGACCCAGCCTCAGGGCGGCGTCGTGCCCAAACGCCAATGGGTGCAACGCTAAGTCGAGTCCGAGCGCCTTCGTCAACCGGGAGCGCCGCGTCGGGCTGAGCGTGGCTACCCGTCAGTTCGCCAGCGATGCGTGCTCAGTGGCGCCGAGTTCGTCGGGACATTTGCGTAAACCGACGTCCGGTGGTCGTCTGACGGGACAAATCGGTGATCGCCGCGGGTGGGTCCACATGTGCGAAATGGGGCTTGACGGCCCTGAATTGCCGTCTATGATGCCGCGAAGTGGTCCAAAGTGGATCGAAGTGGGGAGATAGGGTGGAAGCGTATCCCGTCCGGCAGGTGATCAAGGCCTCCGGTGGTGAACGCGACCGCCGTCGTTCAGTCGGGGCAGTAACTGGACCAGAGGTAGCGGCTTGTTCACCGGCGAGTACCGCCACGCAATCGACGCCAAGGGGCGGGTGGCCGTCCCTGCGCGGTTTCGGGCCGAGCTCGCAGCTGGGGCATTCGTGAGCCGCTGGATCGACACCTGCCTGGCCATCTTCCCGAAGCAGGAGTGGGACAGGTTCGCCGACAGCGTGGCGCAACTTCCCGTCTCCGACGCTGGAGCCCGCGTTTTTTCGCGGTTCGTGTTCTCGGGGGCGTTCGAGTTTCTCCTCGACGCCCAGGGTCGGCTGGTTCTACCGCCGGCCCTGCGCGATTTCGCGCACCTCACGAACGAAGCGGTGGTGGTTGGCTCGCGCAATCACATCGAGCTGTGGGAGCCCGAAATCTGGGCCACCTACAGCGAGGAGATGAACTCTCCCGATGCGCTTGCCGCGCACATCACCAACCTCGGCATCTAGCGCACTAAATGAGCCTCCAGGGCTTGCGTGGGCCGTCGCCGGCGGCAGTTGATATGGAGGAAGGGCACTTGCCTGTGATGGTGCAGGAGGTATTGGAGTCTCTTGCACCCGCTCCGGGCAGCCTCCAGATAGATGCAACCGTCGGTGGCGGAGGGCACTCCGTGCGAGTCCTGGAGGCCGCCAATCCGGACGGCCGATTGCTCGGCCTGGACGCGGATGCGGCAGCCATTGCAAGGACGGCCAATCGACTGAAGGGGTATGGCGACCGAGTGACGCTCCGCCAGACGAACTTCGAGCACCTCGCCGACGCGGCGGCCGAAGCGGGATTCGTTCCGGCCGATGGGGTGCTGTTCGACCTGGGACTCAGCTCGTACCAGCTGGCGGACGAAGAACGCGCGTTCAGCTTTCGAGCCGAGGGTCCGCTGGACATGCGCTTCGACACCTCGCGCGGCGTTCCGGCGAGCCAGCTGATCGCGGAGATGGACGAGCAGCAGCTGACGACGCTGTTCCGGCAGTACGGCGAGGAGCCGCACGCGCGCCGCATCGCTCGAGCGATCGTGGCCGCGCGCACGCAGGAACCAATCGAGACGGGCACGCAGCTGGCCGACATCGTGAGCCGCGGCCGCTCCGGCGCCGCCACGCGGCCGACGTCGGGTGCATCCGGCGACGCGCGTCTTCCAGGCGCTGCGCATCGCGGTCAACGAGGAACTAGAAACTCTCCCAAGAGCGCTTGAGGCGGCCGTCGACGTGCTGGGCGACGGCGGCCGCCTCGCGGTCATCAGCTATCACTCGCTGGAGGACCGCATCGTGAAGCGCTTCATCGCCGCGGAGCGCCGCGGCTGCACGTGTCCGCCGGAGTTTCCGGTGTGCGTCTGCGGCCGATCGCCGCGCCTCGCGTTGATTGGCCCGCAGCCGCGGCGCCCAACGGCCGAGGAGATCGAGCGCAACCCGCGATCCCGTAGCGCACTGCTGCGCGCGGCACGAAAGCTGGCCGCATGAGCCGCCGCAACAGCTCGTCGCGCCGGCGCAACTACGGCCGCCGCCAGCACGAGGTCCGCGAACGCCGGCCGTCACCGTTGACGCGCGGTGACTGGCATGTCGACGGCACGCCCGAGGACTGGTCGGCTTCCGAGATGAACGATGAGCGGCCGCCTGGCGGCTCGGCCGACGCGCTTGGCGGTGCGCAGCAATGACGGCACTCCAGGGTGCGCGGCCAATCGGGGTCGGCGGCCTTCGCGTCAACCCGCGCGTCAGCACGCACGGCGGCGCACGCCCAGCGGCTGCCGCTCCCGCAACGACTCGCCGCCGCGTTTCCGCGCCGGTCCGCTCACGCCGCCGTGCGCAACCGGTGGGAGCGCTGATCGCGGTCGTTCTCGTCGGCCTGCTGATCGGACTGATCTACGTGGCCCAGACGATTCACCTGGCCGCGACCAACTACGCGATCGACGGCCTCATCGCCGAACGAGACGATCTCTCGCGGCAGGTACAGACGCTCGAGACCAGCGTGCTGCACTGGGGGACCGAGGCAACGGTTCTCGACCACGCTCAGCGTCTCGGGCTGGATCAGCTCGAAACCAGGATCAGATTGCCAGCGCGCTGACCGATGCTCGGTCGGACTGACAGCCGCGCACGGCTGCTACTGCTGCTCTGCTTCCTGGGTCTGTTTGCCGGTGCCCTGACGCTGCGCCTTGCCTACTGGCAGATCGGCCAGGGCGATGAGCTCCGGACGCTCGCCGACCAGCAGCTGGCCAATCCGGCCGAAGCGCAGACGAGACGCGGCGAGATCGTCGACAGCCGCGGATCGGTTCTCGCCACCACGGCCTATCGAGACCGACTGGCCGCGTATCCCGACCTGATGAACAGCGAGGATCGCCCCAAGATCGCGCGACGGCTGGGCGAGATCCTGGGCATGAACGGTCAGCAGGTCGACGACCTGATCTCGACCTTCGATGCGGCACCGCAGTACACGGTCGTCGCCCGACGACTCACCGTCGACCAGAGCGACCAGGTGCGCGAAGGGCTGCGCGGCGGCGAGCTCGCGGCGCTCGAGCTCGATCCCCAACCGGTTCGCTTCTACCCCAACAGCGGCGGCTATCCCGACACGACGCTCGCCAGCCAGCTCCTGGGTTTCGTCACGGACGACGGCCAGGGCCGCTACGGCATCGAGCAGTTCGGGCAGGATCTGCTCGCCGGCACGGACGCTGCTACCGCAGATCTCGGGGCGGACCTCGGAGCCGACGCTCCGGCAGACTGCCGCAGTCGGGCGAACAGGTCCAGCTGACCATCGATGCCAGCCTGCAGCTGCGACTCGAGAAGGAGCTCTACGCCGCGTGGGTCGCCGACCAGGCGCCGCGTGTCACGGGGCTCGTCATGGATCCGTACACGGGCGCGATCCTGGCCTGGGCCTCCGTGCCCGGCTACGACGCCAACGATTACGTCGATACGGCCGAGAACTGCGCCCGAGCTGTTTGCCGATCCCATCGTCAGCCAGGTGTACGAGCCGGGATCGGTGATGAAGATGTTCACGGCCGCGGCGGCGCTCGAAGAGGGCGTCGTCAACCTGAACACTCCCGTGGCCGACGGTCGCGTCCTGCGAATCGGCCCCGACGAGGTACGCAACGGCGACCTCGACAGCATCGGCACCGTGCCGTTCCAGGACATCATCGCCAGGTCGCGTAACGTCGGAGTCGGGAAAGGTCGCGCTGAATCTCGCAAACACCACGGACGCCGGGCGCAGTCGTCCTTTATGACATGTGGCAGAGGCTGGGCATTGGTCGCCCGACCGGAATCGAGCTGGGAAACGAATCGACGGGCATCGTCGCCGACCCACTGGCGACGCCGTGGCAGACGATCGACCTCGTCAACCGCGCCTTCGGACAGGGCGTTGCGGTGACGCCACTTCAGCTGGCGCGCGGCTTCAGCGCGATGATCAACGGCGGCAACCTGGTCACGCCGCACCTCGTCGAGTCGCTGGGCGGAGAAGCCGTCTCGTCGCAGGAACCGCAGCAGGTCATGGAAACGGGTCTGTCCGAACAAGCTCCAGCAGCTGATGATCCACGTCGTCGAGGCCGGCCCGCATTACGCTGCCGAGACGCTGATCCCGAACTATGTCGTGGGCGGCAAGACCGGCACGGCACAGATCTGGGACCAGCAGGCCGGTGCGTGGATGATCGACACCTACAACCACACGTTCATCGGTTTCGTTGGCTCCGAGAAGCCGGAGGCGGTCATCCTGGTACGCATCCACGACACCGAGCCGCACGTCAAGCGCAGCTGGGGAATGACCCTGGAGATGTCCTCGAACGAGCTCTTCCGACGGGTCGCCATGGACGCCATCACGACCATGGACATTCCGCCACTTGCGCCGGATTCGCCACTCCAGGAAGCGCCGGAGGAGATCCAGCCGTATCCCGCCGACCAGCCAGCCGCCGGCGGCACGATCGACTGGCCCTGACGGGCTCTCGCAGTAGGATGTGCGGCCTTGGCTGATCGGGTAGGTGGCGCCGGCGCGAGCGTCGCTTTCGATGCAGCGTCCCTGGCGAGTGCCGTCAACGGTGCGATCGTGCGCGAGGGGCGTGCGTCGATTCGCGGCGGAGCTGTTGATTCCCGTCGTGTAGAGCCGGGCAATGCGTTCTTCGCGCTCCCCGGCGAGCGAACCGACGGCCATCGGTTCCTGGCCGATGCCGCCCAGCGAGGCGCGGCCGCGCTGGTGGTGTCGCAGGATGTCGCCGACGACGACCTTGGCGACGCAGCGGTGATCAAGGTTGCCGACACGACTGTCGCGCTACAGCAGGCCGCCGCCGAATGGCGCAACCGGTTCGATCTCCTGGTCGTCGGCGTGACCGGTTCACTCGCGAAGACATCGACCAAGGAGCAGATCGCCGAGGTTCTCTCCGAACGCTGGACGGTGCTGCGCAACGAGGCCAACGAGAACAACGAGATCGGCCTGCCGCTGACGATGCTGCGCATCGGGCCGGAACATGAGGTCGCGGTCCTCGAGATGGGCATGTACGAGCCCGGCGACATTGCACTGCTCGCGGCACTGGCACGGCCGTCGATCGGCGTCGTGACTGCGGTTCGCGGCACGCATCTTTCGCGGGCGGGAAGCATCGACGAGATCGAACGCGGCAAGCGCGAGCTGGTTGAGGCACTTCCCAGCGGCGGCACGGCCATCCTGAACGCCGACGATCCGCGCGTCGCCCGGATGGCCGACCACGTTGCTCCCGGCGTGGACGTCGTCACCTACGGCTTTGACGAACGAGCAGACGTCCGCGCCGAGCACGTCACGTCGCTCGGCTATGACGGGATGCGTGTTCGAGCTCCGCGCCGACAACGATGCGATCGACGTGACGATGCCCGCGCTGGGTCGGCACAGCGTCCACAACGGCCTCGCCGCGGCGGCCGTTGGCCTGGCGGCAGGGATGGAGCTCCCGGCGATCGCGCGTGGACTTGCTCGACCGTGGAGCGCGCCGCATCGCACGCACGATCATCGACCTCGGGCCGATCAAGGTTCTCGACGACAGCTACAACGCCAGCCCGGACTCGATGATCGCCGCGCTCGACCTGCTGGCCAGCCTGCCCGGCCGCCACGTCGCCATCCTGGGCGAGATGCTGGAGCTCGGCGACTCGTCGGCAGATGCCCATAGTCGGGTGCTCGATCATGCCGGCAATACGGCCGACGTCATCCTCGCCGTGGGTCCGTATCGCGGCGGTCGGTCAAAGGACGCGGTGCTCGCCGACGTGGAACACATCGTGCGGCCGGGCGATGTCGTCCTGATCAAAGGCTCGCGCGGCGCGGCCATGGAGGAGTTCCTTCCGGCCCTGGAAGCCGCCGCGGACCGTATGAAGGCGCCGGTTAGATGAACGTCGCCGCGCCGCTCGTCCAGGCCATCCTGCTGGCCTTCGCGCTGGTCGTGATCCTGATGCCGCCGTTCATCCTGCTGCTGCGTCGTCTCGGCTTCGGCAAGCGCATCAGGACCGAAGGCCCGGGCTCGCACATGGTCAAGGAAGGCACGCCCGCGATGGGTGGCATCCTGATGATCGCCGTCGTCGTCACCTCGGCATTGCTGTTCCACCTCATCGCCGGCGGCACATTCCTGGGGCCGCAAACGATCGCGCCGATCCTCACCTTGCTGGTGGTCGGCTTTCTGGGCGCCGCTGACGACTACCTCAACGCCACGACCGGCGAAGGCATCCGCATCCGCCAGAAGCTGCTCTGGCAGGTCGTGGTCGCCGGTGCGATCGCGTTCCAGATCCAGAGCACCTACCCAACGGCCCTGATCCTGTCTGTGCCGTTCGTGGGCGACGTCCCGATCGCCGCTTGGGCGTACGTTCTGTTTGCAGCGTTCGCCATCGTCGCCACCACCAACGGCGTCAACTTCACCGACGGACTCGACGGCCTTGCTGGAGGCACGCTGATCTTCGCCTTCGTGGCCTACCTGATCATCGCCCTGCTCGCCGGGCAGCAGAACCTGGCCATCCTGTGCGCGCTGCTCATCGGTGCCCTCCTTGGCTTCCTCTGGTTCAACGTGCACCCGGCGCAGGTGTTCATGGGTGATTCGGGCAGCCTCGCCATGGGCGCGACACTGGCCGTCATCGGCCTGATCACAGGGCAGATCCTGCTGTTGCCGTTGATCGGCATCATCTTCGTGCTGGAAGTTGGCTCGGACGTCATCCAGATCGCCAGCTTCAAGCTCACCGGCAACCGCGTCTTCCGGATGGCGCCGCTGCATCACCACTTCGAATTAGCCGGGTGGGATGAAGAGAAGATCACCATGCGGTTCTGGATCGTTGGCGTGCTGGCCGCCCTGCTTGGCGTCACGTTCTTCTTCTCGACCTATACGGCGACACCGTGAGCGCGATGGCGTCCATCCCGACCGTCATCGATCTGGACCACCTGACGCTCGACTCGTTCCGTGATCAGCCCGTTGCCGTCCTCGGCCTGGCGCGCAGTGGTGTGGCTCTGACTCGCTTCCTGTCCGATCGCGGCGCGCGAGTCACCGTCTACGACACTCGACGGTCGGCCGACCTCCAGCAACAGATCGACCAGCTTGAGGGTCGCCCGGTTCGGCTGCTCCTGGGACCGGACGTGGAACCCGGAGCGGCACTCGCCGACCAGGCGCTGATCGCAACCTCGCCGTCGATCAACAGCCGCTACCCGACGACCGAACCGCGGATGCGTGCGGCGCTTGCGGACCTGGAAGCGGCGGGCCGGGTGCCTATCGTCAGTGAGGTCGACCTGTTCCTGCGCCTCTGTCCGGCGACGACCATTGGCGTTACCGGTACCAAGGGCAAGACCACCACCAGCTCGCTCATCGCGGCGGTGCTGGCCCAGGGTGGCGCGCCGTCGATGCTGGGTGGAAATATCGGATTGCCGTTGGTCGAGCGACTGCCCGACCTGACGCCCGAACATCGCGTCGTGGTCGAGCTGTCCGAGCTGCAGCTGCCAACGCTCTCTCATGGCACGGACGTGGCCGTCTACACGCACGTGACCAGCGACCACCTGGATCGCCACGGGACAGTCGAGGCATATCAAGCCGCGAAGCGAAGGCTCGCTGAGTTGACCGCAGCCGATGGCCGGCTCGTGCTCAACGCCGAAGACCCCGTGTCGTCAGCGTTTGCGACGGCCAGTGCCGCTACGGCCGTGTACTACCGGCGCGGCGAGCCCGAGGTCGGCGGTGTCGGGGTGAGCGACGGCTGGATCGTTGCGGACGGCGTCGAGCGACTGGGCTCGGTTGGCGGAGGCACCGCGGCCACTGGGCCGGCCGGCCGCATCATGCCGCTGGGCGAGGTCCTGATCCCCGGCGCGCACAACACCAGCAACGTCCTTGCAGCGGTCACGGTCGGCTTGCTGTTCGGGATCGCGCCCGACGCGATTCGTCTCGCCGTGGCCGGCTTCACCGGCGTGGAGCACCGCCTCGAGGGCGTGGCCACCATTGGCGCGATCACGTTCGTCAACGACTCGCAGGGCACGCAACCGGACGCGGTCATCGCCGCGCTCCACAGCTTCGAGCCGCCGATCGTGCTGATTGCCGGCGGTCGCACCAAGAACGTGCCGCTCGACGAGCTGGCCCGAGTGGTTGGAGAACGTGCGGCCGCGGCCGTGCTCATCGGTGAAACGGCGGAAGAGATGTCAACGCTGTTCGCGCGCGCCGGATTGGCCCACATCGAACGTGCCGCGAGCATGGACGAGGCAGTCGCTCTTGCCCACGAGATCGCGAGCGAACTGAGCGCTCAAACCGGGCGGCCGGCGACAGTCCTGCTCAGTCCTGCCGCCACGAGCTTCGACATGTTCGTCGACTACGCGGCGCGGGGAGACGCGTTCAAGGAGTCGGTCAGGCGCATCGCGCAGGGGAGTGGCCAATGACCGCGGCAAGAGCAACGCAGACCGCCACGCGCGCCACGCAGCCTCCTGCCGTCAAACAGTTCCGCGGCCCGCAGCGGGTGCGTCACGAGCCTGACTACCTGCTCCTCCTGAGCATCGTCGGGCTGGCTTCCGTCGGCCTGTTGATGGTCTATTCCAGCTCGGGCATCAACTCGCTTCTGCAGCACGACGATCCGTTCGCCGTGGTTGGCCCGCAGGCGTTCTGGGCCGCGGCGGGGGCGCTGGTGATGGTGATCTTCATGCGTCTCGACTATCGGTATCTCCGCCTGATCTCGATCCCGGCGTTCCTCATCTCATTGCTGCTCCTGGCCATCGTCCTGTTGCCGGCCATCGGACCGCTGCACCCGATCGAGGTGGGCGGGTCCACCCGATGGCTACAGCTAGGCCCGCTGCCAGCGATGCACCCCGCCGAGTTCGCCAAGCTGGCTCTCGTCGTGTACCTGGCCCACTGGCTGACCCGGAAGGGCACTCAGACGCGCTCGCTGTTCGACGGCCTGGTTCCGTTCATGCTCATCGTTGGACCGGTGCTGCTGCTGGTTCTCTTCGAGCCTGACCTCGGCACCATGGGCGTGCTGACACTGGCCGCATTCACGATGTTCTTCGTCGCCGGTGGCAGCCTGTGGCAGCTGGGACTGCTCATTCCGCTGGGAGTCGGGGCCGTGGCCTGGGTCGTCACTCACAGCAGCTACCAGATGGCCCGCGTCCAGGCTTTCATGGATCCCTGGGCCGACCCGCAGGGGATCGGCTTCCACACCGTGCAGGGGCTGCTGGCGATCGGTACCGGCGGGGTCCTGGGCATCGGCCTGGGAGAGAGCCGCCAACCCGGTGCGCTTCACCTGCCGGCCGCCCAGAACGACTTCGTCTTCGCCGTCGTCGCCCAGGAGCTCGGCTTCCTCGGCGCCATCGCGGTGATCGGCTGTTACCTGTTGTTCGCGTACCGCGGCATCAAGATCGCCCTCGCCGCGCCAGACACATTTGGCGCGCTGCTGGCCACGGGAATCACTGCCTGGCTTACCCTGCAGGCGTTCATCAACATTGGTGTCGTGGTCGTACTGCTGCCGATCACGGGCATCACGTTGCCCTTTGTATCGGCTGGTGGTTCGTCACTCCTCGTGTCGTTCGCTGCCATCGGTATCCTGCTTTCGATCTCGCGCGAGACGATTTCCCGAGGAACCTGGAACGATGCGGATTCTGATCGCCGCAGGTGGAACCGGCGGCCACGTCTATCCCGCGCTGGCCGTCGCGCGCTCCCTGCGCGAACGGGCGCCTGACGCCGAGTTCCGCTGGCTGGGTGGGCGTCGCGGTCTCGAAGCATCCATCGTCCCGGACGAGGGCTATGAGTACTCCAGCATGCTGCTGCGTTCGTTGCGCACGGTCGATGTCTCCGCTAACACCATCCTCGACCCACTCCGACTGGCAGCCTCGGTGCCCCAGGCGACGGCAATCCTGGCCCGCTGGCGACCCAACGTGATCTTCACCACGGGCGGCTACGTGGCGATCCCAGTCGTTACGGCCGGGGCAGCGCTGCGCGTGCCCAGCCTCATGTGGGAAGGCAATCTCGTGCCCGGCCGCAGCGTGCGGACGACGGCGCGTCTGACGCGCGCATTGGCTGTCAGCTTTGCCGAGACGTGCAAGGCATTGCCCGGACGCTGCTACGTGACTGGCACGCCCATCCGCTCTTTCGCCGGCCGTGACAGCGCGACGGCGCGAGAAGCGCTGGGCCTCGACGCGGACACGCCCGTTCTTTTCGTCTTCGGTGGTTCGCAGGCGGTACGGCGGCTCAACCGTGCCGTCGCGGACGCGCTGCCGACCCTGGTGGAGAACGCATACGTGCTGCATATGACGGGCGAGGCCGGGTACGCCGACGCGCTCAAGCGACGCGAAGCGCTCCCCGCCGAACGCCGCGCGCGGTACAAGCCGTATGCGTTCCTGCGTGCCGAGATGACCGACGCGCTGCTCGCGGCGGATTTGCTCGTTGGCCGTGCCGGATCCTCGACGCTCGCCGAGGCCAGCGCGCTCGGCCTGCCCATGGTGGTTGTTCCGTATCCCCACGCGTCATCGCACCAGATGGCCAATGCGCGCGCGCTGGCCGACGCCGGCGCGGCACGCATCATTCCTGACGACGAGCTTGACGCCGCGGCCCTGATCGAGGCCGCGAAGCTGCTCGAGGATCGGCCCGCGCTGGACGCGATGTGCGCCGCGGCTCGTGGCTTCGGCCGACCTGGCGCGGCCGATGCCGTCGCCGAGATCGTCCTCGCCCTTGCCGAGCGCCACGCATTGCCGAGCGCGGCCGCGATCGAACGCCTGTCGCGGGCAGGAGCAAAAAGTTGAGCAGCGTTATGGCAGCTCCCTTCGAGCCGCTCACCGAGGAGGACCTGTCACGACTGGGCACGGACATCCAGCGGCGCATCGGCGTCAAGACGTCCCGCCACGAGCCGCTGTCGCGCTTCACGACCATGCGCGTCGGCGGCGCGGCCGACCTGTTCGCCGAGATCCACAACCTTTTCGAGCTGCGGGCGATCATCCGTTTCGCCCGCTCCCGTGGCCTGCCGCACTTCATCCTGGGCCGCGGCTCGGATCTCGTTATCAGCGACGCCGGCATCCGCGGCCTGGTCATCCAGAACCGCGCCCAGCAGGTCCGCTTCGAGGGCAATCGCCTGACCGCCGACTCGGGCCTCGCGATGGCCAAGGCGGCAACGCTGTGCAAAGGGGAGGGCCTGTCCGGGCTGGAGTTCGGCCTGGCCATCCCGGGCACGGTCGGCGGGGCGGTGTGGGCCAACGCCGGCGCCCACGAGTCAGACATCAAGGCGGTAATCGCACAGGCCTCCGTCCTGCGCGCAGATGGGACCGAAGAGGCGCTCGATGTCGATGGCCTCGGCCTGGCGTACCGCGACAGCAAGCTCAAGCACGCGGCCCAGGAGCTGCCCGACATCGTGACCTGGGCGTCGTTCGACCTCGAGCCCGCCGACCCTGAGCTGATCGGCACGAGGCTCGACGAGATTCGCAAGTGGCGGCAGGCACATCAGCCGCTGGGCATGCCCTCGGCCGGTAGCGTCTTCCGCAACCCCGATGGATCCTCGGCCGGTGCCCTCATCGATGGACTGGGCCTGAAGGGCATGCGGGTCGGCGGCGCGTCAGTCAGCGAGAAGCACGCCAATTTCATCGTCAACGACCAGGACGGCACGGCATCGGATGTCCGCAACCTGGGCGAGCAGGTTCGCGATCGGGTCCGTAGCGAAACCGGAGTCGAGCTCGTCTTCGAGATCGTGTTCGCCGGCGACTGGAGCGCGTGGCAGGCGCAAGCGGAAGCATGAACAGCACCCGGATCGCGGTCGTGCTGGGTGGTCCGTCGGCCGAGCACGACGTGTCGCTCGTCTCGGGCCGTGCGATCGCTGCCGCACTCTCCGAGCGCGGCCACACCATCGACGGCTGGCTGGTTGATCTGGATGGGCGCTGGTGGCAGCTGCCGGCGGCTGCCATGGATCGCGGGCTGGCACGGACTGCATACGACGATCCGAGGGCGCTCGAGGCACGTGGGCCACTTTCGGCCGGCCAGGCCATGGACCAGATGCGTGCCACCGAGCCCGTGCCGGTCGTCTTCATCGCACTCCACGGCCCGTTTGGCGAGGACGGCACGGTCCAGGCGTTGTGCGAGGCGGCTGGGCTGACATACACCGGGGCGGGTGTCGCGGCATCTGCCATCGGGATGGACAAGGTCATCTTCAAGCGCCTCACCAAGGGATTGGGCATGCCCGTCGTGCCGTGGATCGAGCTCTCGGCCGTGGAGTGGCAGGACGATCCCGCCGCAGCCCAGCGGCGCATCGCTGATTTCGCCACGTCCATGCCCGACGCGCGCGTGGTCGTGAAGCCGACCCGACTCGGATCGTCGGTGGGCATCTCGATCGTCCACAAGCCAGGCGATCCCGAGTACACAGGCGGCGCCGTCACCGATGCGCTGCGCTACGGCGACTCCGTCCTGGTCGAGGCATACCTGGATCATGCCCGTGAGCTGGAGATGAGCGTTCTCGGCAACTCGGAGCACGATCTTGAGAGCTACGGACCGGGGGAGATTTTCCCGGGTCACGAGTTCTACGACTACACCGCCAAATACAGCGACGGCGTCTCGCGCACCACCGAGCGCGCCGACGTTGACGGCGACATGCGCTCCAGGATCCATGACATCGCGCGCCGGGCATACCTGGCAATCGGAGCCGCCGGGTTCGCGCGCGTGGATTTCATGCTCGATAAGGACGGCGCGCTGTACCTCAACGAGATCAACACAATTCCCGGCTTCACTCCGATCAGCCTCTTTCCAGTGATGTGCCGCGAGGGTGGCTACGACTTCGGCGCGATCTCGGAGAAGATCGTTGAGCTCGCGCTGGCACGGGCCGCGGCGCAACCTGCACTGCGGCTGACCCGCGCCGACCTGCCTTAGGTGCGACTGGTCACGCGACAACCGGTAGCCGGGGGACGGACTCGACGGGCATCGTCCCGTAACCGTGGCGTGTTTGCGCTGGTGACCCGCTGGCGCGTGGCGGGTCTGGTCCTGGCGCTCTCGACGGCGGCGTTGTTCGCGGCGCTGGTGACGAGCCACCAATTCGACCTAACGCAGATCCAGGTGAGCGACCTCGTTTACACGCAGCAGGCCGACATCGACGCAGCAGTTGGGCTGCCCGCTGGCGCCACGCCCAACATCTTCCGCATCGACACCACGCGAATGGCACGCGCTCTCGTCACGTTGCCCGCGGTCGCCAGTGCCAACGTCTACGTGACGCTTCCGGATCGGCTGGTCGTTGATGTCACCGAGCGGACGCCCACCTTCGTCCTTGCCACGCCCACTGCCGCGTACGTCCTTGACGTGGACGGATTCGTCCTCGACGAGGTGCCCGTCGCCGATGCATCCAGCCTCGGACTGCCGGTGATCACGGACCTGCGCGACCAGTTCGCGCCGGTCCTGGACGTCGGCGGACGGCTCGACGAGGTGTCGCTGGATGCCGACCTGCGACTGGCGGCGATCACTCCGGCCACGATCGGCACGAGCTATAGCGGGTTAACAGTGACGGCGGACGACACCAACGGCTACGTCCTCACCGCAGAACCCGGTGGTTGGCGCGCGATTTTCGGCCACTACACGCCCAACCTGCGGCCAATCGACATCTTCGACACCCAGGTTCAGTGCCTGCGCGCCCGAGTGGGGGCCGGCGAGTCGGACATCGCGGTCATCTACCTGGCGCCGCTCGACGACAAGTGCGGGACATTCCTGCCGCGCAGCACTCCATCGGAGACCCTGTCTCCGGCTCCCAATTGATTCGGTCCCGCTAGGCGAGAATGACACCAATGGAACGTGAAGCAGTACTCGTCGCCCTCGACGTAGGGACGAGCAAGGTCGTGGCGCTCATCGGCGAGGTGACGCGCGAGACGGGCGTCACCGTCATCGGCAAGGGCTCGGTTGGATCCTCCGGTCTGAAGAAGGGCGTCGTGATCAACATCGACCAAACGGTCGGGTCGATCAAGGCCGCCCGTGAGGCCGCGGAGCGCCTGTCCGGCTATCGGATCGAATCGGCGATCGTGGCCGTCGGTGGAAACCACGTCGAATCGCAGAACTCCCGTGGAGCGGTCGCCGTCAGCGGGGCGCGACGCGAGGTCAGCCGCGAGGACATCGAGCGCGCGACCGAGGTCGCCAGGGCGGTCAGCATCCCATCCAACCGCGAGGTGCTCCATGTGCTGCCGCGCGGCTTCGTTGTCGACGGCCAGGAGGGCGTCAAGGATCCGCTGGGCATGAGCGCGGTGCGGCTCGAGGTGGAGACGCACATCGTCCACGCCGGCGCGACGGCGGTCCAGAACCTGACCAAGTGCGTGCAGCGCGCGGAGATCCGCATCGACGAGCTCGTCTCGTCCGCGCTCGCTTCGGGCGACGCGGTCCTGACCGAGACGGAGCGCGAGCTGGGCGTGGCCGTCGCTGATTTCGGAGCTGGCACGATCGACCTCGCGCTGTACATGGACGGCTCGCCCTTCCACACGGCCGTTCTGCCGCTCGGTGGAAACAACGTCACCAATGACGTGGCCATCGGCCTGAAGACGAGCCTGACCGCCGCCGAGGAGCTGAAGATCAAGCACGGCACGGCGGATCCGTCATTGATCGTGGAGGACGAGGACGTCGAGGTCGAGGGGATCGGCGAGGGCGACGCCACCACGGCCTCGCGGCGCGAGCTCTCCGAGATCATCGAGGCACGCATGCGCGAGGTCTTCGAGAAGATCGGCGAGGAGATCGAGCGTGCCGGCTACAAGGGCATGCTGCCCGCCGGCCTGGTCATGACCGGTGGCGCGGCCGAGCTGGCGGGCACCGCCCGATTGGGCAGGGAAGTGCTCCAGGCGCCGGTGCGAATTGCCGGCCCAACCGGCGTCGACGGCCTGACCGACCATCTCCTGACTCCGGCGTTCAGCACTTCGCTCGGACTGTTGATGTGGGGTGCCAGATCGGTGCAGGGCTACGAGCCGGCGCACTACGAGTCAGGCCCAACGCCGGGAATGATAAATCGCATGCGCGACTGGGCACGGGGACTGTTGCCGTAAGACCGTGTCGCAACACGTAACCGTGTCGACTTCACAGCCGGCTGTGGCCCAGCACAACCCGCTGACGCTTACGTTTGTCGACCCCGCAGTCGAACGCGAATACCAGCTCGCCGGAAGGATGAGCGCGGCGGACCGTCGATCCAGCTACCTCGGCTCGGCCGTTCTCTTTGCCATTGCCGGTCTGATCGTGCCGCTCGTCACATCCATTCCACCCACAGTGGCATACGTGCTGGCGGGCTTCGAAGTGGTCCTGAACCTGGTTGCCTACGTGGTTGTCGGGCGGCTCAACACGCGGGCGACGCAGGGCCGCGTGAGCGTCGTCTTGAACCTGCTCGCTGGCGTAGTCGTCCTGACCCTGGCGGGCGCTTCCGGGCAATTCGACCTGTACGCAGCCCCCGGCGTGATGGCCGTGATCCTGGTTGGGCTGGTCTCGGCGCGTCTTCGGTTCACTCATTCGGTGATCGTTGCGGTTGGGCACGTCGCCATATTTCTGGCATTCGCCCAGCGCTTTGCCACGGACCAGGTGCTGTTGCAGCTGTTCTTCGTGGTCACAGCCGCCACGGTCGGCGCCATCGGAACTTACGTGCTCGAGAACCAGAGCCGGCAACTGTTCGCCCAAAGCCAGCTGATCGCCTCGCTACACGCCCAGGTCGACCGACTCTTCCACCAGTACCTGTCACCTGCGGTGGCGGAAACCTTGCTTACGGCACCGGAGCGGAGCGAGCTTGGCGGCGAGCTCGCCGAGGTCTCCGTGCTGTTCGCTGATCTGCAGGGATTCACGTCGTTCTCGGAGCGGACCGATCCAGAAGCGGTCGTCCGACTGCTGAACGAGTACTTCGACAGCGCGGTCCCGCCGATCCTGCGGGAAGGCGGCACGATCACGCAGTTCGCCGGCGATGCGCTCATGGCGATCTTTAACGCCCCGCATCGCCAACCCGATCACGCGCGACGAGCCGGGACGGCGGCGCTTGCAATTCAGGCGGCCATAGAGCCGATCGCCGCTCTCGCCTCTGACCGCCCACATTTTCGCGTCGGCATTGCGACCGGTCCGGCGCTCGTTGGCAACGTCGGCAGCACCGATGTGCGCAACTTCACAGCCATCGGCGACACGACGAATCTCGCTGCCCGACTGCAGACGTTCGCGGAACCAGGTCAGGTGGTGATCAGCGACAGGACGCTCGAGCTCCTCGGGCCCGGCCGACGTGGAGCCGCTTGGCGCACCGGCGCTCAAGGGCAAAAGCCTACCGGTGAAGGTCTACCACCTGCGCGCGCTTCGTGACGTTCCGGTCGCGGCATGAAGCACGCCCAGATCACCTTCAGCACCGGTCGCAAACGCGGGCTCTTCGACATCACCCGTGAGTGCGCCAACTTCGTCAACGGCGAGGGCGACGGCCTGCTCAATGTCTTCGTGCCGCACGCCACGGCGGGCGTTGTGATCATGGAGCTGGGCGCCGGGTCAGACGAGGATCTGATGACTCGACTCGACGAGCTTTTGCCACGCGACGATCGGTGGCGGCACGCCCACGGATCGGCCGGCCATGGCGCGGATCACGTCCTGCCGCTGCTCGTTCCGCCGTCGGTTGTGGTGCCCGTTGTCAACGGCCAGCTGGGCCTCGGGACGTGGCAGTCGATCGCCCTGCTGGATCCCAACCAGGACAACGACATGCGGACCGTGACCCTCACTTTCCTACCCGGCTGAGGCATCGCCGTGACGAAAAAACGACGCGGCATGCCCAGTTACGTGCCCTAGTCTGTCGCGCAGTCGACGGCGACTTGCGTGTGGGGCCGCAAGTGTCCGCCGGCGAACGGTGCGAGGGGTAAGGATCATGACTGCCACGGCGCCGACTGGGTCGGTGACGCTGATGTTCACCGATATCGAAGGCTCGACGAAACTGCTCGAACGCCTTCGCGATGGCTATGCGCTGGTGTTGGAGCAGCAACGTGATCTGCTGCGCGCGGCCTTCGAGAGCCATGAGGGCTTCGAGGTCGACACGCAGGGCGATTCGTTCCTCGTGGCCTTCTCTTCAGCTGTCGCGGCACTCCTCTGCGCGACAGAGATCCAACGGTCGATCGCCGCCCACGAGTGGCCACTCGGCGCCGACTTACGCGTTCGGATAGGCATCCACGCCGGCCGTCCCGTGCTGGCTTCGACAGGCTACGTGGGCGTTGATGTCCACCGCGGAGCTCAAATCGGCGCGGCGGCGCACGGTGGCCAGGTTCTCCTCTCTCGGGCCACACGAGATCAGCTCGACCCATCGCAGGACGAGCGCTTCAGCTTCGACGACCTGGGTATGCACAGGTTCAAGGGCCTAACGGAGCCCACGGCGGTCCTCGGTCTGCGCATCGAAGGTCTGACCACGGATTTCCCGCCGATCAGGGCATCCGCACCTGAAGACGAACCCCCAGCGCCGGGCGATCCGCCGTACAAAGGCCTCCTCCGCTTCGAAGCCGAGGACTCAGGCCTCTATTTCGGCCGCGAGGCGCTCGTCGCCCAGGTGGCGGCGGCCGTCCGCTCGCAGCCGTTCATCGCCGTCGTCGGCGCATCGGGAAGCGGCAAGTCGTCGCTCCTTCGCGCCGGTGTCATCCCCGTTGTCTCGGACGCCGGTTCGTTCGCGAACGTGACCGTCATGACGCCGACGGCCGACCCGTTGGAAGCTGGTGCCGAAGCCCTCGAGGGCTCGGGACTGCTCGTGGTCGACCAATTCGAAGAGCTGTTCACCCTCTGCCACGACGACCGTCTTCGGCACGACTTCGTGGCACGGTTGATGAATGCAGCGCAGGGCGGCCTGCACGTGTTGATCACTCTTCGCGCCGATTTCTACGTCGCGGTATCTCAATTTCCCGAGCTGCGTCAGGCGGTCGCTGACAACCAGTTCTACATCGGTCCAATGGAACGAGACGATCTGCGCCGGGCAATCGAGGAACCGGCACGCCGTGGGGGTTGGGAGATCGCGCCCGGCCTGGTTGATCTGCTCTTGCGGGACATTGGCAACGAACCAGGCGCACTTCCGCTCCTGTCACACGCGTTGCTCGAGACGTGGCATCGCCGGCGTGGCAGTCGGATGACTCTCAAGGGCTACTTCGAGTCAGGGGAGGTAAGCGGCGCTATCGCCCGAACCGCCGACCGGCTCTACGCCGAGCTGCCAGACGCCGAACGACATGTCGCGCGCAACATCCTCCTTCGATTGACTGAGCTCGGCGAGGGGGCGCAGGACACTCGCCGGCGGGCGGCGCTGGTCGAGCTCGTGCCATCCGGTGGAGCTCAGGGCACCAACGATGTGCTGCGCAGGTTGATCGATGCGCGATTGGTAACAGTCGACGACGGGACCGCCGAGGTTGCCCACGAGGCGCTCATCCGCGAGTGGCCCCTGCTCCGTGGATGGCTCGAGGACGACCGCGAGGGCTTGCGTGTCCAGCGTCAACTGACCGACGCGGCGGGCGAGTGGCACGCGCTGGCGCACGAGTCCAGCCTCCTGTTTCGCGGCGCGCGGCTAGCCACCGCCCGCGAGTGGTCGGCGGCACATCCTGGCACTCTCACCGATAGCGAATCGGAATTTCTGGCTGCGTCGATAGATGCTGAGGAGAGCGATGCGCGCGAGCGGGCCGAACAGCAGCAGCGGGAGCTCGAGGCCGCACAACGCGCCGCCGAAGCCGAGCGCCGTCGAGCTGAGGATCAGGCGGCCGCAGCTCGACGTCTGCGTCGACGCGCCTACATCCTGGTTGGAGCCGTTGTCATCGCCGCCGGGCTCGGCGTCGCCGCGGTTGCCTTCGCCCTCCGAGCCAATGAGCAGACCGATATCGCCCGTGACCAGACAACAATCGCGCAGGAGCAGCAGGCTGAAGCTGAAGCGCAGCGAGCCACGGCCGACGAGCAGAGAACGCTGGCGGAACAACGCCAGCGTGACGCCGAGGAGCAGCGCAGCACCGCGACTTCGCGCCAGCTCGCCGTGCAGGCTGCTGCGAACTTGCCCGACCTTGACCTGTCCCTGCTGCTGAGCATGGAAGCTCTCCGCCACAGCAATTCGTTAGAGGCACGTCAGAGCCTCTTGAACGGGCTTCTCTCTGAGCCGCAGCTCCAGGCCTTGGCGCGAATCCCTGGCCGCGCCGAAAGAACATGGTTCTGGGGTGAGGGGAAATCGTGTCGCGACTATCAGCGCCGATGGTCAGGTACGCACGTGGAGCATCATCGACGGCGGCCGACTGGAGCCAGGCGCTGAGTTCTCGACCAGCGACCACGTGAGTGTCGAGCCAAGTCCTGACGGCTCACGGCTTGCGACTCTGCTGGACGACGAGCTGAAGGTCTGGTCGATCGAGTCCGGCGAGATGATCGATCGGTTTGTCGTTTGTGGCGACGGGGGCCATGCGGCGGGCGTCGCCTGGAGTCCCGATGGCAGTCGGCTTGCCGCTTCGTGTGGTGCGGTGAACCCGGTCGTTGAGAGGGATCCGGAGGCATCACCCTGATCGACCTGGTGAGCCCACGAGTCGACTGTATTTGGGGCAGGTTATGCGCGCGACCTGGTTTTCTCGCCCGACGGGCGCCTCGTCGCGGTGCTGACTACGACGCAGAGTTCCAGCGCGGCCATAGGCAGACTCGTCGACGGGGAGGTGCACGACTCCGGCGCCACTTCGATCATGTTCGACACCGTCGAGGGCGGCACCGCCGTCCAGATCTGGAACGTCTCCGATTCAAGCCTCGTGTCCGAGCTGCCGCCGGGCAACGGGCGAAGCATTTGTCGCGTTCAGTCCTGACAGCAGGAAGGTCGCGTTCGCGTACATCGATGCATCGGATCGATCCGCGTCTCGACGTGTGGGGCGTTGATGGGCCTGATCGTCTCATCTCCGTCGCAATGGACCGGATCTCTAATGGCCCCCCGATCTTTGGATCGGATGGCCGGACGATCGCCGTCACTACCGACGAGGGCGGCCGACTCCTGGACGCTGAAACGGGCGACCTGTCGAATCCGTTGGTCGGCTGTTCGGAATTGCGAAGCCCGCAATTCAGCCCCGACGGCACGCGGCTGGTCGGCGTCTGCCGCGACATCCCCACGGAGCCAACGGTGTTCGTCTACGACATCTACGGAGGCTTGGCACGCAAGCTTGCTGCTCACGATGTGACCCTGGCGGACATGGCATTTGGATCCGATGGTCGCTTTGCTTCGATCGCCCAATCCGAGAACGGCGCTACGTCGACCGTGGCCCTGTGGCAGCTCGACCTGCCGAAATCGACTCTCGCAGACGTCTGCCACGTTGACCGGCCAAGACTCCGTCGTTGGCTTGTCGGGGGACGGCAGGACGACCCTCGAGTATTCAACCTCGGGCGAAGTTTTCTTGCGTGATGCAGTCGACGGCGGCTTATCTCGGGAGATCAGGTGTCCGATCACGTCCGAAGGGGCGTCGGGGTCCCAGTTGGTTCAGGCGGCCGGTTCATACATCGCCTGTGTCGGCGGTAGCGGAGAGGACATCGAGGTACATGACTGGGACGACGGCCGCCTGCTCGTCACATTGAAACCCGACGCTCAGGAAGCGGGGGCAGTCCGAACCATGCAGCTCTCACCCGATGGCCGGACTCTCTTCGCGTCTTTCTTCCCAACCGACGCAGATGAAGCATCCACTGCCGTCTGGTCATCGGCCTGGAGCACGGAGGATGGCACGGAGCGCCTTCGACTCCAGGACGGCGCGGAGGCCGTTGCCTTCAGTGCGGATGGATCACGAATCGCGATCGGTATCGACGAGGAGATCGCGGTTTTCGAAACCGAGTCCATGGTCTAGGCTCGCCACGCTGGCAGGTCATGACGCGCAGGTCGGGGCACTCGCGTTCGATTTGGCCGGGGACGCCCTGGCTTCCGGAGATGCCAACGGCGTGATCCTCCTGTGGAGCACGACCACCTGGCAGCAGTCCGGCGCGCCGCTCGCGCTGGCTCGGCGGTCCGAAACTTGGCCTCATTTGGCTCCATGTTTGGTTCATCCGGCGCCGGTTCCGTGGCGTAACTGGCCGCAGGCATGTGACCTTCCAGCCTCGTCGGCGTTGGGTTCGTCCGGAGCTGGCTCGGTGGCGTAAAACCGTGGCATATCAACTCCCTCCTTTTCGCGATCGCTCGACGGCGAGCGTGGACAGATCGTCGAGAGTAACCGCGGCCGCCCGACATCGGCCAGAGGACGAGTTCCGTGTCATCCCACCGACACGGGTGCCGACTGTTGACGAGCCCCAGGACTGTCCACATTTTCTCCACATTCGAGCCCGAAAGGGCAACCGAAACGGTCCTCGCCGGGACCAAAGTGCCCGCCTCGGCCTGAGGGTGCCGGTCTATACTCGGCCGCATCCGAATCGGTGCCCGGCGGCAGCGCCCTAGCCGGCCCGGTAGGGTGTATTTAGGCGGTTTGTTGGAGGGTTGTGATGCCGTTGCGGTCGGACTCGGAGAACTTCGCACTTATCCGGGTCATCGGGGTAGGCGGCGGCGGAAGTAACGCCGTCAACCGGATGATTCGAGCGGAGTTGATGGGAGTCGAGTTCATTGCCGTCAACACCGACGCGCAGGCTCTGCTGCAGTCAGACGCACCGCACAAGATCCGCATCGGCGACAAGATCACGCGCGGCCTGGGCGCCGGCGGAGATCCCGGCATCGGCCAGCGTGCGGCCGAGGAGGACGCCGAGAAGATCTTCGAGGCGCTCAAGGACTCGGACATGGTCTTCATCACGGCGGGCATGGGCGGCGGCACCGGATCCGGCGCCGCGCCGGTCATCGCGGAGGTGGCGCGTGACCTGGGCGCACTGACCATCGGCGTCGTCACCAAGCCGTTCTCCTTCGAGGGCGCCAAGCGCCGCCTCAACGCGGAGAAGGCCACCGAGGCGCTGCGCGACAAGGTCGACACGCTGATCACGATCCCCAACGACCGGCTCAGGGACGTCGTCCAGAAGGAAACGATCGATCGTCGACGCGTTTCGCGTCGTCGACGACGTGCTGCGCCAGGGTGTCCAGGGCATCAGCGACCTCATCACGGTCCCGGGCCTTATCAATCTCGACTTTGCCGACGTGCGAACGGTCATGAAGGACGCTGGCTCTGCCCTGATGGGTATCGGCCGCGCCAGTGGCGAGGGCCGCGCGACCAAAGCCGCCCAGGAGGCGATTGCCAGCCCGCTGCTCGAGGTCAACATCAGCGGCGCGCAGGGTGTGTTGTTCAACGTCACCGGCGGGGCAAGTCTCAGCCTGTTCGAGGTCGACGAGGCCGCGGAGATCATCCGCGCCACGGCTGACCCGGAGGCGAACATCATCTTCGGCACGGTCATCGACGAGCGGATGGAAGACGACATCTCGATCACGGTGATCGCCACCGGGTTCGACTCGTCCCGCAAGCGTGACGTCGTCCGGACACAGACGCAGATGCCCGCCGAGGTGGCCAGCGAGCTGCGTGTCGCGCGCGAGCGCGAGGCCGTCCGCGAGATGGAGCTCGAGGAGAGCCCGTACACGGCGATCCCCGTGACTCCGGAGAGTGACGGACTGCCCACTGCGGCCGTCGTCGCGCCACGCACCGATCAGCGGGCCCAGCCGATGCCGGCGCGCGGTCCACAGGCCGAGCTGGAAGACCTGGACATCCCGGCGTTCCTGCGCCGGCACCGCTGACCACCAGCGCCGATAGCGAGGCTCTGCGCAGAGCCCATCAACAGGTCCTCGACCGGATAGTTTCGGCCGCGAACCGCGTCGGTCGCGACCCGTCGGAGATAAGCCTCGTCTGTGTTTCCAAGTCGGTTTCGGCTGCCCGGTTGCAGGCCGCGGTTGCAGCCGGCATGACAACGTTTGGTGAGAACCGCATCCAGGAGGCCGAGTCGAAGGCGCCCGACGTGCCGGGTGCGAGCTGGCGGCTGGTAGGTCACCTGCAGGGCAACAAGGCCGCCCGGGCAAGCCGACTCTTCGACTCGATCAATTCCGTCGACTCCCTTGCATTAGCCCGCCGGCTGAGCGAGCTGGGGCATGACCAACGCGACGGCCGGCCAATACCGGTCCTTCTCCAGGTCAACGTCGACAGCGATCCTGCCAAGGAGGGCTTCGATCCAGCCGTTCTTGAATCAACTCTGCCGGAGCTTCTGGCTCTCCCGGGCCTGGACGTCCAGGGCTTGATGACTGTGGGCCGGATGGTCGATCGGGCGGCGGAAGCTCGACCAACCTTCGTCAGCCTGCGCCGGCTGAGCGAGCGACTGCGGCGCGTGGAGTCGGGCCTGGGATTCCAGCTTTCGATGGGCATGAGCGACGACTTCGAGGTGGCGGTGGAGGAGGGAGCGACGATGGTTCGGGTGGGCCGGGCCATCTTCGGTGAGCGCGCCGGCCCTACGACCTAGTCGACCTATACTCGGGCCACGGTGGACGTCTCAGCATTTCTGCGCGTCTTTGTTGAGCTGCTCGTCACGGTCCTGTTTCTGGTCGTTACCGGCCGCGTCCTGATCAGCTGGATCAATCCCCAATTCGAGGGCCCAGTGGCGCGATTCCTCTTCGAAACGACCGAGCCGCTTCTCTCGCCGATCCGACGTGTCCTGCCGAAGACGGGCGCAATGGACCTTTCGCCGCTGGTCCTCAGCCTGGGGCTGCTGATCCTGATGCGCGTCCTACTCGTCCGGTAGGGGATAATCCTCAGGTCCTGGCGACATCTTGGGCGATTGGCTCAGTGGTTAGAGCACTCGGTTCACATCCGAGGGGTCACTGGTTCGAATCCAGTATCGCCCACCATTTTTCCTGACCTCCTCGACCTTCTTGACACGGATCGATCAATGGCTACACTTAACCATTATGTTAAGTGTCGTGCCACAGCGGACGAGCGAAGAACTGGATCTGCTGTTTGGTGCGCTGGCTGACGCCACGCGCCGGGGCATCGTCGAGCGACTCGCAGTCGGGGAGGCGACGGTGACGGAGCTCGCAGCTCCGTATTCCATCAGTCTCCCGGCGATCTCCCGCCACCTCAAGGTGCTCGAGCGTGCGTCGCTCATCACCCGAAGCCATGAAGGCAGGTGGCGCAACGCGCGTCTCTCTCCGACGTCGCTGGCCGGCGCTGCGACATGGCTCTTGCAGCAGGAGAGGCTCTGGGCCGAGAGGTTCGACCGGCTCGACGACCACCTCGCTCGACTCACCGAAACCGAGAAAGGAACGCCATGACCACGACGACAACTCCTGAACTCGTCCTGACTCGCATCGTCAATGCGCCACGCGCGCTCGTTTACCAGGCGTTCACAGATCCTGATCAGTTCGCGTCGTGGTGGGGCCCCATCGGCAATTCACTGCCCCGCGACGAGGTCGAGTTCGACGTGCGCCCCGGCGGCTATCAGAAATGGTCGGAGGTCTTTCCAGCGCAACCGGACAATTGGACCCGCGGACGCATCGACCTTACGGACGTCGTCGACGGCGAGCTGCTCGATGGCGTCATGAGCATCACTGGCCAGCTGCCGGGAGGCTTCAAGCCGTTCGAGACCAGGATGCGCATCGAGTTCCACGACGAGGCCGACGGACGGACGCGCCTCGAGATCAGCCAGTGGCTCCCGGAGCACCTGGTGGCCCCAACTCAGAACGGCTGGCGCGAGGCGTTCTCCAAGCTGGACGCCACGTTGGTCAAACCAGAACCGTCAACGACCCGGGCTTGACGGTGGCCGTGAAAGCGCCACTGGTCACAGGAAGGATGTCGCCGTCCACCTGGATTGGCTCGGCCGGTTCCGTCTTCACGGAGATGACTCTTCCTCGTTGACGCAGTGACGCGCCGCCGATGCCCGGTTCAGGGCGCAGCAACAAATCGAGGGCCGAGCTGGCCGTCGTGCGTAATCCGCCCGGAAAGTTGCCGCTCCTGATCGCGACTACGTCTAACAAGCCGTCCGTTGGATCGAGCGGCGACCGCGGTCCAATGAGGCCGGGCACGAGCTGACCGCTGTTTGCCACCAGCACGGCGACGGTTTGCAGATGGAAAGTCCGCCCGTCAACGACGATTTCAGTGTCCGAGCTGGGCAGCGATGCAAGCATCAGCAGCGCCGTGGAGAAATAGGCCAGCACGCCGAATCGGGCCTTCAAGTTGGGGCTCGTCGCCGACATGACGCGGGCGTCGAGACCGGCTCCCGCGGCAACGGCGAACGTCTCACGCGCGGCGTCGGCCACCAGGACGCCGGTGTCGATGGTCAGTGGCTCCGCTTTGGCCAGTCGCTCAGCGGCCGCGAACGGATCGCGCGGAATCCCCAGGGTGGCGGCCAGCAGGTTGCCCGTCCCCAGGGGGATGATTGCCAGCGGCAACGACGTTCTCGCAAGGCTGTGCACGGCCAGGCGGACGGTGCCGTCACCGCCGGCGACCACCGCGAGGTCATAGCCGGCCACCGGCGCGGCTTTCAGAAGGGCCGCTGCCTCCTCGGCGCTGTCCGCCGAGCCGACGTCCACGGTGAGGCCACGCTTCTTCAGCGCATCCTCGATGGCGGCGACGAGGCGATCACGTTTGGCGCCGTGGCCGCCACCACGTGCCGCTGGCGATAGGTAGACGAGTGCTCGGCCCATGGACGGGACAGTCGCGGCGCGGCTGTCGCGCGTCAAGGCCGCACGCCCGCGATCATCTGGGTGATGCGCATCGCGTCGCGGCAGTACTCGCGTTGCTTCATGATCGTCGGCCCAGGCTCGCCCGCGCGTGCTGCCGATCAAGCGAACAACGACGTGAACAGCCTCGGTCTCACTGCGCGTTTACGACGTCGATGCCAACTTCGGCTGGGACGATCGCCGCGTCTCGGTGGATACGACCGCGACGCGTTGCGAATGCAACGCGCTGGACGGTCGACACCGTCGCCTTCAACCTCGCGCCATTGCGTACCGGCCACGCGGACGTGACGGACGTCTCGGTGGATGGAGTCACGGTCGAGCCGGTCATCGACGACCAGACCATCCTGGTGCCACTAGCTACGCCACTCAGCCCAGGTTCGAGCACGGTCATTGGCATCGACTACACGGCCCGCCTCAACGCGAGCTCGTCGGTCGATGGTGACGACTGGGAGTTCGCGCGAATCGGCGACGTTCTCACTGCGTATCGCTGGATCCCCTGGCTGACGCGCACGACGCCGTTCAACCGGCCGAACGTCGGCGACCCATTCGTGACTGCGTCCTCGCCGAGCGTCAGCGTGACGATCACGACCGATCGTGACGTCACGTTCGCGACCAGTGGGCAGCCGGACGTCTCCGAGCGGCCTGACGCAGAACGTTCTCCGCCAGCGACGTGCGTGACTTCAACCTTGCCGCGAGCCCGTCGTACCGGACGGCAAGCACGAACGTGGCCGGCACCGAGGTCACGTTCTTCTACAAAGGCCTGCCACCCACCACCGTGCTCGACACCGCGGCCCGTGCGATCCGCTCGTACTCCTCGAAGATCGGGTCCTACCCGCACGAATCGCTGACCATCGCCGAGATCGGGCCATGGTCGCCGTTCGAATCGCCCGGCCATTTCTGGCTGCCATCCAACGCCTCGTCGCGACTATTGCCGTGGATGGTGGCCCACGAGGTCGCGCATCAGTGGTTCTACTCGGCCGTGGGCAACGACCAGGCTCGCGAGCCCTTCGCCGACGAGGCAGTCGCAGATTTCATCTCGCGGGACCTGATCTCGCGTTTCGTGCCCTCGCAGTGCCCGACCGGCCGCCTGGACCACTCGATCTACGACATCGGCGACTGCTACGCGTGGGTGGTCTACGTCCAGGGCGATGCCTGGTTACGGGCGCTGCGGGACCGAATCGGGAGTGGGCGTTTCTATGGAGCCCTGGCCGAGTACTACCGCACACACCGCAACGGGATGGGCGGCATCCACGACCTGCTGACGAGCCTGGTTGCGGCCGGCGGTCGAGCGGCGGTCGACTACGAGCGCTTTCCGTACACCTACCCGGCGCGGGTCGTCTCGATGCCCTTCGGGCCGTTCCTACGCTGAGGCGGCGGCGAGTCTGCGCAGCACTGCCGGAAGGATCCCGCCCTGGCGGTAGTAATCCAGTTCCACTGGCCCATCGAGACGGCACAGGACGTCGATCATCCGCTCGCCCGATTCGTCGCGGACGCGCAGCTTGACCTTCTGACCAGCCTCGAGGCCGCTGTCCAGACCAACGACGTCGAACTCCTCGCGGCCGGTGAGGCCCAGGGACGCCGCGTTCTGGCCGGGTACGAACTGGAGGGGCAGGATCCCCATGCCGACCAGGTTGGTGCGGTGGATGCGCTCGTAGGTTTCGGCAAGCACCGCTCGAACACCGAGAAGCAGCGGACCCTTGGCCGCCCAGTCGCGGGAGGAGCCACCGCCGTATTCACGTCCGGCGATGACGATGAGCGGCACGTCTTCGTCGCGGTAGCTCATCGCCGCGTCGTAGATGAACACTTCCTCGCCAGATGGCTGGTACGTCGTGTACGGCCCTTCCTTCTCGGCCATGTTGTTGCGCAGCCGGATGTTGCCGAACGTCCCGCGCATCAGGACCTCGTGGTTGCCGCGCCGCGCGCCATAGCTGTTGAACTCCAGCGGCGACACGCCGTGCTCCTGCAGCCATTGCCCGGCCGGGCTCCAAGGTGGGATCGCACCGGCAGGTGAGATGTGGTCGGTGGTAACCGAGTCGCCGAGCACCGCCAGCGCCCGGGCGCCGACGATGTCGGTGACCGGCGCCGGCTCCATGC
The DNA here is from genome assembly GCA_963736895.1 of uncultured Chloroflexia bacterium. Lineage (GTDB taxonomy): Bacteria > Chloroflexota > Limnocylindria > Limnocylindrales > CSP1-4 > JALYGJ01. The sequence goes on from CAVTQU010000010.1 coordinate 176,587, forward strand.
TGATGCCGTCCAGGAACGGCGGCCGCGCGACGTAGGTGGAGGCGTCGTCCCAGGCGTAGCGGTTGCTGCCGACAGGCACGGGGAGAGCGCGCCAGCGGTCGTCGCCGTCGAAGACCTCGCCGTAGATGCGTCGGAAGATGTCGGGCGAGACCGAGTCGGCGATCGTCTGCTTGACCTCCTCGGGGGTCGGCCAGATGTCGGACAGGAAGACCGGCTTGCCATCGCGGTCCGTGCCCAGCGGCTCGTTGAGAAGGTCGATCTCCACGGTTCCAGCCAGTGCGAACGCCACGACCAGCGGCGGTGACGCGAGGTAGCTGGCACGCGCCAGCGGATGGATGCGGCCCTCGAAGTTGCGATTGCCGGAGAGCACGGCCGTCACGACGAGGTCGTTGCCCTCGATGGCCGTCGCGACGTCGATGTCGAGCGGCCCGCTGTTGCCGATGCACGTGGTGCAGCCGTAGCCGACGACCCGGAAGCCGAGCTGCTCCAGCGGCTCCAACAGGCCGGCCTTCGTGTAGTACTCGGTAACGGCGCGAGATCCCGGGGCGAGGCTCGTCTTGACCGTCGGCTTGACCGACAGGCCGCGGGCGATCGCGTTTCGCGCCAGCAGGCCGGCGCCGATCATCACCGTCGGGTTGCTGGTGTTGGTGCAGCTCGTGATGGCCGCGATGGCGACCGCACCGTGGTCGATCTCGACGCCGGTCGTGCCGACCATGACCGGATGCCGCTCGGAAGTCTTGGGATATGCCTCGCGGAAGTTCTCGCGCAGGTCCGGGAGCAGGACCTTGTCCTGTGGCCGGCGAGGACCCGCCACCGTCGGTTCGACGGTCGAGAGGTCCAGCTCCAGCGCCTCGTCGAACTCCGGTCCGGGACCGGGCTCACGCCACAGCGCGTTTTCCTTGGCATAGCGCTCAACGAGCTGGATGAGCAATTCCTCGCGGCCCGTCTGGCGCAGGTAGGCGAGCGTCTCGTCGTCGATCGGGAAGAGCGCGGCCGTCGCGCCGTACTCGGGCGACATGTTGGAGATCGTGGCCCGGTCGGCCAGGGCCAGGGACGCGAGGCCGTCACCGGCGAACTCGACGAACGAGCCGACGACGCCATGCGCTCGCAGCATGTGGCTGATGACCAGGACCAGGTCCGTGGCCGTCGAGCCGCGTGGCAGATCGCCCGTCAGGCGCACGCCGACGACGCGCGGCATTGGCTGGTAGAGCGGCTGCCCGAGGAGAACGGCCTCGGCCTCGATGCCGCCGACGCCATAGCCGAGCACGCCCAGCCCGTTGACCATCGTGGTGTGCGAGTCCGTCCCGACGAGCGTGTCCGGGAAAGCGACGGTCGTGCCGTCCTCGTCCTCGCGGGCCACGACAACCTTGGCCAGGTACTCGAGGTTGACCTGGTGGACGATGCCCGTGCCGGGCGGCACGACGCTCAGGCCGTTGAACGCGGACTGCGCCCAGCGGAGCAGCTGGTAGCGCTCTGTGTTGCGCTCGTACTCGCGCTCAACGTTGAACGCGAACGAGTCAGAGGTCCGGAAACGATCCACCTGGACCGAGTGGTCGATGACCAGGTCGGCCGGGACCAGTGGCTCGATGCGCGCCGGGTCGCCACCGATTGCGGCCATCGCGTCGCGCATCGCGGCGAGATCGACAACCGCAGGAACACCGGTGAAGTCCTGCAGGAGGACGCGTGCCGGCATGAAGGGCACCTCGGCCTCGATAGCGGCGTTCGGCCGCCAGGAAGCCAGTGCGCGCGCCTCGGCGTCACGGACCACGCCCCGCCCCGCGTTGCGGAGAACGTTCTCCATCAGGATCTTGACCGTCATCGGGGCGCGTGCCAGATCGGCGAGGCCGCTCTTGTCGAGTCGGTAGTAGGTGTACTCGCGGTCAGCCACGCTGAGCGTGGCGCGCGCGGAGAACGGATCAGGAACAGGGGTTGAGCGCTTCATCGGGCGTCAGGCCTCCTCGCCCCCGCAAACACTGGCGGGGCTGAGCGGCACCTGACGGGAGTGCCCGCCGCGGGTCGCGTTAAATCGACCAGCGAAGTATACGCCGCCCCGACCAGCCTCCATGGTCCGAGCCGAGTCTCCACAATGGGCCGATGCACGACCTGCAGGGCGCGCCGGGCCGGAGCCCGAGCAACACGACGCGACGACGGACGCCCGACATGACCACCCACACGAGCATGGCCACTCCGACGACGGCCGTCCGCGCCTGGCGTTCGTAGGCGCGGGTCGGGTAGGCAGCGTTCTTGGCACGGCGTTTGCGCGCGCAGGCTGGCACGTCGCGGCCGTGGCCTCGAGGGACGAATCGAAGCGCAGTCGATTTGCCGGCCTCGTCCCCGGCGCGCGCGCCTTCGCGGAACCGCAGGCAGTGCTCGACGACGCGGACCTCATCTTCCTGACCGTTCCCGACGATGCCGTGCGAGCGGTCGCGGCCGAGCTCCACCTCTACAGCGGCCAGGCACTCGTCCACACCAGTGGGGCACTGCCGGCGTCCGTTCTGGCGCCGGCCATGGCCGCGGGCACCAACGCGGGCAGCTTCCATCCGCTGGTTGCATTTGCCGACCACGACCAGGCACTCGCCGATCTGACGGGGGCGACCATTGCTGTCGAGGGGGACGAGGCCCTCCTGCCCATCCTCGCAGAGCTCGCCGAGTCAATTGGGGCGCACCCGGTGACTCTCCCGGAAGGCGGCAAGACCGCCTATCACGCCGCGGCCATGATGGCGGCCGGTGGCCTTGTCGGTCTCCTCGATGCCATCGCGTCGGTGGGCAAGCTGGCCGGGCTCGACGAGCGAACCGCGATCGCCGTCTACGCGCCCCTGGCGCGGCAGGCGCTGGCCAACGCCGAGCGGCTGGGCATCGACGGCGCACTGACGGGCCCGCTGCTGCGCGGCGACGTGGGCACCGTACGTACCCACCTGCTGGTTCTCGAGGAACAGGCGCCGGATGCCGTGCCGTTGTACGTCGAGGTTGCGCGTCGTGAGCTGGCCATCGCCCGTCGTCGCGAAGAGCTCGGTGACGAGCAGGCGGCACAGATCGCCGCGCTCCTGGACGGCGCGTCGTCCCAGCCGACCGAGTAGCCCGATCATCCCCGTTGCGGCAGCCCCGCGAGCCGCTACCATTCGATGAAGATGCGCAACAGTCAGGCCGTCATCCGGGGCGACCGCCCGACCACCCGTTTCGCCGCGCCGATCGGACAGCCGCGCGCGCGACACCTTGGTCTGCGCCACACGACGCCCACCCGCCTGGCACAGGCCCCCGCCGACACGCTTGCCGCGACCCCCATGGTCGCCATCCGGTCTGCCGCGCGCGGCCATCTCGGAATGGCGCGGGCGATCTCGAAGCAGCCTTTCCACCGAACCAATTCGATGACCTGGTCATCCGCTCCGTACACCCTTCCGCACCGGGCACGCCCGCGCAGCGCTGCTCCGTGGCGCGGCTGACCAAGCAGGGGCGTCAGGACCGCAGCCGCCGGGGGGCTCGCACCGCCCGAGCAACGTCATGTGGCGGAGTCGTCCTCCGCGAGACCGAGTCCGGACCGGAGATCTGCCTTGGCCGGCGCCGCCGCGTGCGGGACGGCTCCAGCTGGACTCTTCCGAAAGGGACGCCTTCTGACGCTGAGACAGTCGAGGAGACTGCCCTGCGCGAGGTCCAGGAGGAAACCGGGCTCGAGGTGAAGATCTCGGCTCCTGTTGGCGCAATCGAGTACTTCTTCACGCAGCAGGGGACGCGCATCCACAAGACCGTCCATTTCTTCCTCATGGAAGCGACGGGCGGCGGCCTGGACAAGCATGATCACGAGTTCGACGAGGTGCGCTGGGTGCCAATAGAAGAAGCCCGGGAGCTGCTCAGCTACCCAACAGAGCGACAAGTCGTGGAGACCGCCCTATCGGTAGCTGGCGTCGAAGCATGACAACCAATTCGACGACCGCGGGGGCGCAGGCCGACGGAAGCGAGCTGCTCCGAACGGCGCTGGTAGAGCGGCACCGCGCGCTGGGTGGGCGACTGATCGACTTCGCCGGCTGGGAGATGCCCGTCCAGTACTCGAGCATCCTCGACGAGCACCGCGCGGTACGAGAGCGCGTCGGGCTGTTCGACCTTTCGCACATGGGCGAGGTGTGGGTCAGCGGTCCCGGTGCCGCCACTGGGCTTGGTGCCGCGTTGGTTAGCGACCCATCGCGTCTAGCGGAGGGCCGTGCCCACTACAGCATGATCTGCGCCGACGACGGCGGGATCATCGACGACCTCATCGTCTACCGCGTCGCCGACGAGCGCTTCATGGTCGTACCCAACGCTTCGAACCGCGTGGCCGTGGTGGATGCACTTGCTGAGCGTCTGAAGGGCCACGATGCGGCGATGGATGACGCTTCCCTGCGGACGAGCCTTGTAGCAGTGCAGGGCCCGCGCGCCGCTGAGTTGCTGGCACCGCTGACCGACGTCGAGCTGGCATCGCTCAAGTACTACGCGATCGCCGAGGGGCATGCTGTCGGCGAGCCCGCGTTCATCGCGCGGACCGGCTACACCGGGGAAGACGGTTTCGAGCTGTTCGTGGAGTGGGACGCCGCGCTGCCGATATGGGATCGTCTCCTGTCGGAAGGGGAGCGCCTGGGAATCATGGCCTGCGGGCTCGGTTCGCGAGACACGCTCCGGCTGGAAGCCGGCATGCCGCTGTACGGGAATGAGCTCGATCGAGACACCACTCCCTTCGATGCCGGTCTCGGCCGCGTGGTCAAGTTCGACAAGGCCGGTGACTTCGTGGGCCGCGCGGCTCTCGAGCGAGTCGCCGAGGCCGGCCCACGCAAGCAGCTCGTGGGCATGATCGTGAAGGGCCGCGGTATCGCGCGCCACGGCTACCCGCTACACATGCCCGGCGACGAGGCCGACGCCGGTGTTGTCACCAGTGGCGCGCCATCACCGACGCTGGGTACGCCGATCGCCATGGGCTACCTGCCGCCGGCTGACACCGAGGTCGGTACCATGGTGGAAGTCGCGATTCGCGGCTCCCGTGTCGACGCGGAGATCGTCCCGCTACCCTTCTACAAGCGCGCCGCGTAGTCGCAAGCGGCCAGAGGAGAACGCAGCGTGCAGGTGCCCGAGGACCTTCGCTACACGCCCGATCACGAGTGGCTCCGCATCGAGGGCGATGAGGCGGTCGTGGGCATCACTGAGTACGCCGCGTCCGAATTGGGCGACGTCGTCTTCGTGGAGCTTCCGGCGGCCGGGATGGCGCTCGAGTCGGCGCAATCGTTCGGCGTGATCGAGTCGGTCAAGACGGCGTCCGACCTGTACAGCCCCGCTGCTGGCGAGGTGCTCGAGGTCAACTCGCAGCTGGCCAACAAGCCGGAGCTGGTCAACGACGATCCGTACGGTGAGGGCTGGATGATCAAGCTGCGGCTCTCGGACCCCGCCGCGGCCACGGCGCCCAGCGAGAGGCTGTTGGATGCCGCCGCGTATCGCTCGCTGACCGAGGCCGGCTGAGCCGTCGCCCGGATCCAAGGATCGACTGATCGCGTGACCTACGGCCCGCACACCGCCGCTGACCGCCAGCAGATGCTGGGCGCGCTGGGCATCGATTCGATCGACGCGCTCTTCTCCGACATTCCGGCCGGAGTTCGCGCCGACGGCCTGGACCTGCCGGCGCCGCTCGACGAGCTGACCCTGGCCCGCCGGATGGAGGTGCTCGCCTCGCGCAACCGCGTGGGCCTTGCCAGCTTCCTGGGCGCGGGCGCGTACCGCCACCACATCCCACCGACGGTTGACCAGATCCTCAGCCGCGGCGAGTTCTACACGTCCTACACGCCGTACCAGCCGGAGATCAGCCAGGGCACGCTGCAAACCATCTACGAGTACCAGTCGCTCATCTCGCAGCTGACCGGACTCGACGTCGTCTCCGCGTCGCACTACGACGGCGGTGCCGCGACCGCCGAGGCCGCGCTGATGACCGTCCGCCAGACGAAGCGCGAACGTGTGCTGGTCAGCCGCGCCATCCATCGCCATTTCCTCGACACCACTGCCACCTATTTCGAAGGCGGCGGGCTCAGCCTCGAGGAGCTGCCCACCCTTGAAGATGGAACGACCGACCTCGCGGCCCTCGAGCGCGAGCTTGGGGACAGTGAGCGACCCGTCGCCGGTGTGCTCATCGGCCAGCCCAACGCCTTCGGGATCCTCGAACCGATGGCCGAGGCGTCGCGCCTTACCCACGCGGCAGGCGCCCTGTTCGTGGCTGTGGTCGAGCCGGTCTCGCTGGCGGTTCTTGCCCCGCCGTCCGAATACGACGCCGACATTGCGGTCGGTGAAGGGCAGCCGTTGGGCATCAGCCTCCAGTACGGCGGCCCGTACCTGGGCCTGCTGGCGGCGAAATCGGACCTTGTCCGCCAGATCCCCGGCCGGCTGGTCGGTCGAACGACGGATCTCGACGGCCGTCGCGCGTACGTCATGACGCTGCGTGCCCGTGAGCAGGACATTCGGCGCGACAAGGCCGCGAGCAACATCTGCACCAACCAGGCGCTGTGCGCGCTGGCCGCGACGGTCTACGTGGCGACTCTTGGTCCACATGGGCTGCACGACGTGGCCGCATTGGGCGCAGCGCGCGCCGCGGAGCTCGAGACGGCCCTGGCCAACAGCGGGGCACCACGCGTCCACAGCGGTGACTATTTGAATGAGTTCGCGGTGCAGGTCCCAGACGCGCCACAGGTCCACGCCGCGCTCCTGGAACGGGACATCCTGGCCGGTCTCCCGCTGGCCGACTGGTACCCCGACGACCCGACGCTACGCGACGCGCTGCTGGTCTGCGCGACCGAGATGACGACCAGCGAGGACATCGAGCGTTTTGCATCGGCACTGCGCGAGGTGGTGGCGTGACCACGCTCGACGAGCAGCTCGCGCCGGCCGGCGACACGCCCGCCGACGACCTGCGCTCGGAGCTGGGGCCGCGGTTGGCCGTTGGTCCGTCGCTGCAACCCACGCTGGCCGAGCTTTCCCGTCCCGGCCGAGGCAGCACCAAGGTGCCGCATCCGCCGGCCGACGCGCTCGATCGCCTTCCCGCTGCTGCGCGACGCTCCGAGCCGCTCGGTCTGCCCGAGCTCAATGAGCCCGAGGTGATCCGGCATTTCGTGAACCTGTCGCAGCTCAACTTCGCTGTCGACACGGGCTTCTACCCGCTCGGCTCGTGCACCATGAAGTTCAATCCCAAGATCAACGAGTGGGCGGCGCGCCTGTCCGGGTTTGCCGCGCTGCACCCACTGGCGCCCGATGCTGTCGCCCAGGGCACCCTCGAGCTCATGTGGGAGCTGGAGCAGTGGCTGGTCGAGATCAGCGGGATGCGCGCGGCCACGCTCCAGCCGGCGGCCGGGGCGCACGGTGAGCTGACGGGCATCCTGATGATCCGTGCCTACCACCTGTCGCGCGGCGACACCGAGCGCGTCGAGGTCATCGTTCCCGACTCGTCGCACGGAACCAACCCCGCGACCGCATCAATGGCCGGCTTCAAGACTGTGACGGTCAAGTCCGACGCGCGGGGCCACATCGATCTGCAGGCGCTGCGCGCGGCCGTGGGGCCGCGCACCGCGGCACTCATGCTGACCAACCCATCGACGCTCGGCCTATTCGAGACCCAGATCCAGGAGGTCCTCGACGCCGTCCACGGAGCCGGTGCGCTTGCCTACATGGACGGCGCAAACATGAACGCGATCCTGGGCAAGTTCAAGCCTGGCCAGGCCGGCTTCGATGTCATGCACTTCAACACGCACAAGACGTTCTCCACGCCGCACGGCGGTGGCGGCCCGGGCGCCGGGCCGGTCGCGGTCAACGACAAGCTCGTCCCGTTCCTGCCCTGGCCGCGCGTCCTGCAGGAAGGGGAGGGCGAGAGCGCCCAATTCAGGCTGGAGCGGATGGGGGAGCGGCCGTCGTCGATCGGGCGTGTGCGGTCCTACCAGGGCAGCGTCGGTGTCCTCGTTCGTGCCTACGCGTACCTGTTGGCGCACGGCGGCAGCGGCCTCGAACAGGTCAGCGAGGACGCAGTCCTGGCCGCGAACTACCTGAAGCACCGCGTGTCCGGCGCGTACGAGATGCCGTTCGACGAGGTGTGCAAGCACGAGTTCGTCGCGTCGGCGCAGCCGCTACGCGCCGAGACAGGTGTCCGCATGCTGGACATCGCCAAGCGTCTCATCGACTACGGATATCACCCGCCCACGATCTATTTCCCGTTGACCGTGGAGGAGGGCATGCTGGTCGAGCCGACGGAGACCGAATCGCTCGAGACGCTCGACGCGTTCGCCGACGTGCTGATCACGATCGCGGAGGAGGCTCGCCGCGATCCCGAGATCGTGAAGTCCGCTCCTCACGCATCGCCCGTGCGGCGCCTGGACGAGGCCACGGCCGCCCGTCACCCCGATCTGCACTGGCGGCCGATGACCGGCGCGGAGCCCGTCTGTCCTCAATAGGCACTCGAAGCCGCGCTGGACTCGCCCTCGCTTCCTTAAGAAGCCGCAACTCTGGTTGACACTGGCTTTCGGGCCGCACCTATAATCGCCGCGCCCCAAGGCGTGGGAGACGATCGCGCACGCTCGCGCGACGCGGCGCCAAACGGGTAAAGAGCGATCTAAGGGCGCCGCTATGGCGGCCCAGATACGCACAGAGGAGGAACGACGCCGATGAGTCTACGGACTCGGCGAAGCGCGGCATTGCTCGCTTCGCTCATGCTCCTGGCGGTCGCGTGTACCGGGGCAACCCCGACACAGGCACCCGCTCAGAGCCAGCCAGCGGCAAGCCAGCCCGCGGCAAGTCAGCCCGCGGCCAGTCAGCCAGCGGCAAGCCAGCCCGCGGCCAGTGAGCCCGGAGCCAGCGAGCCTGCAGCCAGCGAGCCCGCAGCCAGCGAGCCCGCAGCCAGCCAGCCAACAGGCGGCGAGGGTGGGGTACTCCGCATCTATTGCTGCGCCACTGACCCGCGGTCCCTGCACCCGCAGGCCGCTTCAGGTACCGACGAGATTTCAATCATCGGCGGCATCCAGCGCGGTCTCCTGTACTACAACCAGGACCTGACGCTGCGGCCCGAGCTTGCGACGGACATGCCGACCATCTCTGATGACGGCCTGGAATACACGTTCACGCTCGGCGATCACAACTACAGTGATGGCACGCCGATTGTGGCTGATGACTACGTTCGTGCCGTCCGGCAGCTGGCCGACCCGCGCAACGCCTTCGACTACGGTTATGAGGCATGCTGGATCGCAGGCGTCGACGACATCCTGGGCGCCGACTTCGGTTGCTCAACCGATGCACCTGCGATGGCTCTGCCGGCAGACCCGGCTCAGTACTTCACGGGCACGCCCGAAGACCAGGCGATCGACGCCGCCCTCGAGACCATCGGTGTCGAGGCGGTCGACGACCACACGGTCAAGTACACGCTGAAGACGCCTACCAGCTTCTTCACGAACCTGATTGCCATGTGGCTGTTCACCCCTGTACCCGAGAGCCAGACCACCTGGGCTGAGGCCGCGGACATCAAGTCGTCCGGTCCCTTCATGATCCAGAGCTGGACCCACAACTCCGGGATGGTGCTCGTGCCGAATTCCGAGTGGACCGGTGCGACGAAGCCATCGCTTAGCAGCATCGAGATCGGCATCGGTGGCGATCCCGCCGCAGCCGTCGCTGCTTGGGAGCGCGGTGACCTCGACCAGGTTGTCATTCCGTCGAGCGACGTTCGACGCGTTCTCGACACCCCTGAGTACGCCGACATGATCAATCGCGGCACCACGCTGTCGATTGAGTACTACGACTTCGCCAACTGCGTCGCCAAGGATGCGGATGGCAACGTCCTGTGCCCGCCGAACGCGGCTGTTGGTAACGACGCTCGAGTTCCGGGTGGAAGCCCCTCGCAGAACGCGAACTTCCGTCGGGCACTCACCGAGGCCGTCGATCGGGCGGAGATGATCCAGGTCGGCTTCGCCGGTCTCGGCACCGTCTCCTACAGCCCGACGATGCCCGGTATCCCCGGCTTCCCAACTATCACCGACGCCAACAACCCGTATCCGTTCGACGTCACGACGGCTCTCGCCACGATGTCGACGGCTCTTGATGAGCTCGGGATCGGCCAGCCGGATCCGGCTGACGCCGACGCCAACGGGATCCCCGACGCCGTCGATGCGTTGATAGTCGCTTCGGATCCGCCGGCGCCAACCGACTGCGATCAGACCTGCGCGACCACCAAGGCTCGCGTCCAGCTGCTCGCCCCATTGAAGTTCGGTTACAACTGCGATGCCGGCCACGATCAGCGCGTGCTGTACCTGGCCAACGTCTGGCGCACGAACCTTGGGTTCACGGGCCAGCAGATGGACATCCGCTGCACCGACTTCGGTACATTCCGTACCGAGCGACGTGCCGGCAATGTCTACGACATCGCCCGCAACGGTTGGGGCGCGGACTTCCCGCATCCTGACAACCAGAACCGCGACCTGTTCGCCTGCGGCGCTGGTAACAACAACTCCAAGTACTGCAACCCCGACTACGACGCGCTCCTCAACCAGGGCGCAGCGGCAGCTGACTACGCAGCGGCAGAGCCCTTCTACCATCAGGCAGAAGAGCTTCTTGCCAAGGACGCGCCGGTCATCTTCCTGCGCTACGGTGAGGGCGTTCGACTGATCCGCCCGTGGGTCACTGGTCTCCAGCCCACGTCTTCGGATCACACGAATGTTGGTGACGTCTTCTACGAGACGATCAGCATCGCGCCTCACTAAGGGTCAATCCGCTCACGAAGTAACCTTCGTGATAGGGAAGACGTAACGAATTTGTGGGCCAGCCGTATGGCTGGCCCACAGGTCCATATGGCACAATCAGCGCCTCTCGGGGAAGAGGCGTTCCGAACTAGCTAGCGAGACTTGCGAAATGGCCGGCTACATCGTTCGGCGAGTTCTGTGGCTCATCCCAGTTCTGATCGCCGTATCACTCATCACCTTCACGCTCATGCACCTGGTCCCGGGAGGGCCGTGGTCGGGCGAGAAGCAGGTGTATGGCGGTGTGACAAAGGCGATTGAAGCCAAGTACCACCTCAACGAGCCAATCTGGCAGCAGTACGGCCGTTGGGTCTACGACTTCGTCCGCGGTGACTTCGGTCCATCGTTCAAGTACGCGGACCGGAGCATCAACCAGATCATTTCCGAAGGCTTGCCCGCCACATTGCAGCTGGGCATCATGGCCTTCGTCCTTGCCCTTGCCGTCGGCCTGCCACTGGGCATCATTGCCGCGCTCGGGCACAACCGCTGGCCTGACTACATTGCGACCGGCGTTTCGATGATCGGCATCGCCACTCCAAGCTTCGTGCTGGCGATCCTGCTGATCGTCGTGTTCAGCGTGTGGTTAAAGGCGTTGCCGCCGTTAGGCTGGAAGGGACCCGATACCTGGGTGCTGCCGGTCCTCGCGCTGGCCGGCTACCAGATCGCGCAGATTGCCCGGTACACGCGCGCCTCGATGCTCGAGGTGACACGCAAGGACTACATCAGAACGGCCCATTCAAAGGGGCTGCGCGAGCGCGCGGTGGTGGTGCGCCACATGATCCGCAATGCGCTCATCCCGGTGATCACCATCCTGGGGCCCATCCTGGCCTTCCTGGTCACGGGCTCGTTCATCATCGAGCAGTTCTTCGGCATCCCGGGCATCGGCCGCTATTACGTCCAGGGCATCGTGCAGCGCGACTACAGCCTGATCATGGCCATGACCGTGATCTACGCCTTCGCCGTGGCCGCACTGAACGTCGTGGTCGACGTCCTGTACGGCTACATCGACCCGCGCATCCGCTACAGCTGAGGTCGCAAGAGATATGGCCGTCAGGACAGAGGTTGCCAAGCCCGGCGCAGTAGACCAGCGTCGCAGCTCCGGAATTTGGCGGGACGCATTCGGCAGACTTGCGAAGAACCGCCTGGCCGTCGTTGGCCTCGGGTTCGTGATCTTCCTCGCGTTTCTCGGCATTCTCGGCCCGCGTTTCGCGCCGTGGCCGTATGACGCGCAGGACACTACCGCACTCATCGCCAACAACTTCCTGCCGCTGACCCCATTCCAGGTGCCGACGCACATCCTGGGCACCGACCAGCTGGGCCAGGACATGCTCTCTCGCCTGATGGACGGCGCGCAGATCAGCCTGAGCGTCGCTCTCGTCGTCCAGATCGTGGTGCTGTTCATCGGTCTGCCGATCGGCGCCATTGCCGGCTGGTTCGGCGGCCGGACCGACACCTACCTGATGCGCTTCACCGACGTCATGTATGCCTTCCCAGACCTGCTGCTCATCATCCTGATGTCAGTGGCGTTCCGCGACACCTGGTTCGGCCGCCTGTATAGCGGCCTGTTCCTTGTGTTCGTGGCCATTGGGTTGACATCGTGGGTCACTGTCTCCCGCCTCGTGCGCGGCCAGATGCTGTCGCTCAAGGAGATGGAGTTCGTCGAGGCCGCCAAGGCGCTCGGCGTAAAAGACCGGAATATCGTGACCAAGCACTTGATGCCCAACTCGATCGGCCCCATCATCGTCGCCGTGACGCTGGGCATCCCGGGAGCCATCCTCGCCGAAGCCACGCTGGCCTACCTGGGAGTCGGAGTCCAGCCGCCGCGCGCATCGTGGGGCAGCCTTATCGCGGCGGGCCAACCGCTCATCCGGACGGCGCCGCACCTGGTCTACCTGCCGGGCATCATGATCGCCCTGGCGCTGATCAGCTTCACGTTCCTCGGCGACGGCCTGCGTGACGCGCTCGATCCCAAGCTCAAGGGAAAGCAATAGGTTGGGACCAACCACCGACAACGCTTCCGTGGCAGCTGAAGCCCCGGTCGACATAACCCTTTCCGACCAACTGGCATCCGAGGCAGCCGAGCGCGAGGTCAAGCGCGCCAAGGCCGAGAGCCTCCTCGAGGTTCGCAACCTGTCCACGCACTTCTTCACGCCTGATGGCGTGGTTCACGCCGTCGATGACGTGAGCTTCGAGCTCGGCTACGGCGAGACGCTGGGCCTGGTCGGGGAGTCGGGCTGCGGCAAGTCGGTGACGGCTCTGTCGTTGACCCGCCTCGTGCCGGATCCGCCCGGCAAGATCGTGGCTGGCGAGATCCTGTTCGAGGGCGTCGACCTGTTGAAGCTCGACAAGGACGAGATGCGCCGGCTGCGCGGCAAGGACATCGGCTTCATCTTCCAGGACCCGCTCAGCAGCCTCAACCCGACCCTCACCATCGGCTACCAGATTTCCGAGTCGATCCGCCAGCACATGGGCCTGCCCACAAAGGCGGCGAAGGATCGCGTTGTCGAGCTGCTGTCGAAGGTCGGCATTCCGCGGCCGCGCGACCGCCTGAACGACTATCCGTTCCAGTTCTCGGGCGGCATGCGGCAGCGCGCCATGATCGCCATCGCCCTTGCCTGTGACCCCAAGTTGCTGCTCGCCGACGAGCCGACCACCGCTCTCGACGTCACAATCCAGGCCCAGATTCTTCGAGCTGATTCGTAAACTGTCGGAGGAGTTCAAGACGGCCGTGCTGATGATCACCCACGACCTGGGGATCGCTGCCGGCATGTGCGACCGCATCAACGTGATGTACGCCGGCCGCATCGTCGAGACTGGGGGCGTCGACATCATGTTCGACAACCCGCGCATGCCCTACACGTGGGGTCTGCTGGACTCGCTGCCGCGCATGGATGACAAGCGCGGTGACAAGCTGAGAACTATTGAAGGACTGCCGCCGATGCTCATCAGGCTTCCTGATGCGTGCCGTTTCAACCCGCGCTGCCCATACGCGCGAGACATCTGCCTCAACAAGGAGCCCGACCTGACGCTTCGCGATGAGAGCCACTGGGCGCGTTGCCACGGCACCGACACCAACGGTTGGATCCCATGACCGCACCCACGCTCAGCGAGCCGGCGGCGGCTCAATCGCAGTATGCCGGCCAAAAGGGAAATCTAGTCGACGTTCAGAACCTGAAGGTCTACTTCCCGATCAGGGCCGGCATGTTCCAGCGCACCATCGGCTCGGTAAAGGCCGTCGACGACATCTCGTTCGAGGTCAGGCGCGGCGAGACGCTCGGTCTCGTCGGCGAGTCCGGCTGGGCAAGAGCACAACCGGACGTGCCGTGATTAGGCTGCGCGAGCCAACCGCGGGAACTGTCCTCTTCGATGGCCAGGATCTGGCCAAGGTCGACAAGGACAAGCTGCGCAAGCTTCGTCGACAGATGCAGATCATCTTCCAGGACCCGTACTCGTCCCTCGACCCACGGATGACGGTCAACTCGATCATCAGTGAGCCCATCGAGACCCACAACCTCAAGAAGGGCAAGGAGAAGCGCGAGCGCGTCGCCGAGCTGCTCGAGATGGTCGGCCTCGATCCGCGGTTCGTGAACCGCTACCCGCATGAGTTCAGTGGTGGCCAGCGCCAGCGCATCGGCGTCGCACGAGCGCTCGCGGTCGAACCGAGTTCATCGTCTGCGACGAGCCGATCAGCGCGCTCGACGTCTCTATCCAGGCGCAGGTGCTGAACCTGCTGACCGAGCTCAAAAATCGCCTCAACCTGACATACCTGTTCATCGCCCACGACCTGTCCGTTGTGAAGCACGTCAGCGACCGCGTCGCCGTGATGTACCTGGGCAAGATCGTCGAGCTGGCGCCGCCCGAGGCTCTCTACACGGGTCCTGCCCATCCGTACACGCGGGCGCTGCTCTCGGCCGTGCCGGTGCCGGATCCTGTAGCCGAGCGGCGCCGCAAGCGCGTCATCCTGCGGGGCGATGTTCCGTCGCCGGTCAATCCCCCCTCAGGCTGCCGCTTCCACACCCGTTGCTGGCTCTACGAACGACTGGGCAAGCCGGAGAACTGCCGCACCGACGATCCCGAGCTGCGCGTGCTGCAGGGCGACCACCGCGCAGCCTGCCACTACGCCGAAGAGGCGCTGAAGACGGACGTGGGCATTGCCCACGTGGACCCGAACCAGGTTCGCCGCGGCACGCCTGCGTCGGCCCTGCAGTTCGCCAAGAAGCCTGAGGCGGCGCACCTGATGGCGCCGATCACCGCGGGTGAGGCAGACCTCGCGCCGGCTGTAGACGAGACGGCGACGGTCGAGGAGACGGCTCCGGTCGACGAGACGACGCCGACTGATGGCGGAACCTCATCGGGCAACGGCACGGGACCGAACACTCCCGCCTGAGCGCGACCAGGGCTGGAAGGTCGAGCTAGGAGACCTGCACCTTCGGCGTGGAGTCGAGGACCTCGCGACTCTTGTCCGCGTAATGGCACGCAACGATGTGCTCGGAGTTGCCGGCGTAGGCGTTGAACGGTGGATCGCCCGTCACGCAGTTCTCAGGATTCCCGAGCTTCTCGAAGAGCCAGCATCGAGTATGAAAGCGGCACCCTGACGGGATGTTGACCGGGCTGGAACGTCTCCACGGAGGATGATGCGCTGGCGTCGCGCGTCAGGATCGGGTACGGGGATCGCGGACATGAGAGCCTGCGTGTACGGGTGCCTCGGGTCGGCGTAGACGGCTTCGCGCGGCGCCTGCTCAACGACACGGCCGAGGTACATGACGGCGACGCGGTCGCTGATGTGCTCGACTACGGCCATGTTGTGGGCGATGAACAGCAACGTCAGTCCAAGTTCGCGCTGAAGGTCGCGAAGCAGGTTGAGGACCTGGGCCTGGGTCGGAGACGTCGAGGGCGCTGACGGGCTCGTCACACACCACGAGGTCAGGCTCAGGATGAGCGCCCGCGCGATGCCGATCCTCTGTCGCTGGCCGCCGCTGAACTCGTGCGGGTAACGTGCCGACTGGTCGGAGCCAGATCCACAAGGTCCATCATCCGCTTGACCTTGGCCTTGCGCTCCGCCGTCGTGCCCACGTTATGGATGCGCAAACCGTCGCCGATGCTCTCGCCGATCGGGGAGCGCGGATCGAGTGACGCAAACGGATCTGGAAGATGATCTGGATACGTCGCCTGAAATCCTTCATCTTGCCAGCCGGGAGTTTGGTGATATCGGTCCCATCGAAAATGATCTTGCCCGCCGTGGGTTCGATCAACCTGAGCAGGAGCCGACCTACGGTCGTCTTGCCGCAGCCGACTCGCCCACCAGGCCGAGGGCCTCACCGCGACGGATGGTCAGGTCCACACCGTCAACCGCTTTCACCTCCGCGACCGTTCGCTGGAGGATGCCGCCCTTGACCGGGAAGCGCTTCTCGAGGCCCTGAATCTCCACCAGCGGCTGCTCGTACACGGGCGCCGTCTCGATCTCGCGTACGGCCTGGCTGATGCTGGCCACGCTCATGACGGGCCTGGCCCGTCCGTGCTCGGCGGAGTGGCCAGAGGCGGAGTCCAGCCCGGCGTCTGGTCGGACGTGTGGTACAGCCAGCAACGCACCGTATGCGCCGAGCCGGTTGGCCGGAGCTCAGGGTAAATCTCGGTGGCCGGCGTCACGTCGTGCTCCTCGCGCGCGTGGCAGCGCGGGGCAAAGCGACAGGCCTGTGGGAGATCGATCAGGTTGGGCACCATGCCCGGGATGGTCGAGAGCTCATCGACCGGCTGGCCCAGCACAGGCACGGAGCCGATGAGGCCCTTCGTGTATGGATGCTTGGGATCCCGAAAGAGAGTTCGTGTGTCGCTCTCTTCGATGATCTCACCGGCGTACATCACGGCGACTCGGTCGCACATCCTCCGCGACGACCGAGGTCGTGGGTGATGAGGATGATTGCGGTTCCGGTGTCGCGCTGCAGACGGCGCATCGAGCAGGATCTGCGCCTGGATCGTGACGTCAAGGGCGGTGGTCGGCTCGTCGGCGATCAGGAGCTCCGGCTCGCAGGCGAGTGCCATGGCGATCATGACCGCGCTGAGCCATCCCGCCGGACATCTCGTGCGGATACGAATCGAGCCGCCGTTTCGGGTCGGGTATGCCGACCATTCGCAACATCTCCAGCGAACGTTCCATCGCTGCCTTCTTGTTCATGCCGCGGTGCGCCTCCAGCACCTCGCTGATCTGAACCCCCACCTTGACGACGGGGTTCAGCGAACACGTCGGCTGCTGAAAGATCATGGAGATGCGATTGCCGCGATTCGTGCGCATTTTCTTGTCGTCGGCCTTGAGCGAGATCCTGGCCGTCGAAGACGACCTCGCCCAAATCGATCGTGCCGGGTGGGGCGATGAGGCCCATGATCGACAGCGACGTCACGCTCTTGCCGCATCCAGACTCGCCTACCAGGCCAAGGACCTCACCGCGCTTGATGGAGAAGTCGATGCCGGTGACCGCCTGGACCAATCCCTCGCGCAGCTTGAAGGACGTGCGCAAGTTCCGGACCTTCAGGAGCGTCTCGCCCACGACGCCACGTGGGCGCGCGGCGGCCTCCGGGACGAGCTCCTCGATGACCGTCTCGTTGAGCGATGGGACAACTTCGCTCGGCGTGTCGCTGAGAACAGGTTGAGCCTGTGTCATGTGATCTCGCTGAAGCTCAACGTGACAAGCGAGGGTCTAGGGCGTCGCGGAGGCCGTCTTCCAGGAGGTTGAAGCCGAGGACCGTGAGCGTCAGGGCGATGCCCGGCGCGAGGATCAGCCACGGTGAGTTGAACAACTGGTTTCGCTCGAGGCCGATCATCGTTCCCCATTCAGCGGTGGGTGGCTGCGCGGCCAGTCCCAGGAAGGAAAGAGCGGCCACTTCCAGCACGGCTGTGCCCACGCCAAGCGTTCCCTGCACGATCAGGGGGGTGATCGAGTTAGGGACGATCCGTCTGCGGAGAATGGAGAAAGAGCTGTCGCCGAGAGCCCGGGCGGCAGTCACGTAGTCCTGCTCGCGTACCGAAAGCACCGATGCGCGCATCACGCGCGCGTATATGGGGATCGACACGATGGCTACCGCGAGCATGGCTTTCTCGAGCCTTCCAAAGAACCGTACCTCCTCCAGCGCGGTGACGATCACAGGCCGAGGACAGCGCGCGGGAATGCGAGCAGGATGTCCATGATGCGCATGAACACCGAATCAGACCTGCCACCGGCGAAGCCTGCAACGGCGCCAATTGCCGTGCCGATCAGGATCGCGCCGAACACGGTGACGAAGCCAACGAACAGTGATACTCGTGAGCCGTAGATCACGCGGCTGAACTGGTCGCGCACGTTGCCGTCGAGGCCGAAAATGTGTTGCGGCTGGTCGGCAGGGCAACCCAGCAGATCGATGGCCCTGCGCGAGCCTTGGCTCCTGCTTCGATGCCGATCATCGCCAGGTTGGGTGGGTGGGTGGCGATGACGTCGGCGAAAACCGCGACGAAGGCCCAGGAAGCCCAGCAAGAGGAGACCTATGCGTGCCGATCGTTCGGCGAGGATGCGGCGCCAAACGTTACGCCGACGGACGACTCGGGTTTCGTCCGCGACGTCAGGAAGTGGCTTGCCGGTCGCGTCGATTGCGGGGGCGGTCATTGCAGCCTCACCCGGGGATCAGGAAGCCGTAGCTGATGTCCGTGATCAGGTTCACGACGACATAGATTATGGCGACGATCAGCCACATGGATCACGATGTAGTCACGCGCGGTCAGCGCCTCGAACACGGTGAGGCCCAGGCCGGTGAGGCCGAAGATGGTTTCCGTCAACACTGCCCCGCTGAGGAGACCGCCCACGGCAAGTCCGATTACGGTCACGACAGGCAGCAGGGCATTGCGTAGACCGTGGCGCAACATGACCGGTCGCGTGCATCCCCTTGGCGTTGGCGGTACGGACGTAGTCCTGGCTGAGCACCTCGAGCAGGCTGGAGCGCGTCATGCGCGCGATGATCGCCATTGGAATGGTGGCGAGCGCGATCGCGGGCAGGATCAAGTGTCGGGAGGCGTCGATGAACAGGTTGAACTGGCCCGTTACGAGGCCATTGACGGTGTACATGTTGGACAGGAACGAAAGGATCGCGTCGGGCACCCCGCTCAGATTCTCCAGTCCCCATGCCTCCTGGATAGTTTGGAATTGAAAGCCTGGTGTCAGGCGCCAGACGGCGGCAGCGCGAACGGAGTTCCTTCAGGATCACCCCAAACGTATAGGCCAGGAGCAGGCCTAGAACAAAGACCGGGATCGATACGCCGAGGTTGCCGAACACCATGGAGCCGACGTCCGCCGCGGAGTTGCGTCGATAGGCAGCGACGATGCCCAGCGGGACCCCCACCACGATCGCCAAGAACAGGGCGACGATGGTGAGTTCCACAGTCGTGGGCATTCGTTCGATCAGGAGATCGCCTACCGGTCGACCGAACTTGATGGAGTCGCCGAGGTCGAATGTGATCAGGCTCCTGAGGTAGATCGCGAACTGCACGGGGAGTGGTTCTAGGAGGCCGATCTTCTCGTTGAATCGGGCGCAGCTCTCCTGGTTGGCATGCTCGCCGAGAGCCGCTGTGCATGGATCGCCGGGGATCACTCGCGCCAACACGAAGACGATCAGTACGACTCCGAACAGGACGGGGATGCTCGAGAAGCAGCCGCCGAATGATGTAGCGAACCATCTTTACTCGCAGATCTACGGAAAGGGGTGCCGGCTGGCACGACACCCCTTCCGAGTAATTCCGCTTGGTTAGCGGCTCATGCCGGCGGCGGAGCCGGTACCTGCGACGCGTTGAGGAAGCCACCCCACAGGCCTGTCCAGTACTCGAACTGACTGGTTCCGCCCTTGTGAAGCGGGTTGGCTGCATCCCACTGCAGAGCGAACGACGTGATGACGTCGTGCGCGTCGAAGGTCAGCGCGTAGTTGGAACATGCGACACCCTTCGCGGAGGTGGCAGGTCCACACGGAACCGTCTTCGTTCGGGTCGCAGCTGGTGGCGAGGCGAGGCTTCGCCTCAGTGCCGTTCGGGTCGAACCCGTACAGGCCTTCCATGACCTGCAGGCAGGCACGAAGTGCTTCGCCGTCGGTCTCGTCTGGGCAGAACAGCGTGCCG
>CAVTQU010000011.1:0-703044 GCA_963736895.1 uncultured Chloroflexia bacterium
TCACACTGCCGTTCGAACGGCTGTTTTCGTTATCTACCCAAGCGGCTCTGAGTTCCGTTGGCGACTAATCGCCGGCAACGGAGAGATCGTGGCCTCTGGCGAGTCGTACACGACTCGCGCTGGCGCCCACGAAGGAGTTCAGGCCGTCAAGCGACTGGCGCCAACGGCTCCAGTGGAGGACAAGTATCTGTGAGCAAAAGCACACGTAACTCCGGCAAGGCCTGGACTCCAAGCCAGGTCAAATCGCTTAGGACTCTGCACGCGGCAATACTCCGACGCGAGTCATCGGGCTGAAGCTCGGACGCACTCCTGGCTCCGTCTATTCCAAGGCGAACCAGAAAGGCATCTCGCTCAAGCCAACGAACCAGAGCCCGCGAGGGTAAGGCTGGAGCAGAGCGGCCATCATCGGCCGCTCTGCTCCTCTTCATCATCTAGTCTCTTCGTGCCGCCAGATCACACCGTCTACGAGATATTTACTCCGGCGACGCAGGCCAGAGTCAACTTCGTCGCGTCCCGCGGTCAACGATCGATTAGTTCAGGCCCTCAGGACGCCTGGCACCCAGTTAGTCGTTTCTGGCGAAAGTGGTTCCGGAAAGTCGACCTTGGTGCAGGCAAAGCTTCGTGAGCTATACGAGGGCCAGATCACAACGCGCTGCACGTCCTCAACAACATTCGGTTCCTTACTCCTCGACGCGTTCGACCAGCTGGCGCCTTTCTACTCAGAGAGCGCGACCACACGCGGGGACCGCTCGATCAGCGCGAATTTGTCCGCCGACTTCCTCGCACTCCGCGCCAACATTGAAGGAACTCGATCCCGGGAAGAGTCACAGCAGTCTCGGCGGGTTTTACCACCGCAACTAACGCCGCAACGGCTAGCAGAATTTTTGGGGGCGCAGGGTCTCTGTTGGATTGTTGAGAACTTTCACAAGGTACCTGGAGGGGAGAATACCCAACTGTCGCAGACATTCAAGGTTTCAGCGACGCCGCTGCCGATTACCCCGCTGTCAAGATAATCGCGATCGGTGCAACTGAATCAGCGTGTCTGGTGGTCGAGTACGATCGCGAAATACGCCACCGAGTCGCTGAGGTCCTTGTTCCGTTGATGACAGCGGACGAGCTCAGGGGAATAATCGCCAATGGGCAGAACCTTTTGAACGTTGACCTGTCCGACCTTATGGACAACATAATCCTGTATTCGGTTGGGGTACCCGCGGTGACCCACCAATTAGCGCTAAATGCGTGTGTATCTCGGGGCGTAGACGCCATTCAGGCCGAAATCATTAGGTTCGATGGGGCGGATTTTGATCACGCTGTTCAGATGTGGCTAGACGATTTCTCTGACAGCTTGAAGGCCACCTTCGACAGGGCACTGATGCGTCACCGTGTCAGGCAGTTCGACAACTGCAGGCTCATCCTCACGGCGCTTGCGGCAGGTCCGTTGACCGGCATGCTCCACGCAGAGATTCTTGAGGCGATCCGGGCGCACACTCCAACCTACCCCGCTGCGAACCTCACGCAATACCTCGCAGAGCTTGCTACCGAGGAACGTGGAGAGGTCATCACGAAGGCACCCGATGGCCGGTACCGATTTACTGATCCTCTGCACCACACGTACGCAAAGGCCTCATTGCTTCAACCGGCGGCTCTGGTATCGCGCGAAAGCCTCTACGCCCAGTGGCTGACAACGATGGACTACGTCGTTACTGACTTTAACGCCGTCACAAAGTGGGTCGACCTAAACATTTCGCCATCGATCTACTACACATACGACGACCTGATGCCGGGAACAAACGAAGAGCCGCGAATTCGTGGTCCCGCCCACCAGACGTCATCGGCCCGACGATGACGCATAGCCATCGCGGCCACGGGTCTTGGTTAGTGGCCCACTGGGGTACGTGACGGTTCGTCTAACGCTTGCCGTTGGAACGGGGCCGTCAACTAAGCGAAGGCTGCATAGCACTCCTCCAGCCGGCCGCGATTTCGGCTGTAGGTCGGCTCTATACCTCTATAGCTTTTGCCCGTCGGTCAGCCCGAAGAACCGCTCGAAGAACGCGCCGAGCTTGGCGAGCACGCGCTGCTTCTTCTCGCCGTGACCACCGTCCGGCGAGAAGCGCGAGACCGGCGGCAGCACCTTGGTGATCGCGGTGCCGGTCGTCTGGATCGCGCCGTCGCGGAAGGCGGTCTCGATGAACGCTGCGCGTCTCGTCGGGCTTGAGGCCCTCCTCGTCGATGATCGCGTCGAGCTCGGCGCTCGCGCGTGCCGCGACGAACGCGCGCCACTCCTCGTCGATCGTCGCCGCTGGCCGAGACCGAGTCGACGAAGTCCTCGATGAGGTCCTTCTTGTTGCGCAGGCGTCGGGCTGGCGTCGACGGCGCGCGCTGATCTCGGCGCGGATCTCCTTGTCGTCGCCGTCGCCCTGCGCCTCGCGGTACTTCTGCACGAGCATCAGGATGTAGTCGACGTTGATCTCGACCTGCTTGATGAGCTCGATCTCGAAGACGACGTCGTCGTTGATCGACTCCTTGTCGGCGTCCTGCTCCTTGCGGAACTCGGCGTAGAGGTCGAGGTAGACGCTGCGGTAGTCCTGGCTCTGGCGCTCGGTGAGGATCTCGTTGCCGGCGAACTCGTCGAACGACGTCAGGATGTTCTGCAGCCGCAGGATCTGCGCCGAACAGGGCGATGAACTCCTTCTGCGCCTGCTCGCCGACGATCGGCTGCGCCGAGCGGGAACTGCGGTCGAGCAGCTCGCTGACCTTCGTCGGCGTACTCGCCGTAGTACTCGCCGTACGGCTTGAGCAGCACGATGCCGCTGGCGTCCTTGTTGCCGAACAGCGCGATGGCGTCGTTGGTCTCTTCCTCGAGGTCGCGGAAGGTGACGATGTTGCCGTAGGTCTTGACCGAGTTCAGGATGCGGTTGGTGCGCGAGTAGGCCTGGATCAGGCCGTGGGCGCGCAGGTTCTTGTCGACGAACAGCGTGTTGAGCGTCGTGGCGTCGAAGCCGGTCAGGAACATGTTGACCACGATGACCAGGTCGATCTCGCGGTTCTTCAGCCGCAGCGACAGGTCCTTGTAGTAGTTCTGGAACTTGTCGGCCGAGGTGTCGAAGCTGGTGCCGAACATGCGCGTTGTAGTCCTGGATCGCATCCTCGAGGAAGTCGCGCGATCGACCGGTCGAGCGCGTCGGTTTCGAAGCCCTCTTCGTCGAGGGAGTCGTCCTCGACCGCCTCGTTGGCGGCGTACGAGTAGATGAGGCCGATCTTGAGCCGCCGGTCCGGCGGCAAGCGGCTCCTGCTGGATCTTGAACTCGGTCGTAGTAGCGCTTGGCGGCCTCGATCGAGGCCGTCGCGAAGAGCGCGTTGAAGCCGCTGCACGCGCCGCTCGCCGCAGCGCGAGTAGTGCTCGTGCTGCGCTTCGTCTTCTGGTCGAAGTGCTCCAGCGTGTACGCCGACGACCTGGCGCACGCGCTCCGGCGCGAGCAGCGCCCGCTCGGTGTCGATGGCCGACGACCTGCTTGTCGTCGATGCCTGCCGGCAGCTTGATCGGTGTTGACGTAGTCGATGCGGAACGGCAGCACGTTCTTGTCGGTGATGGCGTCGACGATCGTGTAGGTGTGCAGCTTGTCGCCGAACGCCTGCTCGGTCGTCCTCAGCTGCGGGTTGCCGCCGGTGCCGGCGTTGACCGCGAAGATCGGCGTGCCGGTGAAGCCGAACAGGTTGTACCGCTTGAACGCCTTGGTGATCGCGGTGTGCATGTCGCCGAACTGCGAGCGGTGGCACTCGTCGAAGATGATCACGACGTGGCCGTCGTAGATCGCGTGGCCCTTGTTGGCGCGCTGATGAAGGTCGCGAGCTTCTGGATCGTCGTGATGATGATCTGCGCGCTCGGGTCTTCGAGCTGCTTCTTGAGCACCGCGGTCGAGGTGTTGGAGTTGGCCGCGCCCTTCTCGAAGCGGTCGTACTCGCGCATCGTCTGGTAGTCGAGGTCCTTGCGGTCGACGACGAACAGCACCTTGTCGACGCCCGGCAGCTGCGAGGCCAGCTGCGCGGTCTTGAAGACTGGTCAGCGTCTTGCCCGAGCCGGTGGTGTGCCAGACGTAGCCGCCCGCCGCGACGGTGCCGAGCTGTCTTGTAGTTGGTCGAGATCGTCGATCCTCTGCAGGATCCGCTCGGTCGCCACGATCTGGTACGGGCGCATCACCAGCAGCATCCGGTCGGCCGTCAGCACGCAGTACCGGGTCAGGATGTTGAGCAGCGTGTGCCTGGCGAAGAACGTCTTGGCGAACGCGGTCAGGTCCTGGATCGGCTTGTTCTGCGCGTCCGCCCACCACGAGGTGAACTCGAAGGAGTTGCGACGTCTTGCGCGCCCGCTTCGGCCGGCCGCCTCGCTGATGTGCTGGCGGCGGGTGGTGTTGGAGTAGTACTTGGTCAGCGTGCCGTTGCTGATCACGAACAGCTGCACGTACTCGAACAGGCCCGAGCCGGCCCAGAAGCTGTCGCGCTGGTAGCGGTCGATCTGGTTGAACGCCTCGCGGATGTCGACGCCGCGGCGCTTGAGCTCGATGTGCACCATCGGCAGGCCGTTGACGAGCACCGTGACGTCGTAGCGGTTGCGCGTACTTGCGCGCCGCCCGTCGCCCTGGCCGATCTCGTACTGGTTGATGACCTGCAGCCGGTTGTTGTGGATGTTCTGTCTTGTCGATCAGCGTGATGTTCTTGGTCGAGCCGTCGTCGCGCTTCAGGAGCTGGACGTGGTCCTCCTGGATGCGGAACCGTCTTCTCGACGATGCCGTCGTTCTCGCCCGCGATCCGTCTCGCGAAGAAGCGCTCCCACTCCGCGTCGGAGAACGTGATGTCGTTCAGCGCTTCGAGCTGGGTGCGCAGGTTGGCGATGAGCTGCGCCTCGCTCGTGATCGGCAGGTACTCGTACGCCTGCGACTGCAGGAGCTCGATGAACTCGCGCTCCAAGCTCGGCCTCGGACTGGTACGCCACCGCAGTCGCGCGCGTCGGGGACGTACTCGGCGACGACCGTGCTCTCGGCGCTGACCGCGATCGGGTCGTAGCGGACGCTGCGCCGCCTCGCTCATGCCGCGCTCTCCTCGAAGGTCAGCAGCTTGTCGCGGTAGTACTCGTACTGCTTACGTCGGGCAGCGAGCTCGGCGGGAAGCACCGATGCTGAGGTCGTTCACGAGCGCATCGAACTCGTCGAGAGTGCCGGTGATGCGGTCTTGTTCCTCAAGAGTCGGCAGCGCAATCGGAACACTCTTGATAAGGCCCGTGTTGAGATCTGACCGCGCTCCTTGGCCCATCGCCCTGATGTCCACGTAATGTGCGCTTACCCAATGGAAGACGTATCGGTAGTTCGCTTGGTTCGGGTCGATCTCAAAGTTGCAGCAGTGCTGGTTGGTCGCGAGCGGAATCTTGTTGATGGCGGACCGGCCCGCGGTAGCACCAGAGATTGCGACAATCACGCTGTTCCTTGGAACCCACTTCGCGGCAGTCTCGCTAAGCGCCCTCTCTGTGATTCTCATCTCGGTGTCCCAGATATCTCGGAACCGAACTTCCTGAGTCCGAAGCCACGGAATGGTGCCATCTTCGTAGTAGTCGGCGCGGCTGACTAAAGGAGTCCCGCCAGACGACACCCGAGCGGCGATGTCGCCCATCGTGCTCCATCGGACGGGCCGCGCCTCTGGGAAGGTCAGGAGCTGGTTCCGAAAGTACGCGAACTGACGGCGTCGCGCTTGGAGCTCCGCTTCGAGCTCCGAATTGAGCACCGCTTCTAGTTCCGTGAACTGATCCAAGACGCGAACAATCTCATCCTGCACTTCGAGGGGCGGCACGGGTATGCGGTAGCTGCGAATCAATTGCAGGTTGAGTCCGCCGCGAGCATCGTCACCTGAAGAGATCTCTCGCAGCTGCTGATATTGAGTCTTCAAGAAGTAGTACAAAAAGTCGCTGTTGAGGACTTCGCTGGGCACAATTGCGGCGAGCGACTGGTTAGTGCAGCACTCTAGTCTGGTCCGCGCGACCATTCCGCGCGTCTTCCCTTGTCCAGCCAGCGCCATGACGACAGCACCTGCTGGAATCATCTTTGTGCTGCAGGAAATCGAAGCCGGCTCGCGAGATCAGCGTATCTGCGTGGTAAATCGTTCCTTTGTTGACCTCGCCGGAACTGAGCCACGGGATCGTGCCGTTCTCCCAGTAGGCCGCAACAGACTTGGATGGGGTTGCTCCGGCAGTACACGTCGCGACCTCGCCAATCGACCTGAAGGTCACGCCATCCGGACATTGCTCGGCGACCATGTCGTCGATGCGGCTCACGACTGAAGTCTCCGGAGTACTGCCTTGTTCATGCGGCGTCACTCTCTAGGTCTGCCACGATCGCATCGATGGCGGCGCGCAGTTCGGATTGGCGGGCGATGATGCGCGCGATCTCGGCGTTCAGCACGTGGATATCGGTGGCCTCAGTCGTGTCCTCAGCGACAACATGGGAATTGACTGAGATGTTGTAGCCGTTCGCTCCGAGGTCGGCGTTGGGTACCAGCTTGGCGAAGTAGTCGCCTGCTTCTCGGGCCGTAAATGCACCGAGGATGCGCTCCTGGTGCTCTGGCAGCAGCTTGTTCTTGTTGCCGATCCGGGTGAACTGCGCCGAAGCGTCAATGAACAGGACGGCGTTGTCCTTCTTGGACTTCTTGAGTACGACGATGCAGGTGGCGATCGTGGTGCCGAAGAACAGGTCGGGCGGCAGCTGGATCACCGAGTCGACGTAGTTGTTGTCGATCAGGTACCTGCGGATCTTCTCCTCTGCGCCGCCGCGATAGAGAACACCCGGAAACTGGACAATGGCGGCCGTGCCGTCGACCGCGAGCCACGAGAGCATGTGCATGGTGAAGGCTAGGTCCGCGCGCGACTTGGGCGCGAGCACGCCGGCAGGGGCGTAACGCGGGTCGTTGATCAGCAGCGGATTGGCGTCGCCGTCCCACTTAATTGAGTAGGGCGGATTGGAAACGATCGCCTCGAAGGGCTCATCGTCCCAGTGCGCAGGATCGATGAGGGTGTCGCCGTGGGCGACGCTGAACTTCTCGTAGTTCACGTCGTGCAGGAACATGTTGATCCGGGCCAAGTTGTAGGTGGTCAGGTTGATCTCCTGACCAAAGAAGCCCTGACGGACGTTGTCCCTCCCGAGCACCTTGGCGAACTTGAGCAACAGTGACCCCGAACCGCAAGCGGGGTCATAGACCTTGTTGACGGAGGTTTTGCCGACCACTGTGATCCGAGCGAGCAGCTCGCTGACTTCCTGGGGCGTGAAGAACTCGCCACCGGACTTGCCCGCGGCCGAGGCGTACATCGTCATCAGGTACTCGTACGCATCACCAAAGGCGTCGATGGTGTTGTCTGTGAACTCGCCGCCTAGGTTCAGGTCACCGATGGCGTCGAGAAGCTTGACGAGCTTCTCGTTGCGTCTCGCAACCGTATTGCCCAGCTTGGCACTGTTGACGTCTAGATCGTCGAAGAGACCCTTGAGATCGTCTTCGCTGTCGCTGCCTACAGCGGAACCCTCGATGTTGGCGAAGGTTCGCTCTAACGTCTCATTGAGGTTCTCGTCGGCTGCGGCTCGCTTGCGGACGTTCGTGAAGAGCTCCGACGGGAGAATGTAGAAGCCCTTCTCATCGACAGTGTCATGGCGTCCGAATTCGGCGTCCTTGTCGCTCAGGCCGGAGTACTCGAAGTCGGGGTCACCAGCTTCCCGCTCGAGTCTGTTGATGTACGCGGTGAGGTTCTCCGAGATAAACCGATAGAAGAGGATGCCCAGGACATAGGTCTTGAAGTCCCAGCCGTCGACGCTCCCGCGCAGGTCGTTGGCGATCCGCCAGATGGTTTTGTGAAGCTCTGCGCGCTGCGTCTCCTTGGCTCGATCTGCCATCAACTGACCCCTCCGCCTCCCTGAGCAGGTTTCCGACCGATGGGCCGGCCTCCGCAGGATACGGGTACCTGATCAGCAGGCGGACCGGCGCCTGCGGACGGTTATCCCAGGAGCCGCTTCGCACGCCGATGGGAGGTGAACAGATGTTCGGGCAAATCCTGTTACCCTTCGGGCTCCTCGTGTTCGTTGAGGCGCCTTCGGTCGGCGCCCCGGAGTTTCCGTTCGATCTCGATCCCCTAGTCAAGCCCTGACCGATCCCCACCGAGTGTGGGCGGGCCGTCAGGAGCAATTTTTCGTGTCCTTCGATCAAGTCGGGCTGTCGCCCGAGCTACTCCGCGCTGTCACTGAGCAGGGCTACACCGAGCCCACGCCTGTCCAGCGCGAAGCCATCCCCCACGTCCTTGCCGGTCGCGACCTGCTCGCGGGCGCCCAGACGGGCACCGGCAAGACGGCCGCGTTCGTGCTGCCGATCCTCCAGCGCCTCAACAAGCGCGCCGCCGCCGAGCCCCACCACAAGCAGGGCTACCGGCACCCCGTCCGCGTGCTCGTCCTCACCCCCACGCGTGAGCTGGCCTCCCAGGTGGAGCAGAGCGTCCGCACGCATAGTCGGACGAGGCCGGTCAATTCGACCGCCATCTACGGCGGCGTCGGCTTCAACGGCCAGGTAACCCGCCTGCGCCACGGTCCGCAGATCGTGGTCGCCACGCCGGGCCGGCTGCTCGACCACGTCAACCAGCGCACGATCGACCTCGTCACGGGTCGAGGTGCTGGTGCTCGACGAGGCCGATCGCATGCTCGACATGGGCTTCCTGCCCGACATCAAGAAGATCCTCGCGCTGCTCCCGCAGCAGCGACAGAACCTGCTGTTCAGCGCGACCCTCGCGCCCGAGATCAAGCGCCTGTCCGCTGACTTCATGAAGGATCCGGCCTTCGTTCAGATCACGCCCAAGGTCACGTCGGCCGAGCTGGTGCGCCAGGTGGTCATCCCGGTCGATAAGAGCCGCAAGCGCGAGCTGCTCAGCCAGCTCGTCAAGTCGGGCCGCATCTACCAGGCGCTCGTCTTCACGCGCACCAAGCACGGCGCCGATCGCCTCGCCGAGCAGCTGGGCCAGGACGGCATCACCGCGGTCGCCATCCACGGCAACAAGAGCCAGCCGCAGCGCATGCGCGCCCTGCAGCAGTTCAAGAACAACAAGGTGGCCATCCTGGTCGCGACCGAGGTCGCCGCGCGCGGGCTGGACATCGAGTCCCTCCCCCACGTCGTCAACTTCGAGCTGCCGATGGTGCCGTCCGACTACGTGCACCGCATCGGGCGCACCGGCCGGGCGGGCATCGAAGGCGACGCGATCTCGCTCGTCTGCGTCGACGAAGGACCACTCCTGGACGACATCGAGCGCCTGCTCGGGCACAAGATCGAGACCGAGATCGTCGAAGGCTTCGCGCCCGACCGATCGATCCGCCCGCAGCCCATCAGGCTTCGATCAGCCGGCCAAGGGCCAGTCGACCCAGAACCGACCCCAGGGCTTCGGCCAGCAGCCGTCTCGTCCTCAGCACACGGGCGCTCGAGGAAATCGACCGCCCCAGCGCTGGAATCGGGACAACCGCCATTCGGCACCGCGCTCAGGCATCGTCGCACGGCTCAGGTTCGTCGCTACGGCTCGTCTCGCCCGAACTCCCTGCCCGGAGAACGCCTCTCCCGCGGCTAGCCCCTTGGCCAGCGGCTTCGGTCGGCGATTCGCTCGGCGATCAGCTCGTCGAGGGTGCCCTCGTCGTCGCCGGCATCCGGTCGGAAAACGGTCCTGGTTGCCATGATCCATTCCGGCGGGCCCAGTTCGAAGTCCAGGACGCAGCACGGCGCCCGTTGTTCACGCGCCCATGCCGTCGACGCGTGCTGGGTCGTGAGCATGAGCGTCGCGGGCTGACCACCGCTCCAGCTGCAGGTGCCCGTCCAGTCGGGGGCGAGCTCTACGTCGATTGCCTGACCCGCGGTGTCGCTCGATCGATATGGCGTGTGGGTTGGACGTCAGCGAGTTTCGGGTTCATGCTGACCGACGCGACGATCCCGTTGACACTCGTGGCTCCGTCCGGCGCAGCGAGACCTTCGCAGTCGTTCTCATCACTGCCGATGATCGGGTTGACCTGCAGGCCAATCGAACCCACCGAGTCGGGGCCAACAAGGACGCACGACTCGGTCGGATTCGTCGACTACGCGCCAATCCAGAGGTGCATCCAGGGTGAACGCCGGCTCGAAGTCGGCTGGGTGACGCGTCAGGATTTGCATTGACGTTGCGGTCGGCTGAGTAGCCGCACTTGGTGTGGAGTTCGAAGTCGGACTCGATTGCGGCGACGAGGTCGGGGCCGCGGGCGCGGGCGTGGCGGTCGTAGGCGTGCGCGGTCGTGAGCGGTGGCGTCGACACGCCAGTCGCTGAAGTACACGCGACCACGATCAACATCGACGCGGTGGCCAGCGCCGCGGTAATTCGGTTCGTTTCCATCGTCACGCTCCCTGCTTGGTCGAGCGACGGATGCGGGGCGCAAGAGGAACCCGCATCGCACTCATGACTAAGTGCGCTCTCGATGGTGAAACGGGTTCCCGGTGACACGAAAACCCGCGATTACGCCAAACTTCTCAGACAGCACCGTGTAGTTCTTTCCGCTTCGCTCCAGGTAAATCGAGCGTGCGCGGCCGGCAGGGGCGGGAAGCCACACGCGGAGTGCGTCATCGATGCCGTGCTGCCTCCAAACGAGCTCGTTGTACTCAAGGTTCATTCGCTGCCGTCGGGTGAGGAGGTCCGACAGACGAAGCACGTCCTCATCGAGGGCGTGGAGCCTGCAGTGCATCGGGTTCTGCCAGCCGAAAGTGTGGAACGCGTCCTCGGTCTTCGATGACGGGGGCATCCCGACCACCTCGACGAGCTCGATGATGCGGAAGCCACCGGCAAAGTCGGCTTCCTGGTAGCCGACACATGCGTCCGATGGGATCAGCTCGGCGAGGGCGAGCAGGACGCTGGGCGGGAACGGGTCGTGTCCCTCAACGAGCGCGCCATCGTGAACGATCTCAAGCAGGGCGGCGGCATCGCGGACATTTACCCAGGCCACGCCAGCAAAAATACGATGTTCGTCGTATTCCCTCAATGGGCAATGCGCGTTCTCATCACAGCCATGAAGCGCCTCGTGTGGACTGTCGGACTGTGCATTGCCCTCGTGGGCTGCGCGGGCGGGAGTTCGCCCACCACGAACAGGCCTGCGCCGATTGTCACCACAATGCCAACCGCAGCAAAGCAAGGCGCCAACGGCCAGTCCCACGGCTGCTCCGACCGCTTCAACCACGCCGATTGCAACGGCGACCGCAACGTCCGCTCCAGCCTCGCCGGCGGCCGCCTCACCAGCTCCTTTGCCCGAAGGCATCACGGCCCATCCCACCGGCAGCGAAGGTAACGACGTCGGAGTCCTCTCATACCTGCCGCCCAGCACGACCTTGTGCCACCGGGCCCGCTGCTCATATTCCTCCACGGCTACAGCGAGAACGGAGACGGCAGCGAGGCCCAGCTGCCATTGGTGCTGAAAAACGGCATCCCAGCAATGCTCGCGGCCGGGCATGGCCAGCCGAGCTGTTCGTGGTGCTGATGCCTCAGTACTCGTTCGCCGAGGCCCAGCATTGCGGGCTCAACGACGAGATTGAGAGCGTCATCGACTGGGCAGAACGCACCTATCGGATCGACCCGGGACGCGGCGAGGAAGCCGCGACTTACGCGAAGTGCTGGCAGAACCACCTCAAACAGCGCCGACGCGAATGAGGTCAGCCGCCAGCGATGGAATCGGGACGACCACGACATCCGACTAGCTCCTGCAACCAGCGGCGAGAACGGCGTCGACTTTCACGCCTCGTTCGGGCCAGCGCCGATCAGCTGTCAGGCCGCGGCAGCTCGCTCGGGCAGGACGCCGAGCTGGCGCATGAGGGTCATGTCGTCGCGCACGCTCCAGTGCTCGACTGCCTTGCCATCGCGGAACTTCAATATCTGGACGTAGTCGTAGGCGACTTCTCGATTGGTGGGCGGAATCCCCATGAGCTCGCCCGTGTGCCGAGCGTGATGGGTGCAATACAGCACCACGGTGTCCCCCTCCCCGATGACCTGGTGGATCTCCCAACGCTGATCTGAGAAGACGCTGGCGAGCCACATCATCGTGCGCTTGACCCCCTCGATACCTGCGGGCTCCCCGGGCCGCGCCCCGTGTGCCACGATGTCGACGGCGGTTGTTTCTTCCAGCCCCGCGACATCGCAGGCAGGCATGATCTCCTCCAACGTTCTGCGGGCCTTCGCCTTGTTCTCGTCGACTTCGGACATCCCCGTTCTCCTTTGTGGGTGGCTGCTACTATTCACTAGTACGGTCCTGTATTCGAGTCAGGAGTATTCTACTTAATGCCAGAGGATGTCAAGCCCCGGCGCAAATACGACTCGGTGCGTCGGCAGGAGCAGGCGGAGCAGACACGACGCGACATCATGGCCGCGGCAGGGGCCCTGTTCCGCGAAGGTGGTTACACGGCGACGTCAATGCCGGCGATCGCATCGGCGGCCGGCGTGGTCGTCGAGACGATCTACCGCTCGTTTGGCAGCAAGGCGGAGCTTGTTCAGAGCGGTCGTCGAATCGGCCATCGCAGGAGGCCCGACTCGAGCTGACGTCCCAGTCGAGGAGCGTCCGGCGATCCGCGCCGTTATCGAAGAGCAGGACCCGCGACGCCAGCTCGAGCTGTACGCCGCGACGCAACCCGGCATTCACCGCCGATCAGGGCCACTGCTGCGCGCACTGCGTGATGCACGATCGGCAGACCCGAACTCGGCGCGCTGTGGGATGAGATGGAAGCGTGGCGGCTGCGCGGTCAGGGCCGCTTGGTTGGCCTCTTGGCCGAGCGCGGCGCCCTGCGCGCAGGCCTGTCGGTGGAGGATGCCCGCGATGTTTGCTGGACCCTTTGTTCGCTCGCCGTACACGACCTGCTGGTAATCGAGCGCGGGTGGACGTCCGACAAATACCGGGACTGGCTCGCCCAGGCCCTGCAGGAAGCTCTACTGCCTGGCTGAGCGACCTCCTAGGTGGCTATAGGTCGACCTGGACCTCGCCGTTGTCGACGTGGACGGGGTAGCTGCGCACGGGGTCTTCGGCTGGACCACGCACGACGGCACCGGTCGTGACGTCGAAGCGGCTGCCGTGACAGGCACACTGGAGCGTGGACGCGTCGAGCTTTCCGTCGCCCAGCGAGCAACCCCTGTGGGTGCACGTGTCGTCGATGGCATAGAACGTCCCTGCCACGTTCGCAAGGGTGATTCGCGTTTCCTTGGAGCGACCGATCCCGGCCGCCTTCAGGAGCGGGATCCGACTCCGGCCAACCGGTACGACGCCATCCTCACCGATCTCGAACGCCGGCACGTGCCCCGGCTGAACGTCGCTCGTGCGCGCAATGGTTCTTCTCATGAGAACGACTTTACCGCTACGTTACTTTCCGAGGACCGAGCGCGGAATTTCAGTAGCTCGCTGAAGCCCTCGTAACCGAGACTCACCAAAGCGGCGTGCTTGGGCGCTGCTGCAGGATCAGCCGCGGCGGCTCGTTCCTCGCGAACTGCCGAAGCGGCGGCGGCGGCCAGTCGGCTGCCTCCCTGGGCGCACTGATCGAGGCGTGCCAGTGGACCGTCCAGCCTCTCCCATTGCTCGAGCATCACGGCAGTGATGGCGGGCGTGAGATGGAGGACGTCCCAGGCAGCGGCCCGATCGAATAGTCGAAGCCCGGGTGCGTAGGCCCCGTAGCCCTTTTCGACGGCCTCCTCGTCGCCGAGCATCGCCTCGGGCAGCATCACCGAGCTTGCCTGGACCAGCTCGCGACTCTTCGATCATTCTCGCGGCCTCCGCGGCGAGGTCATTCGGCAGAGGAACGCCGGCAATGATTCGTCCAACACCGCCGTACCCGACCGCGGCGCCACCAATCAAGCAGAACGCGTTGTCGGGGTTGACGACCAGCAGCTGCTCCATCTCATCAGCGATCCGCGCGAGCTCCTGCCAATCGCCGCGGCCAATGGAATTCAGCGCCGTCAGTCCCAGAACGTGCGAGGACGTGTGCGCGCTGCGTCCTTTGGCGAGATCCGCTTCCGCTCGCTTCACCAGGGAGGCTGCGAGTTCGAGGTCGCCCGCCAGGAATGCATCCAAGCCGTACCAGATGAACGCCTCGGGCTCGTTGATCAAACCGCCCCGGGGCAGCAGGTCATCGAAGACTCGGCCGTAGATCTGAAGCGAGCGCGTGAAGTCGCCGCTCCACATCAGCACTTGCGCAGACCTATGCGCGGCGTCGGCAAATCTCACGGCGTCCGGACTGTCCAGCTTGGCCATTACGTCGCCAACACCTGAGGCATCACCGAAGTAGGCGGCCGACTCCATGCGCAATCGGGCCAACGAGACATCGTCGGCACCCGATTCGGCGACCTGAATGCCGTCGTCCAGCAGCCTCTTGATGTCGTCGTCGCTTGGTACTTGGTGGAAATACCCCCAGTTCAGTGTCGCGATCTCGAGCATGTCGGCGTACAGCACAGCCGGCGCATCCGTCTCAGCGTGGGCATATGCATCGATTGCCGCCAAACGAGCCGTCCATGCATCGTCGCCCTTGCCCTGGCGGGCCATCACTCGACCCTGCTCCGCAAGAGCGTGCCCCCGCTGCGCGGCGTCCGTCGCAAGCTCGACTGCACGCGAATACGCGACTTCGGCCTGCTCGTACTGGTTCCATGACTCGAGCTGCCTGCCCGCTGCCAGCTGTGCGTCGAATGCCTGCTGGCGGAGCTCCTTGTATTGCGCGCCGCTTTCCCAGACGGCTTCCGCGACGGCCGGATTGGTCGCCTCCCACAGCTGGTGGGCGCGCGCCACGACGTCGTCGCGCCCAACACCCCGTTCGGCGTAACGGGCGTGGAGTGACATCCGCGTGGTCAGTGGCAGGCGGCCGTAGGCGACATCGCGGATCAGCACATGGTGGAACTGGTACTCGCGCGCCAAGAGGCTCAACGAAGCCAAGGTGCACCAACCGCCCAAGCATGCCGGCGACCTCGGCAGGTTCCCTGTCCGCGAGGAGAGCCGCGTCTCGTGCGCTGAAGCTCTGACCGGCCACCGATACGTGCTGGAGCAGCTGCCGCTCGTCGATCGATAGCTCATCGAGACGGGCGGCAATGGCAGCCTGAATTGTCAGAGGCAGATCTGTGGTGGACGTCCCAGCGCTGCGCGCCCTAGCGAGCTCGATGATGAACAGCGGGTTGCCCGCGGCCCGATCAAGCCCGGCCACTTCTCCTCGTGTCGCCTCGGCCAGGGCGTCGGCGGAGCTGGCATCCAGGGGCTGGAGCTCGATCAGGATCCGATGCTCCGACACGGCCAGATGCGCGCTGCCAACGAACTCGGGCCGTGCCGTGGCAACCACGAGAATCGGTTCGGTACCGGTCGAAGTCAGGTGGTCGACCATCCTGATGAGCACCGGGTCGGCCCAGTGCATGTCCTCGACTGCCAGGATGATCGGCTGCTCTCGCGCCACGGCGCTCAGGTACCGGCGCCAAGCCTCGGCGATGGTTTCGCGCTGTTCGTATCTGGTGATCGCCTGGAACGCTGCGTTCGTTTCAAGGCCCGCGCTATGCAGGATCGGGACGGCGGCGAGATCGGCATCATCTGGGCTCAGGAGCGACGAGAGCCGCTCGCGAACCTTCTCTGGGCTCGCCGCTGGTACGTCCGCCTCGACCAGCTGACGGAGCGGCGTATTGAACCCCTCCTCGCCGGCCGGACGGCATCGGATCTCCAGGATGCGACTCGATGTTTTCTCACGGCCGGCAAGAAACTCCTCGACGAGGCGTGACTTGCCGAGGCCCGGGTCGCCAACCACGACCGCCAGCATCTGTTCGCCCCGCGCGGACTGATCTGCGGCGCTGATGAGCCGGTCAAGCTCAACATCCCGACCGATCAACGGGATAGACGGGCCTTCGTCCGCCATGGCCAGATCGAGAAGACGCCAAGCCGACACGGAGCCGAGGCCCTTCAGCTCGATGTCGCCCAGTGCCTCATAGCGGGCAAAATTCGTCGTTGCCGCATAGGCGCCTGTCCCGACCAGGACTTCCCCAGGATTTGCATACTGCTGAAGCCGGGCGGCGATGTTGACGCACGGGCCGATGGCCATGCGTTCAGCCCGATCGACGGCCTCTAGATCCACCAGCGCCTCGCCGGTTTCGACACCGACGCGAACGGCGAGTCGTTCATCGCCTTCAGGCGCGCTCGACCAGTCGACGCAGGCAAGCGCAGCTCGAAGTGCCCGCACGGGGTCATCGGCATGGGCAGTTGGCGCACCGAAGATCGCGAAGATGGCGTCGCCGGCGTAGTTTTCGACCGTTCCGCCGTTCTCAGTGATGCGCGCGCTCATCTCGTTGAACGCCTGAGCGAGCCGCCGGCGCATCACCTCGGGCCCGAGGCGCATCATCAGGTCGGTCGAACCGACCACGTCAACGAAGAGAGCGCTGATTACCCGCCGCTCGCTCTGGACGTCCATCGACCCATTTTGGCCCCGTTGGGCTCGCCGCGAACCAGCGAAATCAAACTGTCAGCGCCATGAGCCGCACCGCTGCGCGCAAGGCTATGTCCAGCCGGCAGCTGTTCGACGAGATGGAGCGTCTCGGCCGCGCCCTTGCCTATCTGGTTCAGCTCGTGTCTTGGGACGGCGAGCCTGGGCTTGGCTTGTCGGCGTCGTTATCGGCCGGCGCGGCGGGTGACTCGTTTGGCGGGATTGGATCGTGCGGTTCGTCGGCCGTCCTGATCCGGTTGGGCTCTCCGCCCAACACGCCGCCCAAAAGCCTGGTGAGGCGGCCTGCCCAAGTGCGATTGGGATCAGTCGATCGAGGGTTGTCCGTCACCGCCGTCGGCTCCCGTCGGGACGTGGCTCATTTCCGTCTGGACCGGGGCGGCCAGCCCATTCACGCAGCGTGGCGATCAGATCGGGAGGTACGAGTCCGACCAGCAGCGCGACGAACAGTCCCGCAATGAACGCAACTGTCGTTCGCAGCCAGGGCACGCGGCCTCCGGACGGCAGGAGTTGACCAAACGAGCCTACACCTGGGCTCCACCACTCTGACCGCTCAGTCGGTCGGTTGCGTGTTCTCCGCGATCCAGACAGCCAACTCGTCTTCCGAGATCGAACCGGTCGCGACGTTGGTGACAATCTGAACGACCTCGTCGTCACTGGATGTCAGCGTCAGTCCGTGAACCTCCAGGAAGACGGCCATGGCCAGGAAGCCGGTGCGCTTGTTGCCGTCGACGAACGGGTGGGCACGCGTCAGGCCGTGACCGTAGGAAGCGGCCAGCGTCGAGATGTCGCGAGTGCCTTCATACAGCCACTTGTTTCGCGGCCGGGCAAGCGCCGCCTCGAGCGCGTTTTCATCACGGATCCCGGCCAAACCTCCATGTTCGGCGAGCTGGTCGTGATGGATCACGTCGATCGCCACGCGCGTGAGCCACGTCGGCTCGCGGTCCGGGCTATTGGGCAAGCTTGCGCAGCGCCCCGCGATAGCGCTTGGCAATGCGGCGGGCGCTGACAACGGCCCGCAGCGTGGCCTCGTCGTACGGGCTGAGCAGGATCCCGTCTGCTGTCTCGACGGCGAATATCTCGTCGCCGGCAGCGACGTTCAGTCGGTCGGCCATTTCCTTGGGCAGAGTGGCGCTGACCGATCCTCCAGCCTTGCGCAAGCGAACTTGCTTCAGCATCGCCGCAGAGTAGCACAAAAATGCTACATGACGAGAAGCCCGGGCCGAGCGAAACGCCAGTGGGTCTGGCCGCCTCCTTCGGTGTGGGCGGCGGTATCGGCTCAGCCGCGCGGCTTCTCGACGCTGGCCGCAAGCTTGGTGATGACCTGCTCCTGTCCCTGTTTCGACATCTCGAGCGACTGCTGTGAGCGGTATCCGCTCTCGGTGATCGACATCTCGGTCCGTCCGTTGCCCAGGTCCTCGAATGTGACCACATGGGGTACCTCGGAGGGCACGTCGGGTGGCATTCCGATCGAACTCGGCTCGACCTGGTTTCCGTCGGCGTCCGCGAAGC
Source organism: uncultured Chloroflexia bacterium (assembly GCA_963736895.1). Classification (GTDB taxonomy): domain Bacteria; phylum Chloroflexota; class Limnocylindria; order Limnocylindrales; family CSP1-4; genus JALYGJ01. The sequence goes on from CAVTQU010000011.1 coordinate 18,019, forward strand.
GATTGACGAATTCGATCCGCCGCTTGGGCTCGATGCGCGAGTAGGTCCATGTGTTGAAGATCTCGCCGAAATCTGGCGACTTCATGCTCACCAGCGTCGTCCCGCCCTCGCGGAAATCCATCCGGCAGATCGGCGCGGTAAAGCCATCCGGACCCCACCACTGCTTGACCATCTCGGAATCTGACCAGGCGTTCCAGACGGCGTCGATGGGCGCATCGATGGTTCGCTTGATGGTGAAGCTCAGGGCAGTGGGTGTTTCGGACACGGCTACTCGGGCTCCTCCTCCGCGGCGGTCGGGGGCTCGACGTGCTCGACGATATGGCTGGCCTCAACCATGGTCGGGCTGCCATCGCGGTCCTTCCACCGTGTTTGCATCCTCACCGTGTCGTTTTCGCCGACAGCACGGATGACCACGACGTAGCCCGAGGCGGTCTGCTCGACCGATTCCACGGTCGCCTCGGTGAGGGGCAGCGGCAGCAACGAGACGAATTGGCCGAGGTTGGAATGCAGCTCCGGGCTGAAGTCTTCGGCCGCCCGTTCCATGTCGCCTGCCATCAAGGCGTCGCAGAGCGCCTGAGCGTGGGTTTGAACTAGCTCTCGATCCATGAGCTCAGCGTAGCGTGGCTGAAAGTGCGTCGCGTCGGCGGCAGCGCCATTTGATCAAGCAAACGCAAGCGCCTTGAACAGGAAATGGGATGGACACTGCTGCTAGCGTCGCTCGTACCGGTCAAGGCAGTTTGGGGCGAGTGGACACCGTCCAAACCCAGGTCGAAACGGGTGCGCCCGCCCGCGTGCAGAGGTTTCTGTAACGGAGGGGTATTGCGATGACCGACGATAAGGATTCGAAAGACAAGCCGGCCGACGACTCGACGACAGAAGAGGCAGCTCCCTCGATCCCGCCGGAGCTGGCGACTGACCGCGACGTCCTGGATGCGCTGAAGGCCGCCACTCTCGCTGAGTTAGGGAAACGCAAGGCTGAAGCAGACGCCGGGAGCGATAAAGCCGGACGCCCTGAGGCGCCGTCACTCGACGAAATCAAGCCGCCCAGCGACCGCGAAGTGAAGGTTGGAGACGGCGCTGGCAAGGCGACGGCAGCTCTGGCGTCGGCGCGATCACTCAAATCCGTTGGATTCGCGATCGGCAGTCGCGTCGCCGCCGCGATCACTGGAATTGAGTTGCCACCGACCCGATCGAGGCTACCGGCCATCGTCGAGTACTACCAAGGATCCAATCCCACCACTGATCAGGCCCGGTTGGATCAGCTCGAACGCGAGGCCCAAGCGAAACGCGACGGCGCCGCGTCGGTTTACGTGATCGATTCGCCATCGTTGGCTCTGGCCACGTTATCAGCGGTTGAAATCCGCGAGCGTCTCGAGGCTTATCGAACAACATTTGTTGCCAACACCCCGCTCGTCACGCTTACCGATGACGATGTCGGTCGCATCAGCTTCGATATTTAGGCAGGAAAACGAACAGGTGCAGATGGCCGCAACAAAGCAGCTGGTGGCCGCGATGGCGGTTCCGGCCTTAGGTGCCTTGACGCTGGCCGTCAACACCGCTGGGGCACTCGCCAAGTTCGGAGTCGAACTGGTGGGAGCGCTGCAGTCGCGCTATGCGATACATGCCCAAGCTGTTTCGCTGGACCGAACTGCGCTGGTGGCCGCAGTAATCGATCGTCTGCTGGACGCGCCGATCACCGTCAGGTGGCCGCGGTTCGAGAGGATCGAGACCTCAAGCCTATTAGACCTCGTGATGGAGGCGACCATTGCGCGGGACCAGTTCGCGATCGCGCACAGGGTAAGGACGACGCCTCCGCCTACGCCCCCGCCCCCGACTGGAGGGACCCTCGCCAAGGACAACGGTACGAAGGATGCGCCCGGCGATGGGACGCCGGACAACGGCAACGGCACTCAGAACCCGCCTGCCGATACGGAGTCGCTGACGAAACGGCCGTCACCACCGCAGAAACCACCTGAGACGCCGCCAGTCGATCCAATCACCGCAACTGGCGGTGACCTTGTGACCGGTTTTGACGCCTACATCCAGGCAATTACGAAAGTCGACTCAGAGGGCGTGTCGCCTTTGGTTGAGGCTGCACTCATCGAAGCGGCTCTGCCGTCTGATCCAAAGAAGAAGTTCTTGTTGTTCCTGGGAATCACCGCACAGGGTGCAGACGGGATGACCGGACAAGGTCTCGTACGTGGTTCCACTGCCGCGTTCGTAGGTTTCGCTCAGGCCTATTTCGTGGTAACACGTCCAGACGGCAGCGTTCTCACTGCTGGGACGAGCACGAAATACAACAGCATCAAGCTAGGTCTCAACGACGGGAGGGTGGCGTTCGGGGATACCGAGTATTAGCGCCCGACTCAGCCGAAACAGTTGAGGTCTGGTCGAGCCCCAGGGCAGCCGGGGCCCGACCAGATGGATTGCTCTGAGGGCAGGCATCGCGCAGGAGGAGGCCGTCACGATGCCTAGCCGGTCGAGCTATTGATTGGCGCCTGCCAGCGCCCGGCTGACTGCCGGCTTGGTCCGAGCCGTCGCGCGCTGTCGATCCAGGCCCTCGAGCACCTCGGGGACTCCACCCTCGGTCACGACGCGAGCCCGATAACCGGCGCGCATCAGCACGCTGGCAGCGATCGATGCCCGCGCGCCCGACCTGCAGACGACCGTCCACGTCCGGTCGCGCGGAAGGTCTTGAAGCTCGTTGGGCAGGTCGCCGGCAAAGATCGTGCGCGACCCGGGAATGATGCCTTCACGCCACTCGGTTGGCTGACGCACGTCCAGGACCGCACGGCCGTCGCCCGTGCCGATCTCGCGCACGACGTCGTCGCCGGAAAGCGTCTGGTGACGCTCGGCGATCCGTCCTGCCTCTTCCCATGACTCGATTCCACTGGTGACGAAGCCGATCACGCGCTCGTAGCCGATCCGCCACAGCTGGGTGACGAGCTCAGGAACGAGCGTCGCGTCGGTGGAGTCCACCATCAGCACGATCGGTGCGTTGAACGGCACGACCGCACCAACCCAGCTCCCGAACTGATCGGTGGGCTCGACGTGAATCGCGCCCGGCACGTGTCCCCGCGCAAAGCTGTAGCGGTCGCGCCCATCCACCACGCGGGCGCCGGCATCGACGAGCTCAACGAGCCTGGTCGGCGTCAACTCCGTGGGCGAGGCTGACTGTGTCGCGCCGTGCCGGGCCGCGGCGGTTGATATCGGCCACGTGGGCGTAGTACGCCGGGTATTTGCCGAGGCGCTCCTGCATCAACCGCCTGAACGCATCGCTGTCCGCGACCTGCAGAAATGGGTTACGCCTGCGCTCGATCCCGATCGTCGACTCCCGCTCCGGGCGGGCCGGACCGGTCACGCAGAACGAGCCGGCGCCGTGGGTTGGCAGGATCCGAACGTGATCCGGGAGCGAGGCCAGGCGCTGGACGGAGTGGAACTGGTCCTCCGCGAGCTCGGGCATCCGCGTCGGACCGAGCAGGTCCGATCGACCGGCACTTCCCACGAGCAGGCTGCCGCCGGTCAGCACCGCTGTTGGTTCGGTTGAGCCGACGGGCACGATCTGCCAAGACAGGTGCTCGGGCGTGTGGCCGGGCGTGGCCGCGGCAACGAGGTTCAGGTTGCCTATCGCCACCGAATAGCCGTCGTCGGCTTTTCGCCACGGGAACTCATATGCCCCGCGTGCCGGAGCGACGATTTCCGCGCCCGTGGCTTCGCGAATTTGCGTGGCGCCGCTCACGTAGTCGTTGTGAACGTGCGTCTCCAGGACATGGGTAATGCGCCAGCCCCAGCGCTCGGCCGCGTCAACGAACCGCCACCAATCGCGCTGCGGGTCGATCAGCGCCGCTTCACCGTCCGACGCGACGAGATAGGTCGCGTCACCGAGTCCGGGCGTCAGGAAGGTCTCGATATCCATCAAATTCAGTCCTCTGTCGTTGTGTTCTTGCATGAGTCAGGCGACCCGGTGGATTGCAGGAACCTCGAGGCGGTTCCCGTCCGACCGGCGGAAAAGGGTTGCGAACACTGAGGGCACCCACCAGCGCATGAAATAGAGGCGGCAACCGACGCAGATGCCAGTCGCGGCCAGGAGTGTCTGCAGCGCTGCAACCGCGCCCGTCAAGAGCCAGCCAACTGGCTCGAGACCGAGCAGGAAGAAGACCGCAGCGAGTCCCAGGAAGGTCGCGCCCAGGGCTTGGGCGAATCGGGGTGGATATTCGTGCTCGAGCTCGGTCGGTCCCAGCCTCAGGAGATTGCGAACGACGGGCCAGGCACGTCCGGGCAGGAAGAAACGCGTCCCGAAGGCCGCCGAGATCGCGAGATTCAGACCGACCAGCATGGCCAGCCAGGGCAGGTTTGCGAGGAAGGCGACCGCGAGCACTACGACCGACACGCCGGCACCAAAACGCTGGCCGCGGGGATCGACCTGCCGGGCAGGAGGCGTCAGGTTTGACACGTGGACCAGCTCCTTATCGGTAGTTGAGGGGAAGCGCCCCGACGTCGAGCGGACCAAGCCAGGGCGAGGTCGGCTGACTGCGGAGCAGGTCTGCCGCGAGGTCGCGGGCCTGGACACGGATCTCGGGTATGGCCGTGGACTCCCACTCGGCACCCTTGCGCAGCGGACCAACGGCCCAGAGAGTTGGCCACGCCGAGCCGTCCGGTCTGCGAATGGCACCGACCGAATTGACGTCCAGCCCGATCCCGAGCGGATGACGGACGGCGACGCCGGAATCCAACATGCTGGCCAGCAGTGGATGGCTTTGCGGGTCGCTGCTTGGGCCGATGCAGCTGATGACCGCGTCGACATCCCTGGTCCTGGTGTCGCGAGCGTGACGCGTCGTCACTCGTAGCGACTTGCCAACGGGCTCGACGCTCACGATACGGCCGCGTTCCGAGGTGAGCCGGCCGGCCTCGCGCAAATCGGCAATTGCGGCAGCCACCTGTGGCGGCATCCGATGGCGGCCGACCTCCCACTGGCGCGACGCGTGGCGCAGGAAACGTTTGCGCTCCTTGAGCGGGAGGCCGCGCCACAGTTCCACCGTCAACGGACGAATCGAGTCGACGGCCTGGCGCCAATCGGTCGCGAGCGCGGCGTCCGCGCGCATGCCGCGAACCAGGGAGCGAGCGGTGAGTGGCTCGCCGTCGGGAGGAGTGATGGCGGCCCGCCAGCTCGGCAGCGGCGTGTCGCTGTGACTTGCCGGGAAGAGGCAGTGCGTCGAGACGAGATGGACGGTGCCCTTGAAGCCTGAGTCGCGCATGGTCAGGACCGTGTCAACGGCGGTCAGACCCGTGCCGGCGATCAGAACGTTGCGGGCATCTCGGAGCGCTTCCACCGCGCCGGGCCGCCACGGGTCTCCGACCGCACCAGGATGGTCCGGCAACCAGGCTGGTGGCGCAAACGTGTTGCCCGTGGCCAGGACCACCTGATCGGCCCGCACGTCAGAGCCATCGTCGAGTGTCAGCACCAGCTGGTCCCCTCGCTCGGCCGGCCGGACCTGTGTGACGGTGCCGCGCATGTGCTCGAAGGTTGCGTTCAGCGGCGCGGACGCTATGGCCGACAGGAGCGTGTCGCGCAGGTAGCGGCCGTAGTGCAGCCGCGGCACGAACTCGTCGCCGCTCTCCGCTATGCCATGGCTTCGTGCCCACGCGAGGAAGTGGCCGGGATCATCCGCGATCGCCGACATCTTCGAAGCACGAACGTTCAACAGGTGAGAGGCGTTTTCGGTGCCGTACGCCACACCGTCGCCCAGGCGCGTCGATGGCTCTACAACGACCACGCGCCTGGGCTGCACCGACGGCTGCCGGAGGATCGAGATGGCGGTGACTGCCCCAGCAGCACCGCCACCGACGATCGCGATGATCATTTAGCGCTCCACCGGCACGTCGACGAGGCTGCCGTACTCAGTCCAGGAGCCGTCGTAGTTGCTCACGCCGGGAAAGCCGAGCAGCCGGTCGAGCACGAACCACGTGTGACTGGCGCGCTCGCCGATGCGGCAGTAGGTGACGATGGGTCCGTTAGCGACCACGCCGGCCGAGGAGTAGAGCTCGCGCAGCTCGTCGGCAGTCTTGAAGGTGCCGTCCTCGTTCGCCGCGCGCGACCAGGGAATGTTGGCAGCGCCGGGAATGTGGCCCGGGATCTGCGCGCCCTCGTTTGGCAGGTGGTCGGGAGTGATCCGCTCACCGCGAAACTCCTCGGGCGAGCGCACATCGACGAACCTGGCGTGACCGTGATCAAGCATCGTCAGGACGGCGTCACGCTGCTTCCGCAGCTCGGGCCGCTCCGATCCAAGCTTGAACTTGGTGGGCGTGGTGGCGGGCACGTCCTTCGTCAGCGGACGGCCTTCGAGCTCCCACTTCTTGCGCCCGCCATCCAGCACCGTGACGTTCTCGATGCCGCGCAGGCTGAAGAGCCAGTAGGCGTAGGTGGCGAACCAGTTGTTGTTGCCGCCGTAGAGAACGATCTCCTGGTCGCTGGACACGCCCTTGCGACCGAGCAGCTCGCCCAACGCCTCGCGCTCGATGAAGTCACGGCGAGTCCCGCTGCGAAGCTCTGTCACCCAATTCAGGCTGATGGCGCCCGGAATGTGGCCCGCTTCGTAGGCACCCGGGTCCTCATCGACCTCAATCACCGCAAACAGGCCGCTATCGAGAGCTGCCTCAAGGTCGGCCGTGCTGAGGAGTGCCTCGGGATGGGCGTACGTCGTCATGTTGATGAGCCTCCGTCCTGGTATCTGTCCATTGTCTAGTAAGTCTATTAGGTTGATGGACTATACCGAAGACGGGCCGACTCTCGCTGCGTGTTACGCCGCTGACGTACATAAAGAAAAGAGCCGCCCGCATCCATCGCGGACGGCTATGAGTGGGACGCGGCTGGTCTCGAGGACCGCCGTCATCTCTGCGACTACTCAGGGACGACGGCGATCGCGTCCATCTCGACGAGGTACTCGGGGCGAGCCAGGGACTTGACGAACGCCGCGGTGATGACCGGCGGCGGGGTGGACTGCTTGCCCCACGCCGTCTGGAATGCCGCGTAGCCAGCCGTGATGTCCTGGCCCTCGACCACGAAGAGGTTCCACTTCACGACGTGCTCGGGACCTGCGCCGGCCGCCGCCAGTGCCGTCTTGATGTTCGTGAGGACCTGTGCGGTCTGCGCAGCGAGGTCGCCCTCGCCGACCACCTTGCCCTCGGCATCCACGGCGTCCTGGCCGCCAACGTAGATCGTCCGCACCGGGCCCGAAACGACGGCCACGTTGCTGAACGCCGGGCTCTGCACCAGGCCATCAGGGCTGAGCAATTCGACGCGGCCACGCTGCGCCGCACGTTCATTCGTCATGAGGTACTCCCCTTTCCTAGATCCATGTAGCGCTTCCTCTCCGCTGGGCTGAGCTTCTCGATCGCGTAGCGCAGCATCACACGCGGCATGGTCGCCGCGTGCTTCTCGAGGAACGCGGCGTGGCGCTGCGGATCCTTCTTGCCGACTTCCCGAAGCATCCAGCCGACCGCCTTCTGCACGAGCTCGTCGTCGTCATCCACCAGTAGCTCCGCGATCCGGAGGCTGTCGTCCACCTCGCCGCGGCGGATGAAGGCGAACGTGCTGAGGATTGCCGTCCGGCGCTCCATCGGGCGGTCTGATCGCGCGAGGTCGTAGAGAACGTCACGCGGCTTGTCGACGAGGTACTCGCCCACGACCCAGATCGCGCTCCGGTCGACGAGGTCCCACGTGTCGATCCGGTCGTGGCGGCGGATGTACAGCTCGAACAGCTCGCGGCGTCTTTCGTCGGTGGTCTTCTTGCTGCGTGCCTGCCAGTCCATGATGCTGACGGCCCCGACGCGAACCTCATGGTCAGGGCTGTCCAGCAGCTCGCTCGATCTCGACCGGGTCCATGTTCATCAGCTCCTTGGCGAGCGCGAAGATCTGGCCCATGCCGATGCCGCCATCGGCCGCACGCAGCCCATCCAGCCTCTCTTCGAATTGGACCGCGGTCCATCCCAAGGGTTCTTCAGACATCGGTCAGATCGTCCCGCGGCGAACTCCGCTGAAGCGTGCGAAGTCGGTATCGAAGGAAACGATGGTGGCATCGTGCTCGACTGCCAGAGCGGCCAGATGGGCGTCGTTGACGAGGTTGCCGCCCGAGCCAATCTCAGCGAGAAAGCCGGCGAGCACGTCCGCGTGTCGCGCGGTTGCATCCAGGACGATCGATGTTGGCTGAGCGAGCCAGTCTCGGACGATGTCCGTGGCATCGGTGACATCGAGTGGTCTTGGGAAGACGGCGGGGTGCGTGGCCAAGCGCAGGAAAGCGAGTAACGCGACCCACGCAAAGCCAACCTGTTCGTCCCCGTTGAGCGCGGCGTCCAGCCAGCTGCGGGCTCGTTCGTGCAGTTCCGACGACTCGTTCACGGCGTAGATCAGGACGTTCGCGTCGACGAGCTGCATGGCGCCGAAAACTGCTACTTCCTGACTGCAAGCTTGCGGATCAGCTCGTCGTCCTCGAGTTCCCCTGCGATGCGCAGAGCCTTGCCCAGCGCGATTGCCGGACGACCCAGATCCACTGTCCGCGTTCGGAACTTTGGCGACACCGTGCGCTTCGCTGTGCCGGCACGTATTGCCTCGTTGAGCGCCTGCTTGAACGTCAAGCCGCGCTCGCGCATCAAGCGGCGCACGATCGCGTTGGTGTCAGGCTCCAGGCTCACCGTTGTCCTCACAGGCGCATCATAGCATCACTTGTGGTGACATCACTGCATCATCGCGCGTCTCGCCCGTGTCAGAGGTATCGGTCGCGATTCCGACGGTGTTGAGGGCGCCGGGCCCGCTTGGTTGCGCCTCGGGCCACTATGGCCAGCCTACAGAGCGGCGCCAATCTTCGAACTGCCGCCGATAAGCCTTCAGATCTTCAGGCGCACCAGGCGACCCCTTGAATTGAGCGACCTTTTGCGCCAACGGTCCGAGGCCGACCTCGGCTCGCCATTCGTCGACATGCTCGGGATCTTCGAGCGTCCATGGCTCGAGCTCACCGTCGTCTCCCCAGTCGAACTGGCTGCCGTAGCGCTGCGGCCGCCGTTCCATGAACGCGATCTTGTCCTCGAGCATTGCCGCCATGGCCGGGTCCGCGTCGCCGCGTGAGACCGCGTCTTGGAGGAGCGGCAGGGCGCGGCGCTGAAAGTCGGGCAGCCCGATGGCGTGGATTGCAGTGAACCACGCGGCATGGGCGCCGTCTGCGTCGACCACCGATCGGCCCGGCCAGCCCTGCTCGTCGATGATCTCCGCCAGCCGGTTCGCCTGTCGCGCGTTGAGTTCGGCCAGACGCGGGTGATAGCCGCCGTAGATCTCGCCCGAATCGCTGAGCTCGGTATGCAGGTCCTGCTCTGCCTGAACCATCTGCAGGAGCTCGCTGCGAAGAGTTTCGTCCACGGCAATCACTCTATCCACGTGAAATTGGAACAAACGGGCATCGCCAACCCCCAGACTGAGTAGCGCGGCCACCAGGCCGCCCATTAGATCGGTGCCACATCAACACGCAGCGAGATCTGGTGGTTCGGGCTCAGGGTGGGGATGTCGAAGCGTATTCGGCACTGACCTCGGGCCGCGTCGATCGCCTCTTCTCCGTCGCACGGCTGATCGTCGGTAACGACGACCGGGCAGCCGACGCGGTTCAGGACGCGCTCCTCAACGCCTGGTTGGACCTTCGCGCCCTGCGCGATCCCGACCGATTCGACGCCTGGCTTCACCGCGTCCTGGTTCGTACCTGCTACGCGGCCGCGAAACGAAATCGAACGCGGAATGTCGTCGAAATAAAGCTAGCGACGATCGGCGAACCGAGCACGGGCGATAGCCAGGCGGCGATTGCAATGCATGACCAGCTGGACCGCGCCTTCGCGCGGTTATCCACGGAGCATCGGACGGTGATCGTGCTCGTCCATTACCTGGGTCTATCGCTGGTGGAAGCGGCAGATGCAATCGGCGTGCCGTTGGGCACGGTGCAGTCGCGCCTCAGCCGTGCAACTCAGGCAATGCGCGGGGCGCTGGAAGCAGACGAACGATTGATGACGCCAGAACCGGGGGTTGCGCGATGACTTCGGATCGCTTCGAAAACACGATGCACGAGTGGCTGGCCGAGCGCGGCGCTGGTAGAGCACCCGATCGTCTCCATGCCAACACCATGACCGTCATCGGCGCGCGGCGGCAGCGCGTTGGGTGGTGGGCAAGGCTTCGCGCCGGCTCGGCAGGTGCGCAGACGCTGCCGGGAACGCGGACGGGATCTGCTCTCCGCCCATTCGCTGTGCTCGCGCTGACGCTGCTGCTGGGAGCAGCGCTTGGCTACGCAGTGGCGAGCCGTCCGGCCGTTCTGCCGGTGTCCAGCGAGTCACCCCAGCCGACGTCTCAAGTACCTACGCCGACGCCGTGGGCCCTCTCAGCTCCGGTTGAAACCAGCAAGTTCATCAAACCGTTCTCCTACCAGCTTCCGATGGATACGTCCTCCGGGTTCCACCTGATCATGGACGAAGGGGACCTTCAGACGTTTGGCTTTGAGACGGGCCGTGTGCCTGGGCCAGTGAATTACTTGAATTGGCAGTTCGAATCGCCTCGCGGAGTCGCGGTCTTCGCACTCGGCACGCAAGAGACCAACGCGTGCTGGACGGGAGGGGCCGCGACCACGCCCTCGAAGTTCCTCGAGCTTCTCGGCACGGTTGTAGGGACGCACCCAGGCATTGGGCCAATCACGCCCACGACCGTTGATGGGCGCCCAGCGCTAACAACCTCGTTCCGAACCCCCGACTCCACTTGCTCCGCCGCCATTAATTACGACCTGGGACATCTTCCGAGCAAGTTCCTTCGGACCACAATCCCATCGAAGTTCATCGCGTTCGAGCTAGGTGATCAGACGATCGTGATCGACATCTCGGCCCAGGACGACGCCGAATTCGACGCCTGGCTTCCGTTCGCCACTCAGTTCGTGGACTCGATCCACTTCGAGGAGACCCCGCCTGCCAGCCCCGAGGCGATCCCGCAGAACTTTGTCACCTCGAACTTCACCCAGCCTTTCGAGTACACCTTTTCTTCCTATCCCGAATGGAGGACGGACGAGCCGGCGCTGTACGCGTTCGTCGATTCGCGCGAAGGCTTACCAGTGCAAGGCTACGGAGCACTGCAGGCAAGCGCGCCTCGAGGCATCGCAGTCATGCCGCTGGATCGCCTCTGGATATGGCCCTATGTCTGCCTTGAGACAGAGCAGTCGCCTGTGCAAATTAGGACTACAGCCGCGGGCTTCATCGAAGACCTGCACAACGTCGGTCGTCTCTCGTTTGATCTGACCACGCAATTGCATGTCGATGGGCGGCCCGCGCTGGGCACACGGGTGCTGACTGAACGCTCGCAATGTACGGCCGACTTCTGGTTTGACGAAGCGGTTGGTGGTTTCGATCAGAGCTACGTCGATACGGGGTTGCCGTCGCAGTTCTTCGTGGTCGAACTCTCGAATAGGACCGTCCTGATCGACGTTTGGGCTCAGACCGATCTCGAGCTCGACTCGTGGCTTCCGACTGCCCAGGAGTTCGTGAATTCGATCCACTTCATATAACGGTAGGCATCCAGTCAGGTCCGTTCCGTCATAGCCCTGAGGAGGAACCGTGCACCGTCACATCGTCACACAAGCAGTTCTTGCGGCAGCGCTTCTGGCCCTCGCCGGCTGCGCCAGCACGAGCCCACCGACACCGATGCCGTCGGTCACGACTCCTTCGCCAGCTCCGACGCCCGAACGAACCACGCCTCCGCCGACTAATGCGGCAACGCCGTCCGCCATTTCGGTGGCCGGCGCTTGGACTGCGTCAGGACGGATGCACGAAGAACGGGTGGACACGTCGGTTTCGACTCTGATGGCCGACGGCACCGTCCTTGTTGTGGGCGGTGAGAACGGCACGGCTGAGATCTACGACCCAGCTACAGGAGAGTTTTCCGATGCGCCGAGCATGACAGTGGCCACCGGCAGGCGCCAACCGCGACCCTGCTCAACGACGGCAAGGTGCTGGTCGCCGGCGGCTTCGATGGCAACGTCGGTCTGGCCTCCGCGGAGCTGTACGACCCGGACTCGCAGTCCTGGACGGCGACCGGGCCTATGCTCGAAGCCCGATATGGGCATACAGCAACCCTGTTGAACGATGGCCGCGTGCTGGTGGTTGCCGGCTGGAAGACTGATACCGACTATCTCGCGACCGCAGAGATTTATGACCCCGCCCAGGGCTCGTGGTCGCCGGCCGGCAGCATGCAAAACGCTCGCGCGACGCACAACGCCGTTCTGCTGTCGGACGGTAGGGTGCTCGTCGCCGGTGGCTCGAATTCGGATCAAGCCCTCGCCTCGGCTGAGGTCTTCGATCCGGTGCTCGGGTCGTGGACCCAGGTCGACAGCATGGCCAGCGCACGTTCGTACGCCGCAGCAGCGCTTCTCGAGGATGGCACGGTTCTCGTCGCCGGCGGAGGCGGCGGCGATACCCGTCTGCAAAGCGCCGAGCTCTTCGATCCGAATGACGGGACATGGACTGCAGCCGGGGATATGACCGAGCCCCGTGGGCAGAACGTCGGAGTGGGTCTGTTGGACGGCAGAGTCCTCGTCGCCGGTGGTGGACAGTCGCACAACCCGACTGCCGAAATTTACGATCCGCACACCGATAGCTGGTCCCCCACGGGGCCCATGACTACCTGGCGCGCGTCGCCGATGATCACTCTTCTGGCGGACGGAACCGTCTTCCTCGGCGGTGGCTTCGCGGACGACGCGACGACCACCGAGCTGTTCAACCCGCAGGCCGGAGGACCGGCGGCAACCGTCCCACCGTGGATTACGCGCTGCGACGCTGGCTGCCAGGGGCCTATTCAGGCCGGGTCGTTCACATCGCAGGGTCTCCTGCCGGGCATGGAGATGACAGTCGGCGACTCCTGGTTCAACTCGGCCGACAACCTGGAGGAGCTCCAACTCGACCAATCCGACAACGCCCTGCGATTCTGGCGAAATCCTGGGGCGTCTTCACCGACTGGGGAACTGCTGGCCGATGTGCCACGGACGCCACAGGGGCTGACCGAATGGCTGGTGAGCAACCCCAACGTCGATGTATCGGCACCCGAGCAGACGACCGTGGGAGGCGTCCCGGCAACAACGCTCGAGGTCACGATCTCACCCGACAACGTCAACGTGGATCCCGGGTGTCCATCTGATGTCCGTTCGTGCCTGCGCCTGCTGTGGATCGCTCCGCACCACGACCTGGCAATCGGCTACGGCGAGGCAATCCGGCTTTACATGTTCAACGTCGAAACTGGTGGAGCAGACGAGATGATGGTTGTCTCGCTCGACTCGCCATCGAGCCAGTCGCTTGCGCAGCTGACGACCCTCGTCGAGCCGATCCTCGCCAGCGTCCGCTTCCCGTAGCCATCGGCAACTGACGCAGCGATTACGGCTGCAACGGCAATGACAGGCTCGTGCCTGTCGCGGCATGCCTGGCGTCGCCGCGCGGCGGGTAGGTTCGGGTTGCCTAGCCCAAACCCGTTCGTACCTGGCTTCGCCAGTAAGGGAGAGATGGAATGAACCTGGTCGACACTCTGGTCGCAAGCTTCAACGAGGTGGTCAATGACCTCGTTCTGGCTCTGCCGGCCATCATCGGCGCGCTGATCATCCTGCTCGTCGGCTACATCGTGGCCAAGATCGTCAGCGGCATCGTTCGCCGACTGCTGGTCCGCGTCGGAGCCGATCGCACGTTCGCTCAGCATGGCTCGGATGTCTACGGACAGAACGCCAACACGATGAAACCCAGCACCATCGGCGCATCGGTGGTCTTCTGGGTGCTGATCCTGGTCTTCGTTATCGCCGCCGCCAACTTCCTTGGTTGGCCGCAGGTGAGCCAGCTCATCAACGACTTCCTGGCGTGGCTGCCCAACCTGATCGTCGCGATCATCATCCTCGTCGCGGCCCCGATCGTCGGACGCATCGTTCGTCGCGCCGTCGAGGGCGGATCGGAGCAGCTCGGGATGTCGAGCGGTCGAATGCTCGGCCGCATCGCCGAGATCGCGGTCATCGCGTTCGCGGTCCTGATCGCGATCAACCAGGTGGGCATCGCGACGGATCTCGTGAACATCCTGTTCATCGGCATCGTGGCTGCGCTCGCGATCGCCCTCGGCCTGGCTTTCGGCCTCGGCGGCCGAGAGGTCGCCGCGCAGGTGACCCAGGATTGGTACGACCGATCCAAGGAGGTCTCCGCACGCGCCCAGGCACAGATGGCCAAGGGATCTTCGAGCCAAGTCGAAGGCGACATCGAGCGAGTCGACCGGGACGTCCCGCCCGAGCTCTGCCCCGGAGACCTCCCCCACCGGAGGCTGAACCACCCGACGCTTCAATGCGACAATCTTGCCCGGTGCCGGACTTGTTCGGCGCCGGGCATTTTCAGTTCTCGCGCGTGACCACTTGCGCGAATGTCGGTGATCAGCGCCGGCAGATTCGTGAAGGAGTGCTCCTGACCGTCGATCGAGCGTGACTTCGCGTTCGGGAGACGCTCTTCGTAGAGCGCCAGATGGTCGTAGGGGACGTGTGGGTCTTCGCGGCTGTGGTAGAGAAATATCGGGATGGCTGGCAACTTCGACGCGAAGTCGTCGGGCAAGGCGTATTCGTCGTACGCCCAGCCTTCGGGACCCCACCACGGCACCGAAACCAGGAAGAGGCCCACGATCGACGTCGGCGGAGGGCCTTCAGCCAGGTATTTCAGCAGCACGGACCCGCCGAACGAATGCCCCACGAGGATGACGGGCCCATCGATGGCGCGGAGCTCGGTATCGATCCGGTCGCGCCACGGGAGGTAGTGCGGTCCGATCGCGGCATCCGGCATCTCCGGCGCCATGACCTCGAAGTCGGGACCGAGTGCTGTCTTCAGGTAGTTCGCCAGGATGCCGCTGCCTTCAGGCGCCCACATGTCACCGGCACCCTGAATGAATAACACTGCCTGTTTGGTCATACCCGCAGATTTTGAACATGTTCCCGTGGCGTAAGGTCTCAACGAGTCGCAAATGCATGCTGAGCTTGTGTCTTTTGGTCGGCTGGAGCTCGATGGCGAGGTCCTGGATCACGATGTGGTGATCGAGCGCGGCATCGCGCGAAAGCGCAAGAAGGGGCCGTCGAAGCCACTTCGTGACCAATATGGCCACACGCCGCTCTCCGTCGAGGAGCAGATCCCGTGGTCAGCGAGCGTCCTGGTGATCGGGACTGGCGCTAACGGGCAGCTACCCGTCATGGACGAAGTCGTCGAGGAGGCTCGGCGCCGCGGGGTTCGATTGATAACGCTGCCCACTGCGGAGGCCTGTCGCCTGCTCAACGAGTCGGCCGACGGTGATATCGCGGCGATCCTTCACGTGACGTGCTGAGACTGCCAAGCCGATAACGGTTTCGTTATCATGACCCAAATGAACGTGGGACGGGTGCTTCGCTACGCGCGCCGCCAAGCTGGTCTGAGCCAAAGGGACCTGGCCGCGAAGACGGGCGTGCCACAACCGCAGATCGCGCGAATCGAGAGTGGCGCCGTATCGCCCAGGATGGACACGCTGGAACGCCTCATGGCCGGCACCGGCGTCACGCTCGAGGTGTCGCCGCGCATCGGCGACGGGGTCGACCGCAGCCTCATCCGGGCGTCACTCGGGCGCAGCCCGGAGAAACGCGTCCAAGCGGCCGAAACAGCCGCGCGCAATCTTGCGACCTATCTGGCGGCCATCCGAGATGGATCCGATCGCTGACTTCCAGCCTGAGAGCGTCATCCGGCTGCTGGGTCGGCATGGCGTCCGATACGTGTTGATCGGCGGTCTCGCCGCCGTCACCCACGGCGCTCCCCTCGTGACCCAGGATGTCGATCTTTGTTACGCCCGGGACGCCGACAACGTCGACCGACTCGTGGCCGCCCTGCGCGAGGTAAATGCGAGCGCTCCGCGGAGCCGATCCAACGCTCCCTTTCCGACTCGATGCGCAGACGATCCAAAAGGGCGATGCGTTCACGTTTCACCAGCGACATCGGCTGGGTGGACGTCATGGCCACCGCCAGCCGGAACGTCGGGCTACGAGGATCTCGCCCGCACAGCGGACGCGTTCGACCTCTTCGGATATCGCGTGCTGGTCGCCGCCGTCGACGACCTCATCCGGATGAAACGCGCTGCAGGTCGTCCAAAGGACCTATTGGCGGTCGAGGAGCTAGGCGCGCTGCGCGACGAGCTCGATCGCCGCGCTGAGAGATGATCACCTCATGACCGAACACGCGGTGGTGATCGCTGGAGCCGGTCCGACGGGGCTCATGCTGGCGGGCGAGCTGGCCCTGGCGGGCGTCGACGTCGTCGTTGTCGAGCGGCGCCCGAATCAATACCTCCCCGGCTCGCGAGCAGGTGGCCTGCAGTCACGGACGATCGAGGTCCTCGACCAGCGCGGCATCGCCGATCGGTTCCTCGCCGAGGGGCAGAAGGCTCAGGTCGCCGGGTTCGGCGGTACCCGGCTGGACATCAGCGACTTTCCCACCCGGCACCCCTACGGACTTGGACTTTGGCAGAGACACATCGAGCGCATCCTCGCCGGCTGGGTCGCCGAGCTGAATGTGCCGATCCGTACGGCACGGAGGTGACCGGCTTCGCCCAGGACGACACCGGCGTGGACGTCGCCCTGTCCAACGGCGAGTCAATTCGCGCGCAGTACCTCGTCGGATGCGACGGAGGACGCAGCCTGGTCCGAAAAGCAGCCGGCATCGACTTCCCCGGCTGGGATCCCACGACGAGCAGCCTGCTCGCCGAGGTCGAGATGACCGAGGAGCCCGAGTTGGGCGTCCGCCGCACTCCCTCGGGCGTGCACGCCCTGGGGAAGGTCGATTACGAGGTCAAGGACGGCCAGGTGGTCTACAAGCCAGGTGGGACGGTCGGGGTCATGCTGACCGAGCCCGAGATCGGCACGAGCGAGCCCACTCTGCGCGATCTCAGCGAGGGCCTCATTGCCGTCTACGGGACGGATTACGGGATCCACAATCCCACCTGGATAACGCAGGTTTACCGACACGACCCGGCAGGCCGCTGCCTACCGCGCCGGACGGGTCCTGCTGGCCGGCGATGCGGCGCACGTCCATTCCCCGGTCGGCGGCCAGGGCCTCAACACGGGGGTGCAGGACGCCGTGAACCTGGGCTGGAAGCTGGCCGAGGTGGTCAAGGGAACTAGCGCCGGAAAGCCTGCTGGACACGTACCACGCCGAGCGCCATCCGGTCGCTGCCCGCGTGCTCCGCACCACGATGGCGCAGGTCGCGCTGATGCGCGTCGACGATCGCACCGAGGCGTTGCGCGACATCGTGGCCGACCTGCTGAGCATGGACGAGCCACGCGTCAGGTACGGGGCGCTGATGTCCGGCCTGGATATCCACTACGACCTGGGCGAGGGACACCCGCTGCTCGGACGGCGCATGCCGGATCTCGATCTGGTCACTGCCAGCGGCCCGATCCGCGTCTTCACGCTTCTCCACGATGCACGGCCGGTGCTGCTCAACCTCGGCGAGCCCGGTGGTTTCGACATCGCACCGTGGGCGGATCGGGTTCAGCTGATTGACGCTACGTACGCCGGTCCGTGGGAGCTTCCGGCCCTCGGGGCGGTCACGGCTCCCACGGCCGTGCTGATTCGACCCGACGGCTACGTGGCGTGGGTGGGCGAGCCAGACGCAGGCGGGGCTCACAGACGGCGCTGACCACCTGGTTCGGACCGCCCGACTCTCGCTAGCGACGAAGCGGCTAGTTCTGACCTGCCTTCGGTAGAAGCGGCCGCTGTTCGCGCCGCGCCGTCTCGACGTGGCTCTTCTGGACCGGTTCGGCTGCCCGTGGCGTCTGCGGCAGCCTGCCAGTCGGACTTTCGGTCGATCGTCCGCAGCTCGCGCAGCTTCTGGTGGACCCACAGGTAGCGGTCGGCGTCCGTCTTGAACGAGTACAGCTCTGGGAGCGCCGTGTTGGCGATCGCTTTCTGGGCCGGCGCCCAGCACGTCTCGTACCACAGCGCCGTCGCCTCGGGCATGCTGACGAACTGGCCGCGCTTGGCGCTCTCCTCGTACGCGTACGCCTCGAGGAGGTCCGTCAGCTCCCAGTAGCCGATCGGTCGCGAGAACTCGATCTGGAGCTCCGGATGGCTCGCCGCGAGCCCGCTGCGCTCCATGAATTGGCGGTTCTGCTCGGTGTGGACCAGCTGCAGCAGGTCCACGTCCGGAGTAATGGCGTGCGACAGCTTGAGCGCGGTGACGTCGGCATCGATGAACTCGCCGCCGTCCTGGCGCGCGACCGCAACGCGATGGTGGCCGTCGCTGACGAAGTAAAGGCCACTGGCCTCGTAGACGGAGATCGGCGGCATGGGTCGGTCGGCGAACGCCTTACGCAGTGACTTGAGGCGCTGGTTGAGATCACCGCGCTTGCGGGGCTTGAAGAAGCGATCGAAGTCGACCGCCCGATCGACCGATCCGACGATCTGCTTGATCGGGATCGTGCGAATGCCCACGTAGGACTGGCCCACGATGCGCAGTCGGTCCGTGACTTCGCCCAGCGGCAGCAAGGTCTCGGTGCTCACCAGATCACGGTAATACGAACGGCAACCCTCGGCTCTGAAGCAGGCTGCGGTTGACCCATCGTCCTCCGTCTTGTATAACTAGCGAATGCTAGCGATAGAACGGCGGAATGAAGTCGACCGCCCACACTCCGGCGACGGTCACCACCACTCCCCGGACATCGACGAGATCCTTCCCAGCCAGACGCGAGACATCTCCGACGAGGACCGCGAGCGCTTCGAGGCGAACATGGCCGAGATCTTTGGCGCTCTCGGCATGGACCTTGACTCTCCGGGCACGCAGCGACACGCCGCGACGGTTCGTCCAGGCGCTGATCGACGCGACCAACGGCTACGACGGCGACCCCAAGCTGGTCACCGTCTTCCCCACCGAGTGCCACGGCGACGCGAGCTGCGAGCTCGCCCAGATCGTCGAGGGGCCGATCCCCTTCTTTGCCCTCTGCGAGCACCACGCATTGCCGTTCTACGGCCATGCCTATGTCGGCTACGTGGCGCACGACCAGATCATCGGCGTCAGCAAGCTCACCCGGCTCGTGCGCGTGCTCACGCAGCGCTTCGGCGTCCAGGAGCGCATGACGCACGAGATCGCGCGAACGCTTGAGGGGCTGCTCAACGCCCACGGCGTCGCGGTCTACATGGAAGCCGATCACATGTGCACCCAGATGCGCGGCGTCCGCGAGGACGCGGCGATCACCCGAACCACCGGCTACCGCGGCGTCTACGAGCGCGACGCAAGCCTGCGGTCCGAGTTCTTCACGCTCTCCGGGATTGGCGCCGGGAGCCCAACTCGCCGATGACGCGACGACTCGATACGACGGCGGCCATGCGACATTCCAGCTCGAGCCGCTGCTCACGCACAGTTCCGACGCAAGGTCCGCTCCGCGGCGGCCAACTGCCGATGGCTCTCCACGAGGCCTACGGCAGCGATATCTCCATCCCGCTGCGGACGGACCGACCAACCGTCATCGCCAATTTCGTCTCGACGATCGACGGCGTCGTCTCGTTCAACGTCCCCGGCCAGGCCGGTGGCGGCGAGGT
The DNA here is from genome assembly GCA_963736895.1 of uncultured Chloroflexia bacterium. Lineage (GTDB taxonomy): Bacteria > Chloroflexota > Limnocylindria > Limnocylindrales > CSP1-4 > JALYGJ01. The sequence continues at coordinate 37,639 of CAVTQU010000011.1, forward strand.
GAGCGGCTTCTTCGAGCCCGATCGCTTCGTGATGGGCCTCCTCCGCTCGCTCTCCGACGCGGTCCTGGTCGGCGCCGGCACGCTCCGCGACACGAAGAAGCACGTCTGGAAGCCATCTCACGTGCACCCGGCCAGCGCGGCCGATTACGCGCAGGCTCCGCGAGCAGCTCGGCCTCGCCGCCGAGCCGACGACGGTGGTCGTCACCTCGAACGGCGACATCGACCTCAGCCAGCGCGGCCTCGCCGATCCCAGCGTCCCGGTGATCGTCGTCACGACCGACCGCGGCCACGCTCGCCCTGCAACGCCAGGCACCCTTCGCCACCCACGTCGAGGTCGTCACCGTCGGCGCGGCTGAGCACGTCGAGCCCGACCGCACTCATGGAGCATCCTGCGCGACCGCGGCTTCCAGCTCGTCCTGACCGAAGGCGGTCCGCACCTGTTCGGCCAGCTGGTCGGCGCCCACCTGGTCGACGAGCTCTTCCTGACGCTTGCTCCGCAGATGGCGGGTCGATCGGACGAAACCCCGCGCCTTGGCTCTCGTCGAAGGCACCGCGTTCACCGTCGCCGGCGCGCCGTGGTCGCAATTGGTCGACCTGCGCAGGTCGGGCAACCACCTCTTCGCTCGCTACAGATTTCAGGAGTCAGCGGCATGAACAACAACGGCAGGGCACCGAGGTCAAATCGGTCGTCATCGTCGGCGGCGGAGTCGCCGGCGCGAGCGCGGCATTCGAGCTGCGCAAGCTCGGCTTCGACGGCAGCGTCACCCTGGTCACCAACGAGCAGCATCTCCCCTACAAGCGCCCGCCGATGTCCAAGGAATACCTGCGCGGCGAGCAGCCGATCGAGAAGGCGTACGTCAAGCCGGCCGATCAATACGCCGAGCAGAACGTCCAGCTGATCCAGGGCAAGCGGGTGGAGTCGATCGACACGGACAGTCGAACCATCACGCTCGACGACAGGTCCACCCTCCCCTACGACGCCTTGCTCCTGGCGACGGGCTCGGCTGCCCGACGGCTGGAGATTCCCGGGGCCGATCTGTCGGGCGTCCACTACCTCCGCAACGTCGAGGACGCCGACGCAATTCGAGCCGCAGCCATGGAGGCCGAGGCGATCGTCGTCATCGGCGGCGGCTGGATCGGGACCGAGGTGGCCGCTTCGCTGCGGCAGCTCGGACGCAACGTGACGCTGATCGCGCCGCCGCCGCAGCCGCTCGAGAACATCCTTGGCGCCGAGGTGGCCGGCGTCTACCGCAGGCTGCACGAGGAGAACGGCACGAAGCTGGTCATCGGCCGCGTTGCGCGAGCTCGAAGGCGACGGCCGCGTCACGGAAGTCGTTCTGGCTGACGGCACGCGCATCCCCACCGACATGGTCGTGGCCGGCGTTGGCGCCGCGCCGCGCCTCCGCCTCGCTCGAAACGCCGGCCTGACTCTCCGCCACGGCGGCGTCGACGTCGATGCGTTCCTGCAGACGTCGGCGCCCGGCGTCTACGCGGCCGGCGACATCGCCACCGCGTGGCATCCACGGTTCGGGCGCCACGTCCGCGTCGAGCACTGGGACAACGCCAAGGAACAGGGCAAGACGGTCGCCGCCAACATCATGGGCGCGGGCAAGGCGTACGACCGCTCGCCGTACTTCTACTCGGACCAGTTCGACCTCGGCATGGAGTACCGCGGCATGGCCCACGGCTGGGACGACGTCGTCATCCGTGGCAACCTCGAGGCGCGCGAGTTCGATGCTTTCTGGCTCAAGGACGGCCGAGTCGTCGCGGCGATGAACGCCAACCGCTGGGACGACGCCGCCGAGCTGCAGGACCTGGTCGACCGCCAGGCCGAGCTAGAGGTGGCGACGGCCAGCTAGACCCGGCGTTCCCGCGGATGATCGTCAGGCCGCGGCCGCCTGCGCTGACCGTCCGCACGCCGTCCGAGGAGATACCAGGTCTCCATGTCGCCCTTGCCCTTGATCGCGACGGGCCCACGGTGTTCGCACTCGAACTCGTCCTTGAGCAGCTCGTAGGTCGATTCGGAGATCTGGATGCGACCGGGCGTTCCGTGTGACTCCATGCGGCTGGCGATGTTCACCGCGTCGCCCCACAGGTCGTAGAGGAACCGCTTTCGGCCGATGACGCCGGCGACGACCGGGCCGGAGTTGATGCCGATTCGGAGCTCGAAACCGAGGTTGCCAACGGCGCCGCCGGAGCTCACCGCGTCGAGCATGTCCAGGGCGAGGAGTGCCAGCGCGCGGGCGTGATCCGGCCGCGGCGTGGGGATTCCGGAAGCAACCATGTAGGCGTCGCCGATGGTCTTGATCTTCTCGAGCCCGCGCTGCTCGACAAGCGTGTCGAACTGGCCGAACAGCTGATCGAGCATGCCGACCACCTCGGCGGGCGTCCGCTGTTCCATCTGCGGGGTGAAGTCGACCACGTCGGCGAAGAGGATCGACGCCGCGCTGAACTGGTCGGCAATGGTCTGGGGCCGGTCCTTCAGCTTCTCGGCGATCGACCGCGGCAGGATGTTGAGCAGCAGGTTCTCTGACTTCGCCTGTTCGATCCGCAGGGCACCGAGCGCGTCCTGCCGCTGCTTCACGAAGATGGCCAGCAGCGTGAAGAAGATCGTGCCGCCCACTGTGATGTTGAGCGCGAGCATCGTGCTCGTGAACCACGTTGGCACGATCGAGACGGAGCCCAGGATCTCGCCGGCGATGCCGGAGGCGAGAAAGACGATCACGAAGGCGACGTACCACTTGACGGCGGAGCCGAAGCCCAATGAACACGAGCGCCCCCAACGGCGCCAGGATTCCCCACAGGCCAACGCCGCCCGATCCCAGGAACCCACCCAGGAAGGCCATCGAGATCGTCGGCGCGAGAAGGATGTCGGTGAGGTTCACGCGAAGCAGGAAGTTGGCGTCGCGCGTTCGCGAGAAGATGACGATCGCCGAGAACAGGATCAGCGCGTACAGCAGCGGCAGATAGCCGACTGGCGAACCGAGGGCCAGGTACAGCCCGCCCCACACCAACGAGATGGGCAGGATCAGCAACGAGATGAGAACGAGCAGCGACCTGCTCTGACGCGCGTCCTCATCGTCACGCGGGTCGGCGCCGATCCTCGCCAGTCGCGCGACGACACGCTCAAGCACGTTCATCTGGCCGCCCACAGTAGCCGAACTGCTGTGGGACGAGTCAGTGGCGGTCGCTCTGCTCAGCGGGACGTCGACTCGATAGGCATCGGCTCACCGAGGGCTCGCTCGCTCTTGAATTCGTCCGCCTCGTTGTGCGCGCGATAGCGCATGACCTGCTGAACAGCGGCTGAGCCCTCGCCGACGGCCGCGGCGACTCGCTTGACGGAGCCGGCCCGAACGTCGCCCAGGGCGAATACGCCCGGGAGGGTCGTCTCGAAGGGGAACCGGAATTGCTCCGGACCCTGCGGCCGAGGCCCGTCTTCGCCGGTCAGCACGAATCCCAGGCTGTCGCGGACCAGCTCTTCGGGGAGCCACTCGGTTCGCGGCACGGCGCCGATCAGGATGAACAGGCCACCGACCGCCAGCTCGCTCGTCTCGCTGCTAGTCCTGTCGCGGAGGATCACGGTCCGAAGCTGCTGCTCGTCCTTTGCCTCGGCGACCTCGCTGTTGAGGTGCACGCTCGCGTTGGACAGGGCTTCGATCTGCTCGATCAGGTAGTCGGAAGCGCTGTGTGCCAGCGTGGCGCCACGAACGACCAGGTGGACGGAGCGGGCGTAGCGAGCGAGGTGAACGGCCGCCTGGACGGCCGAGTTGGCACCGCCGACCACCGCGACATCGACGCCGGACATGGCCTGCGCGTCAGCGGCACTGAAGCCGTAGAAGACGCCGCGACCGAGCAGCCGATCCACACTCGGGACGCCGATTCGGCGGTAATCCACGCCAATGGCGAGCATCACGACGTCCGTGTTCACCTCGGAACCGTCGTCCAGCAGCACGATGTTGCGGTCGCCCTGCCGACGAAGGCCGGTGGCTCGCCGGCCGATGCGCGCCACGGCGCCGAACATCAGGGCCTGCGTCCAGGCACGCCTCATCAGCTCGGCGCCGCTGACCCCCGCCGGAAATCCGAGGTAGTTCCTGATCATCGGGCTGGAGCTCGCCTGGCTGAACGTGTCGTTGATCAGGATGACCCGCAAGCCTTCTGATGCGGCGTTCACCGCGGCCGAAAAGCCGGCCGGTCCGAGTCCCACCACAGCGACGTCGTAGGTCGTCGAGCTGGCGTCGGCCCCAGCGCCAACCATGTCCGACACCTTGGTCACGTTCGCTCCTGTCAAAGACCTGCCGTCCGAAAGGGCCACGATCGGGAGGGGGCCGTCAATGTCGTGCTCGGCCAGGAACTTGTCCGCCTCCGGCGTTCCGGCATCCAACATGGAGACGGGATAGGTCTGCCAGCGCTGGAGAACCTCGCCGAGGAGATTGAAGTCCGGATCGCCGCGCTCGCCGATGATGGTCATTCGAGCGTCGCCGCGACTGTTATCGCTCGACCAGTCGGCGAGGATGCCGCCGATGGCGGCGAGGAAGTGCTCGTCGTTCGCGCCCCACGGCAGGTACTCGAAATGATCGACCTGCCCGAGCGTGGAAGCCCGCCGCTATCGATTGCATGACCCAGTTGTCGCCGAAGTCGGCGAGCACGAGACGTCGAGCAGTCGGATAGATGTCACGCGTCGAGGCCAGGAATTCGGTGCCCGAGCCGGACGTAAGGTGCTCATTTGCCACGATCAGTGCGGTATCAGCTCCTGCGCTGTGCAACCGCTGCAGCTCGGCCTTGGCATCCTGCGGATTTTCGGAGGCAACGACGTCGTAGTCAGGTCCGAATCGCCGTCGAAGGGCTTTCGTGACCATGCTGCGGGTGGGTCGTGGTCGTCGACAACGATCAGAACCGGACGCATGCCCCCCGGCACGGCTTGATTGGCGTCCATCGACGTCATACGTCACCTCCGTTTCCGGCACGTTCCCATATCACGGGTATCAAACAGGTGACCCGCGCCATCAGATCGAGGTAACAAATGTCTGCCGTTAGGGCGACGCGATCCTAGGTGGACGGCTCCTGGGCGGAGGGTTCGACCAGGTAGACGCGACGTGGTTCCGCCAGACCCTTCATCTCCTGGAGGCCACGATCGACGAAGGTGACGGTCGAGCCGGCGAGCAGCTCACGGGTCGCCCAGGAGGCGTAGACCTCGCCGGGGCCCGCCAGGCCCATTACCCGTGCCGCGATGTGGACGTTCAGTCCGCGGACGTCGTCGCCCTCCAGCTCGAGCTCGCCCGTGTGCACTCCGGCACGAATCTCCAGGCCGAGCTCCGCGACGGCGCGGCCGATCTCCAGAGCCTGCGCGGATGGCCCGCTCGGCGCCGTCGAAGGTCGCCACGAACCCGTCGCCGGTCGTTGTCACCTCGCGGCCGCGGAACCGCTCGAGCAGGCCGCGCACGACCATGTTGTGTCGCCCAAGCAGCTCGCGCCAGCGAGCATCGCCAAGCTCGCGAGCCCGCGGCGTTGAGTCCACGATGTCGGTCATCAGCAGCGTCGCGACGACGCGGTCGAAGTCGCCGCCCTTCGAACTCGCCCAATCCTGGGCTGGGATTCCAGTTGATGGTGATGTACGGCTCGTCGCCGATGACCTCGATGTCGTGGAAGGCCGGGATCTCGTAGAGCTGACCGGCCTCGATCAGCATCTCGGCCCCTTCGCGCATCGTGACGCGAGCAGATCCGGCCATGCACAGGCCAAAGTGGTGGTACTCGCACCACTCGGTCCGCGAGATCGGCTTGATCGAGTTGCTCCAGCGCCAGCCGGGTTCCAGGACCGATCGACCGACGCGCAAATCTCCAAGGTCGTAGGTCTCCAGCGATCCGTACGGGACCGCCCGCACGTTGTCCGCCTCACCGAATGCCCTGCGCTGTAGCTTTGCCATGCCGTTTCACCATACCGGCCCGGCCCAACATGGGCCGCTCGGCCATCAGGAATTCGGTGGGATTGTCCGGAACTCGAGCTCGATGCCGCCCAGGCGACCAGCTATCAAGTTGTAGAGAGCGCAGCCGATCGCGATCGCAATCCAAATCGAGATCGTTGCGACCGCCCACGCAGCAAAGACGCCTGACAACATCGTTAAGCCGATGAATCCCGACGTCTGACCGGTACCGGTTGCCATCACCCACCACGTGCCGAGGACGAGCCCGAAGACAAGTAGCACGATCCCGTAGGGAATCGCGATGGTCAGCGTCAGCACATTCGCTGCTCGGATCGCTGGAATACGCCGCAGACGAACCATTCGATTCGCTCCTTCCATCGCACAACTGTGGTGATCCCATCATCGGCTGCTGGCCAATCGAAGTAACCTATCGCCGATGATCGCTCTCGGAAGCTCGAGCCTGGGACGCCTGGTTCGCCACCATCTCCAGACAGAACGGCTGATCGGCCCCTTCCGCTAACAGCGTCGAAGGAAGGGGCAGGACGGACGCACGCCGCACCCGCAGCCGATCGAGGCTGCCCGCGTCAGTGCCCTCCTGCGTGATCGTCGAAGGAGATGAGAGATGCCGATGCCGCATCGGACGTTCGCCCAGGTGGCGAAACGTCGGCTGGTAGGCAAAGAGGGCAAGGAACGCATTCGTGAGGTCCGCGCGCTCATCAGCGAGCTGCCGGACTACAAGAACGGGCCGTACGCCGACCTGCGCAAGTCGTTGCTTGCCGAGATCGAGGACACGCGGGTGCGATCGAGCGCCGTCCACCGTGACTCGATCGCCGTGCGCCGTGAGGGCGCGGCCCAGATCAGCGCTGGTCGGCCCGCCGAACGTGGGCAAGTCGTCCATCCTGCAGGCCCTGTCGGAGATCCAGATCAAGACCGGCGACTACCCGTTCACCACGCTGCGCCCGGTCCCTGCCCTGACTCGGATCAAGGGCGTGCTCGTCCAGCTGGTGGAGATCCCCGGCCTGATCGGCGGCGCTTCCGACGACCGCGGTGGTGGTCGAGCCCTGTTGGGCGTGCTTCGTTCGGCGGACGCGATCGTCTTCTGCGCGCGAGCCTCATACCCGTCCGACGAGCTGGAGACCGTCCGCGCGGAGCTGGCCTCGGCCGAGATCGACAAGCCGGCGATCCTCGCGGTCACGCGAGCCGACGAGGCAACCGATGCAGAGGTCGACCGACTGCGAGCAGCCTTCCCCGACCTCGAGATGGTGCGCGTGTCGATCCTCGATCCGGAGACGCTGGACAGCCTGCGCGATGCGATCTGGAGCATGACCGGCCTGATCCGCATCTACCTGCGAAGCAACGGCTCGACCGATGCCGAGCCTCTCGCGCTGCCGGACGGCGCGACGGTTGCCGACGTCGCGGAGTCGGTGCACAGCGACCTCGCTTCGACGTTCACCGGCGCGCAGGATCTGGGGTCCATCGGCGCGGTTCGACGGCCAGCGCGTCGGTCGCGAGCACGTCGTCGCAGGACACCGACGTCGTCGAGGTGCTCACCTAGCGACCAAATCAGCGACCGACCAGGTCTCAGGTGTAACCGCACAGATACAACTGAGCGGATTCTTGGGCTTCGCCGACCCAATGACGGTCGAATTGGTATCTCGCCAGAGACATTTGGGGATCGAGGCCCTCGAAATGTCTCCATCAATCGACATTCGAAGGTCGAGAGCCTTCGAGTTGTCTCTTTGGATATACCATGGGCATGAAAAAGCCGCCCGCATTGCTGCGAGCGGCTTTACGTGTAGCGGAGTGAGCCTAGGCGGCGTGAACTCGGTTCGCGCGCGGGCCCTTGTCGCTCTGCTCGATCTCGAACTCGACCTTCTCCCCGCCGACGAGGCGGTCGAAGTCGAGCGTGGAATCGAGCGAGTTACGGTGGAAGAAGTACTCGTTCGCGTCCGTCGCGGTGATGAAGCCGAAGCCGCGATCAGCGACGATCTTCTTGATTGTTCCGGTGGCCACAATGACCCTCCAAATCTTCTCGAACACAGACTGCAAGCGCACGATCTGTTCGAGAAGAAGTCGATCACACGGGGCCACCGCACAAGGCGGCGAGCACCCACCCTACTCCATTTGCAGCCATACCCACACGAATTGGTCAGGCCGCCGGCCACCGCTGGAGCACGATTTCGGCGTCTGCGGGGTCCATTCGGTAGCCCCGGACATCCGCGTCCCAGGTGACCAGGTCGCGCCGCGCGATGCGTCGCATCACCTTGTTGGGGCCAGCGACGATGCCAGCGAACGCGGTGTCTGTCTTCTTGCCGTAGCGAGCGGTGAGATCGGCGTCGAGAACGAGAGCCGAATTCTGGAGAGACAGCTCGGCGACCTCTCGCAGCAGCTTCGGCGGCTGTCGCTGCCACGGATTGCGTTGAGGGCTTCACCCAGCTGGCGGCGACGCAGATCGACTTGATCAACGAGGTCGGCGACGGTGCCGCCGGTTTCACGCTGCGGCCCCATCACCCAGCGCCACGCAAGCGTCAGCAGCTGCTCCTCTGTATCCGCCTCGAACTCAATTCTAGGCACCTGAAACACCTCGTACATATTCGTAACTAGCCTGCGACGACTATACACGAGAGGTTGCTGGTGGTACAGTTCCTTCATCGACTGCTAGGCAGCGAACCGCTTGATCCTTTGGCCCCTCGAGAGACGGCGAGCCACGGGCGAACCCGCTTCGTGTCGAATGAGCCGCATTCAAGCCAAAGGAGAACCAATGCGTTACACGCGTATTTCCACCTACGACATCGTCAAGGGCACCTTTCCCGAGCTGACCGGCATTTTCGGCAAGGGCATGCTGCCGATCTTCAACAGGGAGCCCGGCTTCGTCGACTACGGACTGGTCGATGCGGGCGACAACAAGGTCGTCGCGATCTCCATCTGGGAGACCCGCGATGAGCTCCGAAGTCCGTCGTCACTGCGGCGACCTGGATCAAGGAGAACGTCGCCGACCGAGTCAATCTCGTGACGACGGCTGTCGGCGACATGGCGCTCTTTCACGGAACGCCCGTGACCCACGGGACGCCCGTAACCGCATAAATCCCACTTTCTGAGGGGACGCAAGCGCGTCAGGGCGGCTTAACCGTGGCCAATGGCTCGCTCGTGGCAACTGCCGCTCCGGTCTTGGCCGGGGCGGCTTTTGCGTGTTTGGCGAGATCCCCTAACGGGCGCGCGCATAATGCCCGCGGTCGCGATGGTGAGCTTGGCGATCCCGCGAATTGGCAGAGGGAGTGGTTGTGATGAACCGATACATGACGCGTGGCGCGACCATTGCGCTTGCGGGAATGTTGAGCATCGCCCTCTACGTGCCGTCGCCAGTCGCGGCTGGAGAGATCGGATCCACATTCAACGTGACGAAGACCGCCGATACAGCGGACGGTTCTTGCGCCGTTGACGACTGCTCACTGCGCGAGGCAGTCATCGCGTCGAACCTGACAGTCGACTACGACGTGATCAACCTGCCGAAGGGTCATTACACGCTGTCGATTGCCGGGACGGGCGAGCAGTCCTCGGCGACGGGCGACCTGGATATCCGCGGCGGAGTGGACATTCGTGGTTCGGGGGCCCGGAAGACGATCATCGACGGCGGCGGGATCGACCGCGTGATCAACGTCCCCTACACCGGTACCGGGACGCCGTTCCACGTGTGGATCGAAAACGTGACGATCACCGGCGGCTTCATCGAGAACGAGATTGGTGGCGGAATCTGGACCCAGGAACCCGCGGGAACGACCCACCTGGTCAACAGTGCGGTGCGCGGCAATCGCGCCAACCAGGGTGGCGGGATCGGCAATGGTTACCCGTTCGAGACGACCATGATCATCGACCGCAGCACAGTCAGCGGTAATCGCGCACCCAACGGCCAGGGCGGCGCCATTCAGAACGTGGGCACGCTGACGATCATCAACAGCACCATCAGCAGCAACAGGAGCAGGTTCGCCGGCGGGCTGATAAATCACCAGGGATCGACTGACATCCAGTACAGCACCATCGCCTACAACACTGCCCAGCAACCTGGGGGCGGGATCTTTCTCAACTCGGGCGACGTGACCGTCGAGGGCTCGATCATCGCCAAGAACAGCTCCAACTTCGACTACGGGCGCAACTGCAGCGCGGCCGTCATCTCGCACGGACACAACCTCGAGAACGGCGACACCTGTGGAATGGACGAGACCTCCGACGTGCACGCTAAGCCGCGGCTGGACCCGCTCGACTACTACGGCGGTACAACGAAAACGCACAGGTTGGGGGCGACCAGCCCCGCCGTTGACGCGGGGGGCGATACGTTTCCGCCAACCGATCAGCGCGGTGTCAACCGACCGCGCAACCTGGTTCCCGATATCGGTTCGTTCGAGCGCTGACGGGCCTGGCGGGATGAAGTCCGAGGCCAGCTAGTGGCGCTTGGCTACCTGCGCGCTGCAATCCGAACAAAGCTCGGGTAGACCCTCGACCGCAGGCCGCTCGTCGGTGTCCGGATAGTTCCGGCCGCAGTACGTCCGATGCCCGATCACGTGGCCATCGCTCCACCGTTCGGCCAACGCTATGTGCCAGATGTTCTCGTATTGCCCGCGCAGTCCAAACGGCGCTTCGTCGACCAGCTCTTCACCCATTCGTCGAGTCTAGCCCCGCGCCAACATCAGCCGTTAGCCGGGTCAGGATGCTGGAACGAGGCGGATGCGAGCAGCTTGCGCAGAAGGTTGGCCAGTTTTTCACGCTCGTTGGCCGACAGAGAGCTGAGCAGCTGACCTGCGCTAGGACATTGGCCTGGCGTTGGCGCTCTTCGCTGTGGCAGGCGCGGCTCCGTTGGTCGAGCCAACGAGTAGACAAGGCGGCTATAGCCTCACCCGACCTCGATATCAGCGCGGTGGCCACCCTCTACGGCGACTAAGCGAGTGCCGACGAGTACCCGGGATCGGTAGGCCTTTCCGCCAACCATGGACACGTTCGGCCAATTCAGGAATTGGTTCTGGCGACCACCGAGGGCGCACGGCGAGGTGGTGCGCGATCGGGTAGTCAGCCCGGTCGAACTGTTGTACGACCTCGTCTACGTGGCGGCCATCTCGCAGGCGGCTCATCAGCTGGCGCTCGAGGTTTCGCCGGTTCGTCTCTTCGATTTCGCGTGGTGTTCTCGATGATCGTGCTGGCCTGGATCAACGGATCGCTGTACCTGGAGCTCCACGGTCGCGACGACGGCCGCACCAGGTCGTACGTATTCGTCCAGATCGGGATCCTTGCCCTGCTGTCGGTCTTCACTGCCGGAGCCGCGGGCACCGACGGCGCCGCATTCGCTGTGGTCTACGCAGCGTTCCTGGCGGTGATGACCTGGTTGTGGCAATCGGTCCGCGGCCAGGATTCGCCCGAGTTTCTGGCAGTCACACGGCGGTACGTGCTGGTCATGCTGGCGTCCACCATCACGATCGGAATTAGCGCCATCCTGCCCTCGGATATCCGAATCGCGGTCTGGGCTGCCTACTGTGTGGCATTTGTCAGCTTCTTCGTGGCGCTCGGCTTCAGCCGGACCTTCGGCCGCGGCGTCGTACCCACCCACGCGATGACCGAGCGCTTCGGACTGTTCACGATCATCGTCCTGGGCGAGGTCATCATCGGCATCGTCGACGGGCTTTCCCACACGGAGCGTGACCCCTTGACGATCGTGACCGGCGTGATCGCCCTGGGGATCGGGTTCGGCTTCTGGTGGGTCTACTTCGACATCATCGGCGGCAGGCTGCCACGCCATACCAGCCTGTCGGTAGTGGGTTGGACCCTGATCCATCTGCCCATCACCCTCGCAATCGCCGCCGCCGGGGCCGCGATGGTCAGCCTGCTCGAGCACGCGCATGACGCTCACACGCCGGCACCAACGGCATGGCTGATGAGCGGCAGTGTGGCGCTGGAGATGGTCTCGGTCATCGTTGCGGCGTGGATCCTTGTTCTCTTTGATCAGGTTGGCGTATGTCTATCGTCGGCTTGCCGTCGCCGTGTCGATCGCCGCCGTCGCCTCACTATCGTCCTCGGCTATCTCGCACCTCCGCCGTGGCTTCTCGTGTCCGGGCTCGGCGCGATCCTGACGGTGACGTGGCTCCTGGCGGTGCGCTGGTACATCCAGGCCCATGCCTGGCCACCCACACAGCTCACCGAATCCGACGAAGAGGCGACCGAATCGAGCTAGCATCCACTTGACAGATTGTTGTATAAGTCATACATTCTGACTTATTCACAACATTATCTGACGAGCGGAGACAACCGATGACTGCCAACCTTGCGCCCAGTCGCCTTGGGCGAATCGACCGCATGACCCAGCGGACACGGCGCATCCTCGCCGTCGTCACGCTTCTCGGCCTGCCCCTGATGTTCGTCTGGTCCTCGTACTGGATGACCACGTCAGTGTCCACCGTTCTGTGGGGGCCTATCAGCTTCGTCCTGATAGGGCTCACGGTCTTCGGTTCGCTGATCCTTTATCGGTTCGCCAGGGACCGCGCCAACCTGCCTGCGCCGAATCTGGACGAGCGGCAACGAATGCTGCGCGACCGAGCGTGGATCCTGAGCTACCAGATCCTGTCGACGGTGGTCATCGTGGCCATCGTGGTCGTAGGCATCTACGCGTTCATCCTCGAACGGCCCATCACCCTGGACGCGGGACTCGTCAACGCGCTCGTCCTGTGCGTCGGAGTCCTACTGCCGGTCCTACCCATCGCCGCGCTGGCGTGGATCGAGCCTGATCCTGTGCGGGACGACGAATAGTGCCCAGGAACAACGAGCGCACCGAGCCGATCCTGCACAACCGGCTCGCTGTCCTCCGTGCTGAGCGAAGGTTGTCTCGCCAGGAGCTGGCCGACGCGCTGAGCGTGAACTACCAGACGATCGGCTACCTGGAGCGCGGCGAGTACAACCCAAGCCTGGACCTCGCCCTCCGCGCGGCTGAATATTTCGGACTCCCCGTGGAGGCGATATTCAGCCGGCAGCCGTTCGAACCCATGTCCATACAGCTCTACCCGGAGCGAGCCGCCTCCTAGGACCGAGCGTATGCTCCGCCAGAGGTTGCCGGTCGCGTTTCTTCGAGGAGGAGTCGGGTAATGGCGCATCGTTCGCTTTCGACCGTGGTTCGCGCGGCGGTGATGGCCGGCTTCGCACTCATGTTTGCCGCCCAAACCGCGGCCGCGGCAACCCCTTCCCGGGTCCGCGTCACGACAAGCAACCCGTATGCGAGCTGCACGATTGGCGCCGGACCGCCCGAGTGGGGCACGGTCAACTATCCCAACGCGGAGGTTGAGCCGATGGTCGCGGTGAACCCCCACAACGAGCGCAACATCATCGGCGTGGTCCAGCAGGACCGCTGGAACGACGGCGGCGCCCACGGGCTCGTCGCGTTCTCATCCAGGGACGGCGGCGACACCTTCAAGGTCGTGCCACTGCCCTTCAGCTCGTGCGCGCCGAACGGCCTGCCCTATGAGCGCGCCAGCGACCCGTGGGTCTCGATCGGCCCCGACGGCACGGCGTACGCCGTCGGCCTGTCGTTCGACGAGAACTCGACGCGCAACGCGATCGCCGCGGCCACATCGACGGACGGCGGCAGGACGTGGAAGCACGTCACGGCAATTGGTCATACGACGGCCTTCTACCACGACAAGGAGTCGGTGACGGCTGATCCGGTCCACGCGGGAACGGCCTACATCGTGTGGGATCGAAGCCCCGTGTGCTGCGCTTATCCAGCACCGTCGTTCATGTCCAAGACGACTGACTACGGCCACACCTGGAGCGCGCCGCAACAGATCACAGGGACGAACTCCAACTCCGCGGACCTCGGCAACGTCATCGTGATCGACCCGCGGACGGGCACGATGTACGACTTCATGGATCGGTTCTTCAAGTCGAGCGGGCTGGCCCGCTACATCATGATCAAGTCGACCGATGGCGGCGCCCACTGGTCCAGTCCGGTCGCAATCGCTCTCGACCGGGGAATCCAGGACGTGGACCCACACGGTGGCGATCGGCCGCAAATTCGGGATGGCTGGGAGATCATCAGCGCGGCGATCGATCCAGCCAGCGGTCGGCTCTACGCGGTGTGGCAGGACGCCCGCCATACGAGCGGCCAACTGAACCAGGTCCTGATCTCAACGTCGGCCGATGGATCGTCGTGGAGCACGCCGGCCACTGTCAGCACCATCCAGGGCCAGGCGGCGTTCACGGGCACCGTCGCGGTCAACGATGTGGGTCAGGTCGCGGTGACGTACTACGACTTCCGCACCTTTGACCCGAACCGCGAGCGACTGCCGACGAGCTACTGGATGCGCATCTCTCCTGCGGGCGGGACCGCGTTTGGGCCGGACATCGCGATGTTGAAAGAGCCATTCAACATGCACAACGCCCCGGACGCGGCTGGGCTGTTCACGGGCGACTACCAGGGCCTCGCGGCGCGCGGGTCAACGTTCGTGTCGATCTACTGCGCCACCAAGCAGCATCTGCAGAACAGAACCGACTGTTACGTGTCGCAGGTGCCGTCGCCTTAGGCGCTGCCAGCGCTAGTTGGAGGACATCGAACAAACGTTCGTCTATCTGTTACGCTCCGAGTACGAACTGTTCGTTGAGGGCGCTTATCCGGTCTGCGCCCCGGTTCACACCCGATCGACAGCGATCCACCATCAAGCGCCCTGACCGGGCCCCGCAAGAAGCGGGTGGGCCCGAAATCAGGAGCCAAACCACTCATGTCTTTTGACGAACTCGGGTTAGAGCCCGAACTCCTTCGCGCAGTCGCCGCGCAGGGCTACACAGAGCCCACGCCAGTGCAGCGCGAAGCCATCCCGCTGGTGCTCGAGGGCCGCGACGTCCTCGCCGCCGCCCAGACAGGCACCGGCAAGACCGCAGCATTCGTGCTGCCCATCCTCCAGCGCCTCTTCCTGAACCCGGCATACGCCCAGACCAGCGGCCGTCGTCCCGTGCGCGTGCTGGTCGTCACCCCCACGCGTGAGCTCTGCCTCCAGGTCGAGGAGAGCGTCCGCACCTACAGCAAGCTGCGCCCGGTTCGTTCAACCGCGATCTACGGCGGTGTGCCCTTCGACCCACAGCTGCGCAAGCTCCTCCAGGCACCGGAGATCGTCGTCGCCACCCCGGGCCGGCTCCTCGACCACGTGGAGCAGAAGACCATCGACCTGTCACGCGTCGAGGTGCTCGTCCTCGATGAGGGTGACCGCATGCTCGACATGGGCTTCATCCCCGATGTTCGCCGGATCATCGACCTGCTGCCCAAGAACCGGCAGACACTCATGTTCTCGGCTACGTTCTCGCCCCAGGTGCGCAAGCTGGCGGCGGATTTCCAGAAGCAGCCGGTCTTCGTCCAGATCGAGCCCGAGCAGACGTCGGCGGAAATGGTCCACCAGGTGGTCATCCCGGTCGACCAGCGACGCAAGCGCGATTTGCTGGCCCAGCTGATCAAGTCCGGCCGAATTGAGCAGGCATTGGTCTTCACACGCATGAAGCACGCCGCCGGCCGGCTGGCCGAGCAGCTGGAGCGCGACGGCATCCGCGCGACGGCCATCCACGGCGACAAGAGCCAGATCCAGCGCAATCGTGCGCTGTCCGACTTCAAGGAAGGCAAGGTTGACATCCTCGTCGCCACCGACGTCGCGGCACGCGGGCCTGGATATCGACGCCCTCCCCCACGTCGTCAATTACGAGATGCCGACGGTCGCCCAGGACTACATCCACCGCATCGGCCGCACGGGTCGTGCGGGCATGGCCGGCGACGCAATCTCGCTGGTCGCGCCCGAAGAGGAAGAGCTGCTGATCGACATCGAGCGCTTGCTCAAGCACGAGATCGAGATTGAGGTCATCCGCGAGTTCCTGCCGGCGCCCACCAATGAGCGCCACTCCCCGGAGCCGCGGATGCGCGGCTTCCGTGAGCCTCGCGCCAGCAGCCGCGGTGGCAGCTATGGCAGCGGCCGTCCGTCAGGTCGTGGCGGTCGTCCGGACTCAGATCGTGCCCCTCGTTCTTATCCACAGACTCAGGCCGCGCCGCGCCAGTCGCAGCCGTCTTCCAACGGCACCGGCCGAGCACTTACCGCACTCCCCGGAGAGCGCCTCTCCCGCTCCGCCTAGCGTCTTCAGGGCGGCCTAGCGCATATCCGTTCTAGACTCGCGACCGACTCGCGAACGAGCCACAACCGTGGTATGCCGGCCGTCGCAACTCGCCGAGCGCCACTTGAGGACCTCTCGAGCTTCGTATCCACGCCAGGTCGCTCACGCACCTGGGCGTTCTCGGACGGCGAAGACAACCTCAGTTGATGCGCCGAAAAGCTGCATCGCAGGTCGGGCACGATCTTCTGGCTAGCCCACGAGCAGGATCACCTTGGGTCACCCGCCGCGTACGGATCGAGCCGACTCGCGTCGCAGAGGCTGAGACCAGCGATCCCGTCCTCGGTCAGGGCGGCATCGCTGCTGGCGCGAAGTCGGGCCCGGCAGCCAGCTCGCGGATCTCGCGGCCCTGGCGTGCGCGGTCCATGTCGATGAGGCGAGCGCGAATCTGAGTCGTACCGACCGGACTCGAACAGAGACTCGGCGTACAGGCGGACGTCGACCAGCGTCTTCGACTTGCCGGAGTAGATCTCGGCGCCATCTGGAATCGAACTCGAGCACGGAATCGCCCTCGCTTCGACGGCCGTGTCGAACGACGATCACCACGATGCTGTGGCTGCGGACGCGTCGACAGCGTGCGTCAGCGCATCGACTTGCGTGTCGATCAAGTGCAACCCTACCTCGGTTACGTGGCCGAGGCTGGCCAGCGCGGCTGGCTGAGGTTGACAGACTTACTTAGTACTCACTAAGATGCGCCGCTATGAGCGCAGCGACGACGAGAATCAGCGCCGACGAACGCCGCGAGGCCGTGATCCTGGCCGCGACCAAGAGAGTTTGGCGCGCGCGGATACGCCGGCACGTCAACCCAAGCGATCGCCGAGCAGGTGGGTGTCTCGCAGCCGTACCTCTTCCAGCTGTTCGACACCAAGAAGGACATCTTCATCGCGGCCGTGCAGGCGTGCTTCCAGCGTGCGACGTCGGTGTTCGAGTCCGCGGCCCGCGAAGCGCGGAAGGAAACCAGCGATCCGATCGCGATCCTCGACGCGATGGGCCACAAGTACCTCGACATGCTGCGCGACCGCGACATGCTCAGGCTCCAGCTCCAGGCATACGCCGCCTGTGACGACCCCGACATCCAGCGCGTGGTGCGCGACGAGTGGACCCATCTCTACGAGACGGTCGCCAATGTTTCGGGCGCCGACGAAGCGGCTCTGCACGCCTGGTTCGCCGAAGGGATGCTCCTCAACGTGGCGGCATCGATCGGCGACCTCGACTCGGCCATCTCGCTCAAGCTTGCAACCCATCACTCGGGAGAACATGCCAAGCGCTGATCAGCCGTGCCCCTTTTTTGCCGTGCGTACTTAGTGAGCAATAATAGTCAGGAGGATCGTGAAGTGACCCGCCAACGCAGCTCGGCTGCATGGATCTTCGCAATTACCGCCATAGCGCTGTTCATGGTGGCGCTCGACAACCTTGTCGTGACCACGGCCCTGCCGGTCATCCGCGCCGAGCTTGGCTCCTCGCTCCAGGAGCTGGAGTGGATGGTCAACGCCTACACGCTGACCTTCGCTGTCCTGCTGCTGACCGGGCGCGGCCCTGGGCGATCGATTCGGCCGCCGGCGCGTGTTCATCATCGGCCTGCTCATCTTCACGGCCGGCTCCGCCCTCGCCGCGCTCGCACCGTCGAGCTCGGTGCTGATCCTCGCTCGAGCGATCCAGGGCATCGGCGGCGCGATCGTGACGCCGCTGACGCTGACGATCCTGTCGGCGGGCGTCTCGCCCGAACGCCGACCGCTCGCGCTTGGCGCGTGGGGTGGCATCGGCGGTCTCGCGATCGCAATCGGTCCGCTGGTCGGTGGCGCGATCGCGCAGGGCGTCAACTGGCACTGGATCTTCTGGCTCAACGTCCCGGTGGGGATCGTCGCGATCTTCCTGGCCTATGCCCGCCTGCCTGAGACGTATGGACCGGAGGGTCGATTGGACCTCACGGGTCTCGCCCTGTCGGGCGTCGGCCTGCTGGCGCTGGTGTGGGCTGTCATCAACGGCAACGAGCGTGGGTGGTCGGATCCGCAGATCGTCGGCGGCCTGGTCGTCGGCGCAGTCCTGCTCGTCGCCTTCGCTCTGTGGGAGCGTCGTGCCAAGGCGCCGATGCTCCCGCCGGACATGTTCCGCAGCCGGGGCTTCACGGTCGCGAACCTCGTCTCGATGCTGATGTACTTCGGGATGTTCGGGTCGATCTTCCTGCTGTCCCAGTTCTTCCAGGTCGTCCAGGGCCTCAATCCGTTCGAGGCCGGACTCCGCGTCCTTCCCTGGACGGCGATGCCGGCCATCGTGGCGCCCATCGCAGGCGTGCTCACCGGCCGGTTCGGCGCTCGGCCGTTCCTGGTCGTCGGTCTCGCACTGATGTCGATCGGTCTCGGCTGGCTCGCCGCGATCAGCAGCCCCACGGCTGCCTACGCGGCGTTCGTGCCCGCGTTCATCGTCAGCGGTATCGGCATGGGCATGTTCTTCGCGCCGATCGCCAACGTGGTGCTCTCGGCCGTCCGTCGCGACGAGGAGGGCAAGGCATCGGGCGCCAACAACGCAATACGTGAGGTCGGCGGCGTATTCGGTGTCGCTGTCCTCGCATCCGTGTTCTCCGCCAACGGCTCGTACGCGTCACCGCAGGCGTACGTCGACGGGATGGTCCCGGCTATCTGGATCGGGGCGGTGGTCGTCGGCATCGCTGCCGTGACGGCTCTTGCCCTCCCCGGCCGCTTGGCGATCAGCCACGCGGACGAGGCGGCCGAAGCCGCCACCCGGCCCAGCAGATGGCGCTCGAAGGAGAGCCCGCGGGCTAACCCCATCGGGTGGAACCGCATCGTTAGAGTCGGCAGTCTCCGGCCTTTCAAAACAGGAGACTGCCGATGACCGACGTCGAGGTCCAGCAGCTGGCGACCGCGCAAACTCCCGCTCGGGAGATTGCTCGCCCTATTCCTGATCCCGGGCGCCCTCACGACGCTGGTGTACGTTCTGATCGCTCCGCTGATCGAGAACCTGGGATTTCCTCCGATCGCAGCGTTACTGGTGGCGATCGTCCTGGTCCTGGTGCCGTTTGAGCTCGCCGTCATCTACCGCGCGCGCGCCGCCCAGCGAGCTCGAAACCGCGCCAATCGACCCGGTGATTCCCTACCGCAGGCCGCTCCCCCTCCGCGACTGGGTGTGGCTCGTGCCCGTGCTAGTCGTCGCCGCGTTCGTGGGATTCGGGCTGTCCATGCTGATCGAGCCACAGATCATCGATTCGCTGTTCGGCTGGGTGCCCGATTGGTTCGTCAAGCCGATCGATGCCGACAGAGTTGGTGAATACAGCCGCGAGGCGTGGCTTCTCACTCTTGCGGCGTACCTGGTGCTGAATGGCTTCGTGGGACCGATCGTCGAGGAACTGTATTTCCGGGGATACCTGCTGCCGCGCATGGAATGGATGGGTCGCTGGGCGCCACTCGTCAACGTGAGCCTTTTCTCGCTCTACCACTTCTGGTCGCCGTGGCAGATCGCCGGCCGAATCCTCGGCTTCGGCCCAACGGTCTATGCCGTGCGCTGGAAGGAGAACGTGTATCTGGGCATGGTGGTCCACTGCACCCTGAATACGCTGGGCATCATCATCGTCGCGAACCTCGTTCTCAGCCGCCTCTAGCGCGCAGACGCCTCTAGCCGCTCAGCCGGTGAGGCGAGGGACCGCTCGAGGTTGACGCGGCGAACAGCCCCCATTCGCCGGGAATGCCGCGCAGGCTGACCTGTCCGAGTGGACTAAAGCTCAGGTCGGTTCCCGAGGCGAGGTCGCGCACGGTGCGCGTGACAACCACGCCTCCATCTTCGGCAGAATCCAGCGCCCGTGAGGCAATGTGCAGCGCGATTCCGCCCAGGTCGCCGCCGCGCAGCTCGACCTCGCCGGTGTGGATGGCAGCCCGGATGCTCAGGTCGATCGCGGCCAGGCCGTCGACCAGGCCGAAGGCGCAGCGTAGCGCTCGAGTCGGCGTGTCGAAGGTGGCCAGGATGCCATCGCCGGTTGACTTCACCAGCTCGCCGTGCCAGCGGGCGACCTCGGCGCGAGCTATCTCGTCGTGGCGATCGAGAACCACGCGCCAGTGCCTGTCCCCAATGGCTGCAGCCTTCGCCGAGGACCCGACGATGTCGGTGAACAGGACGGTGGCCAGGATCCGGTTGACGTCCTCGGCCGCGTGCAGCGCCCGAACCTGCTCGTCGGTCCACGAATAGCGCTCCTCGTAGACACTGGCGGGCGGGGCCTCGCGGCGCGGTTCGTAGCTCAGCACCACGACTCCGTCACCAAAGACCTGCGTGTCGGTGAGCTTCATGTAGTGCGTCGGTATGGCGTCGCGAAACAGGTGCTTGCCACTACCCAGAACCAGCGGGAAGAGCATCAGCTGGTACAGGTCGACGAGGTGGTGCTCCATCAAACCATTGACGACGTCGGCGCTGCCATTGACCAGGATGTCCGCGCCCGGTTGCTCCTTGATCTCGGCGATGCGTTCAGCCCAGTCTTCCCCGAGGATCTCGGTGTTCTCCCACGTGGCCTCGCGCAGGCTCGTGGACACCACGTACTTCTTAGTCGCGTTCATGCGCTTCGTGAACTCTGGGTCCTGATCGTTAGTGGGCCAGAACGCGGCCCAGATCAGGTATGTCGTGCGCCCTAGTAGGAAGGCATCGACCTGCGCGAATTGACCGAAGAGGAAGCGTTGGAGCTCCTCAGATCGGCCCCTTAGCGCCCAGGCGTTCTTGCCCGGATCGCGATGCTCCTCGAAGCCGGGAGCCTCCATAACGCCATCGAGCGTGACGAACTCGGAGACGATCAGCCGGCGGGTCAAGCCTCCGTAGGCTCCGCTCGACGCCTAGATCGCGTCGGGATCGTTCGCCTTGTCAGCCGCGCGCCGATAGTTGTCGCGGGCCAGCATTTCGTCGACATCGGCAAGCGCCGACTCTGCCCCGGCGTCGGAAAGATCTGCCATGGTCGACTCAACGATGATGCGTGCCGCAGCCGCGGTCTTCGTAGCCGAGGTCTCCGCCAGGCTGGCTGCTGCGAGGGCAGCCTTCGCGGCGGTGGCGGTCGCCAGTGCTGCCTCGGCGGCTTCCTCTGCAGCCGCGGCCGCAGTCTGAGCCGCCAGCTTCCCACGACGAGCGACGGCAGCAGACCGCTCGGCGGCGCGCCACTGCTCCAGCGTCTGGGCGGTCGTTGCGGTCGATTTGTTTTCGGTCATCACGGAGCGATCATACGCGCCCTTTGGCTGGACTCCAGGGGCATCATGGTGTCGTGATCATCGTTCGGCGCGACCGTGACATCTACGAGACCGATGGAGGCTGGTTCCACGCGCGCTGGCACTTCTCGTTTGACCAGTACCGCGACCCCGAGAACGACAGCTTTGGCGCAATGCGCGTGTTCAACGACGACCGCCTGGTGCCCGGCGCGGTATGGCCGCTCCACCCTCATCGCGACGTCGAAGGGCTGACGTACGTCGTCGAGGGGCTTTTTGGGCACGAGGACAACGTTGGCGGCCCTCCTGGCCCGCTGCCCGCGGGCTCCGTCCAGCGCATGACGCTCGGCTCAGGCGCCCTCCATTCCGAGCGCAACGCCTCGCAGACCGAGCCGATGCGCTTCATCCAGATCTGGATCCTCCCTGATACGCCCGATCTTCCGCCGGCGGTCGAACAGAGGGTCTTCTCCACGGATGAACGAACCAACACGCTGCTACGCGTGATGGGCCCTGAGGGCGCCGTAGTCAAGATCCACCAGGACGCCAGCGTTCACGTCGCGCGGCTCGACTCCGGCGTGGAGGTCAGTCACGAGCTTGGCTCAGGCCGCGGTGCGTATGTCTACCTGATCGACGGCGCCCTGTCCGTCGATGCCGAGGAGCTCGCCACGGGCGATGCGGCCAAGGTCACCGATCAACGAGGCCTTTCCATCCGCGCGACATCGCCCAGCGAGCTGATCCTGGTCGAGGTGCCGATGGAGTTCGAGGCCGTCGGAATCTGGGGAGGCCGGATCTAGCCTTCGTCGGGAGTCGCGTCGTCAACTCGCTCGCTAATGCCGAACTCCGCCAATCGGTCCGCCGAGGGAATGACGTAGTAGGCGCCCGTCAGCGCCCGCGTGAACTTCGTCAGATCGTCGCGCGGTCCGCCATCGGTGCCGATCATCGCCTTGAGCATCTGGTCCAGGACTTCCTGGCGCGCGCAGAAACCGACGAACATCGTTCCGTGCACGTCGACCGATCCATAGGCCACGTTGCGCCGGAATATCTTGCCCAGCCGGTCCTGGTCCGTGCGGCCGACATGTGACGCTGGCGGCATCGGCTCGAGCTCGGCGCTGTCCGACTTGCGTCGGCCGAGAACGCGCTCCTGCAGCTCGGTCGGAAGACCCTCCCACGCGAGCGCGTCGTGATCCCACTGTTGCAGCAGCAGAATCGTGCCGCCTTCGCCGCGCTGACCCGGCGGAAATCAACGCGATCTCGGTTGCCTCCACGAGTGACGGGTTTTCCGAGCCGTCGATGAACCCGGTCAGGTCGCGGTCGTGGTGGTACTGCCAACCCACGGTCTCGCGACCAAGCTTCGCGAACGACGACACTGCCTTGACGATCTGTCGCGAGAGGTCAAACACGACGTCGTACTCCGCACCGGCCAGCCACATGACGATGTCGTGTTGCGTTGCCGGAAGCGTGTAGCCGTCCGGGCCGGCCAGCGGCTGGTTGAAGCCACTGACTTCCTCTGGCGCCGCATCCGGCGCAACCGACGCCCACAATTCGGGGCGAAAGCCAGTTACGAGATTTACGCCACCGATCGTAGTGCGCGGCTCGCGCAGACCGGCGGCCAAGGCCACGGCCGCCGATTGGTCGGCATCCGCCAGGAGGTCGAACTCAAGGTATGCGTGTGAGTCGGTACCCAGCGCAAAGATGCCCGGCTGTGGCATTGCCATGTGCGAAGCATCGCGCGACGGTCAAGCCGTGACATCGGCTTTTTGCCCATTTCGCGAGTTACTAGTAAATTGCTAGTTACCATGCTTCCCTCGCAACCGAACACCGAACCATCACCACTGGACTCGTATTCCCAGGTCGTCACCGGCGTGGCCGATCACCTTTTGCCGCGCGTCGTCCGACTGGAGGTCGGCGGACGGACGCCCGGTCGCCGTGGCGGCGGCAGCGGCTCAGCCGTGGTGATCACGCCCGATGGATTCCTGCTGACCGCGGCGCACGTGGTGGACCGGCACAAGACGGCCACCGCGGAGTTCACGGATGGGCGCGTGAAGCGTGCAGAGATCGTTGGGCGCGATCCCTTTCCGATCTCGCCGTCTGTCGCGTGGATGACTCTTCGACGGCCCTCGACTACGCCGTTCTTGGCTCGGCGGATTCGCTGCGTGTTGGCCAGCTGGTTGTCGCCGTTGGCAGTCCACTCGGCTTCTCCGGAAGCGTGACCGCGGGCGTCGTCAGCGGCCTGGGACGATCGCTCTTCGCAGGCGACAACAGGGCCGCGCGCATGATCGAGAACGTCATCCAGACCGACGCGGCGCTCAATCCGGGCAACTCGGGTGGAGCGTTGTCCAACGCGCAGGGCATGGTGGTGGGCATCAACACGGCCATCGCCGGCATCGGCCTGGGACTGGCGGTCCCCATCAACGACGCCACGCGCCGGATCATCGTGGAGCTGATGCGCGATGGCCGCGTTCGCCGAGCGTGGCTTGGTGTCGCCGGCGGCAGCCAGCCGTTGGCGCCGCGTCTGGCCCGGCAAGTTGGACAGCCATCAGGCATCTCCGTCGCTGAAGTGGTGCCGGACAGCCCAGCCGCGCGAAGTGGTATTCAGCCCGGTGACGTGATCCTGCAGGTCGACGACCATCCAGTGGGAGATGCGGGCGATCTCCAGCGGCTGATGATCGCCGAGGCGATCGGCAAGCCGATGGCGCTCCACGTCCTGCGTGGCGGCACCGAACTCGATTTGCGCGCCGTTCCGGATGAGCTGGCGGCCTAGCTTCTGGCTAGCCGCGCAGCCTGCAGCTCGCGCAGGGCATGAAAAAACCGCCCGCATTTCTGCGGGCGGTTTCCTTTAAGACCGTTAGGTCCTACAGGCTGCGCACCGAGCTCGCGCGAGGCCCCTTGGGGCTCTGCTCGATCTCGAACTCCACCTTCTCGCCACCGACCAGGCGGTCGAAGTCGAGGGATGAATCGAGTGCGTTGCGGTGGAAGAAGTAATCCTTCTCGTCATCCGCAGTGATGAAGCCGAATCCGCGATCGGAAACGACTTTCTTGATGGTACCGGTGGTCACTGTGACCCTCCAACGTCTTCTCGAACTACTGCCACAAACGCACGATCTGTTCGAGAAGAGCGATCACACGGCGGCGCCACACGACGCGGCGAGTCACCACTATACCCCGGAATCAAGCTATTTGGTCGTGGTGGCACCCTTGGAGGATCGGCCTGGACTGTGATTTGACGCAGTTTTCCACGCGTCACAGACAAAAGGCAGGCGCCACGAGAGCGCCTGCCTTGGTTTGGGTCTGTGCTAACGCGGGTTACAGGCGGAGCACGCCGAGCACCGCGTTGAGGAGGTCGCGCAGCACGCCGTTCAGGTTCAGTCCCTGATCCAGCAGGCCTGCGATGGCGCACAACAGGTTGCCCAGCAGATTGCCGGGGCCGGGCGCAGCGGTGATGTCCAGCTTGACACGGTCCAGGTGAACCACGAGACCCAGCAGGTCGAGGTCCAGAGGGCCAAGCGTCAGGTGCAGGATGTCGCAGCTACTGGCTGCGCCAATCGCTACCGGCAGGCGGACCGTTCGGTCGATCGTTCCGATCACGTCCCCAAGCGCGGTCCGCAGCGTGCCAGTCAGATTGCCGACCGCCACGAGCTGACCGTTCCGAACGCGGAACCTGTTGATGTCGAGCTGACCGCGGAACACGTCCCCTGCGGCCGTCGTGCCGCGGACAGGGATGTTGGCGATCTTGTTCGTCGCTTGCGTCGCAGCCGCGGCGGCCGTCGGAACGGCTGCGGTGGTTCGAGGCGCAGCCGAGACCGCCACGGGCACGCTGATTGCAAAAAGGACGGCCAAAACCAGGGCCATCCATCTGGATGGATTCATGTCGGTATCTCCATAAGAGCTCGTCCCCGACCGGGCCTCGGGGACGTTTCGGGCTGACCACGGAGCCCGTTAACAACTGCGTACACCTTCGCCCGATCAGCGGGCCACTCAGCCGAAACTTTTGATGGGTGAACGTTTCACCCATGTGTAAACCGCTGATTGACCGCCGGAGATTTTCAGCCGTCGAGTACGGTCAGGTCCATCCGTGCCAGCCGGTCCGGGTCGCCCAGGATGTCGATCTCGACGATCCGCCCCTTCCGAACGGTGAAGGCGACGACGGCGTAGGGCCGCTCTCCGGCGAAAACAACGAATCCCGCGCCGCCGTTGACCATCGCCGGGCGCGCTCCCTTGGCCAGCGCCCGGAACGAGAGCGCCTGCTCGAGGACATCGGCGGCCCCGTGCACCTCGGCCCTGCCCAGCGGGAGACGTCCGAAGTCGGCCCGCGCAACGACCTCGGGATCGAGGATGGCGAGGAGTGCGTCGAAGTCGCCTGCGCGCGACGCAGCCAGGAAGGCGTCGCCGACTTCGCGCTGTTGCCGTATGTCGGCGTCCGACTCCGGTGCGCCCTGCACGCGGCGGCGAGCGCGGCTGGCCAGCTGGCGCGTGGCGGTGGGCGTGCGGTCGACGATCGGGGCGATCTCTTCGAACGGAACGGCGAAGACGTCGTGCAGCACGAATGCCAGCCGCTCGGCCGGCGTCAGCGTCTCGAGCACGATCAGCATCGCCAGGCCGATCGAGTCGGCGAGCAGGGCTTCCTGTTCGGGATCCATCCCGCCAGGGCCGCTGACAATCGGCTCGGGGAGCGTGAAGCCGGTGAAATCCTCGCGCCGCGCCTTGCGCGACCGCAATGCGTCAAGGCACAGGCGCGCGACAACGGTCGTCAGCCAGCCGCGCAGGTTCTGCACCTCGCTCGTGTCGGAGCGACTCAGCCGCAGCCACGCGTCCTGGATGACGTCGTCCGCCTCGGCGACGGAACCGAGCATCCGGTAGGCAACCGCGCGCAGACGCGGCCGCATCTCCTCGAACTGTTCGGCCAGGCCGTCGGTCGTGTCGCTCATTGCGTCGGTCACGTTCTCAATGTTGGTTCCGTCAATCAATTGACGAAACAAATGGGCTGCAACGTGACAGCCGTGGATACGTCCGTAAATCCTGGAGGTGCCTTCGTGGCCCACTCACCGACTCAAAGACCACTCACTCGCGTCCCGGCCTTCATCCGGTTCCCGGGACCCATCATCAACCGTTTGCTTGGACTTGGTCTGCGCATCGGCCCCAACTGGCTGCTCACTGTGCGCGGCCGGAAGACTGGAGAGCTGCGTACCCAGCCTCTGGCCGTGGTTGAGGTCTCCGGCAGCAAGTACGTGATCGGCACGTTCGGCGAGGTGAACTGGTGCCGCAACCTGCGGGCAAACCCAGACGCCGAGATCAGTCGCGGCAACCGACACGAGCAGGTGGAGGCGGTCGAGCTAACAGCCGATGAAGCAGCCGCGTTCTTCCGCGACGGCCTCGTCCCAGAGCTGCCGCACATGTCGTTCGTGTCGCAATTCGCGACCAAGGTGTTCATCGGCTCGGTTGCACCCGATATCTATACCGACCCGGATGGCGCTGCCCTGCGGCGCCCGGTTTTCCGGCTCGAGCCTCGAGAGGTTGGAGTCGGACAAGAACTGAGCCTCTAAAGCCCGGCGGGGCCGTGCTAGGACGCTCCGTCCGGCCGGTAGGGCTCGCGGGGTGCGTAGTTGAGGATCACGCCGTCCTTGCCGGGCGTCGAATTCGACCAGCTCCCACTTCTGCGCGCCCAGCCCATCACGGAACAGCCGCTTGCCGGTGCCCAGGACCAGCGGGTGAACGATAAGGGCTAGCTCGTCGACGAGGTTGTTCTTGATCAGTGTCTGGACGAGGTCGCCGCTGCCCAGGACCGAGATCGTGCCACCGTCCTGGTTCTTGAGCTCGCGCAGGCGCTCGACGACGTTGTCGTTGATCAGCTGAGAGTTCTGCCAGGTGAGAGGCTCGCTCAGCGTTCGGGAGACGACATACTTCGGGCGCGGGTTGAGCACGGCGGCAAACATGTCCGTGTCCGGTTGGCTTGGCCAGTGGGCGGCCATGATCTCGTAGGTCCTGCGGCCGAACAGGTATGCGTCGGTCGACTGCATCCCTTCGCCGATCTTCTTCATCTGGGCGTCATCGAATGAGAACTGGCGCTGCCAGCCGCCGTATGGAAAGCCACCGTCACGGTCCTCATCGGGACTTCCCGGTGCCTGCATGACACCGTCCAGCGTGAGGAACTCACTCACCACGATCTTGCGCACGGGCAATTACCTCCAATCAAGCACGATTGTGGGGCCAAAAAGCGCGATCGAGGCCTTAGCCGGTAGGCATCGACCTATCAGATGGCTCTGGGGTGGCCCGCTCTGGCGGAGCCAGCCGTTCAGCTGCCGGCGGTGACTGGCTTGCCCAGTGCCTCGCGGGTCAGGTTGTAGGCCCTCTCGTGGTCGCCGTCGCTCGCGGCGAGCTCGGCCAGCTCACCAAGGACCTCGGCGAGGCTGTTCTGCGGGCCGTGCTCCCGCAAAAGGGCCACGGCACGGTCGTACAGCTGAGCCGCCTCGGCCGCGTCGCCGGCCTGCGCGGAAGCGCGCGCCATGGTGACCAGCGCATCAGTGAGTGCCTTGTGGTTGTCCGTGGCCTCGGCGCTCTCGACAGCCTGGCCGGCGAGGTCCAGTGCTGACTGGGTGTCGCCGCGCGCGAGCTCGATGCGCGCCTCCGTATCGAGGACGCTTGCCAGCTCCGTGCCGCCGCGATTGCCTTCCTGGTCGCGGCGCGCTTCGGCGACGAGCTCTGACGCGCGCGTCAGGTTGCCGATTGCCAGATACGCGTTGGCCAGATTGTTCGCGACGAGCGCGGCTTCGTGGTCGGCGTCGAACGCATGGAACAGCGCGAGGCTCTGGTTGCCTGCCTTGACCGCGGCCTCCACGTCTCCGCTGCTGAAGTACGCCGTTGCCAGCGCAGAAAGGAACGCCGCACGGCGGCGCCCATCCATGTCGGTGGTCAGCGCCCGCGCTTCCTCGAGGTACGCGACCGCCGCCTGGTGCTTGCCCTCCCACGCCTCAACGTACGAGGCCGCGGTCAGCAGACGCATCTCCAGATCCGGGTCGATCTGCATCCCGGCACGCACCCGGTCGAGCAGGCTGCGCAGGATGCTGCGCGCCTCGGCCATGTTCTCCGACAGGTACTGGGCGTAGGCAAGCCAGTAGCCCGCAAGCATCGAGTCGTGGTCGTGCTTGGTCAGCTGGAAGATTTCGACCGCCTCGGTGGCTGGCTTGATCGCCTCGAGCCCACGTCCCAGGCGGCACAAGGCTTCGGCCTTGCCGCGCAGCAGCTCGGCGAGAGCAACCCGCTCGGTTGTGGTTGAGATGAGTGATTCGTAGGCATCGTTGGCGTCCTGCCATTTCCCGGAAGCGGCGAGCAGGTCCGCCTCAAGCCGCGACCAGCGCGCATCCTCACCGGCGAGGAAGTAGGCGGCGGGCATGTGCAGGCGCTCGGCGATGAAGTTCAAGGCTGCAACTGACGGCTTGGCGTGGCCCTTCTCGAGCGCGCTCATGTACGCCTTGGTGTAGCGGCCTTCCGCAAGCTGCATCTGGGTCAGGCCGGCGTTGTGGCGCGCGACGCGGATGCGTTCGCCGATCCTGATGGCGAGCGGGGTTTCGTCAACTACGGTTCGATGGCGCTTGACTATGGGCATCAAGCGGGAGTGTATACGGCTGCCACGCGTGTGCTGTGCTCAGGTGCAACGAATTTCGACGCGGCCTCCGAGGCGGGACCAACGGGTCCAGCCGTGTGGGATTTACGAATACTTGACACCCCCAAGCACCACCCTACGATCGGATAATCGAGGTTCGGCCGTGACCGGACGCCGTGATAGGGGGTCAGAAAGGGGAAGCCATGGGCAGGCTTCAGCTGCGCGGCTTGATTGCCGCGGTGACCGCATTGGTCGCGAGCCTCTGGTTCGCAGCGGTTGCGTTCGCCGGCACCGGCGTGGGTCCCTGGCCTTAGGCCAAACCCCGGCGCCAATTCGGCTCCGATCCATAAGTAAATATCTGCTGTACCAACGGGTTGCTTGGTGCTAGGCTCCGGCCGCCGGACTGATTGATTCACGCCGCTCCGGCGGACGAGGAGGGAATGCCGTGGCTACGGTTTCCTACATCCCAAACGACCCGATGGCGGTCGGTGGCCCGCCCGTGCACAACGTGCGCGCCGCGGCACTGCCGAGATCCAGCGCGGGCTTCGACATCCAACCGGCCGCCGACCCAGGCGTCTACCCGAGCCAAACGCCCGAGTTCGATTTCTGGCAGGTACGGGAAGCCCTGATCAAGGGCCTGAAGCTGTGGCGCGCCGTCGACGGCGCGTACCCGCCTGCGTGGTTTGGTGGGCAGGCTCGATTGAAGGTCCTGACCGATGCCGGCGACGACCTGAACGCCTTCTACGACAGGCGCAGCCTGCAGTTCTTCCACCACACCTTCGACGGTCAAAAGGTCCACTCGGGCGAGAGCGTCGACGTCGCGGTGCACGAGGAAGGTCACGCACTACTCGACATGATCAGGCCCGACTTCTTCGAAGTGCCGTTCATCGAGGTCGGCGCGCTCCACGAGGCGTTCGGCGATTGTGTGGCCATCCTGACGGCGCTGAGCGACCGGTCGATCCGCGAGGCGGTGCTCAGCACGTCGGCGGACCTGTCATCGAAGCACTTCGTCCAGGCGATGGCCGAGGAGCTGGGCGATGCCATCCGGCGCGAGTACGGCAATGCCGCGGTGGAAGACGGCGCGCTCCGGAACGCCTCCAATACGCTCAGCTGGTCCGATCCGACAGCATTGCCGCCTGGTGGCCCGGCGACCACTCTGAGCGGCGAAGTCCACTCGTTTTCGCGCGTTTTCACAGGCGCGTTGTATGACTCGCTGCGCAACATGTACAACGACGGCGGCACGGGCTCGGCCGCGAAGCTCGGCCGCGTGACGAAGACCCTGGGCAAGCTCCTGATCGCGGGCGTCCGTGCCGTTCCGGCCACGCCGCGGACGTTCGAGGGTGTCGGTCGGCGAATGGTCGAGGCCGACGTCACCTCGAACGGTGGCGTCAACGCGGCGGCCATCCGAGCTGCATTCGGAGCGCACGGGATGACACTCCCCGCGCCGAGAGTGGAGATGGCGGTGCCGGTGAAGCGGCGTACGCGTGGCGGCAGCAGCGCTCAGCTGCGCGAGGAGCTCAACGTTCCGGCAGGCACGCCATTGAGCTTCACCCCCGTATCGACGGACGTGAATGGCGACATCTCCCACGTCGTTGCGTACCGGCCGTTGCAGCTGACCGAGGGCGAGCTGAGCGGCGTACGGCTGATGGTGCCCGCCACTGCCGCGGTACGCACTCGCGGTCGAACGGTGACCGGCGTAATCGGCGCCATAAAACCGGCCGACCAGGACGTCGAACGTGAAGGCCGGGCATTCGCGCGAGCCCTGCTCGCCAACGGCGACATTCGAGGAACGGCCGAGCCAACCGGTGCGGCGGGTCGTCGACGGACACGCGGCGCATCTCCGGTGGGCGTAATCGCGCCGCAACCGCGGCCGGCGTACGCGCCCTTCCCGCCGACCCACGAGGTGAAGATCGTGGGCGGCGAGCCGACGCTGAGTCGCATCGGATTTTCCGGCCGCCGGCGCTAGGGCGAGCGGCGAGAGAGTCGGGTATCGGGGCCGGCGACCGCAACCGGCGGACGTCAGTAGGCGGAGAAACCAATTCGACGCAACACGCGGCGGCCGCTGGCATCGTCCACGATCTCGTGCGTCGGCCGCGTCGGCGGGCCGTACGAGGCTGCCGTGGCCGCGACACCACGCACCGCGCCCGATGCGATGAGATTTCG
This sequence comes from uncultured Chloroflexia bacterium, assembly GCA_963736895.1. Classification (GTDB taxonomy): domain Bacteria; phylum Chloroflexota; class Limnocylindria; order Limnocylindrales; family CSP1-4; genus JALYGJ01. The sequence continues at coordinate 68,676 of CAVTQU010000011.1, forward strand.
CGCCCACGCCTGGACTTCGCGCGTGATGTCGTCATCCATGGGCGGAGCGGATTCGGCTGTGTCGTCTGTGGCCAGATTGACGTGACCGGTCCACGGGACGGGCACGTAAACGTCCGCCAGGGCCGAATCTTCGGACCCGAGCGGCACCAATCGCGACGCGCTGACCTCGTACCCCTCGTCGGAGGAAGTCGGGCTGGCGGAATCGACCACCTCGACGGGTCCGTCGGCGTCAGGGACGGCGGCCATGAGGCTCCTCTGAAGCTCGTCTTCGGGCGTGCCGGTCTCATCGGCCGTGTCGGCCCGACGATCCGAGTCGCTGGACGAATCCATCCCGAGGCATCGTAGATGTTCGAGCTGCAGGTGGTTCAGGCCGAGTTCGGTGACTGTCTCCTGGTCCGCTACGGAACGTCGACCAGCAACCGCTCGATCCTCATTGACGGCGGCCCGTCGGGGAACTACGAGGCTCATCTCCGCCGCGTGCTGCGGGACGTGGCGTCGGCGGGCCTGCGGCTGGACCTCGTGGTCCTGAGCCACATCGATAACGATCACGTGAAGGGCTTGCTCGACTTCTTCACCGAGCTCCAGGACGACGCTGTCGATCCTGTCGCGGCGGCTCGCAGCGGCCTGCCAGTGGTGGCCGAGCTGTGGCATAACACGTTCTCCGTGAGTGCCGGCGGCGCGGACATCGCCCCGCGCATTCGCGAGGCGCTGGCCATGGCCGGCGGCGGCGCGACCCAGCTAAGGACGCTCACAGGCACGCTGATGGGCGTCGGCGAGGGCGACGCGCTCGGGGTGGCGGCCGTGGCCCTCGGCGTGCCCATAAATCCGCGCTTTGCCACAGGGTCAGTCCTGCTGGACGACTCCCCCACCATTCGCATGTCCGGGCTGCGCATCGACGTCCTCGGACCCAGCACGACGAGCCTTGGGCGGCTGCGCGACGAGTGGCTGACCTGGCTGGCCGCCCACGGCCGCGGTGTGGCCGCTGGTCGGGGCCTCAGCGCAGCCGCCGCCATCACTGCCGACAACACGATTCCCAACCTGAGCAGCATCGTTCTGCTGGTTCGCGCGCGCGGGCACTCAATGCTGCTGACCGGCGACGGGCGCGGCGATCACATCGTCGACGGGATGCGCGAGCGCGGCCTGCTCCCCGCGCAGGGCGGCAACTTCCACGTCGATCTGCTTAAGGTGCCGCACCACGGCAGTGCGCGCAATGCGACAGAGGAGTTCTTCGCGACCGTAACCGCCGATCGATACGTCATCTCCGCCAACGGCCGCTACGGCAACCCGGATCTGCCGTGCCTGATTTCGATCGTCGATGCCGCGGCCGGCCGGCCGATCGAGCTCGTCTGCACCAACAAGACCGATTCGCTGCGCGATCTAGTCAAGGAGAGACCAGCGGCCAAACACGGCTACAGGATCACCACGATGAAGTCCAAGTCCAACGTGATGACGGTCGCCCTCGATTAGCACCTGCCCCACACGCCTGAGCACTGGTGGGAGCCGGCGTGGCGGAGAGAGGTGGAGTATCGGCGCCGCTGTCAGAACGGGGTGGGGGTTGCGAGAATCTCTGACACGGTGAAGTAGATGAAGGTCTCATCCTGGTTCGGCAGGCCCTCGTTCGTGTACGCGTAGATGCGTTTGAGCCCACCCCTGGCTCGCTGCACGCGAGTGGGAACGCTGATGAACTCGCCCGATCCGTTTGTGGTCCCGCTCGTGATGAAGTCATCGCTCTCCCACCGCAGCACGACCGGTGTATTCGGTGGGAAAGCCAGCAGATGGAACGTAACCAAGTCTCCGATCCGGGCGGATGGTGGGTCGACCGTGATGACGCGGTCGAAGGGCGGTACGGTCGCGGGCGCCTGCGTCGCCGATCCGGTAGGAATGGGCGAGAGCGCGGGCGACGGAGAGCTGGTGGCACCGCCACCGAAGGCCAGCACCAGCATGAACAGCAAGCCGGCTGCGACAACGGCAATCAACGCCGCCACTCCCACCTTGCCGATCATGCCCTTGTTGTGTTCCCACTGGGCCTTGATCCCTCCCGCGTCGGACGGGACGGCCGTGATAGGTGGGGCCTGACCGGCAGGCAGCGCAGCGCCGTCACTCGCGGACGCCGGGGCTGGCGGGGCTGGCGGAGGGCCGCCACCGGCTACAGGTGTGGTTCTCGCGCCGCCGGCGCCTGCCACCGCAGCGGCAGCAGCGGCTCCGGCAATCGGAGCTGCTGCATCGTGCCTGTCGGCAGACCCCTCCGTTGATTCGACCTTGGCTGTCCCGGCTGCGGCGACGCCCGTGGCAGCAGCTGCTGCGATGTCGACTGGTGCCGCCGCGCGTACCTCTTTCGGCAGGTTGAAAAGAATTCCGTCTGGCGAACGCATGAAGAGAACCGGAGTGCCCCATTCGTAGGTGTTCGCAACCTGCAGCGCAACCGATTTGCGCGCCTCCGCCACGGCTGTGTCGACCGCCATGCCGCGCGCAATGGCGGTGTAGAAGACGCGACTGAACTGGATGGCAGCGTCGTCGGTGATCTCGAACTGCATCGCAACAACCGCGGGCGTGCCACGGCGCACCAATGCGGCGGCAGTGCTCGAGAAGATGTCCGTCTGGGTGCCCTGTGCCGTCTCGCATGAATTGAGGAGAGCCAGGCGGAGCGGCTCGTGGTCGCCCAGCAGCACCGCCAGATCCTTGGCCGCGAGCTCGTGCGCCTTGCCGTCGTCACCCGTCAGGTAGATGACGCCCGACTGCAGCCGCTCACTGAATCCACCGTGGCCAACGAAATGGAAGATGTGCCACGGACCGTCCCATAGCGTCTGTTGGAGATCCTCCCATGTCTCGCCGGCGACCCAGTGGACCTCGACGAGTCCCTTTTGCCGGACCTTCTCGAGGGCCATGTCGAGCCTTTGCCGTTCGCGCTGGGCGTCGAGCGTGCCCAGATCGCTGGGGCCGGCGGCCATGGCCAGGATCCGCAGCGGCGGTGATACCTCGAGCGGCTGAATGGGTTGGGCCAGAGGCAGGTAGCGGACGACCGGGGTCGATGTGCCGAGGGCAAGGTAGTTCCCGCGAGCCGCGTCATACAGGTATTCCCACGGCAATCCGGCCAGCTCAGGCGCGGAGATGCGCAGCTTTATGCGCACTCCCTTGCCGCCGCTCTGGGCGATGGTTCGGCTAACGTCCAGCCGGCTGCCAACCTCGCCCTTGAACAGTGACGCGAAGAGGTCGGTGCCGAGCTCCTCTACGGACTTGTCTTCAACCGAAGCGGCGCGACGTGTCCCACCGGACCGGAGCAGGGCGATCTGCAGTGCCTGGATCTTGTTCTGGAGCGCCAGCCGGTCGTACGGGAACGTCATCTCGCCGTGCGCTTCGCCAGCCGGCGACTGAACGACCGATACCTCGTAGGTGCCGCTCGTTCCTGCCTCAACCGCGATGTCGAAGTCCAGGTAATCCATCACCGCTCACCGCGTGACCTATCGGCCCCAACCCGCACGCTAAGCCTGAGCATTGACCTCCGCTAGCGGGAAGTCAACTAAATAGAGATCGGATCGACGACAAGAACCGAGTCGCAAGGCGGACAGAATCGGCGGTATGACGGTGCCGGCGAAGCCGTGCTTACTCGTCAGAGCGAGGTCTGCCGCCGGGCGTCGGAGTCTGCACCCCGACGCCCTGCAGCCCGTGCGTCCACCGTGGTGGCATCACGGGTAAGGGCACCGATTTCACCGGTCCGCAGTGGACCGCCGAGGATGGCAACCCGATCGCGAATGATCTCGCAATGGGTCAGCCGGGCGTCGTAGCTGGCCGCATCCGTCCGTCCCGGAGCGGCCACGATCGCCACTTCATCCTCGACCTCGAGTGCCCGTAGTCCGCCACCGCCGGCCGCCCCAGCGACCGGCGCGTCGGCAGCGGTGTTGATGTTTACTCGGAAGCACGGCTGCGGCGGCACGCCCAGCGCCTGCCACAGCCGCACTCCCGGTGGATCGGGCGCGCCGCACGGAGGGTCGAAAGAGATTCCGGCGTCAGTGACGCCGCCTACCCAGGCCCCTGGTGGAACCCGGGAGTCGCTTCCCATTCGCGCGCCCCTCCATGCGCCCGGGTTAACGGATGTCCGGGCGTGGACGCCATCATCTACCGCGGATGACGAAAGTCAATAGTTATTTGACTTTCGGTTCATTGACGTTTTCCCTAAGACGGCCAGTCCTCGTTCGACGCTGTCTCAAGGATTCGCGTTGCGAAGCGGTCAGACAGGGCGGCGATTGTCAGGCTGGGATTGGGCCCAACGGGCCCCGGCATGACCGAGCCGTCGGCCACGAAGAGCCCGGGCTGGCCGAACACGCGTCCCCATGGATCGACCACACCCTCGTCCCGGTTGCGACCCATCGGGCAGCCGCCGAGCGGGTGGACGGTGATCACGCGCCTTCCGAAATGCCACAGCGGGTTGTCCATGAAACGGGCGCCCATCTCGACGGCCATGCGCTCCATCTCCTGCCGGGCACGCAGGAAGTAGGGCGCCGACCGATCGATCGCCCACGTTGAAGTGAGGCGGCCACCGTCCATGCGCAGCGTTCCGTCGGGCACGTCTCGTCCCATGGCGCCGATCGGCATCAACGAGGACGAGCGTCGCGCTGTGCCGAGAATCGCGGCGAACTCGGCGCCGAGATCCGTGTCGCGGTCGCGGCCGATGAGTCCCATCAGCAGCCGTGCAAACGTATGCCGGGCACGCCACAGGATGCCTGGCGTGTCCGTGGCCTCGATCACCCAATCGAGGAAGCCCGGGTAGCCGACGTCCTCCATGTAGAAGCCGCGGCCCGCAGGACCATCGGGAAAACGTATTGCCGCCGCGATGGAGGGCCCGCGACTGGCTTCGATGCGCAGCGGCACCTTGCGGCCGTCACGCTTGACGCTCGCATCCATGGCCAGCGTCAGGAGGTCGCCGTTGCCGGAGAACCTGTTGCCCAGCATCGGGCTGACGCCGGGCAGGTTCTTGAGCATCAGGAACGTGGAGCCGAACGTGCCCGCGGAGAGGATCAGGCGATCGGCCGTCGCCGACTCGACCGGCAGCGCCACCGTCCGCGTCGAGTGACCTTCGCGGCCCAGATGGTGGCGCACGAAGTCGACTCGCCAGCCATCGTCCTGCCGAGCGAAGCTCCGCACCTCGGAAAGCGTCCGGATGTCCGCGCCGTGGCGCTTGGCCGCCGACAGGTAGTTGAAGTCGAGCGAGTTCTTGGCGCCGATGTTGCAGCCGATGTCACATTCGCCGAGCAGGCGGCAGGTCTCGCGCGGGCGGTCGTGAAGGTTAGGCTCCTCCTCGGCGATCGGCTCACCGACGGCCGGTTCGCGGCCCTCGTTGGCAAACGTTATGGCCAGCTTCGGCAGGTAAGGATCCCAACCCAGCCGCTTGCCGGCCGCGATGAAAGTTCGCGTCCGGGGCGTCCGGAACGACGGGTGATCGAGCGGATAGACCTGGCCGTTGAGCATCTTCTCGGCCCGCTCGTAGTGCGGATCGAGCTCCTCGCGCGTCACTGGCCAGGTTTCGACGTTGGGCTCGTCGACAAACGTGTCGGCGTCCTTGCGGATCATCACGTTGGCGTAGATGAGCGATCCGCCGCCCAGCCCACTCGAAACCACCGCGCCGAAGTGGGGGAACGACCAGATGTTGTACATGCCGTAGCCGCCCGCACTTGGATCCCAGAACGCTTTTCGGAAGCCTCGTGGCGAACGTGGGAAGTCACCCGGGCCAAAAGCCTGGCCGCGCTCCAGCAGAAGCACGCGTTTGCCGGCATCGCTCAACCGCTCGGTCATCACAGAGCCACCGAAGCCGGAGCCTATGACTATCGCGTCGAAATGCTCGACCGCCTGGTCGGTCATCTGATCGAAACCTCCTTCGCGCTGGTCGGCTGCGGTGGCGCGAGTCGGGAGCGAATCGCGAACGCACCCGCCGGGACGGACGGCTGGGCATGGCCTTCGTCGGGCCGGGCTCCCGCGCGCAATGCGATCGCAGCGGATTCCCGGTAGTAGTCGGTCCACCAGCGGGCCGACTGCCAGATCGCGTCAGGGCAGCTGGAGGTCGACTCGAGTCCGGGCGTCAGCTCGATGCCCGCGATGGCATGACACAGTTCGACCAGCGCGGCGCCGGGCATTCCGCGGCCCTCGCGCAGCGGAGCATCGAGATCCGCGACTCCCCAAATGGAAGCCAGCCACGCCGCGGTCAGAGCAGGGATGTCCAGCACGGCTCTCCCTGACACGACATCGTCGAGTGCACCCAGGACCGGTGCGAACGTGGAGCTGAACAGGAGGATGGCGATGTTGGGGTAGGCGACAGGATCGTCGTAGCGATCAAGCGGGACGCGGGTTACGCCGTTCCTGGCCGCGAACTCGCCCGGATCGCCGATGGCATCGAGAGGCACTGTTGTCGCCTCGCCGGCGTTGAGCAGCGCGGCCACGGACCAATGACTGGGCGTCAGGTCGGACCGCAGCCGCGACTGCGCGACCCGCAGCCGCAGGTCGGTGAGCGCGGCACCGCCGATCAGCAGCACGCCCTGCGAGATCTCGGACCGTTTCAGCCACGCGACGTTGCCCTCGCTTCGTTTTGGCTTCGCCTCGCGCACCTGCGGGTTGGGTGAGCGGGCGCCAGAGTGGCGCATCGCGAACATCTGTCCCTCCCCTTCGAGCTAGTTGAGGCGGCCGGAGAAGCCGGCAATTGGTTGTGGAGATGAGCCGTCGACGCCGACGAGCCACGCCGTGTGGTCAAGGCGAACCGATCCACCCTCCGCCCAGAGGGCGAGCGTCGCAAAGTGGTTCTCGTATGTCTGCAGCGGCCCAACCGTGACCGGCGCGCTGACGACACCGGGTACCGGAAAAGCCGGGAAGGTTTGAGGCGGCGCCTTCCACTTGCGCCCGGCGCGATCGTCAACGAGCGCCATGGGCGAGGCAATGATCTCGACGATGCGCCTGCCGTTCGGCAGCCGCACCTCGGCGACGCGCCCGAAGTGGACGTCTCCGGTCACGATCACCACGTCGTGCGTGGCCGCGTTCAGCGCCCGCACCAGGTCCGCGTACTGCGCGTAGTCGGGGAGCGTCCAGTCGGACACGTACCCGCGCCACCCGGTGCGCGGTGACAGGATCGGCTGACCCAGCGTCAGAATCGCGGGCCCCGTCAGCGACTGCAACCACGTCGCCAACTCGGCCAGCGTGGCGGGATCCATGAACTGGCCTCGGTCGGCGGTGCGCGAGAAACGTGTGTCGACGATGCGCATCGACAGCGGCGGGAGCTCGATCGCGTGCAGCCGTAGCGGCGTCTGGTAGGCATCGAAGAGCTGCTCAGCCAGTGTGGTCCATGTCTGACGGCCCATGTGAGTCCATGTGTCGGGCAGATGCGGCGCGACGTTGGGAGCGTTGTTCCAGAGCTCGTGGTCGTCGCCCGAGAGGAACGCGCCGACGTTAGAGGCAAGCGCACCGAAGCCGCCGTCGGGCATGCGCTGTCCAAACGTCAGGCCGTAGTTGGACGCGAATTCGGCCGCCAGCTGAAAGGGCGAGTGGAAGCTGAACAAGAAGTGGGCGATTGGCGTGTCGAGATACACCTGGTCACCAGTGAGCACGGCAAATTGAGGCTGGAAGGCCTGTGGCAGGCGCAGGAATGCGCGACCGAGGGCGCCTGACGTGTCGCGCAGGACGCTGAAACACGAGGCGGTCAGCATCATCAACGGCGAAGCGATCGTTGGCAGTGCCTCGGGAAGTGTCGATAGCCGGCACTCAGCCATGGGCTGTCCTGCCTCTGCCAGCACGAGCTGGTAGCCGCTGCCGGGGCTCAGACCGGTCAGCTCGACGCGCTGCTGCCACGCGAAAATAGTGCCGAAACCCTGTGGCACACCGGTCCAATTGCCCGGCACGGGAACTGGAATAGGTGCTCCCCGTATCTCGGCCGACACCGGCGGAGACGGCGACGGCCAGACTACGGAGAGCCACGCGTTCCGGCTCCCTACCTCGCGTGGCAGCATCAATGGCGTCACGAGCTCTCGTCCGACTCGAGCGTGGCGCGGTAGTCGCGAACCTGGCGCAACGCAGCGCGCAGACGCTTCTCCACCTGGGTCAGGTACCCGAGCTCCTCGGCGCGCACGGCGGCTTCGATGCGCGCGACCTCGTCCGGGCCGAGCGTGCGCTCCAGGAGCAGCATGGGCACGCCGCCGCCAGGCCAATTCGCGCCGCCGCCACCACCACCCGCAGACACCGTTCCGGCCACGCCGGCCACGCCGGCCGTGACGCCAGGCGGAGTAGGCGGCACAGCCTCTGGGGAGAGCCCGATGAGCTGGCACACCAGTGGAACGGCGGAGCAGAACTTCCGGTAGTCGAAGAGCCCGGCATCCGACGTGTCGTCCAGGATCCCGTCGCTGTTGGCGTCGCGCCAGCCGAGGTGAATCGGCGTCTGGGGGCACATGGCCCACGTGTTGGCGCTCATCAGGCAGTCGACCTGCGGATTGGCGCAGGTCTGGCAGTTGGCGTTCGGCTCGCGCCACCAGCCGAACTTTGCCGAGCACGAGCAGTTGCTCGAGGCGTACTCGTCCGGGCAACCGAAGATGTGGCCCGTTTCGTGGGTGAAGACGCGGTCGATGTTGTCGGGTCCCCAGCCGTCGTTGTCGTACTGCATCACGAGCTTGGGCTTCAGCGCATAAGCGAAATGGGCGAGCGGGTACTTCGTGAAGAAGGCCACGTACGCCCAGCGAGTGGCCAGGTCGCGCCGGATCTTCTCGGCGTGCTGCTTCGCGCCGAGGACGTTCCCCATGTAGCCGAGGCTGATCAGTGCCGGGTCACGCCAGTGCGCCTCGAGCTGCTCATAGCCGGACTTGTTCGGGTCAGGTGGGTTGGCGATCTGTACGCTCCTGATGTCGTAGGCAAAGCTGACGCTTGCTCGTGGCTCGCGTTGCGCCAACCAGCCCAGGCCTTCCTGCACCTCGGCGACGACCTTGGTCTTCTCTTCGTCGGAGAACTTGAGATCGGGCGTTGGTCCGTCGACGATCACCAGGCCAACGGCAACGCTGCCGATGAGGTACGGGCTGAGGTCGCTGCCGATGAAGCCATGCGGCTCCGCCGGTCCGGCCTCGGTCACGTGGGTCATGCCCGGTCCGTCGGGCGCTTCCGGTGTCCCGCCGGTCTGATCCCAGGCAACTCCTTCGCGCGGCCGCTCGGCCTTGGCCGCGGCGAAATCCTTCGATCGGCGCAGATTCCACGCCTCGATTCCCAGCTCCTCTGCTGCGGTCGCACCACGAGGGGCACGCCGTACTGGTGCGGCATGGACGGCCTTTACCGTCTTGAGCGCGTTGACCGCCTCGGCAGATTTGGGTCCGGCCGCGCAGATCAGGACGCGATCTCCGTAGCGCTGCAGGACCTGGGCACCGCGCGCCTCGATCGCACCCATTGCTCGGTGGGTGTTTGGTCCGTCACCGTCGGTCAGGATGACCAGCTGCTGGCCGTTGTCCGAAGCTCTGCTAGGCATCGGCGTAACCTCCTACCCGTGAACGAGGTGCTGATCGTGCTGAGCACCGCGGCGCGGCTGACAACGCGAGACCTGGCCGCCCAGGCGCCGATCTCCAACGCCGGGGCGCAGCTGTTCGGGGATCGCGTGCTGATCGCGCGGCTTGAGCCACCCGACTGCGAGGCCGTGTCCGCGATCGACGGCGTCAGCGGCGTCTTCGAAGGCCCGGTGCCCGTGGATGTCGAGCCCGTTGACGATCTCGCGGGAAAGCTCGCAGTCGACGCCTGGAACTCGCGCAAGGTCGCGTCCGCGACGGCGAAGGAGAGGATCGGCGACGGCGCGGCGTGGGACGATCCGCGGTTCGAGCGCGAGGGAAGCCAGGATCCATCGGGCGAGGACGGCTGAGGCGGTCGCGGGCATATCAGGGGGTCGTCCGCGCGATCGTCATGTGTGGATGCCCGAAATACTGGTAGGCCAGGTATGTCGATGAGATCGTGGACGGGTCGTTCTTGAACGCGGCTCGTTCCTCGCGCAGGATGTCCGCTGGCGTGCGTCCGGTGAGCGCCTTCTCGTAGAAGCGCAGGGCCAGCTCGCGGGCCATAACGTCGTCGATCGACCACAGTGGGGCGATGACACCCGATGCACCGGCAAAGAGGAACGCTTCGGCCATGCCGGCGTAGTCACCGAGGACCTGTTCGCCGCTGCCCACCTGGCACGCGTTCAGGAATACGAATGGGCGCGATCGCAGCGGGCTCCCGCGGATCTGCATGGGATCGAGAGTCAGGCCGTCGACCAGGACGATGCCGTCGATCTCCCCATTGGGGTCGTACTGCCCGTGGACAGCGAAGTGCAGCAGCTCCGCCTCGGGGTTGCCGCTCACAAGTCGCAGCACGTCCTGGCTTGCCGCGTTCACCTTGGTCGCGTCGTAGAGCTTGGCCAGCTCGTCGGCCTCCTGCTCGGCGTCGAGCAGCCGATCCCAGCCAGGCAGCTCATAGACGCCCGAGACGACCGCCATCTTGTGCACGGACAGGGTCGCTGGCGGCGGCAGCTTGGGCCGATGCTGGCCCAACACCCACCGACCAACTGACGCCTGTGCCGCCAGGAACGGCGGCACAGCATCGTCCAGTGGCGGGTCCATGACCGCCAGCTCCCACGGCACGTACGGTTCCGCGGACAGGAAAAGGATCGTCGGCGGCCGGTCCGGGATGGTCTTTGCGACTTCCCGGATAACGTTCCAGAACTCGTCGGGCAGCTGGTCGGCGATGGTCAGGCCGATCCCCATGAGTGCGGCGTACATGCCCGGCTGCCCCTCGGCAGCATTCATCTTGCGGATGATGTCGCGCAGGAAGAGGCCCGGCTCGTTGCCGATGTCCACCTCCATTGGGTCACTCGGGATCTTGATCTCCTGGTCGGATGCCAGCATCTGGAGCAGCAGCCGGCCGGCAGGCTGACCCACGTCGACGCGGATCGTGAGGTCGGGCGGCACCGCATCGGTCGGCAGGACGATGTCCACCGGCTCTTCTTGCGGAGGCGGTTCGCTTGTCGCCAGCAACGCCGCATCCCTGGCGACCGCAATGGGGCGTGCAGCGAGCCCCACGGCCTGGCCCTCGATCGAATACATCGCCCGCACGGTGCGGGCCACGATCGGACGGGTCTGCGCCTCCGCGGCGAGATGGAGCACGCCCGTCGGGTACGGCGCCTCGCTTGTCACACGCAGGTCGACGCGCCAGCTCTCGTTCGGGCGGACGAGTCGAAAGCCATCGGCGATGACCTGGATCGTCATCGTGTAGGCACCAACGATCCGCTCCGGCACGATCAACGGGCCGCCCACCACCTCGCTGTCCGCTTCCTGGGCGAGTCCGACGACCAGCTCGAACTGCTCCTCGGCAACGACCGCCTCCGGGCATTCGATGTGGGCGTAGCTCGAACGCGGCGGCGCTACCGCCGCGGCCGGCGGCGCGTCAGCCTCATGATCGGGCGGTTTCGCGTGGGTCGGATGGCCGCCCCTGGTCGTGTGGTGTTCGGGGATGGACTCCGGCTCCGGCTCCGGCGGTGGGGTCGATCCGTCGATTGCGCCGACACCCGCAATGATCGGCGGAGGCGGAAGCGGCATCGTTTCGGGCGGAGGCGAGGCAATCGTGATGGGCGGAGGGGGCGGGATGTATTCAGGAGGCGGGATGTATTCAGGAGGCGGGGGCGGCTGCTGCCCGTAAGTCGGCTGTCCGTAGGCACCTGGCCCGTAGCCGGGGCCGGTCGGCTGCTGGCTCGGCCGCCGCACAATGAATCCACCCAGCAGGACATGGCTCAGACCGCCGAGTCCGCCGGGCACGACGGTCCAGACGGCGAGGTTTCCTCCATCGGCAGGGACCCATCCTTGTTGTTGGGCGAGGATCAGGGCACCCGCACCAAGCGCCGCTCCGCCAACCACCGACCTCCCCAAACCTCCGCCGCCACGGGCCCCGGCCAACAAGCCGGTTCCTGCCGCGACTACGCCAACACCGGCGAGGACCAGGCCAACGATGTCTGCAATGGTGATTCCGGCTCCGGTGACGTTGACCCAGACGGTCATCGGGGGACAGTCGTCAATCGTTGCTACAACCTGATAGAGCCCGGCTCCGTATGTCGCGTACTGGCCAATCGGGAGCGGTCCGGTCCAATGCTCCTGCCCCGTAGCGTCAGGCAGGTCCCTCGTGATTGGCAACGGTCCGAGCATCGCGGTCACGGACGCGTTTTCGATCGATCCGACGGTGTCGAGCGTCACCGTCGATGTTCCGTCGGCCGAGACCGATATCGGCTTGTCTGAAGTGGAGTGTCCGTTGATGCTCTGGTTATCGATTTGGATGCTGCATTGCGCTGCAGCGGCACGGGCCGCAGGCGGGCGAGCCAGTAACAGAAGCGGCATCACGATCAGGGCGGCGACGAGCAGACGCAGATAGAAGACTGGCCCCTCGTTTCGCGCCATCGGCGCGAGTGAACGACTTTAGAGGTGGCTAGTCAAGTCAGATTTGACTCAATGCCTGGTAGCAGGGCGACTAAGCAGGGGTGGCGGCCGTCTCCGACGCAATGCCCGCCTTCTTTGCCCAAGCCGTGCAAAGTGCCTCGACGGATGCCGGAGCCACCTTGCCGATCGCGAGCGCGGCGACGACGCCGGCGATGGCGGGCGCGAAGCCGACCTGGGCTACCAACAATGTCGCGAGGCCGGCGGTGATCGTCATGCGGTTGCCGCCCAGGGTGGCGATGAACGCATCGAACCTGCCGCCCTGCATTCCGCTGCACACGAGTCCGTACCCCGCGCGCGAGAGCGTCGAGAACGCCTTTCGGCCGGCTTCGACCATGTCACCGAGAGCGATTCCCTTCGGCTCGAGCATTGACCGCGGTGGCGCGAACTGTCCCGCGATCGTGGGATCGCGTTGGATGGCCGAGATACGCAGGCCAAGCTGTCGGTAAAGCTCGTCGTCGTCGGTGTCCTCAAGCTCTTGCGCAGCTTGCAGGGCCGACTCCATCAGCTCAGGCATGGCACCTCCCTGGCCAAAGCCGCGCGCCGTCAGGCGTGACTCGGCTCGACCGAACTATCGGCGGGAGTGTACTCAGCGGGCCACTATTAGTTAACCCACCAAATCAAAAAAAGAGGAGCGACTAGACCGGAAGTAGAACGGCCAGCACGCCGACTGCCAGACCGATCAGGCCTGAGCCGATGCTGATCTGATAGGCACGCGCCTTGTCCCTGGCACGAGCCGCCTCATCCGCAACGTGCTCCGTGGTTCCAGGTCCCTCGAAGTTGAAGACGCCCAACTGTCCGAAGCCTGCACAGAACTTCAGGTAAGCCTGCATGTAACCGGATGCCGACACGGCGGCGGGCAGGGCGATCAGGAGCCGGGCGAGCGGCGGTGCATGCAGGGCGAGCAGGACGAGGAGCGCCCCAATCGTGATCGCAGCTCCGACATGGCCGGCGCGGCGGCGCTTGGCGATCTCGGCAGGGCCGATGTTGCAGACGCCCGGCTGGTAGCGCGGCTCTTCGAACGAAATCGGTGGCGAGCCGGGGTTGGTCGGTGCCGACAGGTGAGCGGTGACGGTTGTTGCCATGTGTGCGACAGGTATAGCCCAATTCGTCCCAGTTGACCTACGACGAGTCCTCACTCGAATCAGCTAGTCAGAGTCGTCGCCACCGTGTCCGCTACTGCCGTCGCCACCACCAGTGTTTCCGACGTCCGCGCCGTCGTCGTTTCCAGGGCCGCTGTTGTCGTCGGCGGTGTCTCCGTCACCTTTGCCGGGGCCGCTGTTGTCGTCGGCGGTGTCTCCGTCACCGTTTCCGGGGCCGCTGTTGTCGTCGGCCTGGCCATCGTCACCATTGTCCTCGTCGGCATCATCACCCCCGCCGTTGTCGGCCGGGTCGCCGTCCGCCTCGTCGCCGGGGCCTTCGTTGTCGTCGTCGCCTCCGGTGCCGTGGTGGCCGTTATCCGAATCGCCGTCAGTTGCGCCACCATCGTCAGTGTCACCGTCGTGACCGTCGTGGTGCTGGCCATTGTTTGCATCACCGTCGTCGTTTGCATCGCCGTCATCGTTGGTATCGCCGTCGTCGCGGGTGTCGCCGGGGTTGTCTGAGTCGGTGTCGTCGGGGGCCGGATGGTCAACCACCGGCGTTTTGGTGCCGCGCGGGCTGACTGGCGGCGCAGGCGGCGTTGGCGGCAGGCCGTTGTGCTGCCCGTCGGGCGCGCTTGTTTCGCCTGACACGGGGACGAGACCGTGATTGTTAGCCGGGCCAGGATCCGGCGCGGTTGCCGGCGCAGCTTGACCGGAGCGCGCATGTTGCGTGACAGCTGTATGAACGACGACTGCCGCCCCAGCCGCCGCCAGCGACGTCCCGATTGCAAGCAGCATCGCAACGACAGCCAGCAGCACCGCCGACTGGATGCGGACGCGCCGACGGACGGTCGTGCCGCGAACAGTGGCCAGGTGCCAGGCAGACCAAACGGCACCGGATGCCATGGCGGCGTCGAGATTGCGAACGGCGGTGCGCAGCGACCTGGCCGGCGACGGCACGGGCTCCTGCGCCACGCGGGCCATCACCAGGTCGGTGAATGCGCGATCGTTGAAAGCGAAGTCGGTCATGACGCAGACCTCAGGTCACCCTGGTCGCGCAGCCGTGCCAGTGCGCGATGCAGGCGCGACTTGACCGTTCCGAGCGGCGTGCCGGTGGTCAGGGCGATCTGCTCGAGCGGCATCTCCTGGTAGAACCGCAGCTCCACCACATGTCGCTGGTCAGCCGGCAGGTCACGGATGGCCTGGCGAACCGCGCTGGCGTTCTCGAGCATCAGGATCTCGCGCTCGGGGTTGGCGTGATCATCGAATGAGGGCTGATCGGACACGCTGGCCGCAGCGGTCTGCTCGTTCTTGATGGCGACCGCGCGAGCGATAGCCAGCCGAGTTGCGATGCGGCCGATCCAGGCTCCGAACGTGCCGTCCCCGCGATACGTGGCAAGTGATCGGTAGGCGCGAACGAATGCTTCCTGGGCGACGTCCTGGGCGTCGTCAGCATCGCGAAGAATGCCCAGGCACGTGCCGATCACCGAACGGGACTCCCGATCGACCAGCGTGCGGTAAGCCTCGACTTCCCCTGCCAGCACAGCATCAACCAGCTCTCGATCGTTGGCGCGATTTAGGGCGCGATCGGGCTGAGTGGGCATTCAGGGATGCTGTTCGTGGCTGTTGGTCACGGCAATGACCATGTGTAGTGTCGGGCACCGCCATAAAGTCCGGTTGGTCAACGAGCAACGGAAAGCGGGCCGGCCCTGTCGCCAGCCCGCCATCCGCGGCCGTTGAGAGGGGCGCGTCTCAGCGCTGGTTAGTTCACTCCCGGCTGATCGCCGTCATCGCCGTCGTCGCCGTCGTCGTTGTCGCAGTCGGGATCGTCCTCATCCTGGTCGTCCTCTGCGTCATCGTTGTCGCCGTCGTCGTTAGCGTCTTCGTCGTCGCCGTCGTTCTCACCGTCGTTGTCGGAGTCCTCGTCGTCGACGTCAGAACCGTGGTCCTGCTCATCGCCGTTCGAGACGCCGTCGTGGTCGCTGTCCTCATCGCCATCCTTGGTGCCGTCGTTGTCCGTGTCGGCATCGGTCGGGTTCAGGCGAGCGTTCGCTGACGTCTCGGTGCCATTGGACAGACCGTCGCAATCTTGGTCGTCGTTCTCATCCTCGACACCGTCGTTATCCGAATCGCCATCTTCGGGATTCGTGTGTGACTCGAACTCGTCCTCGTCATCAAGGCCGTCGTGGTCCGAATCCTCGTCGCCATCATCGACATCGTCGTTATCGGTATCGGCATCCTGCGGATCGTCACTGACGGTCTGTTCCTGCCTGTTGGTCAGTCCATCGCGATCGGGATCTTCCTTGCCATCACGGACGCCGTCGTGGTCGCTGTCCGCACGATTGGGATTGGTATGAGTCCAGTTACGCTCGAACCCGTTGCGGAGGCCGTCGCCGTCGCTGTCACGGTTGCCGGCTGCGGCCATGCCTGGCGCAGCGAGAGCACCCACAAGAGCGCCCGCGACGACCGCGGCACGCAGCAGGTGGAACACCTTCATCGATTTCATGTGGGCACTTCCCTCCGTGGCCAACTCGTCTTGTGACGCCTCTGGTGGGCGCTTACCTAATCGAGCGGCATCGGGCGCGGAAGGTTCCGGCGCGAACCCATCCATTGGTCATGGAAGTTGGCACTGGAAGTTCGTACTGTCCGTGGCTGGATGGCCGTGGAGGTCTAGCGCGGACCCTCGGCGAGGAATGCCAGGACGACGGGGGCGAGCTTCGGCGAGCCACCCACCGAGTAATGCGTCTCCCCTGGGATGATGGCCAGCTCGTGAATAGGCAGGCCTGAACGGTCCCAGCCGCCATCCTGCTTGCCGCCACCCAGTGCCTCGTACATCTCGGCCGCGTGGCTGGGCGGAGACATGTCGCCGTCGGCGAAGACGATCAGTGTCGGCATCTGGAGCTTGGGCAGGTCCGCTGAGTAATCGAAGCCGCCAGCCATCGAGTCGCCGATCTTCTGCACCAGCACGGGCCAGTCCTCGACTCTTGGGGCGAGGCTCGCGTACAGCTGGTACATCGGCAGCTGCTTCATGAACTCGGCCTGCTCGGCACCGACCTGGCCCTGTTGTCCGCGGATCTCCGGGTAGTAAGCGGTATCGCGCATGGCCGTCGAGATGAGCACCAGCCGATTGACCAGCTCCGGGCGCTGAATAGCGGTGAAGAACGCCGTTCCGCCACCCAGTGAGTACCCAACCAGGTCTGGCCGGTCGAGGCCGATGTGCTCGATCAGCGCCGCGATGTCGCCGGCCATCAGGCGGACGTCGATGGGCCGATCTATATCCGCCGTGCGGCCGTGGCCCTGAAGGTCGACGGCGATCACCTTGTGCTTCGCGGCAAGCGCAGCGATATTCGGGCCGAAATCGCTGATGGCTCCCAATCCGCCGTGGAGCAGGACCACCGGGCTGCCGCTGCCGTAGGTTTCGTAATAGAGGTTGATGCCGTTGACGTCGGCGTAGGCACCGGTGCCGGTCTGAGTCTCGGTCGTCATTCAGAAATTATCGCGGGAACGACCTCGGCGGCGAAACGCTCGATCCCGTCCGTACCGAAATCTGCCGGCCAGTACACGAAGCCGTTGATACCTACCTCTGTAGCCAGAGTGCGCAGCAGCTCGGCGAGTTGAACCGGATCTTCGGTGCCGTCGCCGCTCACGTTGACGATGCGCCGGATCGCGCCCGGGTCTCGACCAGCCTCCACCGCGGCTTCATCGATGTGCCTCATTAGGGCCGGAAAGTCCGAGGCGCGCGAAATCCCGCCGCCGGCGACCCATCCGTCTGCCTTGCGGCCGATCAACCGCAACGCTCCGGGCGACATGGCGCCAATCCAGATCTCAACACGATGTGCGGGAGGTGGGCCCGGCGGGTAGCTGTGCGCCGGGTAGTACGGCCCTCCGCTGCGAACGACATGACGCTCCGGCCCAACATCGAGCGCGGCCCGAATCATGGTCAGCGCCTCCTCGAGCGCGGCCAGCCGCTCGCCGCGGGCGCGGACCTGGCCGCCCATGCCCTCGACCGCATCCCAGAACGCGCCCGCCCCAAGACCAAGCTCGAACCGACCACTGCCCATAACGTCCATGGACGCCGCAGCCTTGGCGATCATCGCCGGCGGACGCATCGGCAGGCTGGCGACGTCGGGGAAGAAGCTGATGCGCTCGGTCTGCGCCAGCAGATTGGCGATCAGCGCGAACGTGTCCAGGAAGCGACGCTGGTACGGGTGGTCCTGGATCCCGACGACGTCCAGGCCGAGGCGCTCGGCCGTTAGCACCTGGTCCACGATTTGTTGGTAGTTCTCGGCGTAGGGCGTCACCGAGATGCCGAAGATCTGGCGTCGATCTGGAAGCGTCATCGGCGAGCCACCGACTCGTAGCGCGGGCGGACGACGCTGACGGCCCAGCGGAGCAGCAGTGAGCCGAACTCGGGCTCCAGGACGCCCAAACGGATCTTTGCCTGCTCGACCTGCCAGGCGATCGACTCGGCACCGACCTTTCGGGTGGCCTTGAGCAGGCCGCGGCGCCAGATGGGGAGAGCGCGCCGGCGGAAGCCAGTTCTGACGCCCTCGCGAGCTGCGAACTCGGTGAGTGATTCCTCCGTCGCCGGCGCGAGCGCCGACGGGCCATCCACGTGAATGGTTGCGCTTGCGGCGCGCTTGACCTCGCCGAAGGTGCCCCGCGGTGCACCAGCTTCCTCCAGGATGCGTCGGGGAATGGGTTTGTCGTAGCTGCGCCCTAGCACCCACGCGAGCATCTCGGGAGAGCGGCTCAGCGCCTGGATCTCGCGCTGCCGCTCGGCGCCCAGGTACGGCAGCGGCACATGTATGAAGCCTGTTCGCAGGCGCCACTCGCCGAGTGACGAGCCGGACTGGTCTGATCGCCACAGCGTCGGACGCGGCGGCCGATGCATCCACCACATGCCGTCGCCAAAGAAGGCGCTGATCAACATTCCGTCGCGATAGAGGTGAGACTCCATTCCGCTCATCACCACGTCCTCGCCGCTGAAACCGGTGGCCAGAAACTCAGCCTCTGCCAGATCGTTTCGTCCACGGTAGGCAAGACGCTCTACCTCCGCCACGTTGAGACCAAGCTTGCGGCCAACGTCCACGCCGCTGTCCTTGAGGCTGGCGCTGCCACGTACCGGCTTGCCCTCGGTGATCGTCAGAGCGTCGCTGCAACCAAGCTCGGCGGCAAGAACGGCTACCGCAGCGCCGTCGTAGCCGGACGAGATCGTGACTGCCGGCCGCGACGACGACGCGTTGCTAATGGCGGAAGCGAGGGCGGCCGAGAGCCGGGCGCGGTAGTCGACGAAAGACGTGAACGGTGCCTCGAGTTCCTTGGGAACCACCGCGGTAGTGCCATCGAGCCCGACGCGGACGTGATCGTGGCAGTGCGCCTCGACCGGCGCCGTGCGCGTCGGGATCACGGTGTGCAGCACACCGGCAACCGACTCGTTGAATAGCGGCGGATAGGCGACGCGTGGATCCAGCTCGAGGTTTGCCGCGACAAGTAATCCGACCAGCGAGTTGGATGCAACCAGCTCGTCTGACAGCCGGCAGAGATAGACACCCTCGAGCGTGTGGCCGGGCGGAACGATGATGAGACTCTCGTCCCACGCGAACACTCCCGATCCTAAGGCCATGCGCGAGCGAAGCGGACCTGTGGCATCGCCCTCGCCAATCCACGTGCCCTCGAAAATGCCCCAGTCGCCGTAGCGAACCTGGGCTCCAAACTCGATACTGGCCACTCCTCCCCTTGCGCGGAGCACCCAGGCCATGGCCGGCAACGATGCTGACGGCCGCAAATCGAGCCGCCAGCGATCGGGTCCGTTCTTCATGGAAGTCAATCTAGGAGGTTGAATGGCATCTTGGGCTGAGTTCGAAAGTGCCGCTCCGGAGATCGCCGCGGCCGGTCGCGAGCTGATGTATCGCGGCGGTGACGGCGAGGCGCTGTTCGTCACCGTGCGTGACGACGAACCGCCGCGCGTCCATCCCGTCAACCTCGGCGTCGTTGACGGGCATCTGTACACATTCGTGCAGGCACGCTCCGCAAAGCGCCGAGATCTGGACGAAGACGGCCGCTATGCGCTGCACACTTACATCGATCCTGCCGCGCCGAGTGAGTTCATGGTTCGCGGCCACGCCCGGCTCGTGAATGAGGAAGCGACGAGGTCCGCGATCGCGGCCGATTGGTTCTTCACAGTGAGCGAGTCATACCCGCTATACGAGCTCCTGGTGGAGCATGCCCTGCTCGGCGTCCGGCCGACGGCCAACGACTGGCCGCCGCAATACACATCCTGGAAATCCAGCTAGGGCCCATCGGTTCGGGACCTGCCAGAAGACCGGACGAGCAAGGTCTGTCGCGCAAGTGAGGACAGTGCCCATCAGGAAGTCCATGCCAACCATGCCCTGCGGGTCGTGCATCTCCTGGCGGACCTTCAGCGCTGGGATGGGAACTCGATGGCCGTCGATAACGAGAGATTGAGCAGGGTCAGAGCGAGCCCGGCCAGATCCATCGAGACGTCACCAACATTCCAGCTGGGCATCGTGGCGCCGCTGTGGTCGGTGCCCTCCTCGCCTGGCTGCTTGTCGAGCCCAAGCTCGTCGGCCAGGTCTTCGTTCAGCAGATGTACGTCCGAGCCAGTGTCCAGAACGTAGCGTGCCACCTCACTGCCACCGATCGATGCGAAAATCATCGGCGCGTGCGTGGTCCCCGTATCCAGCACCGAGAACGTGATTTGCGTGCGACAGATGACTTCCACGGCGCGCAGTATGACGAGCCGACGCCGTTGCGGCGACACTAGCCGCCGTGACCGACGCTGAAGCCGCGACTCCGGCTACAACTACTGCCGAAGAAGCGCCGGCGGAGCAGGTCCTTGCCGCGTTGGGGCAGGTGATCCGTGCGGTATCGAGCTCCGGGTTCGTGCTCGAGGACGTGCTGCAGACCATCATCACGAGCGCCGTCGAGCTCAGCCATGCCGACTTCGGCAATGTCCTCCGACACGACGAGGAAGCCAACGTCTACCGGGTAATCGCCTATCACGGCGACGTCAAGCCGGCCTATTGGGCACTCGTGACGGAGACCCTCTACCGCCCCGACAGAGGTTCGATGATCGGTCGAACGCTGGTGGAGCGACGTCCCGTTCAGATCGTCGACGTACTCGACGATCCCGAGTACACGGCCTGGGATGTGCAGAAGGCCGGCGGCTACCGGACCATCTTGGGCGTGCCGATGATGCGCGGAGACGACTTGATCGGCCTCTTCGTCTTGTGGCGCAACCGCGTTGAGCCATTCACCGAACAGCAGATTTCGCTGCTAACTACATTCGCCGACCAAGGGGTCCTCGCGATCGACAACTTGCGCCTCTTCCAAACGATCGAACAGCAACGTAGGGAGCTTGCTCGATATGCACCTCAAGCCGCGTCGCTCATTTCCAGCGAGGGCGGCGAGCAGCTGCTGGCCGGGCATCGGCGTGAGATCACGGCGCTCTTCTCAGACCTGCGCGGCTTCACGGCGTTCGCCGAGTCGGCAGAGCCTGAGGAGGTTCTCGGCGTCCTGCGCGAATACCACGGGGCAATCGGTGACATCGTCACCCGCGCCGGAGGCGCCGTCGAGCACTTCGCCGGCGACGGGTTGATGGTCTATTTCAACGACCCCGTCACGCTCGATGATCACGCAAACGCCGCCGCGGGGGCCGCCATCGAGATCCGCGACAGTTTCGAGGCCATGGCTGCCGGCTGGAGTCGCCGGGGCTATGAGCTCGGGCTTGGGATCGGCATGGCGCTCGGGTTCGCCACCCTCGGCCGGATCGGATTCGAGGGCCGTTTCGAATACGGTGCAGTGGGCAACGTCGTGATCCTCGCCTCGCGGCTTAGTGACCTTGCTGCGCCGAGCGAGATCCTGATCAGTCAGCGGTTGAACGCACTGGTCGAGGAACGCTTCGTAACTGAGTCGATCGATGACCAGACCTTGAAGGGCTTCAGCCGGCCAGTGCCGGCATTCAGGCTGGTGCGACCGATCTAGCGGCGGAAACGTTTGAAGCCGGCGTCGAGCATGCCGCGGCCGGTTTCGATCGCGTCGCGCCCGATCACAGCCGCCTCGCGCCCGATCTCAACGGCATCCCGCGTCACCCGCGCACCGAGACGAACCGAGGAACGACCCAGCCACGCCACGATGCCCGCTGCAGTCCGAACGTCCGTGCCGAGGTCGTCCTCGGTCAGTCCGGCCTCCGTGAGCACCTCGGTCCGGAACTCGGGCTTCAACCCGTTGAGAGCAAACCTGATGACGCCGAGCGCGACGAGCAGGTCGTCCAACTGGCCGACCACAGGGATGATTCCGGGGATGAGGTCGATGGGCGAGATCACGTACGCCGCGCCGGCGAGGACGAGTGCACGACGCGCCCGCGAGAGGTGCGGGTGTCGGGCAAGTGCCCAGGACAGGCGCGCATAGGCGGGAAGCCGCCTGATCAGCGTGCCGAACTCCTCGCGCGGAAATGGATCTCCGGCCGCGCCGACCGCGCCGGCATCGGGCGACGGCCCACTGGCCGGCCATGGGCCACCAGGTGGCGTGCCGCCACCGGGCGGCGGGCTAAATCCGCTCATAGCCCATGTAGACAACCCCTGACTCAAAGCGCCGCGTGTCCGTCAGTCGGAGACCGATCGGTCGTTCCAGGTGCGGAAAGTAGGGCGTCCCGGCTCCGAGCACCACCGGATGTATGACCAGGCGGAAGGCGTCGATCAACTCGCGCTCGATGAATGAGTGGGCCAGCGTCGCCCCGCCGATACCGATGTCGCCGTCGAACTGCTCCCTGATCTGAGCAAGCTCGGCTGCAACGTCACCGTCGACGAGGCGGCTGTTCCAATTCACCGATTCGAGCGACGAAGAGAACACGACCTTCGGCTTCGGCACCCAGATGGTCGCGAAATCGAGCATCGCCGGCGTGGACTCTGGATCGGCGGTTGCAGTCGGCCAATGCGAGGCCATGGTCTCGTACATGCCGCGACCGTAGATCGATGCGTCGAGCGACCTCTCCTGGTCGTTGAACCACGTGTGGACCTCCTCGTCCACGTTCCCCCAACTCAGATCCTTGTCGACGGTCTCAACGTAGCCATCGAGCGAGACGTTCATCTCGTAGATCAGCTTGCCCATCGCCGCTCCTCCTAAGCCTTGACCATCTCGACGTCCGCCACGAGGTCGCTGTCGACGACCTTCGACAGTCGATCGACCTCCGCGTCGAGGGCCTTGGTCGGGACCTTACCGGCCTCCGCGAACCAGCTGACGCAGACACGGCCACCGTCCAGATTCCATGTGCCGCTCACGACACCGCCCACCAGAACAGCCGGCGCTATCCAGCCGCTCTGCTTGCTCACTGCACGGCGGCGGGCCGCTGGAGTGACATGTCCGTCATCGGTCCCCGGACCAAGCACCCACTGATCGAAACCGCCCACGAGACGAACCTGTTTCGAGGGCTTGGTCGCCGCAAGGGTGTCGGCATCCTCGGCGCCAATGAAGAGCTGCTCCCCTGCCACGTCCACGGGCGTCACCTTCTCGCCGAGATCCGCGAACCAGGTCTTCAGCTTCCGTTGTGAGATGGCGCCGCGTGACAGCCACGCCGAGAACTGGACGGGACCGGCCGGCCCATACGCCGCGAGGTAGTTGAGGACGACCGGCGCCCACGAGTCGTCGACGTCTGGGAGGCGCTTCCATCGTTTGCTGGCCGCTTCGGGAACCATGAACGTGGGCCGCGTTCCCTTGTTGGGGCCAAAGACGAGGTCGCCCTGCCAGGCCAGCGGCTTGAAGACGGTCCCCCAACCGGAACGCATGTGCTCGCCGAGATGCTCGAACCTTGGTCGTTGCGTGATGCCGGTGATCACCTCTTCACGCGTCAACGCCTCGTTGCCGACAACCTCACGAAAGATCCCGCGCATCTCCTCGATGTGGCTGGGGGTGAGGCCGAAGTACTTCTCCCAGACAGGTCGTTCCCACCACTTCGTCGAGGCCAGCAGCGACAGGTAGGCCCCCGCGTTTTCCGGCGTCAGCAGGTGGAGGGTCGCCCGCATCGCCCACGTCTTGATCAGGCGGCCCTCGGAAAGGGCGCGGCCGACGTCGCCGGCCTGCGACTTCGACTGGCGGACGCGGATGGCGAGCTCCGCCGACGACGGAACCTGCGACTGGACGCCGCACAGACGATTCACGACGTCCTCGATCGACGGGTTGCCGATGGTCGCCAGCATGTGGCGATCCATCCGCCAGGCCAGAGCCTGCGGCCAGGAGACCTTGAGCGTCATTTGTCCGAGCTCTTCGAGATGCGCTCGAAGACGACGACCGGGATCTCGCGAGCCTTCACTTTCTTGCGATAGCCATCGAAGAACGACAACCGTTATCACGGAACTCGGCGATGACGCGTCTGTTCAGCTGGTGCCAGTAGCTGGCGCTGCTCAATTCGAACGGGCTGGCGGGACGTTCTGGTTCAGCCTGAACACGTTGTCGGGGTCGTAGCGCGCCTTCACCTGGGCGAGCCGATCCCACGTGCCGTCGGGATAGGCCGTTCGCGCGGCGGCCTCGTCGGCATCGTCGCGAATGAAGTTGACGTACGCGCCCGGTACGCCCTGATCGAGCGCCGCCACTGTCTGCTTCAGCCACTCGGCTCGCTTCGCGTACGCGGCTTCGCCTTCGTAGAAGTTCACGGCCACGGCCATGATCTTCTTGTCGCGATGCGCGAATGCCGTGGCGTCAACCGGGACACGGGCCGTGGCGCCGCCGAGGACGCGCAGCTGGACGGCGCGGAGCGGCGAGTCGGATGCCTCCAGGCGATCGACGATCGGTCTGCGCCATCTCCTTGTCGACCGACTCCATGAAGAACGTGTGATCGATCGCCAGCGGTCGATAGCTCTCGTCCTCCGGCGGATACATCTCCGGATATGGCATCGGCTTGAGGAAGTCGGCCAGCGGCTGGGCCAGGGCCTGGAAGGGTTTGATCGCCTCAACACCGGCTGCGTCGTCGTCGCCGAAATGGCCGATGAACGCCAGGATCACCAGCTTGCCGACGATGTCCTCGGGCAGGAACGGCATGGGCGGGCAGTTCATCACGTTGGCGATCGTGCCCAGCTCCTCGGGCGCTTCCTCGGCCGCCTTGATGAAGCCCGAGACGGTTTCGGCCGTGGCCGGCAGGATCAGCATCCCGCCAACGAACGAAGGAACCTTGTGGAGCTTGTACTTGAAGCGCGTGACCACGCCGAAGTTGCCGCCACCGCCGCGAATCGCCCAGAAGAGATCCGGGTGATTGGTCTCGTCGACCGTGACGACGGAGCCGTCAGCGAGGACGATGTCCGCCTCCAGCAGGTTGTCGATGGTCAGGCCGTACTTGCGCGCGGCATAGCCGACGCCGCCGCCCAACGTGATGCCGCCGATGCCAACGGACCCGGTGTCGCCGAAGCCAATCGCCATGTTGTGCTCCCACGCAGCGGCGGTGACGTCCAGCGCGGTGAGCCCGGTTTCGGCGTGCATGGTGCCGGCCGTTGGGTCGACATCGAGCGCACGCATGTCGCGCAGGTCAATCACGAGGCCGCCCTCGGTCGTGCTGTGACCGGCGGAGCTGTGTCCGCCGCTGCGGACCGCGAGCTCCAGGCGGTTGTCGCGCGCAAAGGCGATTGCCAGCGCGATGTCCTGGGCATTGGCGACGCGGACGATGAGCGCTGGATGATCGTCGATGTCGCCGCGCATCACGATGCGCGCCTTCTCGTAGTCGGAGTCTGTGGGCAGGATTACGCGACCGGTGAGCTGGTCGCGCAGGGACTCGACGGGCAGCCCCGTTTGTACGTCTGTTGCGGCAGTATTCACGGCACCAAAATCGTAGCCTAGAGATCCGGAGGCAGCAGGCGACGGCCCGATTCGAGCACGCGCCCGTCGGCCAGGAGCCTGCTTGCCATCTCGCGATTCAGCGCCGACCAGTTGCTGTCCGGCCGCCGCGGCGTGAACCGCAGCGCCCAACGTTCCTCGTCGATCCGCTGGCCGAGGCTGTCGACCCAGCCGTGGCAAAGGGCCACCTCCTGTAGATCGGTCAGCGTCACGGTCTGCTTGCCGGAGGCCTTCTTGTAGATGGCCACGACAACGTCCCTCGCAGTGGCGCCGTTGGCCAGCAGCCAATCGTCGAAGTCTTTGATCGCGTCAATCTGGATCGCGCGCGAGACATCCATGTTGCTGAATCTAATGAGCTGCTTGCGACGCGCGAACGACTATTCGTTTCGAGTCAGGGAGATGCGTCCCCTACTCGGCGCCGCGCACTCGGCTGGCTCGAGGGCCCTTGGGGCTCTGCTCGATCTCGAACTCCACCTTCTCACCGCCAACGAGCCGATCGAAGTCGAGCGTCGAGTCCAGCGATGATCGGTGAAAGAAGTAGTCCTTCTGGTCGGACGATGTGATGAAGCCGAAGCCTCGCTCGGCTACGACCTTCTTGATGGTTCCGGTGGGCACGATGACTCCAATCTACGAGAAGACAAGTCGATCACACGGCGTTCGCCACACGGGCTTGGCGGTCCCCATTTTACCCGTGGAGGCCAGCTGGAGCCTTCGATGGAGTGCGCCGAGCGACCATCGGCTGTGCTATTCGATGACACTTCTGGCAACCTGGATTCGTGGCCGAGAAGGTGCGCTTCCGACAACGATCGAGCAGGCGCGCGGCCCTGGTGCCGCGGTCGCACTGGTGCCGCCCGAATTCGTGTCTGCGCTCGGCGGTGTGAAGCAGAGGCGCGTCTTTGGCTGGCTGAACGGAAACGAGTTCATGACGGCCACGTTCCCGTTCAAAGGCACTGGGCTCTACGTGGGCGTGCCAAAGGCTGCCCGAGTGGCGGCGGGTGTCGACTACGGGGACGAGGTCGAGCTCGAGATCATGCTCGACGAGGCACCGCGAACGGTCCAGGTACCTGCCGAGCTTGCTGCCGCATTCAATGCCGAACCGGACCTGGCGGAGCGCTTCGAGAAGCTGTCGTTCTCGCGTAAGCGCGAGCTCGCCGACCCGATCTCCGAGGCCAAGAAGCCGGAGACCGGGCCGCCCGCGTGGAGAAGGCGCTGGCCCGCCTGCGCGAGCTCGGGTAGGCCGGTCTCCGTTGCTCAGTCGAGGTGGAACACCTCGTCGAGGCGCTGGTGAAACCCTGTCGCTGGATCCGTGAGCGGATCGATCAGTCCGTCGCCCATGTCGGCCTGCCAGCGGGCGTTGACGTCGCTCGCCGCCATGTACGTGCGAAAGCGATCGAAGTCATCCACTTCGAGATAGCCGAAGAGATCGTCATCGCGCAGAAATATCGAGTAGTTGCTGGCACCGGCGGCCTTGAGCTCGGCCAGCATTTCAGGCCAGACGTGGGCGTGGCGCTCGCGGTACTCGGCCTCCGCGCCGGGCAGAAGGCGCATCACGAATCCAATCCTCACGGCCATTCCTCGCGGTTCAAAAGAGTGGACCCCGGGAGTCCGTCTCCCGGGGTCCAAATATCTACGACCGTCGCTTCGCCTAGAAGTCGAAGTCGGCGATGTTGTCCGGGGTGAACTCAAATGGATCGCCGAGGATCACAACGCTGTCCTCGCCGATCGTGTAGTCGCCGTTGTGGGAGTAGCGACCCTCGAATGCGGGGATCGAGAAGGTCTCGCCGGGTGCTCCGGTGATCTCTCCTGAAACCAGCTTCGCGGCCACTTCGTAGGCCAGATAGCCAAGGTCCGGAACGGCCCACAACCCGAAGATCGGGGTGATGCCGTCAGGCGTTACGAACTCGCGCATGTCGTTCGGCAGACCGAGGCCTGTCACCTTGACGGTGCTGCCCTCGGTCTGGCTGACCACCTGGGCGGCGGCAAGGATGCCGACCGTCGTCGGTGCAACGATGACCTTGAGGTTTTCATGGTTGGCGAGCAGGCCAGTTGCCTCATCCTGGCTCTTTTGATCCTCGTCGTCGCCGTAGACGGTGTCGACCAGTTCGAGGTTGGCGTAGGCGGGGTTGTCCGCGAGCTCCGTTTGCATGTCCGCGATCCAGGAGTTCTGGTTCGGGGCAGTAGCCGTCGCCGACAGGATCGCGATCTCGCCCGTGCAGTCCGGAGCGAGCTGGCAAGCCCATTTGGCCATGGCAGCACCGATAAGACTGAAGTCCGTCTGGTTGACGAAGACGTCGTAGTGGCCTACGGCCGGCGACGAGTCGTAGCCGACCACCTTGATGTCCTTCTCACGAGCGGCGTCCAGTGCAGGAACGATCGCGTCCGGGTCTGATGCCGAGATCGCGATTGCGTCGACCTCCTGTGTCGTCATGTCCGTGATGAACGGCACCTGAGCGTCGCTGGCCGAAGTGCTCGGACCAACCTGCGCGAACTGACCACCGAGCTCGGTCGCGGCCGTCTGGGCGCCAGTAGCGGCTGCGTCGAAGTACGGATTGTTGATGGCCTTGGGGATGAACACAATGTCCGGCCCCTCGCCGCTGGGGGATCCGCCGGCGGTGGCCGGAGCTGATGTGGCGGCTGTGGTTGCGGGTGCAGCGGTGGCCGCTGCCGTCGCCGTTGCGGGGGGAGCCACGGTTGCGGGTTTTGCGGTTGCCGGAACCGCAGTCGCCGGCTTCGGAGTTGCCGCTCCTCCACCGCATGCGGCGGCGAGCGTCAGCACCGTAATCGCTGCTGTTGCTCTGAGCATCGTCAAATTCATGTACAGAAACCTCCTCTTTCCTAGGCTGTTACTTCCTCACCAGACAGGATCGAGCCGGCCGGCGGAGCACGGCCTCCTCGAGCTCGATCGAATGCATTTCTGGCCTGGTGAGCAAGGGAGGGAAGAGCTACCGACAGGATCAGCAGCAGCCCGAGAATGATGCTCTGGTACTCCGCCGAGACACGCGCGAGTCGCAGCTCGTTCTGAACCACGGCGAGAGTGAATACGGCAAGCACGACCCCTACGATCGTGCCCCGGCCGCCGAAAATGCTGACACCGCCCAAGAGAACGATGGTGATGACGGTCAGTGTCATGCCGGTAGCCGTGTCGGCCCGGGCGCTCGACAGTCGAGATGTGAGGATGACGCCGGCGAACGCGGCGACCGTTCCCGAGAGGACGAAGAGCCAGGTCTTGAGCCGGCCCACACGGATCCCGGAGAAGCGCGCGGCCTCGGGGTTTTTGCCAACGGCATAGATGCGCCGGCCCAGGGTCGTGGCATGAAGCACGAACCCAAAGATCACCGCCAGGATCGCGAATACGGCCAGCGGCCAAGGGATAGGCGTGCCGGGGATGGTCCCGAAACCGAAATCGTTGAACTCGGGCGGGAAGTTGCTGACGGCCAGCGGCCCGAGGACGACGAGAGCCAGCCCTCGGAAGAGGGCGAGCGTGCCCAGCGTCACAACCAGTGACGGCAAGCCAGCGACGGTCACGAGGAGGCCGTTGACGAGCCCGCCGATTGCACCAAGGACGATCACGAGAGGGATGCCGAACTCGAGCGGGACTCCTTTGGACCACAGGAAGCCGAGCACGGCGGCGGCGAGGCCCGCCATCGATTCGACCGAGAGGTCGATCTCCGCGGCGATGATGATGAAGGTCATCGCCAGGGCCATGATCGAGACCTCCATGACGGCTGAGGTCAGGTTGGCGAAGTTTCCGCCGGTCAGGAAGAAGCGCGACGTCACCGCGCCAATCCAGATCAGCACCACCAGCACGATCGCCAGCAATGTCTCCCAGCGCACCAGCCGACCGAGCGTTCTCACGCGCGTCGCCTCGCCGCCACCATGCGCTGCACTCGACGAACGATCAGGGCGTCGGCCGAGACCGCGGCGAGGATCACCGCGCCATAGATGGCCTCCAGCCAGAACTGGGAAAGGCGGAGGACGATCAGCGCATTCGAGATGAGTCCCAGGAACAGGGCGCCCAGGGCGGCGCCGACAACGGTTCCCGACCCTCCGAAGATGTTCACTCCGCCGACGACGACGGCGGCGATCACTTGCAGCGTCACGCCGGAGGCCGCAGTCGCGTTGATTGTTCCGAACTGGATCCCCCACAGGATCCCGGCCAGGCCGGCCAGCAAACCGCTGAGGCTGAAGACGGCCAGGGTCACGAGGCCCGTTCTGATGCCCAATGTCTGTGCGGCCTCTGGGTGGCTACCGACCGCGTAGACCTGCCGGCCAAAGGAGGTCTGGCGCATCGCTATCCCAACCACCGCGGTGACAACTACCGCAACGATCACGAAATAGGGAATTCCGAGGAGGGTGTCCCGCGACGCATCGGTGTAGCCGTCCGGCAGCTTCGTGAGGGTCACCTGAGTGCCGCCAGCCAGGATGTACGAGAAACCCCTGTAGATGGACAGGGTGCCCAGCGTCGCGACGATCGATGGTACTTTGAAAACGCTCACGATCACGCCGTTGCATGCGCCGAGAAGCAGCCCGAGCCCAAGACCGACGATCCAGGCCACGGGGATCGGCAACAGATCGCGACTGAGGATCTCGGCGATGACCAGCGCGACGAGGCCGATCGTCGATTCGACAGAGAGGTCGACGTTGCGGGTTATGACTACCAGCGCCTCACCCACCGCCGCGACAGCGATGATCGCTGCGAAGCTGGTCACCGCGATGAGGTTTCCGGCAGTCAGGAACTGAGGGGCCTGGATCGCCACGAAGATCGATAGCGCCAGCATCAGCAGAACGAGGCTCAGCTCACGCTGTCGGGCGATGGCCATGATCGCGCGGCCGGTGAAGCCTCCGGAGCGCCCGACGGCGACCGATGCGTCAGCCATCAGATGGGCGCCACTACGTCATGTCCGGCCGCGTCTTGCCCGGTGGCGGCGAACATAACGTGCTCCTGGGTGGCGCCGGTGCCCTCAAGCTCGGCGGAGAGCCGACCTTCGTGCAAGACCAGGATCCGGTCCGACATCGCCAGGACCTCGGGGAGGTCGCTGGAAATCAGAACGATCGCGAGGCCCGAAGCAGCCAGCTCCCCCACGATGCGGTGAACCTCCACCTTGGCGCCGATATCGATGCCTCTGGTTGGCTCGTCCAGGATCAGTACGCGAGGTTTGGTGGCCAGCCACTTTGCGAGGACCACCTTCTGCTGATTGCCGCCTGATAGAGACGCCGCCAGCTGCTGGACGTTGCGCATCCGGATGTCAAGCTGGCGCCCGTAGTCCTCGGCCACGTCGCGTTCGGTCGCAGGACGGACGACCAGTCGCGGAAAGAGCCGGCGCAGGATCGGCAGCGTGACGTTCGAGGAAATCGGGAAGTCGAGCACTAGCCCCTGCAGGTGTCGATCCTCCGGCACATACGCCAGGCCGGCATCCATGGCAGCGGCTGGATTGGCGAACTCGACGGGCTTGCCGTCGAGGCGGATCTCGCCGTCTTCGGCACGGTCGATGCCGAACAGGACTCGCGCTACCTCGGTGCGTCCCGCCCCGACGAGGCCGGCCATGCCAACGATCTCCCCACTCCTCACGCTGAAGCTGATGTCCGTGAACTCGTCGCGGCGAGTGAGTCCGCGCACCTCGAGCACAACTTCGCCGATCGGCTTATCGACCCGCGGAAACAAGGTCACCTCGCGGCCAACCATGTGCCTGATGAGATCGGCCGGCGTAAGTGAGCTCGTCGTTGCGGTCATGACGTGACGACCGTCGCGAAAGACCGTCGTTCGATCGGTGAGCTCGAAGACTTCCTCGAGGCGATGGCTCACGAACAGCACGGCGACACCCGCGCTGCGCGTTTGGCTGACGATGGTGAAGAGGCGCTCAACCTCGTGCGCTGAAAGGGATGCCGTCGGCTCGTCCAGGATCAGAATTCGCGACTTGAGCGAGAGCGACCGGGCGATCTCAATGAGCTGCTGATCGGCCATCGACAGGCCACGCACCTGCACACCGGGATCGATCCCCACGCCAAGCTGCTCGAATAGGCCACGGGCGTCGCGCTCCATCCGTCGCCAATCGAGCCCGAATGCCGTCCGCGGAGCATGCCCAATGAATACGTTCTCTGCCACGGACAGATCCGGAAACAGCTGGGGCTCCTGGTGCACCACCGCAATGCCCATAGCTCGAGCCTGGGCGGGGCCTGTGAATGCGACCTCGTGGCCGTCCAGGAGGATCGATCCACCGTCGGGATGGTGGATCCCCGCCAGGATCTTGACGAACGTGCTCTTGCCGGCTCCGTTCTCGCCGACGAGGCCATGAACCTCTCCTCCGAGCAGCTCCAGTGATACGCCGTCCAACGCCTGCGTGGCCGCAAAACGCTTGGATATGTCGCGTAGCTCCGCGATTGGGGTCGCCGCCGCGGCGACCCCATCCATTGCCGCGGTCAACGGTCGCCCCCGCTCCGGCCAGGAGCGCGCAGGACGAGCGTTCCGGAGGCGGCAAGTTCGAGGGCCATCGACTCCGGCGCCAGTGCGTCGGTCACGACCGTCGTGACCTTGTTGCTATCGCAGAAGGTCGCGAACGCTGTTCGTCCCCACTTCGTGTGGTCCACGACGGCCACGACTTCGCGGGCAGCGGCAACCATGGCGCGCTTGATCTGGGCTTCCTCCTCGGTCGCGTCGGTAAGGCCCTTGTCGAGGGTGAAACCGGCCGCGCCGATGATGGCTTTCTGCACGTTGATGCGCTCGAAGAGGCCGTCACCCAGCTGACCGACCACCGAAAGGGCTTCCCAGCGAACACGACCGCCGAGCATCAGCACTGCGATGCCGGGCATCCCAGCGACTTCGGACGCAAGGCGAAGTCCGTTCGTGATAACCGTGAGGTGGCTCCAGCCGCGTCGCCGCTTTAGGCTGCGCGCCACCTGCAGGGCTGTGGTGCTGGCGTCCATCACGATCGATTCGCCGTCCTGGACGAGCTCGGCTGCGGTGTCGCCTATCAACCGCTTTTCGTCCGCCTGAAGTCGCTCGCGAATGTCAAAGGCGAGCTCAGCACCACGCTCATCTGGTGCGATGGCTCCGCCGTGCGTGCGAACCGCCCGTTGCTCCGACTCGAGCACGAACAGATCGCGCCGAATGGTTACCCCGGAGACGCCGAATTTCAAGGCGAGATCGTTGACTCGGGCGCGCCCCCGCTCTTCGATGATTCGCGCGATCTCGTCCTGTCGCTCGCGTGCGAACGTATCCCCCGCAGCGTTGCGGGCCTGTGCGCTCACCGCCTGCTGCACCTCTCATGTGGGGCTCTGGGGAGCCAATCGCGGCCGAGACTAGAGTGGACAGGTTCGAAATGTCAAGAAACACAATTGAAACTAATCGAAACCTGTGGCACGCTGTACGCAGTGTTTCATTGCACAGACATGAGACCCGACCGTCGTCGGATCTTCTTGCCCTCCGGCCGGCACATTCACTCGCACCTCCTCCGTGACAATGGGTGTGCCGGCCGACCCTCATCGCAGAGGATTGCCGCGTCGATGACGTGTCGAGGAGACAGATGAACGGCCAGGAGCAGGTCACTGAATCACTCACCGGGCAGCGCATAGAGCTGCCATCGTGGGCCTTTGGCAATTCCGGCACGCGGTTCAAGGTGTTCAGTCAACCGGGCGTGCCACGCGATCCATACGAGAAGATCGCGGATGCCGCGGAAGTCAATCGCTACACGGGAATTGCGCCGACGGTTGCCCTGCACATTCCCTGGGACAAGGTCGACGACTATGCAGCCCTTGGCCGGCACGCGGCAGACCTTGGCGTCGGGATTGGGACAATCAACTCGAACACGTTCCAGGACGCCGACTACATGCTCGGCAGCGTATGCCACCCCGATCAAAGAGTTCGAGCCAAGGCCGTGGCGCACCTGATGGAGTGCGTCGACATCATGGATCAGACCGGATCGGCGGACCTGAAGCTGTGGTTCGCGGACGGCACCAACTATCCCGGCCAGGACAGCATCAGGGCGCGCCAGGACCGTCTCGCCGACGCCCTGGCCCTTGTCTACCAGCGCCTGGGCCCGGGTCAACGGATAGTGCTCGAGTACAAGCTGTTCGAGCCGGCCTTCTACAGCACGGACGTTCCCGACTGGGGAACTGCGTTCCTCCACTGTGTCAACCTGGGTCCTCAGGCCAAGGTCGTGGTCGACACCGGGCACCATGCTCCGGGCACGAACATCGAGTTCATCGTGGCGATGCTGCTGCGCATGGACAAGCTGGGCGGGTTCGACTTCAACTCGCGTTTCTACGCCGATGACGACCTGATGGTTGGCTCGGCCGACCCCTTCCAGCTGTTCCGGATCATGCACGAGGTGGTGAAGGCGGGCGGCCTGGATGCGAGCTCGGGTGTCTCGTTCATGCTCGACCAATGCCACAACATCGAGCCGAAGATTCCTGCCCAGATCCGCTCGGTGATGAACGTTCAGGAGCAGACCGGGCGGGCACTGCTCGTCGACAACGACGCTCTCACGGCCGCCCAGGCCGAGGGTGATGTGCTGAAGGCGAACGGGATACTGATGGACGCCTACAACACGGACGTGCGGCCAATGCTCCAGGACGTTCGGCGCCAGATGGGACTCGACCCGGATCCGATGGGTGCGTATGCCCGATCGGGCTACGCGGACAAGATCGCAAAGGAGCGCATCGGCGGCGCGCAGGCCGGATGGGGCGCGTAGGCACCCGCACCTCGGCCGCGGGTCCGGTCGAAGAGCTCCTCTCCAGGTCGCACCGGCTCGGCGCGGATCCGCGCAATACGAATTACGCGGGCGGCAACACCTCCGCCAAAGGCATCGGCGTGGATCCTGTGACCGGCAGCCCGATCGACCTCCTATGGGTCAAGGGGTCCGGCGGTGATCTCGGAACCCTGACCGAGGCCGGTCTCGCGGTGCTTCGTCTCGACAGGCTCCGTGCGCTCGTCGACGTGTACGACGGCGTCGACCACGAGGACGACATGGTTGGCCTCTTCGACTTCTGCCTCCATGGACGCGGTGGATCGGCGCCCTCGATCGACACAGCCATGCACGGACTGGTTGACGAGGCGCACGTGGATCATCTCCACCCGGATTCCGGCATCTCGTTTGCGACCGCCGCCGACGGGGAGACGCTGACGAGGGAGTGCTTCGGCGATCGCGTGCTCTGGCAGCCCTGGCGCAGGCCCGGGTTCCAGCTCGGTTTGGACATTGCTGAGCTGCAGCGGTCGCACCCTGCTGCCATCGGCGTCGTCCTCGGCGGTCACGGGATCACCGCGTGGGGCGACACATCCGATGAGTGCGAGGATCGCTCCCTGGAGATCATCCGGACGGCTGAGCGCTACATCCAGGATCACGGCCGCGAGCGTCCACTGGGAGATGTGATCGCTGGTTACGAGGCATTGCCCGACGACGAGCGCCAGGGGCGCGCAGCAGAGCTCATGCCCGTTGTGAGAGGACTGGCCTCGACGGATCGACCCGTTGTCGGCCACTACACCGACTCGAGCGTTGTCCTCGATTTCCTGGCTCGGTCGGATCACCAACGTCTGGCGGCTCTCGGCACCTCATGCCCGGACCACTTCCTGAGGACCAAGGTCAGGCCGCTGGTGCTCGACTTGCCCGCCGATGCCCCGCTGGCCGATGAGGTGGCGAGACTGCGCGAGCTGCACCAGCAATACCGCGTTGAGTACGGCGCCTACTACGAACGCCACGCCGAACCAGATAGCCCGCCGATGCGGGGTGCGGATCCCGCGATCGTGCTGGTTCCTGGCGTCGGCATGTTCTCGTTCGGCGCCAACAAGCAGACGGCGCGAGTCGCCGGGGAGTTCTACGTCAACGCGATCAACGTGATGCGCGGCGCCGAGGCTCTATCGACGTATCAGCCAATCTCGGAGGCCGAGAAGTTCCGCATCGAATACTGGTCGCTGGAGGAGGCGAAGCTTCAGCGGATGCCCGCGCCGAAGCCGCTGGCCACCCGGGTGGCACTCGTGACCGGTGCTGGATCGGGGATCGGCCGAGCTGTCGCCCAACGACTTGCCGCGGAGGGCTCTTGTGTCGTAGTCGCGGACATCGACCTGGCCTCCGCCGAACAGGTAGTCGGCGAGATCGGCAATGCCGACGAGGCGATCGCCGTCGCAATGGACGTCAGCGACGAGGAGCAGGTCAAGACTGCATTCCGGTCGGCGATCCTCGCCTTCGGTGGAGTGGACCTTGTGGTGAACAACGCAGGCTTGTCCATCTCGAAGCCGCTCCTGGAAACGACGCTCGCCGATTGGGACCTGCAGCACGACGTGATGGCCCGCGGCTCATTCCTCGTATCGCGCGAGGCGGCGCGAGTGATGATCGACCAGGGCATGGGCGGTGACCTGGTCTACATAGTCAGCAAGAACGCCCTGTTCGCCGGACCCAACAATGTGGCGTACGGAGCGGCCAAGGCAGACCAGGCCCATCAGGTGAGGTTGCTTGCCGCCGAGCTCGGCGAGTTCCACATCCGCGTGAACGGCGTAAACCCCGATGGCGTGGTCCGTGGATCGGGAATATTCGCAAAGGGCTGGGGTGCCCAGCGTGCTGCTACCTACGGCATCCCGGTGGAGGAGCTGGGCGAGTTCTACGCCAAGCGAACCCTGCTCAAGCGCGAGGTCCTGCCGGAGCACGTTGCGGCCGCGGTGTTCGCGCTCACGGGAGGCGATCTTAGCCAGACAACCGGGTTGCACATCCCGGTAGACGCCGGGGTCGCGGCAGCCTTCCTGCGGTGAACCAGGCGCTGGCCGCGGTCGACCTCGGCGCGACCAGCGGACGAGTTGTCGTGGGACAAATCGAGGGCGGCGACCTGCAGATTGAGGAAGTGCACCGGTTTCCCAACAATCCAATTCGGCTGCCCGACGGACTCCATTGGGATGCCCTGGAGCTATACCGCCAGATTCTCGTCGGCCTGCGGAAGGCCGAGGAACGGGCCGGTGCCCTGCTCAGCGTCGGAATCGATTCCTGGGGGGTCGACTACGGCCTCATTGATGACGACGGACGCCTGTTGGGCAATCCCTTCCACTATCGCGATGAGCGCACGTCTGTCGGTGTCGCCGCCATTAACGAGCGCATCCCGCCAGCCGAGCTCTACGCCCGGACGGGTCTGCAGTTTCTGCCCTTCAACACGCTCTACCAGCTCGCCGCGGACGATCGCGCCGGCACGCTGGCGAATGCACACACGATGCTGCTTATGCCAGACCTGTTCATCTTCTGGCTTTCCGGAGAGCGTGTCGCCGAGCTGACGAACGCGTCGACGACCGGGCTGCTCGATGTGCACGCACGTGTCTGGGACGATGATCTGATCGCGACTCTTGGCCTACCACGGACCCTTTTCGCCGAGCTACATGAGCCGGGCTACGTCGTGGGCAACGTGCTGGCGCATGTCAGTGCCGAAGCTGGCCTGCAACCGGGAACTACGGTGACTCTTGTCGGATCGCATGACACGGCCTCGGCCGTCGTCGGTGTTCCCGCCAGCGAGACGCAATTCGCCTACATCTCCTGTGGGACATGGGCGCTGGTTGGGCTCGAGCTCGAATCGCCCATCGTGCTGGAGTCGGCCCGCCAGTCGGGCTTCACCAACGAAGGCGGAGTCGACGCAAAGACGCGCTTCCTGCACAACGTCATGGGCCTATGGCTGGTCGACGAGTCACTTCGCTACTGGGAGTCAGTCGGCACTAGGATCGAGCGCAACGTAGTCCTGGCTGAAGCCGCCGCCCTTCCTCCGGGCGGACCGACCGTGGACCCCAACGACACCAGATTCTTCCCGCCGGGCGACATACCCCGCCGCATCCAGGATGCGTGCCGCGACTCGAACCAGGTGGTCCCCGAGAATCCTGCCGAGATCGTGCGCTGCATCCTTGACAGCCTGGCGATGGCCTTTGCGGAGACCCTGCGTGAAGCAGAGCGTTTGAGCGGGCAGCAAGTCAAGGTGATCCACCTGGTCGGCGGGGGCGCGCAAAACGAGCTTCTGTGCCAGCTCACCGCCGCCGCCACCGGCGTGCCGGTCCTTGCTGGTCCAACCGAGGCCGCTGCCATTGGAAATCTCCTTGTCCAGGCCAGAGCACACGACCTGGTGAGCGGCTCGCTCACGGAGCTGCGAGCGATCGCCGGCCGGGCTGAGTCAATTCGGCGTTTCGAGCCGCAAAACCACGCGCTCACCCCTGGGTGACCATGCGAGTCGCTCTCTTCGTCACTTGCTACAACGACCTGCTCTATCCCGAGGTGGGCAAGGCCACCGTGGCGCTCCTGAGTCGGCTGGGCCAGGAAGTTGAGTTTCCGGCTGCCCAGACGTGTTGCGGCCAGATCCACTTCAACACCGGTTATCGCGACCAGTGCGTGCCGCTCGTCAAGGCATTCGTCAAGACGTTCGAGAGCTACGACGTCGTCGTCACTCCCTCCGCCTCCTGCGCGGCGATGATCCGTCACTACCACTCGACGATCGCCGAGCACGCGGCGCGGGTCGACGGTGACACGGGTCTTGCGGCCGGAGTCGCCGCCCTCACGCCGCGTGTCTATGAGTTGACCGAGTTCCTTGTCGACGTGCTTGGCAAGGTCGACGTCGGCGCCCGGTTCGACGGTGAGGTGACATACCACCCGACCTGCCACAGCCGCCGCCTGCTGGAGATCGGCGACCGGCCGATGCGTCTGCTTGCCGAGGTCGACGGTCTGACGGTGGTGCCCCTGCCAAATGACGACGTCTGCTGTGGGTTCGGCGGCACTTTCGCGGTGAAGAACATGGAGACGTCCGTGGCCATGGGCGCGGACAAGGTCGCCGACGTCGTCAGCACCGGCGTATCGACGCTCGTGTCTTCAGACACCTCGTGCCTGATGCACATCGGCGGACTGATGTCGCGACGGGGGGTTGACGTTCGCGTGATGCACCTCGCCCAGATCCTCGCTGGAGATGGAGCGCGCGCATGACCACGGAACTGCCGGTCGTCACCATTCCATCCGAGCAGCCCCGTTTCGCCGACACGCCGCCGTTCCCTGAAGCGGCGAGGCTCGCCCTGGCCGATCCACAGCTGCGCGCGAACCTTCGTCACGCGACCACAACGATCCGCGAGAAGCGCTCGCGTGCTGTCGCCGAGCGAGCAGATTGGGAACAGCTGCGACTCGCCGGAGCGAGGATCAAGGACGAGGTGCTACGCAACCTGCCTGATCTGCTGATCCAGCTGGAGGCGTCCGTCACAGCCGCTGGAGGGCACGTGCATTGGGCACGCGATGGGGTCGAAGCAAGCGCAATCGTGGCCTCCATCGCGGAAGGTCACGGCGTCACGGAGGTGGTCAAGGTCAAGTCGATGACCACCCAGGAGATAGAGCTCAACGAGCAGCTCGCCAAGCGGGGTATCGCAGCCTGGGAGACCGACCTCGCCGAGCTGATCGTCCAGCTCGGTCGCGACCTCCCATCCCACATTCTCGTGCCAGCAATTCACCGAAATCGATCTGAGATCCGACAGATATTCGAGAGCGAGATGGGTCGGGCGGGACTGGCCGCGCCGGCCAACCTGACCGACGAGCCGCACGCGCTGGCCGAGGCCGCGCGCCGTCACCTGCGGGAAAAGTTTCTCCGGGCGCGCATGGCGGTATCGGGTGCCAACTTCGCGGTTGCCGAGACGGGCACGATCGTGGTCGTCGAGTCGGAGGGCAACGGCCGCATGTGCCTGACGTTGCCGGACGTGCTGGTGACGGTCATGGGCATCGAGAAGCTTGTCCGCACCTGGCAGGACCTCGAAGTATTCCTGCAGCTTCTGCCGCGTTCGTCGACAGCCGAACGCATGAACCCATATACCTCGTTCTGGACCGGGGTTACGCCGGGCGACGGCCCCCAGGAGTTCCACCTTGTCCTGCTGGACGCCGGTCGGACCCAGGTCCTGGCTGACGAAGTCGGGCGCCAGGCGCTGCGCTGCATTCGTTGTTCGGCGTGCCTGAATGTCTGTCCGGTCTATGAGCGGACCGGCGGTCGTGCCTATGGGTCGGTCTATCCCGGACCCATCGGGGCGATCATCACGCCACAGCTCCGTGGCATTCACAGCGGCCCGGTCGATGAGCAGACGGCATCGCTCCCCTTTGCGTCTTCGCTGTGCGGCTACTGCTACGAGGTGTGTCCCGTTCGTATCGACATCCCGACGGTGCTGGTGCACCTGCGCGCAAAGGTGGTAGAGCAGCACGCGACGTTCCAGCCGCCGGATACAGAGTCAGCGCTGATGTCCCTGCTCGGCTGGACGCTCCGCGGCCCTCGTCGTATGGCGTTCGCGGAACGCATCGCGCGAGTCGGCGGTCGTTTGATTGGGCGCCGAGGCAGGATCGGAGCGCCGCCACCACTGCCGATGCCCGGGATGGTCCGCTCATGGTTCAAGCCACGCGATCTGAAGACGCCACCGCCGGAATCCTTCCGTCAGTGGTGGGCCAAGAGTCGAACCACGGGCACCGACAAGACGTCGTGAGCTCACCGCCCGATTCGGCCGAAGCTCGCGCGGAGATTCTGCGCAGAATTCGGGCCGCGCACCCGGAACGCATGCCGGCTCTGGAAATCGAGCGGGATTACGAGCTGTCACTCGGTCGCAGACGTGGACCGCGTCGAGCTGTTCGCCGAGCGAGTTGCGGATTACCGGGCCGTCGTCCGGCGCGTCGATATCGCAGGACTGGCCGTGCGCATAGCGGGCTCTCTGTCTGATCGAGGCGCGAGTCGAATTGTGCTGCCGGCCGGCATTGACCCTGCCTGGTTTGCCGAAGCGGGCCGGGCAGGCATCGAGGCAGTTCCCGACGAGCCGCCGCTGAGCCACCAGGCGCTGGATGCGCTCGATGGCGTCCTGACCAGTTGTGCCGTTGCGATCGCCGAGACGGGCACGATCGTGCTCGATGGCGGTGCCGGCCAGGGACGACGGGCGCTCAGCCTGCTGCCCGATTACCACCTGTGCGTGGTCCTCGTTCAACAGATCGTT
Organism: uncultured Chloroflexia bacterium; assembly: GCA_963736895.1. Classification (GTDB taxonomy): domain Bacteria; phylum Chloroflexota; class Limnocylindria; order Limnocylindrales; family CSP1-4; genus JALYGJ01. Next base: position 108,995 of record CAVTQU010000011.1, read on the forward strand.
GGCACAGTGCCGGAAGCCATCGAGCGCCTCGAACCGAATCGCCCTCAGACGTGGATCAGCGGGCCTTCGGCCACAAGCGACATCGAGCTACAAAGGGTGGAGGGCGTCCACGGCCCGCGCAATCTCGAGGTGTTGATCGTCGGACAAGCCGCGTAATAGAAAGAGCCGCCCGTGTGGTCGGCGGGCGGCTCTTCCAGAGGTGAGGAGGTGAATTCGGTTATCTGCCGTCGATCACCTGTGCAACCTGCACGATGATGATCTTGTCGACGACGGAGTCGCCGTCGAGGGCGACGGTGACCCTCACATTTGATCGGACGTCGGGACGGCCGTCGGCAGCCAGAACCCGGGCGTCAGCCCTGGCCACCGAGGCCATGAAACGTTCTTTTGAGTCCGAACCGACGACCAGGTCGCGCTGCATCTGACGGTCTCCGCCTGCTGCCACCCTTTACCGTGGTGGCGTGTAGTCACGCTAAACACCCCTTTCAGTGGTGTCAAGTTTCGAACGCGTTACAGCGGTAACCGGTGGCCTCCGCGAAGACCGCCGTCATCCGATGTCAACAGCGGGCTACAACTCGTGGGTTGTCAGGCATTCGACGGCCTTTAAGGCCGTCGCATGCCCGAGTCACGTCGAGTTGTATCTGGGGCGATACACCGGGCATGGCGACTGGCCTCCCGGCGGGGTCAGGGGGTGTCGGCCGAAGCGTCGGCGGCGCGCTCGATCTCGGCGATGTCAATCTTGCGCATCTGGAGCATCGCCTTCATCGCTCGCTGAGCGCGGCCGGGATCGGGGTCGGTCGTCAGCTCCGTGAGACGCTTCGGCACGACCTGCCACGAGAAGCCGAACTTGTCCTTGAGCCAGCCGCACATGCTTTCCTCGCCGCCATCGGCGATGAGCGCGTTCCAGAGGCGGTCGGTCTCCTCCTGGCTATCGGTGTTGACTGTCAACGAGGTCGCTTCGCTGAACTTGAACTCGGGTCCGCCGTTGATGCCGTTGAACTCCTGGCCGTCCAGCACCCAGTCGACGACCATCACCTTGCCCACCTCGCCGGGACCGGCCTCGCCGTAGCGCACCACCTTGACCACGCGCGAGTTCGGAAACAGCGAAACGTAGAAGTTGGCTGCGTCCTCGGCCTGATCGTCGAACCACAGCGATGTGATGATCTTTTGCATTGCTGTTCCTCCCACGTTCTGACTCTCGCCGAGGATAATCGGCCACCATGAGCTACCGCGATTTCGGACCTCGACTCGTATCCCGATCCCGTGTACCTGGGCGATGGCGAGGGCTCTGCCACGCTCCGAACGGCAGCCCAGGAACCCGAGGTGATCTGTCCCAACGGCACTCGCTGCTCGTTCATCGCCACCGGGAAGCAGACGGGCGGATTGTTCGGCATCTACCTGTGGCAGATGGCCGGCGAACCGAGTGGACCGGGTCCGCACTTCCACCGCACGATCACGGAGTCGTTCTACGTTCTGACCGGGACGATTCGCATCTACGACGGCAAGCAGTGGATCGATGCCCGGGTCGGGGATTTCGTCCACGTGCCCGAGGGTGGCGTCCATGGCTTCCGCAATGAGTCGGGCGAGCCGGCATCGATGTTGATTCACTTCGCCCCCGGCGCGCCGCGTGAGGACTATTTCGCCTCGAACGCACGATTCGCGCGTGAGGGAAGGCCGAGCGACGAGGAGATGGCGAAGTTCTGGCTGCGCCACGACAACCACTTCCTCAAGGAAGACGCCTGAGTTGGCCGATGCCGCCGCTACCCGTGCGGCCATCCTCGTTGTAGACAGACTCGACCAGCGGCCGGACGTCGCAGCGCTCCTGGAACGCAGGTTCGGCGCGGACTACGACATCCTGCGCGAGGAAACCGGGGCAGCGGCAGTTGATCGCCTGCGCGCTCTGCAACGCGATGGCGTCGACATCTGTTTGATCCTTGCCGATCAATGGACGCCGGACATGACCGGCGTCCAGCTGCTGCGCGCGTCGATAGACGCCTATCCCGACGCGCGGCGCGGTGTCCTGGTCGGCCCAGGAGAGCTACCTCGAGCGCGTGAGGAGATCCTCCGGGCGGCCGCGCTGGGCGAGATCGAGACATACGTAATCCGCCCGTTGATCGAGCTGGACGAGGTCTTCTATCGCGACGTCAGCCGGTATATCCAGGAGTGGGACCACGATCACAGGCCGCAGGCCGTGGCCGTACGACTGATAGGCGATGAGCTGGACGGAGAGCTAAGGCGCCTGTACGAGGGCCTCATTCGGAGTGGAGTCGCCACGGCGTTTCACAGGTCGGACAGCGATGACGGACGGGCAGCGCTGGCAGCGGCCGGTGTCGACGGCAAGCGGCCCGTGGCGATCGTTTTCGACGGCAAGGTCATCCAGGATCCGACGGGCAGCGAGGTCGCCGCTGCCATTGGTGCAAACGACGATGCGAGCGCCCGGGATTTCGACCTGGTGATCGTGGGCGCAGGTCCCGCGGGCCTGGCCGCAGCAGTTTATGGAACGTCCGAGGGGCTGAGCTGCATGGTTGTCGAGGAGGAAGCCCTCGGTGGTCAGGCGAGCACGAGCTCGATGATCCGCAACTACCTCGGGTTTCCGCGCGGCCTGACCGGCTCGGACCTCGCTACTCGGGCGTACTGGCAAGCGTGGTTCTTCGGCACCCACTTCCTGTTCGGCCGACGCATCGACGGCATTCGGATCGAGGGCACGCACCGAGTTCTGACCCTCGACAACGGCGATGAAATCCGCGCCCGTGCGGTTGTCCTCGCCTGCGGGGTGGCGTATCGGCGCATCGGGATCGAGAAGCTCGAGCATCTGGTCGGTCGTGGCTGCTTCTACGGATCGCCCGTGACCGAGGCGCCGGGCGTCGCGGGGCATCAGGTGGTGGTGGTCGGCGGAGGCAACTCATCGGCGCAGACGGCCCTCTACCTGTCGCGGTTCGCGGCCAAGGTGACCCTCGTGGCGCGGCGGGCACAGCTCGACGAGATGTCCTACTACCTGGTGCGTGACCTGGCGGCGAACAACAAGATCGAGGTCCGGCTGAATACGGAGGTCGTTGGCGCGAAGGGCCGCCACCGCCTGCGCGCGCTGGTGCTGCACGACTCGGCGCGCAACGTTGACGAGGAGGTCGAGGCCAGTGCGGTGTTCATCCTCATCGGCGCCGAGCCGCGCATCGAGTGGCTACCCGAATCCATCGAACGTGACGAGCGCGGCTACGTGCTGACCGGCAATGACGTCGCGGCTGCAACGGTGGACGGCGAACGCCGTGCCCTCCCCTACGAAACAAGCATGGCCGGGGTCTTTGCTGCTGGCGACCTGCGTCTGGGCGGGATGAAGCGTGTCGCTGCGGCCGTCGGCGACGGCTCAACCGTCCTGCGGCACGTCCATGAGTTCCTGGTTCTGCAGAACCAGGCGGATGCCGAGACGGCGGACGCCCGCCAAGAGGTTCGCTAAGAGGCTCGCTCGAGCAGGCTGTACTCACCCTCGTAGCGCACCTGCAGCAGGTTGTTGAACAGGTTGAGCATGTTGATGAAGCCGATCAGGAACGACAGCTCGACAAGCTCCGGATCGCTGAATGCGCCGTGCAGTCGTGCCATCAACGACTCCGGAACGTTGTTGGAATCGTGCATCGCCGCACGCGTGTACTCGACGGCCATGGCCTCCCGGGGAGACATCGCGTCTGGTGTCTGGATCACGAGGAGTGGCTGATCCACGATGTCCTCGACTCTGACCAGGTCGCAATGTGAGCTCTCGCAGAACTGGCACTCATTGGTCACCGAGGCACTGATGATGACCAGCTCCTTGACCCGCCGCTCCAGCAATCCGCCGGGATAGACACACTCGCCAAAGCCGGCGAACGCGCGCAGGATCTCGGGCCGCAGGCACATCGCCTGAATCATCTGCACCGGCGGCAGACCCTGCTCCCAGAGGGCTCGACTCTCGTTGAACGAGCTATCGTCCTTGACAGCTTCGAAGGCGGCGCGGATCTGTTCCGGTGTCACGGTGACGTGCAATTCAGTGGTCCTCCTCGAGCGGATCGGCAGGGTAGCCGACCTGCTACCGCTGCCGCTTGGACGAGCGTCGACGGCGCCGCCATGCACACTGCGCATGTGACGGACTCCGTTCGAGGCACCTTCGCCAGGCTGAACGACTGGCAGTTCAACGCCGTGCTGCTCGTTGGCACGCGCCTGTTGCTGACGATAGTCGGGTTTGCCGGTGTGGCGCTCCTCGGCGAAGGTCCGCGCCGACTCGACCTTGCGCCGGGGCAGCCATGGCTGGAGCTGTGGGCGCAGTGGGACTCGCAGCACTACCTGAACATCGCCACCCAGGGCTACTCGTTCACGCCCGGGACCTACTCGAACGTGCCGTTCTTTCCGCTGTATCCGGCGCTGATAGGGATCGTCACGACACTGTTGGGCCGGACAGACACGCAGACCGCTGCCTTCGTCGGGTTCGTCATTGCCAACGTCGCGCTCTTCGCGGCGCTCACCTACCTGACCGCGCTGGTGACGCGCGACCTGGGCCTGTCCCACGGCGCGCCGGACGGTCGTCTACGTGCTGCTGTTCCCGACGACGCTCTTCCTGTCGGCGGTCTACGCCGAGTCACTGTTCCTGGCCACCGGCGCCGCAACCCTGTACCACGCACGACAGGGCGAGTGGTACCGAGCGGGAGTGGCCGGGGGCCTTGCTGCCCTGACGCGGCCGTATGGGTTCCTGCTGGTCGTGCCCATCGCGGTCGAGATGTGGCAGCAAAGACCGCCGCTCCGTGCAGTGCCGTCGATCCTGCTCGTGCCCGTGGGTCTCGCCACGTACATCTGTTATCTGTGGGCAAAGTTCGGCGACCCATTCCTCTACTTCAAGGCCAACGAGGTGTGGGGCCGCGGCTTCCACCTTCCCTGGGACACGCTAGCCGCCTATGTGCGCGGACCGCTAGTCGGCTTCGACTGGCCCTACTCGTGGCTGGACCTGATCTCGATGATCGCGATCGTGGTCCTGGTGGTCGTCGGCTGGTGGCTGATCCCGCGCAGCTACTGGGCGTACGCCGTCGTCGGAGTGGTCTTCGCGCTGTCAAGCGGCATCGCCTGGTTCTCGGCGTCGCGCCATGCCCTGGCGCTGTTCCCGATCATCATCGTGCTGGCCGTGCTTGGTGGCCGGAGCCGCGTATTCGGCTGGGTCTGGCTGATCTTCTCGACGATCGTCGCGCTTGCCTTCATGGCACGGTTCGCGGCTGGTTATTGGCTGGCGTGAAGCGAACGTAGCGGACGACTTCCTCGAACCCCATCGCCCGATAGACCGGATAGCCCATCACCGACGACTGGAGGACGGCTGCGCCGCATCCCCAGTCGCGGATCGCGTTGACAGCCGCCCACGTAACGGCGGTGCCGACGTCCGCGTCGACGCGCGTCCTCGAGGGTGGCCACGGAATAGATGCCGCCCAATTCGCCGGTTTGAACGGCGACCGATATCCCGGCCAATCGACCGTCCAGGCGCGCCAGGAAGTAGGCCGTGTCCGTCGCATCCAGGAGGCGCCTCGGAAAGATCTGCGTTGCCCATTCGGCCGAGATGCCGCTTGCAACGAGAAGCGCCACGAAGTAGTCGTACGTTCCTTCGCTGACACGCTCGATCGCGATGCCCGGAGCGGGCGCCGGAATCTCGGGGATCGGACTGAGGACCAGCGCCGGCATGACCTCGGGATCGCGCACCAGGCGCGTGTCGTTCGATTGCTTCGACGACCGCCGGCAGGACGTTCTCGTCGACACGCACCTGGAAGGCACGTTCCCCGATCTCGACCCACGGGATCGCTTCGTCCAGGTCTGCGGGGTCTGCTTCGGAGAGCACGAGGCAGCCGTTGGCGAACGGAAGTGGCAGATTGCCCAGGAACGCGTCGACTGCCCCGTAGCGGCGAAACTCACCGCCCAGGTCGGCGACCAACACCTCGAATGCGTCCGACCAATGTCGGTTCGCGATCTCGCGAGTCATCGATGTGAATGTATCGTCAGAGAGCTTCATGAACGCCGCACATTTGTTGACGCGCGTGCTCTCATGCCCGTGATAGACGCAGCGGAGACGAAATGACCGTTCCCACGACCATTCCCGACGAGCTCCTCGATCTCGTGACCACCAACAACCTCGCCCACGTCACCTCGATCAGGAGCGACGGCGGCGTGGCCACGTATCCGATGTGGATCGACTGGGACGGCGAGCACATCATCACCAGCTCCCCGATCGACTCACGCAAGGGCGAGAACTGGCGGCGCAACCCGAACGCATCAGTGTCAGTTGTCGATCGAACCGATCCGTGGCGCTACGTCATCGTGCGCGGCAAGGTCACCGACAGATACCCCGATGAAGGACTCGCCTTCATCGACAAGATGTCCCTGCGCTACATGGGCATGCCGTACCGGCGACGAGACTTCGAACGCGAGATCTTCGTGATCACACCTGACCACATCCGCGTGGGCCACGGAGCCGGCGCCCGGCGTTAACGGCATCGGACCTATGCTTGAACCGTGGCACTGATCCATCCCAAGAATGTCAGAGACCTGATCGCGCCAACCGTGGTCGTTGCTCTCGATGCGTGGGTCGATGCTGGCTCGGCATCAACGATGGCCGTCAAGGAGCTCGCCGACGAGACCGAGCCCGTTGTCGCGACCTTTGATGCGGACGTCATCTACGACTATCGCGCCCGTCGGCCGACCCTGGAGATCATGGACGGGCGGCCGTCGAACCTGGCGTGGCCCGACCTGACGTTCCGCCGCACGCGGATCGGCGAGCGGGACCTGCTCGTGCTCAGCGGCCCCGAACCGGACTTTCGGTGGCGCGAGCTGGCCGACGACCTTGCCCTCTTCGCGCGGCAGTTAGAAGTTGAGCAATGGATCTCGCTGGGCGCCATCCCGGCGGCTGTCCCGCACACGCGGCCGGTGCCGGTCCTGGGAACAGAATCCGCTCCTGGCTTGCTGCGCGGCGATATCGCCGCCGGGCCGCAGGGCCTGCTGCGCGTGCCCTCGGCCGCTATATCGGTCTTCGACATCGCGGTGGCCGAGGCGGGCATCCCGGCACTCGGCTATTACGCCCAGATCCCGCACTACATCAACGGCGAATACCCACCCGCGGCGATCGCGCTGATCGAGGCAGTGGCGCGTCACCTTGACGTCGAGATCGACGTCGAGGAGCTGCGCGAGGAAAGCGAGCAGATGCGCAACAGGCTGAACACCGCGACTGCGCTGGACGAGAAGACGCGCTCTTACGTGGAGCGGCTCGAGGAGATGGTCGACGAGGCGCGTCTACCGGCGGGCGACGAGCTGATCAGCGAGATCGAGCGCTTCCTGCGCGATCGCGGCAGCGAACCGGGGCACGGCCAGATCCACTAGCCAGCCCAACTACGCGGAGTTGTCGAGGCCTGGCTCCGCGAGTACTCGCTCCGGCGACTCGGTCTTCGGGACCTGTGTCGCCGTAAGGAGCACGGCAATGGCGCAGGCAACCACCGCAGCCACGATCGCCAGGTCAAGCGACCGTTGTGCCAGTAGTCCAGCAATGACCGCGCCGATGGGGAAGCCAGAGAAGTTAAGTGCCATCGAGATGGCGAAGGCGCGACCCATCATGGCCGTGTCGGTCCGCCGCTGGCGGATGGTGAACAGCCCTATGTCCAGCGGCCCATTCACCAGCCCGAAGATCAGCATCGTCACCCCGATCAGCAGCAACCCGATAGCGGGCATGGCCACGGCCGGCGCGCTGTTGGCGAACAGGAGCAAGGCGTAGCCGGGCACCATGAAAACCATCGGGTAAACCAGCATTCGCCACTCGATGCCGCGTGAATCGATCCGGCCGAATGCCAGTGTTGACGCGACACCAGCCACGCCCGAGATAGCGAAGGCAATCCCGACCACGATCTCGGAGGCCGCCAGGCGATTCAGAATCAGCAGCGGAATGACGATCGTGAGAATGCCGCTGGCGACGTTGAGCGTCCCGATGCCGAAGATCAGACCGCGGATCGTGCGGTTGTTCCATGCGTAGCGGATGCCCTCCAGCGTGTCTTGCATCAAATGCTGGGTTGGCTCGCGATTGAGCACCGGCTCCCGCACTCCCAGCAAGAACACAGTGGCAACACCGTATGGAACGCCGATGGCTATGACTGCCGCCTGCGGCCCGAGGATCACGAAGAGAGCCGCGGCCAGGGGTGGGCCGATGATCGAGGCGATCAGGTATCCGTTCGAGTCGACTGCATTCACGCGTTCCCACAGTCGCTCAGGCACGATCAATGGGAACAGGCTGCGCACGCCGGTCTGGCTGAGCGGCCCGGTAATGGACGAGACCGCGGCGATCACCACCAGTGCCAGCGGCGTCAGCAGCCCGGCCAGTGACAGGCCGCCGATGAGCAGCATGGTGATCATCGCCACCACGTAATCGAGCCGGATCAGTCGGATGCGGTGGTACCGGTCGAGCAACGCGCCGGCGATAGGGCTGAGCACGATGCCTGGGGCTGTGCTCGCAAATGTGACTATGCCCGCCAGCTCCGGCGAGTCGAACTGGTTGAGCGTGAAGAGGACCAGCACGACGGCGACCATCGACTGGGCGATCCGCGCCAGCTGCATCGCGACCACGATGCGGCCCAGGTCCGGGGTCTCGAAGAGCGCGCGATAAGAGCGATCCTCAGTTTGGGCAGTCACACCCCAAGGATCATCGAAGGAGCGCGGAAGCGCAGGCGAGGCTGCGGAGGGGCTTTAGGCGTCGGCCTTTGTGAAGAAGAGCTGGAGCTCGATGGTCCCGTGGTCTGCTACCGACAGCACGACTGGTGCTCGAGGTGGAGTGAGGCCGAACTCGCTGAAGGTGAAGGGAGTCGTGCCCACGACGACGATCACTCCGTTCTGCAGCTTGGCCTGGAGCGCGATCTCCACCGGCTTTGTGACACCGTGGATCGTCAGGTCTCCCTTGGCCGCAACGTCGTAGCTCGCGCCTTCGGTGGGCGTGCTGGGCAGGGTGATCGGTTCGGTCAGCACGAATGTCGCGGTCGGGAATGCCGAGGTCTGGAGGGAAGTTTGGATCGCGGGATCGCGTCGGGGTCGGTCGCTGGTGATGGTGGTCAGCTGGACCTCGATCGAAGCCGCATTCAGCGTGTCGCCGCTCATGGTCAGCTCGCCACTGACGTCCGGCGTGCGCCCCACGGCTACGGCATCGCCGATGTTGTCGAGCACTTCCTCGACGCGAAAGCCGGCGTAGCTGCTGGAGTAGTCGCTGAACGAACCGATGGTCGTATCGACCGTCCATGTCCCGTCTACGACGACGGGGCCGCCGGGATCGCCGACGACGCCGGGAGAGGGCGTCGTTAACGACCCGGCCGCCTCATCTAGATTGGCCGCTGCTGGGGCTTGGCCGTTAAAAAAGAAGTACCAGACACCGGCTGCGGTCGCCGCTCCCCCGAGGAGGAGGAGAAGGGAGAGCGACAAGAGCAGTCGGCGTTGTCTGGACATTGATGAATACTCGGGGCAGGTTCTGTGGATGGACCCAATAGATGCTGAGGACTTCCTGTGAGTTGTCAGGTCGCAGCATGCTCAAGGCTAATTCACAGCAAGCTCTAATCTTGCAAGCGTGAAATATCGACCATGACGAGCTTCGCATCCAGATCAACCACGCCTTCCACTGCCTCAGCGCGGCCAGAGCCCGCAGATTCCGAGCGACGTGGCCGCGTCCTCGTAGTTGACGATGAAGCACCGATCACCGAGCTCCTGTCGACGGCCCTTCGATACATGGGCTACGAGGTTACGACCGCGCGTACCGGCGCAGGTGCCCTCGAGTCGGCTTCGCGCACGCCACCCGACCTCGTCGTGTTGGACGTGATGCTCCCCGATATCGACGGCTTCGAGGTCTGCCGCCGTCTCCGCGCGGACGGTGATTTCGTGCCCGTGATCTTCCTGACCGCGCGCGATGCCGAAGACGACCGCGTGACGGGCTTCATTCGCGGTGGCGACGACTACGTGACCAAGCCCTTCTCCCTTGAAGAGCTGACGTTGCGCATCGCGGCGCTGCTGCGTCGGACGCGCGCGACCGGCAATGGCGGGGGCGCCACCGAATCGCCGCGACTCAAGTACCGCGACCTGGAGATGGACGAGGACCGCCACCAGGTGTGGCGCTCAGGCGAGGAAGTTCGCCTCTCGCCGACCGAGTTTCGGTTGCTCCGCTACCTGCTTCTGAACGCCGAGCGCGTCCTGTCCAAGCAGCAGATCCTCGATCACGTCTGGCAGTACGACTTCAATGGCGACGACAACGTCGTCGAGACGTACATCAGCTACCTCCGGCGCAAGCTCGACTCGGGTCACGACAAGCTGATCCGCACCGTCCGCGGCTTCGGATACACGCTCCGAGCCGAGGCCGCCTGACCGCCTTGGCCTCGCAGAGGCCGCGCTTTACCGTCGCCGAACGATGACTCTCCGCGCACGTCTGCTGATAACGCTGGGCGTGTTGCTGGCGGTCGCTCTGGTCGCGTCCGGCGCGCTCGTAGTCGGCCTGACTCGTTCGAGCCTGGTCGACCAGCTGGACGCTGACCTCCGCGGTCAGGAACGTATTGACGACCTTGGTCCCGGGCCCGGCGGTCCAGTCGACCCGGCCGGTCGACGGTTCGCCGTCCTCGTCTATGACACAAGCGGCAAACTGATTCGATCGCTGCCCTCGGGCCTGCCATTCGCTCCGGATCCACTACCCAAGATGCCCGACGACGGCGTCAGCGCTCTGCCCCTCAACCAGATCGTCGAGCAGCCGGCGGTGGACGGATCGTTTGACTACCGCGTCCGGAAGGTCAACGGCGCGCTCAACGGCCAGCTCGGGCCCCAACCCGTGTTGGTCGTGCTCGGGGCGCCAATGGCCGGCGTCGATGCATCGGTTGCCGTCCTCATACGGGCGCTGCTGATAGTCGGCGCCGTGGTGCTGGTGCTGATGCTGATCATCGGCTGGCTCATCATCCGCCGCGACCTTCGGCCGCTGCAGCAGATCACCGGGACGGCGGAGCGAATTCGGCCGGCGACCTGTCGCAGCGCGTCGGTGTGCGCAACGACAACACCGAGGTTGGCCGGCTCGGACATGCGTTCGACGCGATGCTCGATCAGATCCAGGCCGCGTTCGAATCCCAGCAAGCCGCACTCGTGGCCAAGGAACGGTCCGAATCGCAGCTGCGACAGTTCGTCGCCGACGCCTCGCACGAGCTGCGGACGCCGCTGACCGCCGTGCGCGGCTACGCCGAGCTGTACCGCGCAGGCGGCTTGTCCGAGGAGGCTGCGCTCGAGCAGGCGATGGCGCGGATCGGCACCGAGAGCCGGCGCATGGGCGCGTTGGTCGAGGATCTACTCCTGTTGGCGCGACTGGACCAGGGACGGCCGCTCCGCTCCGACCCAGTTGTGATGACCGACCTCGTGAACGATGCGCTCAACGACGCGCACGCCGTTGAACCGGCGCGGCCTCTCAACGCCGAAGTCGAGGCGGGCGTCGTCGTGCAAGGCGATGAGGACCGGCTGCGCCAGGTCATCGGCAACCTTTTCACCAACGTCCGCGTCCACACGCCGACCGACACGCCCGTCGACGTCTCGCTGGCGGCACACGACGGGGTGTCGGAGCTGCGCGTATCCGATCACGGACCCGGAGTCGATCCCGACCACGTCGAGCACATCTTCGACCGCTTCTACCGCGCCGACACGGGCCGTTCTCGCGACCGCGGTGGTGCCGGGCTGGGCCTGTCGATCGCCGCGTCCGTGACCACCGCCCACGGTGGCACGATCGCCTACTCGGAGACACCCGGCGGTGGAGCCACGTTCACGCTGACGCTCCCCCGCGGCTGACTCCGCGCCAGGTCTGACGCGACCGCGTGTCAACCTCGGGATACAACTCGTCAGCCCTCAGCGTCCGAATGTCTCCCGCCGTAAGCATCCGCCGGCTGTCGAACGTCGAATGTTCACAGCCAGAGACCGTTTCGGCTCACTCGACGCCCCCGCGAAGCTGACAGCCGTCGAGTTGTATCCGGACGGATACATGCCGACACCTTCATCTGCCGTTGCTTCCGGGAACGAAGACGAGGGAGCTTGGCGGGTGCTGGCCGGACCGAAGTAGCCGAGCTAGCTCACGGAACGTCAGTCGGGTCAGCCCGGGAAACAACCCCGAGTTCCCGTTGATCGCGTCGCGGTTGTTCTTCGTGTCCGCGAGCAAGAGCACCACGCCGTCGACTGGGTCGTCTCTTCGTTTCAGCTCAATGCGACGCTCCAACGCCTGACCATCGCGGATCCGCATTTCCATCTCGAAGCCTGTTCGCTTATCACGGCCCGAAACCATCGCATCCCACGCTCGCTGTTCGAACGGCCGCTCGGTTCCCTGGGGTAGAGGCACTTCGTTGGCGAAGCTGAGCGGCGGCGCAACGTGCCGCATCACGCTCGCAATCCGTGCCGTGTGTGCGGCACCACGCATCGAACCCGCACCGGGATACGCGCGCACGGCGAGGTCCAAGCCGAGAACCGCGGCCACCCTTGAGGCAGTCGCGATCTGAAGACTGCCCATGCTCCCTCGCTCGATGCGCAAATAGGAGAGCCTCGAGATTCCGACGGCAAGCGCGACCTGATGTTGGCTAAGGCCGATCTCGACGCGCCTATCGCGGAACTCTTCGGCAAGGGCCGCCAGCGCACGGTCGGCTCGTCTTGTGCCAATTCCGACGAGACGTTCAACCGCTGGCATTCCCGGACGCTACTGGTGAGCGCTTATGCGGCGATCACTCTGAAGTTACTGCTCCGTTGTATCTGGCCAGATACAACTCGATGGCTGTTGGAGTTTCGAGGCCCTCGAGGCGGTCGAACAGGTATCCAGTCGCGAACATTCGAGACGCGAGTGGCGGCGGATGCTTACTGCCGCAGACTTTCGGACCCTGGCAACCCACGAGTTGTATCCGACTGTTGACACATGGTCGTTTACATCAGGGAAGGGTGGCAGGCAAAGGAGAAGCCGGAGGATCCGCCAGATCCTCCGGCTTGCGGAGAGAGGAATGTGACCGGAGACCCGGGAGTCAGGCCCTCCGATCGGGGAACTGTCGTTCCAATGTGGCGACTAACTGTTTGAGGTGGGCGCGGTGCTCGGGCTGGGGGCCGGCTCGGCACCCGAGTCGTCGTCAAAGTCCATGTGAAATCCGGGACCGCCTGGACCGAAATGGCCCTGCCCGCCCGGACCACCGAAGAAGAAGTGGTCAAAGCCGATCGACTGCAGCTCTTCCTGCGTGATCTGCCCGTCGGCCAGGATGTCCTGGAGGTTGCTGAAGGGATTGTCGGCAGGGAGCTGAGCAATCTCATCGGACGTGATTACGCCGTCCTCGAGGAAGCCCTGGATCTGGGTCAGCATCTGCTCCATCTGCTGGCGCTGAGCTTCCACTTCGGCCTGCTTCTCATCGGCTGCCGTCTGGAGGCCCTGCGTGATTGCGTCCGACTGCGCCTGCGTGATCGTGCCGGCGGTTACGAGGTCGGCGAGGACCTGGTCGAGGAGCGACTCGCGGTCGCCATTGACGAGACCGAAGCCGAAGGCATGGCCCGACTTATGGTCTGATCCATTGGACGGAGACGACGACGCCGACGGAGATGCCGAAGCGCCCTTTGCCTGATCGGCGCCGAACAGACCTTTGGCCGTGTCGGCCAGTCCAGGCGACGCCGCCGCTACCGCGGCGCCCGCGATCACCAGGAAGCCTGCAAGGGGGAGCCAGATCAAACGCTTCATAGACCGATACCTCCAGCGCGGATGTGGTCGAGTCAGGCGTTTGGGCCGCCTGTTCGACTCGGATGCTGGAGGCGACTGCTGGGCTCAGTCTGTCGGCAGGCTGGAGATTGGCTGTGAATTGGCGGCTGTATCGACGCCGCGTGACTCCGCGACGCCAGGCCGTCAGACGCGACGGATCAGCATCACTCCATCGCGGATGGGGACCATCACGCACTCGACCCGCTTGTCGGCAGCAACATGGTCGTTGAACCTGCGCAGGGCCGTGGTGCTTTCGCTGTCGTCCTGCTCGATGATGCGTCCAGACCACAGCACGTTGTCGGCGGCGATCATGCCGCCCACCGAGAGCATCGGCAGCACCTGCTCGTAGTAGTCGAGGTACGACGGCTTGTCGGCGTCGATGAACACGAAATCGAAGGTGCCTTCGAGGCCGCGCAGCGTCTCCAGCGCCGGCCCGACTCGCACGTCAATCATGTCCCCGTACGGCGACCGAGCGATGAACCGCCGCGCCATATCGGCGTGGTTGCGGTCCAGCTCGCAGGTGATGATCTGCCCGGATGGCGGCAGCGCCTCGGCCATCGAGAGGGCCGAATAGCCGGTGAAGGTGCCGATCTCCAGCACCCGGCGGGCGCCCACGGCGGCAACGAGCATCTTCAGGAATCGGCCTTCCAGCTGGCCGACCATCATCCCGGACGACTTGGAGAACTCGCGCGTGGCCTGGGCCAGCTCTGCCAGCAACGGCGTTTCCGGCGACGTGTGCTCGGCGGCGTATTGCTCGATTTCGGGATCGGTGATTTCCGGCATCTGTGAATACTACCGACGGTGCCTTTGTAAGTTGACTTGACAAAGAAGCGCTCGGCTGGCTACAACACGCTTTGTCAACTGAGTTGGCAAAGTCCCAGGCAGAGTGGGAGCGATGCCTGCCACAGGGCGCCAGCTCAGTGGGGAGTCAAGGGGGCCAAGCCGTGAGGTCCATGACCGCACTTCCTGAACGGGCAACGCACCAGCAGACGCGTGCCTTCAACCAGCAGCTCGTGCTGCGCGCGATCTACGACCGCAACGAAGTCAGTCGTGCGGAAGTCGCGCGCGTGACCGGTCTGACACGTACTTCCGTGGGCGAGCTCGTCGGCGACCTCCTGAGCGAGCAGCTGATCGAGGAAATCGGCCGCGGCCCATCGACCGGCGGCAAGGCGCCCATTCTCGTCCGCGTCCGCGCCGATGGCCGCCACCTGATCGGGCTCGACCTGGGCGAATCTGCCTTCAACGGCGCGGTCGTCGACCTGCGCGGCAACATTATTCGCAGCATGAGCGTGCCCCTCCAGGGCCAGGACGGCGACGATGCCGTCGAGCTCGTGTATGCGCTGATCAGCGGCCTCGTCAACGGCAACGGCTCGAGCCCGTTGCTGGGCATCGGTGTCGGTGCGCCAGGTTTGGTCGACTCGCGCACCGGCACCGTCCGCTGGGCGGTCAACCTGGCGTGGGAGAACCTGCCTCTGGGCAAGATGATCGAGCAGCGCTTTGGCGTTCCGGTCGTCGTGGCCAACGACAGCCAGGCGGCTGCGGTGGCGGAGCTGACCTTCGGTCGGCAGTCCCGGCCCGGCAACCTCGTTGTGGTTCGCGTCGGCCGTGGCATTGGCGCGGGCATCATCCTCAACGGCCAGCTGTTTGGCGGCGACGGCTCCGGGGCGGGCGAGATCGGGCACACGATATTTGGCGACGGACGCGAGCGGTGCCGCTGCGGCCGGATCGGCTGCCTTGAGACGATCGCCAGCATGCGCGCGATGGTCGCCTCGGCCAACCGGCTCGTGCCGACGGTCACCGATGAGGCCGGCCTGGTCGCTGCGCTACAGGCGGGAAACGACAAGGTCCGCAGCGTCGTTGTCCACGCCGGCGCGATGCTCGGTCTTGCCATCGCAGCGGTAATTGCCACGATCAACGTAAACCACGTGCTGCTTGTCGGGCCAGCGGTCGTCCTGGGCGACGTCTGGCTCGACGCGATTCGTCGGCGTGCCGCGTCGAGCACTTTGCCGCTGCTCGCCAGCGCCACGAAGATCGAGCTGGGTCCCGCGCACGATGACGTCGTGCTTCTCGGCGCCTCCGCGCTGTTGATGACCCACGAGCTCGGGCTGAGCCTCGCTCGATGAGCCCGTTGACTGCGACTCGCCCAATTCAACCAATTCGACCGATTAGCCCGATTCAGCTGATTCAACCGATCAGCCGATGACATACCAGCCGGCGTCATGACACTCACCATTGGCATCGACGTCGGCGGCACCAAGACGGCATGCGTGGTCACGGATATGGCCGATCAAATCCTGTTCCACGACGTCGTCCCCACGAACAAGTCGGCCCTGACCTCGCAGATCGTCGGTCTCGCCCAGCGTGCCATTGGCCAGATCGCCGACGACGACGCCGCCAACGGGTCGAGCCCGAGCCACGTTTCCGCCATCGGTGTAGCCATTCCGGGCCAGGTCGAGCCGCGGCGCGGCACTGCCGAGCTGGCCGTCAACCTTGGCGCGCCGGGCATCAACCTCGGCTCGGCAGTCCAAGAGGGAACGGGCCTCCCCTGCTTCGTCGAGCACGACGCGCGCGCCGCGGCGACGTGGGTCTACGAACGCCGCGACGGCGGCGCGATGGACGGCGCGGACCTGTGCTACCTCAGCGTCGGGACCGGTATTGCTGCCGGCATCGTGCTCGGAGGCCGCTCGCTGAGTGGCCAAACCGGGATCGCCGGAGAGGTCGGACACATCATCGTCGACCCACAGGGCAGGAAGTGCCCGTGTGGCTCTATCGGCTGCCTCGAGACGGTCGCCGCCGGACCGGCGATCGCCCGGCAGGCGCGGCAGGCCGTGGCGGCGGGACGCACGACATCGCTTACTTCCGAGGCGACGGTCGCTGATGTCTTCGAGGCCGCGACCGAGGGCGACGAGGTGGCCAACGAGATCACGACGCAGCTCGGCGAGCACCTTGCCCGAACTGTGCGAGGCCTCGTGCTGACGCTGGGCATCCAGCGCATCGTCATCGGTGGCGGAGTCGCCGGTGGCGGCGACGCCCTTCTCACGCCAATCAAGCAGGCGCTCCACCGCGAGCGCCAGAATTCACCGCTGGTCGAAACCGCATTCGCGGACGCCAGCCTGGAACTGCTCCCACCTGACCTCGAGCCTGGCGCTCGCGGCGCGGCGGCGATTGCCCGCCAGCGTATGAGCGCGCAACAGCGAGAGGAGGTGGCGGAGAGATAGAGCCAAGGAGGATTGTTGGCGTAGAAAAACAAATGCCACACGCCCGCATATTTGGGCGAAACTTACCTAGCGGGTCAAATAGATACCTGCAAGGAGGAGGAGTATTCATGGGGAACAAGACTCGGTGGTCCATGGCGATGGTTGTCGTCCTGGCCGCCGTGGCCTGTAGCAGCGGTACCGCGTCACCAGCGCCCGCAAGTCAGGCAGCAGCAACGCCGGGGGCAAGTGTCGCGCCGGCGCTCCCGACCACGCCGACCGGCTATACAGAGCTCGACCAGGCCCTAACCGAGAAGGGGGCCGACGGCAAGCCGATCTTCAACGGCAAGAAGGTCTCGATCCAGACGCAATGGATCGGTGGCGAGGGCGCGAACTTCGCGGCCTCAGTAGCCGACTTCGCCAAAGCGACCGGGATCACGATTCAGATCGACAGCATCGGCTCAAGCCATGAGACCGTGCTGAAGACGCGGATCGAAGGCAACCAGCCGCCTGACCTGGCAATGCTTGCACAGCCGACGGGCGTCCTGGCCTATGCCGCACAGGGCAAGGTCGTCGACGTCGCCACGTTCATGGACAAGACGGCCCTGAGTGACAGCCACACGGCCACCATCGGTCTCGTGTCCGACGGCGACCACATCTGGGGCATCCCGTACAAGGCCGACGTCAAGTCGACCATCTGGTATCCGATCAAGGCCTTCGCGGCGGCCGGCTACAAGGTCCCCACGACCTGGGACGAGCTGATCGCACTGTCCGACAAGATCGTTGCCGACGGCAAGGGCAACCCGTGGTGCATCGGCATCGAGGCCGGCACCGCAACTGGCTGGCAGGCCACTGACTGGGTCGAAGAAATCTTCCTGAAGACGTATGGACCCGACAAGTGGAATCAGTGGATCACCCACGAGCTGCCGTTCAATTCGCCCGAAGTCAAGGATGCCTTCACCAAGGTGGCGAAGATCTTCTTCACGGACAAGTACGTCACCGGCGGTAACACGGCCATCGTGGCCACGCCACAGACGCAGCCAATGGATCCGATGTTCAACGGCGACACGCTTACCCCGGGTTGCTGGATGCACAAGATCCCGACCTGGTACGGACCAGACTTCTTCCCGGATGTCCGGGCTGGCGGTCCTGGCACCGTTTCCAAGTACAAGATCGGTGAGGACATCGGCATCTTCGAATTCCCGACCGTCGATGCGGCCGTCGGCCATATGGCCGAAGGTTCAGCCGACACGCTCATGGTCCTGGCCAAGGATCGTTCGGCTGATCCACTCCAGGAAAGTGCGGTCAAGGCAGTTGCTGAATTCCTCTCGACCCCTGCTGGCACCCAGCGATGGATCGAGGCGGGCAGCGCCATCTCCGCCAACAACACGACCCCTGCGGCGTGGTATGCCGGCGCTTACAAGCTGGATATCGCCTCGAAGATCGTGAACTCTGTTGACTATCTCGGATTCGACGCTTCAGACCTCATGCCACCCGTAGTGGGTGCAGGTTCGTTCTGGACGCAGTCCGTCAATTGGATCAATGCCAACGGAGCAAACACCGACGAGGTGCTCCAGGCAATCGACGACAGCTGGCCCGCCGCTCAGTAGCGGACCAGGGGTGAACATCTGACCGTCGCAAGACGGCAGAAGATTCAGTGCGAGGGCGCGCTACCATCGGGTAGCGCGCCCTTCGTGCGCCTACGGGCGCACAGCGGATCCGTTAGGGGGCGGGCTACCAATTGGTAGCGCGCCCTCGTTAATATCCACCCCGAGGAGGAGCGGATGACGGCACCGGCCAGGCCAAAGGATTCGGTTCAGGAGTCCGGATTACGCCGGCTCGTGGTGCCCCTCGGCGCCGTCCTGGGAATCGTTCTGGTCGTTGTCGGCCTGAAGGTCCTCATCGATCCGCTGGCAGGCCAGCATCTGCTGGCCAACATCTATGAGCTGTTCGGCAACGCATCCGGCGCCGAGCAGCTGCGCCAGAACCAGGGCGATGTGGTCATCGCCAAGATCCTGTTGGCTCTTCTGGCAATCCTCATCGGTGTCGGCGGCATCTGGATGATCTATGCCGGGTTGAGCGCAATCGTGGCCCTGCTCGACCCGCGTTACCAGGGTCGGATCCTGCCGTGGGTCTTCGTGATCCCGGCATTGGTGCTGCTGACCGTCTTCCTGATCTACCCCACCATCGCCACGTTCATATTGAGCTTCACCGACACACCGGCCGGAGATCCACTGGCCAACTACAGGGAACTCTTGAAGCCGGAGTTCCTGACCATCTTCCGCAACAACCTCATCTGGTTGGTGCTTGGCACGGCCGGCAGCGTTGGGCTTGGTCTGCTCATCGCCGGCCTGTTCGATCGCGTGCGCCGCGAGGCACTGGCCAAGACGTTCGTGTTCCTGCCCTTGGCGATTTCACTGATTGGCGCCTCCGTGATCTGGCGTTTCGTCTACCAGTGGCGCCCCGAGGGAACCCCGCAGATAGGCTTGTTGAACGCGGTGATCACCGGCCTGGGCGGCCAGCCAATCGCGTTCATCCAGACGCCGCCGATCAACACGATCGCCCTGATCCTGATCTTCGTGTGGCTCCAGACCGGCTTTGCGATGGTCGTCCTGTCGGCCGCCATCAAGGGCGTTTCAGTTGAGATCCTCGAGGCCGCCCGTCTCGACGGCGCCAGCGAGCGTCAGATCTTCTTCGGCATCATCGTGCCGATGATCAAGGGCTCGATCATCACCGTGGCAACCACGATCGCGATCTCAGTCCTGAAGATCTTCGACATCGTCTTCGTGATGACAGGAGGACGCTTCGACACCGACGTCGTCGCGAACCGGATGTTCCTGGAGATGTTCCAGTTCTTCAACGACGGGAGGGCCGCCGCGTTGGCGGTAGTGCTCTTCCTGGCGGTTACACCGATCATCTTCATCAACGTTCGAAACCTGAACAAGCAGGGAGTCGGGGCATGACGGCGCCGGCGCAGACCGTCGAGGTGACAAAGGCCCCGGCGCGGGTACAGGCGTATCGCCCGGGCTTCATCAAGAAGGCTCCGCTGCGGATCACGGTCGTCGTGATCTGCCTCCTCTGGACGCTGCCCACCCTGGGACTGTTCGTCACCTCGTTCCGCAACCCGTTGGAAATCACCACCACCGGTTGGTGGACGGTGTTTCTCCACCCCTTCCAGGAGGGTCAATGGACTCTCCAGAACTACGCCACGGTTCTGGGATCGGAGGGGATGTTCAATGCATTCTTGACCAGCCTGATCGTGACCGTCCCCGCCACGGTCATCCCGATCACCATCGCGGCGTTCGCGGCCTACGCATTTGCCTGGATCAAGTTCCCCGGCCGCGGCGTCCTCTTCGCGATCGTCGTTGGGCTGCTGGTGGTTCCGCTGCAGATGTCGCTCATCCCAATCCTGCAGCTGTACAGCTCGGCCGGCCTCTATGGCACATTCGTGGGCATCTGGTTGGCCCATGCTGCGTTCGGCCTGCCGTTGGCCATCTTCCTGCTCTACAACTTCATCTCGCAGCTGCCCCGGGATCTTTTCGAGTCTGCGGCAATCGACGGAGCCACGCACTTCCAGACGTTCATCCGCATCGTCCTGCCGCTCTCGCTGCCGGCGCTGGGCGCGTTCGCGATCTTCCAGTTCCTGTGGGTCTGGAACGACCTCCTGGTTGCCCTGGTGTTCCTGGGTGTGAGTCCAGATCAACGCGTCATGCCGACAGCGCTCTACCAGCTGGTCGGCAGTCGCGGCGAGCAATGGCACATCCTGACCGCCGGCGCGTTCCTGACGATGATCCTGCCGCTCGCGGTATTCCTGCTCCTGCAGCGCGCCTTCGTACGAGGGATCCTGGCCGGCTCCGTCAAGTAGTGGCGTCATTGGGCTGCCTGCGGCCCGCGTTCGTGACGCCATGATCTGGTCGCAGCTCATGATCGCGTTCGACGGACGCGAGCTGCCAGAAGACATCGCCCGACAGATCTCAGAGCGGCCATTTGCCGGCGTGACGCTCTTCTACGGCCACAACGTCGACTCACCGGCACAGGTCAGGGAGCTGACCGCGGCGCTGCAGTCGGCGGCGACGCCGGATGGCCAGCCGTTGCTCATCGCGATCGACCAGGAGGGCGGCCAGCTCAACGCACTGGGCATGCAGTCGACCCAATTCGCCGGCGCCATGGCCCTGGGCGCTGCCGGCTCAGAGGAGCTCGCTGAGCGGATCGGACAGGCAATCGCGCTGGAGCTGCGGGCGGTGGGCGTCAACGTCAACTATTCCCCGGTGTGCGACCTGGCTACGAACCCCGGCAACCCCGCACTAGGGATCAGATCGTTCGGCGATGATCCCGTTTCCGTTGGCAAGCTCGCCGCGGCTACGGTTCGTGGGCTGCAGGCCGAGGGGGTCGCGGCGACGCTGAAGCATTTCCCAGGGCACGGCGACATCGGCGTCGACACCCACCTGCAGCTGGCCGTTGTCGACGAGCCACGGGAGGCCTTCCTGGCCCGCGAAGTCGTGCCCTTCCGTGTCGCGCTGGACGAAGGCCCGCACCTGGTCATGGCGGGACACGTCGGCGTACCGGCGCTGACCGACGATGCGACTCTGCCGGCGAGCCTGGCACGGCCGGTGATGACGCATCTCCTGCGCGACGAGCTCGGCTACGACGGCCTGGCCATAACCGACGCTCTCGACATGCACGCGCTCGCCCAGGGTGCCGCGCAGATCGTCGACGCGATCGCGGCGCTTAATGCCGGCGAAGACCTGTTGCTGGGCACGGCCGACGCTGAGTTGCTCAAGCGGCTCGAAGAGGGGCTGGCACAAGCCGAGCTGCGCGGGCTGCTGGATCCGCGGGCACGCCACATCTCTCACGCCCGACTCACTGCCACCCGAACCTGGCTGGCCGGGTTCGAACAGCCGCCGCTCGACGTGGTGGGCAGTACCGAGCACCAACAGCTGGCCGCAGAGCTGGCCCAGCGATCCATCACGCTCGTCCGCAATGACGACGGCCTGCTTCCCCTTCGCCTGGCGGACGGCGCTCGTGTTGCGGTGATCCAGCCCCGACCAACTGACATGACGCCCGCCGACACGTCGTCCCACGTTCCGGCGCTGCTGGCTGCAGCCGTTCGTCGACGCCACTCGATGAGCCACGAGTTCGTGGTCGAGCACTCCCCCTCCGATGCGGAAATCGCGGCCCTGGCGCCACAGGTGGCCGGCTACGACATGGTCGTGCTGGGAACCACGGCTGCCAGCCTGGTTCCCGCGCAGGCCGCACTGGTGCAGCGGATCCTCGGTCTGGGGGTGCCCACGGTCACGATCGCGCTGCGCACGCCGTGGGACCTGGGTGCGTACCCGAGCGCGCGGACACACGTCTGCTCGTACGGGATCCTGCCGCCAACCATCGAGGCGCTTGCGCGCGCCCTCTTCGGCGACCAGCTGTTCAGCGGGCACCTGCCGGTCGAGATTGCCGGCCTGTATCCGCGCGGCCACGGCCTCACGGCCTGAGCATCGCAATCGTGTCGACGCTGTTGATTTCGGGGGGTGACCTCGTCGTCGAAGACGAGCTAGTTTCCCGGTGCGACATCGTCATCCAGGACGGCGTCATCACAGCGTGGAACCGAGGCATGGTCGCGCCTGCGAACGCAGTTCGTGTCGACGCGGAAGGGCTGATCGTCGCGCCGGGCTTGCTTGATATCCAGATCAACGGCGGCTTCGGCCATGACTTCACCCACGAATCCGGGTCCATCTGGGAGGTCGGGGCCAGGCTGCCGCGGTTCGGCGTCACGGGTTTTCTACCGACGGTGGTCACGTCAGGCCCGGAGGCGCGCCAATCGATGATGTCAGCGCTCGCGGCCGGCCCCCCGGACGGCTACGTCGGCGCGACGCCGTTGGGTACCCATTTCGAGGGACCGTTCATCAGCCCCGAGGCATCGGGCGCGCATGACCCGGCGTTCCTTCGACTGCCGGCACAGGCGGATCCAGACGTAGGGGCCTGGTCAACAGAGTCCGGTGTGCGGATCGTGACCATGGCACCTGAGCTCGAGGGCGCGCTCGAGCTCACGCGAGAGCTGGTGAGCCGCGGAGTCGTCGTCTCAGCTGGCCACTCGGCTGCCGATCGCGACGAGGCGATCGCCGGCTTCGATGCGGGGATGAGCTATGCCACTCATCTTTTCAACGCGATGCCTCCACTCAATCACCGCGATCCAGGCCTTGTCGGTGCGGCGCTCGCCGACCCGCGAGTCACGGTAGGGATGATCCCCGACGGCATCCACTCGAATCCAGACGTGCTGAGGTTGGCGGCGAACTCTGCGGGGCCCGACCGTGTTTCACTGGTCACCGATGCGACTGCCGCGTTGGGCATGGAGCCTGGTCGATATGTGCTTGGTGGTAGGGATGTTGTCCTGGATGGCGCATCCGTCCGACTGGCCGACGACGGACGCCTGGCAGGATCGGCTTTGACTGGCGACGAAGCACTGCGGAGGTTCGTGGGGTACAGCGGCTGGTCGGTGCCGGACGCCGTGGCGACGCTGACAACTGTGCCCTCTCGGCTACTGGACCTTGACGATCGTGGGGCAATCGAAGTCGGCAGACGCGCGGACCTTGTCCTGTTCACTCAAGATCTGCGGGTGGTGATGACGTTCATCGGGGGTGAGAGATGGGCCTGAGAGACGAGATCCTCGAGCAGCCACAAGCCGCCCAGCGGCTGCTCGACAGCGCCGCCGAGTTCAAGGCACTGACGTCCGAAGTGCAGGCCCGCAGGCCGAGCTTCGTGGTCATCGCCGCCCGGGGGAGCTCGGACAATGCAGCCCTCTACGGCCAGTACCTGTTCGGCGTCCGCAACTCGCTCGTGACCGCGCTAGCGACGCCGTCGACGTTAACGCTCTACGGAGCTCATCCGCGCATGGCGGGCGCGTTGGTGATCGGCATCTCGCAGTCCGGTCGCTCCCCGGACATCGTCGCGGTGCTCGACGAAGGCCGAGCGCAGGGCGCGGTCACGGTCGCCGTAACCAACGACCCTGCTTCGCCCCTCGCCGAGGCGGCGGCGCATGTAATCGATCTACGGGCAGGACCGGAGCTGGCCACCGCGGCCACCAAGACCTACACCACCGAGTTGCTGGCCGTTGCCCTGCTGTCCCACGCCCTGGATCGACCGACTGATGACGAACGGTCGGAGCTGGCGAGTGTGCCTGAGCTCATGTCCACAGCGCTTGAGTCGGAGGAAGCCGCGCGGGCGCTTGCCCATCGACACGCCGAGCGCGACCGCTGCATCGTCCTCGGCCGAGGGTATGGCTATGCCACTGCCCGAGAGTGGGCGCTCAAGCTCCAGGAGCTGGCACAGGTATCGGCGTTTCCCTTCTCGAGCGCCGACTTCGAGCATGGGCCTCTCGCCCTGGCCGAGCCTGAGTTGCCGGTCCTAGTCGTGGCGCCCGGTGGAGCGTCGCTCGATGCACAGCTGGCCCTGCTGACGCGGCTCAAGGAGGAGCACGGGGCGCACATCCTCACCCTGTCGGCCGACCACTCGGCCCAGCTACTGGATGACAGCCTTGCTGTTCCAGCCGGGATGTCTCCGTGGCTCAGCCCGATCGTCGAGATCGTGCCCGCGCAGCTCTACACCTACTACCTGACCAAAGCCCGCGGGCTCAATCCAGAGAGTCCTCGAACGATCCAGAAGGTGACGCGCACGACCTAGCAAGACGCGCGCCCGGACATCAGAAAGCCCACACCCCGGGAACGAGTGTGGGCCTTCGCCGTTTCTAGTGATGCGCAGGGGAGGCAACAGACACGTGTCGCTCGTGCCCCCGGATCACCCGGTTAGGCCGGCGCGCATGTCGGTGCTGATGTTGCCCGCCCGTGGGCGGAAGGCGAGGTTGCTCACACCGTACGAGTCGTCCGCGGTTGCAGGCAGGACCCGCGACGATTGATCGTCCTCGGTCCTCCGTGTCGGCCGTTCAAAGCGGCGGTTGCGGTGGTTCGTCAGGTTGGCACCCCTTACCCAACCATCCTACTCCCGGGGTCCAAGAGGGAATCGGCGAGGCCCGCCTGTTTCGCGGCGGTGGATAACTCAACGCGAGCTGGCGATCAGCATCCTGGTACCAGCGTCCGCTCTGCTTGATCGTGCGCTGCTGGGTTGCGAAATCGACGCGAGTCAGGCCGAAGCGCTTCGTGTAGCCGTAGCTCCACTCGTAATTGTCCAGGAACGACCACACGAAATAGCCGCTCACCGGCACGCCGGCGTCTCGCGCGTCGGCCACGGCGGCGATATGTCGCGCGAGGTAGCTCTGCCGATCGGCGTCGCGAACAGAGCCGTCTGCCTCCCCCCGATCGTCGTAGGCGGCGCCGTTCTCGGTGATCACGATGTCCTGCGGTGAGTAGCGCCGCTGCAGCTCGAGCAGGATGTCGCGCAGACCGTCCGGCGCAACGTGCCAGTTCATGGAGGTGACTTCCGCGTCCGGCGGCGGCTCGGCCATCCAATCGAACGGCATCTCCGATCTCGCCGACACCGTCTCGCGGCGGTAGTAGTTGAGCCCGATGTAATCCAGTCCGCCAGCGGGTGGATCGGCCAGCTCGAAGCCCTCGAGATGTCCGGCGGCGCGGTGCGCTTCCATGCCGTCGGCGGGGTAGCCGCGACCGAACAACGGGTCGAGGAACCACCAATCGCGGGTGGCGTGCCAATCGGATGCGGCTTTGACGTCCCAATCGGAGTCGGTCGCCGGCACCGCCTGGTTGACGTCGATCGCCATCCCGATTCGAGCGCCCTCCACGCCTGAGCGAATGAGTGGGGTCACCGCTGCGTGGGCGCGCAGCTGGTTGTCGGCCACCTTCATCGCCGTTGGCCAGTGGCGCAGCCCCGGGGCGTGGATGCCGTCGGCATGGGCCAGAAAGGCGAACACGGCCGGTTCGTTGAACGTCATCCAGTCGGTGACTCGATCGCCCAGCCGATCGACCATGAGGGCCGTGTAGTCGGTGAACCAGCCAATCACCTCAGGATTGGCGAAGCCACCGCGATCCTGCAATGCCTGGGGCAGATCCCAGTGGAAGAGATTGACCGTTGGCTGGACGCCGGCCGATAGCAGCTGGTCGACAAGCCGCTGGTAGAAGTCGATGCCACGCTGGTTGACCGCGCCGGTCCCGGCGGGGATTACGCGCGGCCAGCTGATGCTGAAGCGGTAGGCGGAAGCGCCCATCTCGCCCAGTAACGCCACGTCGTCCCGATAGCGGTGGTAGTGGTCACAGGCCACGTCGCCGTTCTCGCCGTTCACCACTGCGCCGGGAACCCGCGCGAACGTATCCCATATCGAGGGGCCGCGGCCATCTTCCGCCGCCGCGCCTTCGATCTGGTAGGCGGATGCGGCAAAGCCCCACGTGAAGTCCGCCGGGAAGCGGCGAGCCAGCGCCGCGGAATGATCTGATCATTCATCGAGGCGAAGGTTAGATGGCCGCGCGCGTCAATGCCGCTGTCGCCGCCCGCGTGGTTACGGAGTGGGCGCCTGGTAGACCCGCACGTCGTCGATTGCTGCCTCGACCAGGCTGTCTGTGTCTGCATCTGCTGCCTCGAACAGCAGGCGGATGTTCTGACCGGCATAGGCGCTGAGATCGACAGTCGCAGCGGTCCACGCCGCGTTGCGTTCAGAGGCGTTGCCGCTCTGGATGAAAAGCGGTGTCGCTTGGCCGTCCACAGACCACGCGCAGGTAGTCGGCGTTGCTTGCCTTGAGGTTGTGCGCGAAGACGTAGCTGAACGACAGCGTCCAACCCGTGCTGCCCGCTGCGCCGAGCTTGAACTGCGGTGAGCGAACCGAGGTCGCTCCCCCATCGACGTCGTTGGCCGCTGGACCGGAGCCCGCGAGCCGTCCGGTAAAGAAGGCCGCTTGCCCGCTCGGCGTGAGCGGTTGCTGCTTGATGCCGGCCGTGGTCCGCGTCTTCTCGCCCATGCCGCGCTCCCAGGCGCCGGTCGCTGCGGTATCCGCGCCGTGCGGATTCACCGTCCAGCCGCGGCTGGCCTCGAAGTCGTCGTACAACGGTCCGCAGTTGAGTGCCTGTGTGCCGGCCGCTCGATACGGGCAGTCGGCCTGCTCGATGAAGTAGAGCATCGCGTCTCGGTTTAGCGCCACCTCGCCGGCGATGTCGGCGCCCTTCGGATCAACCGTTGGAAACATCTCGATGAGCATCGCGAAAATGCGCTGGTTGCCGTACAGCCAGTCCGGCGCGTCGCCATCGAGCACGTACAGGTCACTGAGCTGCTGGGGCGTGTAGCCGTTGAGTGCCGCCATGTCGTGGCCGATGGCGACGAACGCTTCGTGGTCGGCGGCGGTCATCGTTCGCGGCACGTCAACCAGGGTGTAGCCGTACGGCCACATGATGCTGCGCTCGTAGGTGTGGATCGACATCGCGGCTTTGATCTGCTGGCGGCCGTTCTTCACGCGGCTGAGGACGAAGTCGCGCAATGCCCGCACCTCCGGGGCGAACCACGGTTCGGGCCCGCGGTAGTGCCAGTCGCCCGGCTTGCCGCTGGATCCCTTGCAGCATCCCCACTGGTAGCCCCAGTTGCGATTGAGGTCGACACCGATGGTGGGCGTGCCGGGAATGGGCTGGCGGTTGCGGCGCCAGTTGCGCAGCCTGCCCGTGCCGGCATTGATGTCCCACTCCGCCCCGTCCGGATTGATCATGAAGACGATGTAGATCTCGCGGCTGTTGACGATGTGCGTCACCCGCTGGCCCAGGGCGCTCGAGCCACCGTAGTTCGACGTCAGGACCGACAGCATGTACAGGTTCATCTCCACGGCCATGTGTTCGGCGGCGTGGTGGAGCCCTTCGAAAAGGACCTCAGGCTCCTTCTCGTCCGTGCGGACGTGATCGCTGATCTTCACGGCCCAGATCTCGCGGCCCTCGTAGCTCTGGCCGATGCTGAACTTGGACACGATCCCCGGATGCGCCGCTACTGCGGCGTCGATCTCACCGACCATCTCGGCGTACGTGTGGTACTCGGTGTAGCCCGGCGGAAACTCAGCGGTATCGGCCGCGGCGACGGGCGCGGACACGGCAAGAACCAGGATGGCGGCCAGGGCGGCCAGCGACCGTCGAGCGAGCTGCTGGCGCTGTGACATGACCTCGAGTCAGGGCTTGAAGACGCGCATGTCGTCTACAGCCGCCTCGAGGACGTTATCCGCACCCCCATCTCGTGCTTCCACGAGCAGCCGTACGGTCTTGCCGCTCCAGGGCGATAGCGACAACGACTGGGCGTCCCACGCTGCATCCCTATTGTCGGCACTGCCCGCGTGAGTCCAGACCGGCGTCGTGACGGCCCCGCTGACAACGCTCACTCGGAGGAAGTCCTCGGGGCCCGAGCCGGAGTCATGGCCAAAGGTGTAGTTGAACGACAGCGTCCACTGTCCGCCACCGAGCTTGAAGGCAGGCGAACGGACCGAGGTCGTTCCGCCGTCGACGTCATTTGCGTCGGCCGTTCCGCCGGACGTGGCGCCCGTCACGAGATCTGCCTGGCCGCTCGGGACGCCGCCGGTTTGCTTGATGCCATTTGCGTCGCTGCTCGCGGATGGAACAGCACGCGTCCACGCACCACCGGTCGCCGAGTCGGTTCCGGCGGCATCGACGCGCCATCCCCTGGCGATCTCGAAGTCGTCGTAGAGCGGCCCGCAGTTGGTGGCGCCCAGGCCGGCCGCGCGATACGGGCAGTCCGCCTGCTCGAGCAGGTACAGCACCACTTCCCTGTTCCGCTCCGTCTCGCGCTGGATCACTGAGTCCGGGGGGTAGAAGCCGCCGCAACCGTCGCAACCCCAGGCGGGATACATCTCCAACGTGAAAGCGAAGGTGCGCTGGTCGCCATAGGCCCATGCCGGGAAATCGCCCGAGTAGATGTACGAATCGGAACCCTGGTGCGCCTTGTAGCCGTTGAGCGATGCCATGTGCTTCGCCAGCGCCATGAAGGTCTCGTGGTCATCGACGGTCATCGTCGATGGCACGTCCTCCTTCGTGTAGCCATACGGCCACATGATGAATTGGCCGTAGCTATGCCAGTTGAAGACCGCCTTGATCTGCTGCTGGCCGCCGATCCGACGGCTGAGCATGAAGTTGCGCAGGACCGCCGCTTCGGGAGCCTGGAACGGAAACTGGCCGCGGTACTGGGCGGAGGCGGGTTTGCCTGCCGAGCCCTTGCCGCCCCACATGAAACCGAAGTTGCGGTTGAGGTCGATGCCCGTGGCGAGGGCATCGGGGTTGTCGAACCGATCCTTGCGCCACTTATGGAACGTGCCGTCAAGGATGTCGTACTCGGCGCCGTCCGGGTTGAGCATCGGAATGATCCAGATCTCGCGCGTGTTGACGATTTGCGTCACCCGCTCGCCGAGCGGAGTGGCCTGACCGTAGTTCTCGGTCAGGAGCTTGATCATGTAGAGGCTCATTTCGACCGTGATGTGCTCGCGGGCGTGCATCGCGCTCTCGGCAAGCACCTCCGGCTCGTTCTCATCCTTGGCGACCTTGTCACTGATCTTGACCGCCCATATGTTCCGGCCCTCGAAGCTCTGCCCGATCGTGAAGCGCTTGAGGATCGCGCCCGCACCCTGGCCGTACGCCGCGACGGCGGCGTCCAGCTCGGCGTCCACTTCGGCATACGTGTGGTAGCCCTGGTAGCCGATGGGGAATTCGTGCGTCGCCGCGCTGGCCGTTGGCGCGGTCGCGAACGTTAGCGAGAGGAGCGCCATGATCAGAGCTGCGAGCGATCGTCCTCTGGGCATCGGTCCTCTCCCGGTTTTCCTAGCAGTGACCGGCCGCGAGACCGGCCTCGCGGTACGTGCAGTCAGCCTGTTCCAGCAGATACAGGACCGCCGTCTGGTTGTTGTTGATGTCCGTATTGAGCTCCGATTGCGTCGGGTAGTACCGCCTGGACGAGCCCTTTTTCATCTCGAACGTGAACGTGAAGATGCCCCACTCGTGGTATGCGAAGTCATCCTGGTCACCGGGCACGCGGTAGAGGTCGCTCCCCTGTTCCGGCGTGTAGCCGTTCAGCGAGGCCAGCTTGGTGCCGAGCGCGACAAACGCGTCGTGATCGTCCTGCGGCATCTCGGGCGGCACGTTCTCCTTGGTGTACGAGTACGGCCAGAGCACCAGCTTGGCCGCCGAGTGAAGGCTCAGGATCACCTTGATCTGCTGCTTGCCGTCGACTACTCGGCCGCTGATGAAGTCGCGGTAGTGGCGCACCTCGGGGGCGTACCAGGGATTCGGCCCGCGGTAGACGTCGCTGGCCGGATTGGCACTCGAGTTGCCGCCGCCGCCCCACTTGTAGCCGAACTGGCGGTTGAGATCGACGCCGATCTCCGTCGAATCCGGGATGGGCTGCCGATTCTTGCGCCACTGGTGCCACGAACCGCCGGCCATGTCGAATTCGGCGCCGTCGGGGTTCATGACCGGCACGATGAAGATCTCGCGACTGTTGACGATGTCGGTGACCCGCTGTCCCAGGGCGTCGCTGCCGCCGTAGTTGTCGGTCAGCCAGCCGATCGTCGCCAGCGCAAGCTCGCCCGATGCGCGTTCTCGAGCGTGAATCTGGGCGTTGATGAAGACCTCGGGCTCATCCTCGTTGACGCGGACGTTGTCGCTGATCTTGATGCCCCACATCCTGCGACCTTCATACGTCTTGCCGATGTTGAAGCGCCGCGCGATCCCCGGGTGCGCCGCGACCGCGTTGTCGATGAGCGCCCGCACCTCTTTGTACGTGTGGTAATACCCGAACCCGTTCGGCTCGGCCGCGGCAACCGGTGTCGGCGCAGCCAGCAGGGCAGTCAGAAGCAACAGCAGGGTGGGGATCGTCTTTTTCACGGCAGGGTGGCATCCTCAATGGCAGGTGGCAGGATCGACAATCGGGCGAGAAGTACTGCGCGGGGCAGAATTGGGGCATGGAGACAGACGGCTCGGTACGTATCGCCTGGAGCGCTGAGGGTTTCGAGGCGATCCACGTCTACGCGCGTTTCTGGCCGTCCGAAGAGGTCCAGCGCCGCGCCCAGGGTGTAGCCGACGTGGCGCTCACCAACCGGACCGTCCACGACCTGCGGCGCGGCCTGCGCGCGCTTTTCGGCGGGGGCTTCGACCTCCAGGCTCCCGACGAAGACGCTCCCGATAGGCGAGTTGCCGTCTTCTTCGATCCACCGCGGGGAATTCCCAACCCGGACGATGCCTAGGTTCTGAGCCACCGGGTCGGAACCTCTGGGGATCACTAGTTGTTCTTGATCCTCAGCGGAGCGAGCGACGTGCCCGCGTAGCGGTCAAGGTCCACGTTGCCGTTGACGCCATCGACTGTGCCCTGGTTGGTGTACTGCCACAGGGTCCAGCCTCGGCCGCCCCAGTTGTGGGCCGGCACAGTGGGCTGCGACACGCCATAGTGAGCTATCCAAAGGCGGTACCCGTTGTCCGCGAACCACCGTGAGTTGCCCATCTTGGTGGCCCAGAACGAAGGGCCGGTGTAGATGATCGCCTTCACGCCGAGCCGCTGCTGGACACGCGCGAGCCATGTCCTGGCCCAGGCCTGGAGCTTCTTCGGCCCCAGCCCGTTGTTGACCTCCAGATCGAGCACCGGCAAGAGGTGGTTGCGACCGAGCTGTGCTGTGTCAACGAAGTGGTCCGCCTCGAGCACGGCGTCGTTGGCTGTGGTGTCGGGCTGGGCGTAGTGGTACGCCGTGAAGGGCAGCGAGACCGCCGTCGCCTGCGCGCGGTTGGTCGCGTACTCACCGTCGACGAAGGTCTGGCCCTCGGTGGCCTTGGCAACCGCGAAGCGCACGCCGTCGGCCTTGACCTGCGTCCAGTCGGGCACTCCGTTGTGATGCGACACGTCGATTCCGGGCAACGTTGCCTGGCCTGCCGTGGCCTGGGTAGCGGCCAGCGCAAGCACGAAAATGCTCAGCCCGAATGAGCGCGCAACTGCACGCCACGGACGGACGACACGTAACGGCCCCCTGATGATCACGGCCCTGCAAGTCTGAACGATCCGCCGCAGGCGCGCCGGACGCTCCTGAATACACTTAAAGGGGAACGGAGGTCACATGTTCCTTTTCAACCGCGACAAGCAGAAGATGCCCACCCCTGAGACGGCACTCCCCGGCCGCGACGCACCGATCCTGCCCAATCCCCGACCCCACCTCGTGCTGGGCACGCCCATCGCCGGCCCATACCCGGAGGGGTTCCAGATCGCCGAGTTCGCGCTTGGTTGCTTCTGGGGCGAGGAGAAGACTTTCTGGGAGCAGCCAGGCGTCTGGACGACTGCGGTCGGCTACCAGGGCGGCTTCACCCCAAACCCCACGTACGAGGAATCGTGCACCGGCAAGACTGGTCACGCCGAGACCGTGCGCGTCGTGTTCGATCCGTCAAAGACGAGCTACGAGCAGCTGCTGAAGGTCTTCTGGGAGAGCCACGACCCAACGCAGGGGATGCGACAGGGCAACGATGCCGGCAACGAGTACCGCTCGGCGATCTTCGTCCATGACCATGCCCAGCGCACCGCCGCCGAGGCATCGCTGAAGATGTACCAGGAGCAGCTTTCCGCGGCCGGGTATGGAGAGATCACCACGGAGATCTCCGGGCCGCCGGCGCCGCCCTTCTACTTTGCCGAGGACTACCACCAGCAGTACCTCGACAAGAACCCGGGTGGCTACTGCCCCAATCACGCCACCGGCGTGAAGCTGCCAGAGGGTTTTGCGGTAACCCCGCTGCAATATTCCCCTAGCTGACGCTGCCAGCGGCACCTAACGTCGGGAGTCCCTGTTCGTCGCAGGGAAGGACAGTGCCTGGGAAGCCCGCTATCTCCTCCTCGATCAATCGCAGGGTGGTCTGCATCTCGCTTGGCGCGATATAGGCCCCGTCCTCCAGGTATGGGCGGTCGAGGAAGCTGACCACCAGCAGGCCGGAGACGATGAGCGCCGTGATTGACCCGACCATGACCGCGAGCGTCCACCAGCGCTCGCGCCGATCGGCGAAGACGACCAGGTAGGCAATGGTGAGGACGGCCCCAAGAATTAGCATCAGCCACACCGCCGCGGGGATGGTGGGCGTCGCCTCGGCAAGGCGCGCTCGCCGGCCTTCTCTTCGCACTGCCATCTCGTCCAGCCAATGGCTGAGCGCTATCTCGCTTTTCGCGTCCTGTATGGGCATCTCGTTGACCGTCGTCTCCATCCGCGAGATCCAGCCGAGAACGACATCGCTCTCGCGGCCCTGGCGCATCTGTGGCCACTCGTCAGAGACGACGGCGCGCGCGTAGCACCCGAGGTCGTCGTGTAGCTCATTGCCCTCAGGCTCCGGGAAGATGCCGGAGATGCGGGCCAGCTGCGATATCGCGACGGCCTCGCGGGAAGCCCCTTCGTGAGCTCGGACATAGTTCTCGAACGCAAGGAACATGACGAAGGCGAGCAGTACGGCAAAAGCGACACCGAGCACACCGAACACAGCGGCAGCCGGGACGGCATCGCGGAGCAAGCCCTGTGGGCTGAACCGTCTGGCGGCAAGAATCAGCACGACTGCCACGATCGCGGAGCCGGCAATGAGCGCCAGGGCCCAGAACGGAATCATCTTCCCTCCACCGATCGAGGTAGCCGGCACTGGCGCACCGAGTCCAGCGGCAAGCCTACCGTCTCACGGATGGTCGATCGCGGCGCCGCGTGCGTCAGGCGACGCGAAGCGGGATCAACTCTTGGATCAAGGCGCCGAAGAGCAGAGGCCTGTCTGGTTCTGGGTGTCACCCAGGTTGTTTGTCCAGGTGCTGTCGGTTGGGTCATCGAAGTCGACGCAGTCCGTTCCGCCGTGGCCGCGGAAATCGTTGTTCCGGAACGTATTACCGATCGATGAGTCGGGATCGAAGAACTCATTGCCGACCTGGATGCCATCTCCGGAGCCATTGACCACGACGTTGTCCTCGAACGTCGAGTTCGTCGCGCCGAACATCTTCAACCCGACTTCGCCCGTGTCACGAATCGTGTTGTTCCGCGCGACACTGCCGTCCGGCCAGCCCTCCACGTAAAGCCCGATGTCGACGTGAAGGATGTGGTTGTCGACCACGCGCATCGGAAAGACGAAGGAAAAAGCAACAAACATCGCCTGTGAAAGCCGCGGCGTGCTCACTCCCGCGTCGGGCAACGAGCGGATCCAGTTGCCTTCGACGTCAACGCCTTCGGTCTCGAACAGCCCGATGCCTGACGCACCGTCCGGGTCCGCACCCGAACCGTACGTCGCATGCTGATAGAGCACCGTATTCCCGCGAATGCTGGTAGCTCGCCACTCGGTCACGTTGTGCACGGCCGGAGATTCGTCGACCCTGATGCCGAAGTCCTTGAAATCCGTGATGCGGTTATAGGCGATGATCGGACCCCCACCCTGATCGACCAGGATGCCGGTCTGATAGCCGCAGTCGCCAAGCGTGTCGGTACCAAGAACCCCTATGTGATTGGAACGGATAGACGCGCGGAACACGTCGTCCAGTGAAATCATCGCCTCGAGCGGCTCCAGGCACTGCTCGGTTTGCGCCCAGAGGTTCAGCCACTGGATGGTGATCCCTCGCGAATTGGACACATCAACGAGCGCGGAACGGTCGTAGTCGGGAGGCGCGATCACGTTGGCTGTCCAGGGTTCGGCAGCTCGCACGGTCAGGTCCGTACGATCGTCAATCTCGACTCGGCCGAAGTAGTCGCCCGGGCAGACGACGATTATGTCGCCCTTGTGGCTGTGATTGACGGCGGGCTGAATCCGCTTCGGCACGGCCAGGTTGCCGCCGCAGCCAGAGGCTCCGGCCAGTCCGTCATCGTCGACAAACCTCTTGGTCCCGCCAGCCGCGGAAGCCGGACCAGCGATCGCCAGGAGGGCGACCAATGTCGCCAGAACGGCCAGACCGATGAGCCGAGCGCGACCGGACGCTCGGAAAGAGATGTTCAAATCCATTTCTGGGACCTCCCCCACTTGACCGGCAGTAAATGCGCACGATACGCCCGCGGCGCAAGGCACTCGAACGCGCCACGTCGGCCCCGGTATCAAAGCGGACCGAACCCCATACTTCGAAACATGGCGATCAAGCGGATGGACCACGTGAGCGTCGTCGTCGACGACCTTGACGCTGCCAAGGCGTTCTTTGTCGAGCTCGGCATGGAGCTGGAAGGCGAGGGTCTGGTCGAGGGGCCCTGGGTAGACCGTGTCAACGCGCTCGACGGAGTCCGAGTCGACATAGCGATGATGCGGTCCCCGGACGGCCAGGGCCGGCTCGAGCTGACGAAGTTCCATCGCCCCGAGGTGGTCAGACCTGAACCTGAGAACGCACTCGGCAACACGCTGGGCCTACGCAGCGTCATGTTCGCCGTCGACGACATCGACGCCACCGTCGCCGGTCTGCGAACCCGCGGCGCGGAGCTAATTGGAGAGATTGAGCAGTACGAGAACAGCTACCGGCTGTGCTACATCCGCGGCCCCGCGGGCATCATCGTCTCGCTGGCCGAGGAGCTCAGCTGAGGGAAGGCCGGAACATTCCTCACATGCTTGCGCCAGCGACAAGGGTCCGGCCTAACGCGTCCGATTGCCCTGATGGCCTCCCTAGTCGCCGGGGGTATTCCCCACATCGATAAATCGGGCTATGGCGACCGATAAGTATGCTCGCGGGCCCATCCACTGCCTCCCTTATCGGCTGGAACTGGCTCGGCACAAGCATGGCGGCGATATCGGGTCTCATAAGGCGGTCCAGCCACCTCGCGTCAGCCCGAAAAGGCTCTGCTTACGCGCGGCGTAAGGATGTGGGCGATATATGGAGCTATTGGACCGGTCCGCCCTATTTCAAGAGCGGCGACGCCAGATCTGGAACGCGCCGAATGACATCAAGCCAACTCCGACGTAGAACACCAGCGCGCCCAGGAAGTAGGTCACGCTCAGACTGCGGCCGGGCACGTAGATGGCGTCGAGCAAGAGGTATCGAACGCCCGCGAGAAACGCCAGCCCACCGAGCAGGATGAGCCCGAGGCGGTAGCCACCGGCCGGCATATCCATGCCCAGCTGCGGCCGGTTGTGTGTCAGCACGAGGATCAGCGACAGCACCGCCGCTACCCACACCACGGCCGAATAGCTGTAATCGCCGAAGATCCCGAAGACGATGTCGCCCAAGAGGATCAGCGCTGATCCGGCGAGGATCATCAGCTCGCCCTGGCTCACGCCGGCGAACAGGCTGGTCGACGACCCCGTCGATGATGCCCCTGCCGGCTGCTGTGTCGGTGCGGCAGGAGGCGGCACAGCGGTGGGCGGTGGCGGAGCAGCTGGTGGCGGAGCAGCTGGTGGCGGAGCCGGTGCGTTTTGGTCGGTCATGAGGTCTCTCTCCTCCCTAACCCCCGATTACCAACAAGCACGATACAACCGAAGGATCCGCCGCCGACTACCGGTGTGGCTCGCCCCCGGCTTCCGGAACAGGCTCTGTCGTGATTCGGCCACCGCGCACCGTAGCGCCGAGGACGACGGCACCGGCGATGAGCACCGCGTTCTTGATGATGTACTGCCCCTCGAGCGTCGGCGCGATCGGGAACACCAGCCACGTCTCCTGCGGAAACAGGAGGAGCGGGGTGAGCGTCCCCAGCATCTGCAGGAACAACAGCAGCAGGGTCAGTCGCATGAACCGGCCGGTGAGCAGGCCGATGCCGATCACGCACTCCCAGATGGCCAGGATGAACACCGCGGTCGATGCCGAGATCGTCTGCAGGCTGAGCATCTCGATTGTCTTGCCGGCCAGCGTTTCGGCCGGGCTCAGGCCGGGAAAGAACTTCAGGACGCCGAACCACAGAAAGATCAGCGCCAGGGCGAGGCGCAGGAGCAACAGGCCGTAGTCGGCCATGAGGCTTGTGATCCGTCGGTCCAGGCTGTCCAGTAGCGGGGAATCGGTGAAGCGGGTCGCGGCGTCGCTGGAAGGTGTGCGTCATAACTCCAGATTGTCGACCAGCAGCGATCGAAGCTCGAATGGCCTGAGCCTCTAACATCGGTCCGATGACCGCGACACAGACCAAACCGGCAAAGCTGCCGTTCACCGGCGTCGACGAAGCGGACGAGCTGCTGGCCAGCGATCCACTGGCGCTGCTCATCGGTTTTGAGCTGGACCAGCAGGTCACGCTGCAGAAGGCTTTCTCCGGGCCCTACGAGTTGCGGCAACGACTCGGTTCGCTGGACGCGGCCACGATCGCGGCGATGGACATCACGAAGCTCGAGGATGTCTTCAAGGCGCGGCCCGCGCTGCACCGCTTCCCGGGCAACATGGCTCGTCGCACCCAGGCGCTGTGCGAGGCCCTGGTTCGCGACTACGACGGCGACGCCGGCGCTGTGTGGCGCGACGCTTCCGACGGCAAGGAGCTCGAGCGTCGCCTGCTCGGACTGCCCGGCATCGGCGAGATGAAGGCGCGCACCATGATCGGCATCCTCGCCAAGCGGTTCGGCGTTCGCCCGCCGGGATGGGAGGCTGTCGCTCCGCAGCACATGTCACTGGCCGACGTCGACTCACCCGAAAAGCTGGCCGAATACCAGGCCGGCAAGCGCGCCCACAAGGCCGAATTGCGTGCGGCAGGCGTCAAGACGTCCGTAGGCCGACAGCCGTCCAAACCGGCGTCCCAACGCGCGTCCAAACCCACCCCGAAGTCCGCCTGAGAACGCGGTTCGGGCAAAAGCGGTACTATTGGTTCAGCAACAGGAGAGCGCCGCAGGTCTGAGCATCACAACCTCGCTCACGCGGACTCCAGTTGGACAACCGCTCCGACGTAGAGAACAAACTTTCGTCGTGGAGCGCATCAACCGCCTGACGCCACATACATCGGCGCAACAGGCAACTCGAAAGCACAGAAATGCATCCAAGATCCCATACCAATTCCAATTACGGCCAGGGCGCCTCGGCGCGCCGGCGCATTCGGCGCACGGCAACCGGCCACCGGCTGTTCTGCTACACGAACGGCTGCACCACACTGATGCAGCCCGACTCAAGCGGCCACACGGCCACCTGCCCCATCTGCGGCGCGCGTCGCTCCATTCACTGAGAGCAACGCCCGCCAACGGGCACGCTCCGTCACAATCGCCCTGATGGCGACGACGGAGATCACAACCGACCAAACGAGCTCGATCCAGCAGCAGGCTGATCCCAACGAATGGGATTCGCTTGCGCTGAGCCTCGGCGCGTCACCTTTCCAGGCTTGGGCGTGGGGCGAGCTCAAGGGTCAGTTCGGCTGGCAACCTCATCGGCTGTCTTCGGATGACCGGACTTCGGGCGCCCAGGTGCTCGTTCGGCCCTTCCGCGGACTGTCCGTGGCCTATGTGCCGCGCGGGCCATTCCCGTCAGTCGATGGACCGCTAGATCAACGCTTGCTCGATGAAGCAGTCCGCCTTGCGCGCTCGCGCAGGGCGGCTTTTCTGCGTTACGAGCCGGACATGCTCATGACGGACGATCGCGCGGCCGAGCTCGACGCATTCTTGAAAGCCAACGGCTTCAAGACGGCCGAACGGACGCTGGGCCAGCGCTCGTCGATCCGGCTCGACCTCTCACCGCCGGAAGAGGAGCTTTTCGCCGCCTTCTCGAAGGGCCACCGCGCGGACGTGAAGCGCGGCGAACGGTCGGGCGTGCAGGTTCGCGTCGGTGCGACTGAAGCCGATGTCGACAGGCTGCACGAGATGCTCATCGCGACGACGGCACGCAAAACATTCGAATATCACACAGCGGCCTATTACCGAACCATGTGGCGGCTGTTCGGCGAGGCCGCGCGCCTCTATCTTGCCGAGCTCGAAGGTGAGGTGGTGGCCGCGTCGCTCGTCCTCGCGTGGGGCGACACCGGTCTGTACCTGTTTGCCGGCTCCACACGCGCCGGCCTCGACAGCCGCGCCGGCCACCTCCTGCAGTGGCACGCGATCAGGTGGGCCAGGGAGCGCGGCGCCAAAACGTGGGACCTGTGGGGAATCGCCGACGCGCGCGGCCGGCTCGAGATGCTGCGCGCATCGGGAGTCGCGGCTGACTCTCCCGAGATGGCCAACCTCGAGGCTGAGGCGAAGCGCGACCCAAAGGACGGCCTCGATCGCTTCAAGAAGGGTTGGGGCGGCTACGTCGTTCGCAACGTGCCGGCGTACGACCGCGTCTTCATTCCGCCGGCGTACTGGTACTGGACGCGTCGGCGCGGCGAGGGCTAACCCAGGCCGACCGCCCGCAAAACTGCGATAAATCCGGCGGCGACGATCAGGCCCAGCAGTAGGTTGCGCCGCCAGGCCACCACAGCGATGCACAGGGCGACGGCGATCCATTCCGGGCCGACATAAAGCTGCGGCTTGCCGGAGGCGTCGGTCGTGACAGCCAGGCTGACTGCGGCCAGGCTCGCCAATACCGCAGGCCCCACCAGCTGCAGGTACGTCTGCAATAGCGGAGGAAGCCGCTGCATCTGCGGCACCAAAAGCGGAATCGCGCGAAACGGATAGGTCACGGCGGCCATCAGGGCCGCCAGCAGCACGTAGCTCGAACTCATGGCGCAGACATCCCCGGCTCGCTCGCCCTGTCGGACGCCGGGATGAGCAGTCCGACGATCGGTCCCACCACCGCGCCGCTCACGATCCCGACTGCCGGATCGATGAGCAGTCCTGCGGCAACCCCCACCAAAGCCCCGGCGATCGCCGCGGCCAATTCGCGGCGGCCGGTGACCATGCCCACCGCCAACCCGGCCATTGCGGCCGGGAAGATGACATCGAGCCCAAAGACAGCCGGCTCCGCGATGCTCCCGGCGACTGCCGTCCCAACGACCGTTGCCAGGACCCACGGCCCGACTTCAAGG
The DNA here is from genome assembly GCA_963736895.1 of uncultured Chloroflexia bacterium. GTDB lineage: Bacteria > Chloroflexota > Limnocylindria > Limnocylindrales > CSP1-4 > JALYGJ01. The sequence continues at coordinate 148,711 of CAVTQU010000011.1, forward strand.
CCGAGTCCGAGGAGGAAGTAGGCGCGCACGTCGGCATAGCCGATCCGTCTGAAATGGCTCAGCGTGAAGGCGAACGTCTCGTCGCTCAGCGGATACGCCATCGCTGCTCTCACGCGAGCCGGCAAGTTGGCGACATAGGGCGCCAGAACGGCGCCGTACAGCAGGTGGCGAGCGTTGATGAGCGCCGTGACGACGACTATCGATACCCATGGAGCGCCTGCGCCGATGTAGCCAAGAACGGCAAACTGCGCTCCACCTGCAAACACCAGCGCGCTCATCGCCAGGACGTCGACCGGCGAAAGGCCAACCTCGCGCGCCGCCAAGCCGTAGACCAGGCCAAATCCGATGGTCGACAGCGACAGCCCAAACGAATCGAGCAACATGCGTTTGCGGCTCGCCCGTAACAGTGCGGCGCCTGAGTTGCTCTCCAAATCCTGCATGGCGTGCTCTACATTCTCGCGAATGACGCTGCCCATCGAGGACTACGCGCTCATCGGCGACACCCAGACGGCTGCCCTGGTGGGCATCGATGGGTCCATCGACTGGCTGTGCCTGCCGCGATTCGATTCCGGCGCCTGCTTTGCCGCGCTGCTCGGAACACCCGACAACGGCCGTTGGCTGCTCGCACCCAAACGAGCCCGTCGTGCAACCCGCCGTTCCTATCGAAACGCTTCTCTTATCCTGGTGACCGAGTGGGAGACCAAGGGCGGCACCGTTCGCGTGACCGATTTCATGCCGCCACGAGCGGACATGCCCAACATGGTCCGGCTCGTCGAGGGCATCAGCGGTTCCGTCACCATGAAGACGGAGCTGGTGCTGCGCTTTGATTACGGACGGCTCGTGCCGTGGGTCCGGCGTGTGGGCGGGGACCTGTGCGCTGTATCGGGGCCCGACGCAGTCTGCCTGCGCAGCAGCGTCCCGGTCCACGGGGAGGGCCTGAAGACCGAGGGTGAGTTCACGATCAAGGAGGGCGAGGTCGCGTCGTTCGTGCTGACGTGGCACCCGTCTCACGAGGAGCCTCACGAGCCTCCGCACGCGGGGGGAGCGCTGGAGCGCACCCTGAGATGGTGGCGCGACTGGTGTTCGCGATTGCACTACTCGGGAGCGTGGGCTGACGAGGTTCTGCAGTCGCTGGTTGTGCTCAAGGCCATGACCTTCGGGCCGACAGGCGGCATCGTCGCGGCGCCTACCACGTCGCTCCCCGAGGAGATCGGCGGCGTCCGCAACTGGGATTACCGCTATTGCTGGATGCGCGACGCCGCATTCACGCTGTGGGCCCTTCACGTCGGTGGCTACGCGGACGAGGGGCGGGCGTTCGTCGACTGGCTGCTCCGGGCAGCCGGCGGAGACCCGGCCAATCTGCAGGTGCTGTACGGCCCAGCCGGTGAGAGCCGGCTGCCGGAGTATGAGATCGGCTGGCTGCCCGGTTACGAGAACTCGAAGCCGGTCAGGATCGGCAACGCCGCCGCAACCCAGTTCCAGCTGGACGTCTACGGCGAGGTGCTCGACACGCTCCACCTGGCGCGTCAGTTCGGCGTAGGCACGCTGGACGACGAAGCCTGGTCATTGGCGCGCCACCTGGTCGACTTCGTGGTCGATCATTGGCAGGAGCCGGACGAGGGCATCTGGGAGGTGCGCGGCCCACGGCGCCACTTCACGCACTCGAAGGTGATGGCCTGGGTGGCCCTCGACCGCGCCGTGCGGGCGATCGAGAAGTACGGTCGCGAGGGTCCCCTCGATAAGTGGCGCGAGGTGCGCCAGCAGATTCACGCCGACGTCATCAAGAAGGGCTTCGACGACAAGCGCAACACGTTCACGCAGTACTACGGCTCCAAGGAGCTCGATGCCAGTCTGCTGATGATCCCGCTGGTGCACTTCCTGCCCGCCACCGACGCGCGCATGCGCGGCACGGTCGATGCGATCAAGAAGGAGCTGCTGGTCGACGGATTCGTGATGCGCTACCCGACGCAGAAAACGGACGACGGTCTGCCGCCCGGCGAAGGCTCGTTCCTGGCGTGCACGTTCTGGCTGATCGACAACCTGGCACTCACGGGTCAGCTGGAGGAAGCGACCGAGCTCTTCGAGCGCATGCTGGCCTTACGCAATGACGTTGGCCTGCTGTCCGAGGAGTACGACGCGCGCCGTAAGCGCCTGGTGGGCAACTTCCCGCAGGCATTCACGCACGTCGGCCTGGTCAACTCAGCCTACAACCTGGACCGGGCACGCAAGTCCCGCGCGAGGGCCCTCCGCTCCGCCTAGGCGCCCTCTCGTTTGGCCTAGACGCCAGGGATATTCCCCACAAGATTGCGTGAGCGTGAGGCAGCAGGCCAAGCCCTCCGGGCAGCCGGCTTGTCGCGCTCATATTCCTCACATGCATGCAGAGCAACGAGTCGGGCGCTAAGCCAGCTACTGCGAACGGCTTACGCCACAACAACAGCAGGGCGCAAGCATGTGAGGAATACGCAGTGTGGCTAGGTTCGCGTGGGTCCAAAGCCACACATCGAGTTGTCGGCTAAGCGAGCGGGATATCGCTCACATCAGTAACCAGGCGGCTGGCTCGCGCCGAAGACCCTCCACGCGCCCGCTACGGCACGGAATATCGCCCACACCGGTGTCAGCTGCAAATTCCGCGGCTCACGTGCGGACTCGGGTGGCCTTATGCGCCCACTATGCGCTCAGGTAACGATGCAGGCGATATCGGTCGGGCTAAGCGCCCGATGCGTCGGTCCCTGTGTCCTGGGGGAGCGGGCCGCGTGCGAATCCGGGCTCGTCGGGAGCGAATTCGAACTCGTCGCGTTTGATTTCGGACTCGTCGGCGGCTTCTGAGGTAGTTGATGCAGCTGACGCGGCTGCGGCGTCGGCCTGCGCCTGGGCGTTGATGCGTGCGAGCCGCGACTCCAGGTGCTGACGCACCTGTGGCCACTCCTCTTCGATCACGCTGAAGTAGACCGAGTGCCGGCGTCGACCCGTGTCGGTGACCATGTGATTGCGCAGCGTGCCTTCTTCCTTGGCGCCGATGCCCAACAGAGCTGCACGTGACTTCTCGTTGAGCGAGTCCGTCTTGAACTCCACCCGCAGCGCGCCCAGCACGTTGAACGCGTGGGTCAGCATCAGCAGCTTGGCTTCGGTGTTGACGGCCGTTCGCTGCCACGCCGGCGCGATCCACGTGTAGCCGATCTCGAGCCTTCGGTGATGTGGCTCTATCGACAGAAAGCGCGAGCTGCCGATCACTCGGCGCGACGAGCGCTCGATAGTCGCGAATGGCACCTCCGTGCCTGCCTCGGCCGCAGCCAGGGCCGTTTCAACGTAGGCGCGCATCTCGCCGGGCGTCTGGTTCACATTGAGCGTCCACCGCCACAGGTCGCCATCAAGCCCGATGGCTGTCAGGCCCGGCAGGTGATCGATGGACAGCGGCTCCAGCCGCACGACGGTCCCCTCCAGGACAACCGGCTCCACCCACAGCCGGCTCGCCATATTTCAGGCGCCCGATTCGGCGAAGGCGCGCACCTTTATCTGCCGATCGAGGTCGTCAGCGACCTCGGCCAGCTGGCGCGACAGCGTCGGCAGCGAGCCGTTGAGCGACGAAAGCAGCTGCTTCGAGCGCTCGAGCACGATCGGGTCGGCGCGGTATGCGGGGTACATCGCGAGCAGGTAGGAACGGGCGAACGGGTGGTCGCGCGTCTCGAACACCTCACGGACGCTGCTGAAGAAGCGGTCGGCGTACTCCTCGACCACGTCGTCCTGGCCGGGCCAGAAGAAGCCCATCATCGCGGCCCGTGTCAGGTGGAATGAACCGTAACCGTCGCCGTGGATGCGCGACCAGGCCTCCGCTTTTGCCTCGGAGGATGGCCGCGAGGCCTCGGCCCGGAGCAGCGCTCGGCGGCCTCGGTCCGAGCGATCCCGTTCGGTCTCCCGGGCGAGGCGCTCCTCGGCGTCTGGCAGGCCGTAGGCAATGCCCTTGGTGGCGATTGCCCAGCGCATCTCCTGGTCCTCGGAGAAGACCGGCAGCGAACCCGAGCCTTCGACCAGCTCGGCCAGGCGAGCGACGTCGGCCGTGATTGTGGCGCTGTTGATCGCGGAGCGCGCCCACATGATCTGTGGGTCGCCTTCCGTCCTGGCCACGTTCTGGAGGGCTGCCTCGAACCAAGTGTGCGACTCGGCCTCTCTGATCGACTCCGGGAGGTACCGATTGACGACCAGCGCCGCGCGGTCGAGAACCGTGTTGACGACATCGAGATCGGGCTCGTCGGGCAGCTCGCTGCGGGCGATCGCCAGGTACTCGGTGGAGCGCAGCTCGCGGTCGCGGACCATCTCCCACAACGACATCCAGAGCAGCTCGCGGAGCAGCTCGTCCTGCACGCGATCGAGCCGCGTGCGCACGTAGTCCACCGACGCCGGATCGAGCGACACCTTGGCGTAGGCATGGTCGCCGTAGTTCGGGAACACGAGGTCCGGGACCTCGTGACCGCGCGCATCGGCGATGGGCGTGTCCGGCCCATCGATCCAGGCCGAGATCGAATTGATCTTCAACCCCTGAGGGCCGTCCTTGGCCAGCGCCAGCTCCAGCGCATGGGGACGCAGCGTGGGATTCTCGGGCGGAGCGGTCTGCTGAATCGCCAGGGCGGTGATTCGGCCACCGTCGGCCTGCCATTCAGTGGAGAGCGTGTTCAGCGATGCAGTGCGCAGCCACAGCCGCGCCCATTCCTGGAGGCTCGTGCCACTCGACTCTTCAAGCGAGCCGAGGAACTCGTCCAGCGTGGCGTTCGACCAGCCGTAGCGGCCGAAGTAGATCCGCAGGCCGTCGCGGAACGCGTCGCGGCCGATGTACTTGACGAGCTGCTTGAGGACGGACGCGCCCTTGCCGTAGGTGATGCCGTCAAAGTTCAGGAAGGCGATCTCCGTGTCCGGCGCCTCACCGGCGACCGAGTGGGTCGTTGGCAGCTGGTCCTGCTGGTACGCCCAGCGCTTGATGTCAGCGTTGAACACCTTCCACGCGTTGGTGAACCGGGTGGCCTCCGTCATCGCCAGGTAGGAGATGTACGTGGCGAAGCTCTCGTTCAGCCACAGGTCGTCCCACCAGCGCATCGTCACCAGGTTGCCGAACCACATGTGCGCCAGCTCGTGGAGGAACGTCTCGGCACGATCCAGCTTCTGGCTCTCCGTGGCCGGATCGCGGAACAGGTATGCCTCGTTGTACGTGACGCAGCCGACGTTCTCCATGGCGCCCGAGTTGTATTCGGGGACGAACACCTGGTCGTACTTTGCGAACGGGTAGGACCTGGCGAACATCTCGCCGTAGAAATCGAGACCCTCGGTGGTGATCTGGAAGATCTCCGGTGACTGATCTTCGAGGTAGCGCTCCATGGAACGCCGCGCATACAGGCCCAGGTCCAAATCGCCGTGCTGATGCCGGCGGACGACATACGGGCCACCAACCAGCGCCACCAGGTACGTGCTGAAGAGCTCGGTCTCGTCAAAACGACGGGTGGAGCGACCATCCGACACGGGGCTCGTCTCGGCCAGCGGCGCATTGCCGACGACCTGCCACTCAGCGGGCGCCGTTACCTCGACCTTGTAGCGGCCCTTGATGTCCGGCTGATCGAAGCATGGGAACAGCCGATGGGCTTCGTAGGGCTCGAAGTTCGTGTAGACGTACTCCTCGCCGTCCTCGGGATCGACGAAGCGATGGAAGCCGTCACCGGTGGTGTCGTAGTCGTTCTCGTAGACAACGTGAATCGTGTTGTCATCGGCGAGCAGCCAGCCGGGTAGGGTCAGCCGATAGCCGTTCCACTCCGGCTCAGCCTGGCTGCCGTTGACTTCCAGCAGATCGATCGACTCGACCACGGAAATCCAGGAAGACCTGGCCTTCACTCTGCGCTGGCGAAGCGAATCGTCACGTCGCCGCGATATGTCGAGCGGCCGGCAACGATGTCGAGGTTGATGTCGTAATGGGCTTCGCGGACGCGAGTGGCGCGATCGGCAGCTTCCTGCTGGGTGAGCACGTCGCGCGCCTGCCCCGTCAGCGTAGGGGTGTGTGGCACTGTTCGTCTGAACTCCCGGTCACTATTGGGACGGCCAACGGCGGGCAGCGCGGAGTGTAACCCCTGCGCGGGGTGTCTGCGCTAGTTAACTCAACTTATGAGGCGCCTCAGAGGTCGTCAGGCGAAACGCAGTGCGGTCGCCTCTTCGTGTTCGTCGACCGTTCGCGAGCATGTCGGACAGAACCAGCGCGCCTCCAGGAGCGAGCCGCAGGTCATGTGACGAAGACCCTCCGCACTCGATCCTGCGCCGCCACTCCCCCACGCCGCAAGCAGGCGCAGGACGCCCGCCAGCTCCTGGCCGTCCTCGGTCAGCGAATAGGCCATCCGCGCCGGTCGCTCGGAATACTTGCGACCGACAAGGACACCTTCACGCTCCAGCCGTCGGATGCGGTCGGTGAGGATGTTGGGGGCGATGCCCGGCAGCGTGCCAGCCAGGTCGTTGAAGCGCCGCGGACCGTCGAGCAGCGCCTCGACTACCAGGAACGACCAGCGATCCCCCACCCTGCCCAGGGCGGCGTCGAGGGCCGAGCCGCCATGTTCGTCTTCGGTCTGCGTCACGCCGAGCATGGTATTGCGTCCTTCACTTGCTGATGCTAACTTGCAACTTGCAAGTTACACAGTTGATGTCGAAAGGTGGCTCCGAAAAATGGCAGTTCTCGATGAGTTGGGGGCCGCAGTGAGCTCGGTTGCGGAGAAGGCCGGAGCCTCTGCGGTCCGTGTGGGCGGTGGCTGGCGCGGTGGATCGGGTGTCGTCATCGCCTCCGGCGCGGTGCTCACCAATGCCCACAACGTCAGGTCTGATGAGCTCACGGTGACATTCGCCGACGGACGCGAGGCGGAGGGCAAGCTCGCCGGCATCGACGTTGATGGCGATCTGGCTGTCGTGTCGGTGGACACCGGGTCCAGCCCGGCCATCGAATGGTCGTCAACCACGGCACACATCGGCACGCCGGTGTTTGCCGTCACGCTGAATGGCGGGAGCGGCCCGCGCGTCACCTTCGGCTTCGTGTCGAGCGTGGCCCGTGCCTTTCGCGGTCCCCGTGGTCGCCGCATCCTGGGCAGCATCGAACATACCGCCCCGCTCGTTCCCGGCTCGTCAGGCAGCGCCCTGGTCGACGCCGAGGGCAAGCTTGCCGGCCTGAACACCAATCGGCTCGGTGGCGGCTTCTACCTTGCGCTGCCGGCCGACGAGTCGCTGCAATCGCGCGTCGCCGCCCTGCAGCGCGGCGAGAGCGCCGAGCGGCCGCGCCTGGGCATCGGCATCGCCCCGTCCTGGGTGGCACGCCGGATGCGTCGCGCCGTCGGCCTGCCCGACCGTGAAGGCGTGCTGGTGCGCGAAGTCGAAGATGACAGCCCGGCGGCCCGTGCCGGCATCGCCGAGGGCGACCTGATCCTCGAAGCGGCCGGCAAGCCTATCCGCGAGCCGGACGATGTCTACGACGCGCTGGGTGGCGTCTCGGCGGGCCAGTCGATGACCGTCAAGATCGTCCGCGGCGCGGAGGACATAACGGTCGAGGTCAAGTTCGACGAGTCCGGCGAGAACGCGTCCTCAGACGCCTCCGAAGAGTCCAGCGCCGGCAGCGACGGACCGGTCCACCAGCGAGGTTGGTGACAACAGCTCGAGGGCCCGGCGAAGCTGGGTATCGGACATCGTCGCCACTTGTTCTGGCGTCAGCTGACTGACCTCGTTCGGATCGAGCGGGATCTCGGCTGATCGGCTCAGCAAGCTCAATCGTGGGGTCAATGCCCTTGCCGAAGATGAGGTCGCCATCGGGCGTCAGCCAGCGCTCGACGGCCAGTCGGATGGCCGATCCATCGGGCAGACCGAAGTTCAGCAGGACCGTTCCCGTGCCGAAGGTCGTGTCGCCGACGAGCTCCGCTCGACCGGCTGATTTGAGCGCGGCCGAGACGATCTCGGCCGATGACGCCGTGCCCTGGTCGATGAGGACGACCAGCGGCTGCGTCGGTCGCCGGGATCTCGTCGTTGGTCTCCACCGGGATGCGCTGTCCGTCGGCCAGCTCACGGATGTAGACGGTCTTGTGGTCCAGGAAGAGGCTGGCGCTGTCGACAGCCTCGCCGACGTAGCCACCCGGGTTGCCGCGTAGATCCAGGATGAACGACGTCGCGCCGGCGGCGGTCGCCGCGTCGCGGGCGGTCTTGAGCTCGGCGGCGGAGCCGGTCGAGAACTGGACCATGCGCAGCATGCGCGGTATTGGTTCCGGGAACCATCGACCACGACACCGCCGGGAAATGCAGCTCCTCGCGCACGACGCTCAGGTCCAGCGTCTCGCCGGTCGAGGGGCGCTCCACCTGGATTTGCACGGGGGTGCCGGCCTCGCCGCGAACCTTGGGCGCGACTTCTTCCGGCGCCAGGCCGGTCGGTCGAGGTGCCGTCGACCGAGACGATCGCGTCGCCGGTCCGGATGCCGGCCTTCGACGCCGGGCTGTCGGGGACCGACCGAGACGACGACGATCTGGTCGTCCTTTTGCCCCAGCAGCACGCCGATCCCGACGACGCCGCCGTTCAGGGATTCGTTTTCGGCCTGAACCGCTTCAGGTGTCAGGAAGACCGAGTGAGCCGGTATCGCCCAGCGCATCGACCATGCCCTTGATGGCGCCGTAGGTGATCTGCTGGTCCGTCAGCTCCGAGCGGCCGACGTAGTTCTCGGCGAATCGTGTCGAGCGCCTGCCAGAACAGACCGAAGTTGGCGGGCGCGCCGGCGGGCATGGATGGCAGCGGTCCAGGTCGTGCCAGCCTGGGCTCGGGACGACGGCAACGGGCGTCGAAGGCGTGGATGCGGGCGACAGGATGCCGCTCTGGCCAACCGCCAGTCCGACGAAGAAGACGAGGACAAGGACCAGCACCGCGGCCAACGAGGCGGCAGGACGCGCGACAGGGGGCGGTGGGCCTGGGTTGTAGGCGTAGGGATCAGTCATCTATGCTCTTGCGGCGTTGGATTGGATCGGCTGACCTCCGATGATCGGTGAGGACGCTGTGAGAAGTCTGTGATGTCGCTGAATGCGGGCGGGGAATTGCTGTGGATGACATCTTGGGATGAGTCGTGGACAACGGGCCGGGCCCGGCCTTAGTTCGTGGATAAGTGGTATTGCGCCGGCTATCGGCGAGTCGATATTGTCTGGTCGTCCCGAAGGGGCCACGGAAACGAGATCGGCGGGGCTGGGCAACCAGCAACGACGGTAAAACGGACCGGACGGCTCCTTCGGGCGTTTCTTTGTTCCGCGCTGCCGGGTTCGAGCCTAAAAAACCTCGGGGCACCACGGCACGACCGTGGTGGCGAAGAGCGCGTCGGCCCGATCGCGGGCGCCGTGCGTGCATTCCACGGTTCGGTCCGCTCGGCCGAGACTGGCGAAGGTGGAAACCACCCAGGTAGACCGCGCCGAGATCCTGGATCTCGAGCTGCAGATCGGCCGGATCGGTCGTCTTCTCGGCGCGTCCCGTGTCGTTGCTCGACGGTCAGGCGCCAGCGGCCGGCGACTTCGGGCATGAAATCGTCGGTGACCTCAATGACGATCGACCCGTCCGCCGCATATCCTCGAGCCTCGAGGGCCTTGGGCACGTCCACGATCCGCAACCACAGCGCGTCACCGACACGCAGCTGAAGGCGGCGCGGCTCGGCAACCATGAGCAGCAGCGGATGGTCCGGCGGCCCGAGGCGCGAACGGATATGGGACATCAGGTCGACACCGAAGACGTAGCGCCAAAGCTGCGCCACCGCGTCGGCGTCGAGACCCAGCAGCTCGAGGACGATGAGTGTGTTTGCCGGCCCGGTAGGTAGCCACTCACCCTTGATCCGGTACAGGACGTAGCCGACGTCCTCGCCGTCACGCGACAGGATCGCGTTGAACCTCTTGCCCGCGCCGCGCCGCCGAAACTCGGCGTCTGACAGGACGACATCCCACCAGGCTGGCTTGCGTTCGTAAAAGCCAGGCGTCGTCGCCCGTACAGCGTCGTAGATCTTCACCAGCGCCGGGCGCGCCGCGTCGATATCGCGCAGCTCAACGATGCCCGTCGCCGCGTTCGGCTTGCGGAACGTCGCCCGGTCACGTTCGATCTCGATGGAGCCGTTGGTCGTCGCCAAGCCGTAGCCGAAGCGCTGGTAGATGGAGCCCTCGGACGCCCACAGCGCGGCCATCGGCTCGCCTCGCTCGCGCACGTCGGCCAGCTGGCGCGCCATGAGGGACCGCAACACGCCCTGGCGCCGATGGGTGGGCATCGACTCCGACCATCGTCACGCCGGCCACAGGAACGATGGCACCGCCGGGGACGGTCATCCTCAGTGAGAAGGCGCCGCCGCCACCAACCACGTTGTCCCGGTCGTATCCGCCGAGCGCTCGGTCGGGTTCGAGCGTCAGCTGGTCGAGCTTCCACTGCTCTTCGGTCAGCTCTTCGCCAAACGCGGTCATGATCGACTCGAACCACGAGGCGCATCCCCTCGGCGGGAACCGGCCGGATCTCGACTGTCATCGGCGCAAGCGCCGGTCAGTCAATCGGGATGTTCTCGCGGCCGTTATCGGGCTTGTCTGTGCCCTTCTCGTCGCGCGTGGCTTCGTCGAGGCGCTTGACCCAGTGGTCGAGCAGGCTGCGCACGATGAGCAGCTGCTCCCTGCCGGCCGCACGCATGTGCTCCCGCGTTTGCGGCGGGAGCATCGTGCCCATCGCAGCCTTCGAGCGCTGCGTGTACTTCTCCATCGCCGTCTCGCGCTTCTCGAGATCGTCGAGGCGCTTCTCGAGCCTGGCCAGTCTGTCGTCATCCATCGACTGACCCTGCGGCTGCTGCATCTCTCGACCCTGCGGCTCCATTCCTCGACCCTCCGGCTGGGCTACGCACTGGCTCTGCGAACCTGATCTTCAAAACGCGTTCCTCCATCTTCGCGCCCTGCGTCTGGGCGTCGAGGAGAAGTCGCGGCAGGACGAGATTACGGCGCCACGAGCCGACTTGCAGCAAAAGCTCATCGCCGGCCCGCGAAAGCGTGATCTCCTCGCGGCTGGTGAAGGGCAGCTCCACGGACAGGAGCGTAGCCGCCGTCGACACGCTCGACCGAGTATGGACGGCCGCGATAGAGGAATTCCGCTGGGTCGCTGTCGGCAAAAAGCGCTTGGCCAAGCTCGGCCAGCCTCTCCACGCCGACCATCTCCTTGTCGAAGAACGGGACAGTGCGCACCGGGACTGGGGCGAACTGCTCTTCGACCATCGGCAGGTAGCGCGACTGCGCTTCACGCCACGCATCGAAGTACGTGCCGGACGCGACGGGCAGCACGCGGTTGGCAACGATCAGGTCCGTTGGATAGCCGTACAGGTGGAAGTAGGTGAACGACCGTTGAGCCTCCTGGATCGAGACGCGTTCCAGGTTGAGGACGAGCCGAACGGAGGCGTCGTCCGGATCCGATAGCAGCTCGTGCACATGCCTCAGCCGTTTGAGCAGCTCTTCAGCCGACTCGTAGACGTCGTCGCTGGGCAGTGGCACGCCGACGATGCGGCGCAACACGGGGCCACCGAGGCGCTGGACACGCCGACCGATGGGGGCGATTCGCTCGATCCACCAGCGACTCGCTTCAGGCAGCGACAGGAGGCGCAGCGTCTCGCCGGTTGGCGCGGCGTCGACCACGATCAGGTCGTAATCGCCGTTGTCGACGTGATCGCCGATCCACAGGAGATTGCCCAGCTCGTCCATGCCCGGCAGCACGGTCATCTCCTCGGCCATCACCTCGTCCAGTCCGCCCCACGAGAACAGGCTCGAGAAGTACGACTGGATCGTGCGCCAGTAGCGCGAGATGTTGAAGAAGACGTCCGGCTCGTGGGCCCACAGGTTCGGCGCGATCTCGCGCGGCGTTGGCCCGACCGGCGTGTCGAGGGCGTCGGCGAGGCTGTGGGCGATATCTGTGGACATGACGAGGGTGCGCACGCCGCGTCGCGCACACAGCACTGCTGTGGCTGCAGCCACGCTGGTCTTTCCGACTCCGCCCTTGCCGGTGTAAAGCAGGATGCGCGTCAACGCGTCTCCGATTTCCCCTCTGATGTAACCGCGGAACGCGCGGCTTCGGTTCCCGACCTGTCGCCGATGGTAGCGCCGGGTTCGGGTTGGGTTGTCGTCTGTGCCTGGTCGGACGTCGAAATTTCGATCAGCACGGCGCCCGTGGCGTTGATAACTGTCGTCGGGCCATGGCTCACCCACCAGCCATTGCTGGCGGCCAGGGCCGTATGACCGTGTATCCACAGCGACGGCTTGAGGCGCTCCAACAGCCATCGGTAGGCGGCGAACCCACGGTGGTAGTGATCCTCGGGCGTATCGCCGAGCCCTTGTGGCGGGGCGTGGCTGACGATGATGTCCGGGCGGCGCGCACGCACCTTGACGAAGCATTTGGCGCACCTGGCGCCACGCCAGGGTGTCGTCATGGATCGCCCGGCCCTTGCTGTCGCTGGGCCACGACAGACCGGCCACAGAAAGGCCGCGCAGGTCGTGCCATGCACCGTCGATTGGCTCCGGCACGTGGTTGACGCTCTCTTCCCAGCCGCCGCCGCGATCGTGATTGCCAAGGACGTAGAGAAGCGGCGCCTTGAATGCCTCACTCAGGAAATCGAGGTACTCCGGGCGGAGGTCCCCGGCGCCCACGATTCCGTCGATTGGCCGGAGGTCGTCGCGGTTGCGATCGAAGTCGAACGCGGGCTCTTGCTCATCCGATACCGCCAGAATCCGCAGCAGTCCGCGCCGAGTCGTAGACCTGTCGTCGGACGGCACCGTGGCGCGCAGCCGATGGATCACGTCTCGCGCTCCGTGTCGTCGCGCATCTGGATCGGCAGCCGGCCGACTGGTCGAGAGCCAGTCCGCGTGTAGCGTCCGGCTCCCGCGTCGCGGAGGTCGAGGCTGCCCTCCAGGAGCGGGGCGATCAGGATCGGAGGCTCGGCAGGCATGCCCGGCAGGCGCAGCTCCTGGACGACTGAGTCGATCTCCTCCTGGCCCGTATAGAGGGCGGCAGCGACGCGATTGTGGCCGTCGACCACCCAGTAGCTGTCGCCGAACTTGATCAGCTCGATCGGCGGCAGCGCAGCGAGCTCGTCTACGCCAAGAAGGATGTGTTGCCATCTGGCGCGCCAGTCGTCACTGCGGCGTTCCTTGAGCGGCAGGAAGTCGCCACCGCGCTGTCCCTCGCCCTCAACAGCCGTTCCGGCGATCTGGACGACTGGGACGCCCCGAAAGCCGAGCTCGCGGATGGACGCCCGACGCGCCTCGGGATGCTCCGCCCACAGATTGACAAGTGGCTCGTGGCCCATTCGACGCACGGCCCGAATCCGCGCTCCATCGCGCCCGCCTGTCATCAACCGGCGCGCCCCCGAGATCACCGTGCCCCCCGCCCCGGCGATGCTTGCGGCCACCGGGCCGGCTGCTCCCGCGATGCTCGCCGCAACACCAGAAAGGCCGCCGCGCTCGTCGTCGTCCTCCGGCTGCTCGCCCAACGTGTTGTCGGCCGGCCCTTCCAGGGAAGGCGTTGATTCGTGCGGTTCGTCTTCGGGCACGAGCGCCGATTTTTCGTCGTTCACGCGTCGAGCCTACGGCGTGACATCCAAGCTGTCACAGGTGCCCGCCATATTTGCGCCATTGCAGGCGAACGGAAATGGCCTGCGGAAAGGAGCGCAGCAATGAACGACTGTCAATGCCCGTGGTGCGAAGCGGCAATCGAGCTCGCCGCGGTAGAAGTGGACCAGCAGCAGTGCCCGGAATGCCTCACCACCTGGAGCTTCGAGGATGCCGAGGTTGAGCTCGCTCTCGCGGCCTGATCGGCGGCAGTCGGTCAGTAGCGGGCGGCTGTCTCCACAAAGTTGGATTCGGCCATCAAGCGCGCGTAGCCGGGCTTGATCACCCCGTTGATGAGCCGAAGTCGCTCATCAAAGGGGGCGAAGGCACTCTTCATTGCGTTGAGCGTCAGCCACTGCATTTCGTCCAGGCCAAAGCCAAAGGCGCGCGAAAGTGAGTCGAACTCATCGCTAAGCGTGATACCGCTCATCAGCCGGTTGTCGGTGTTGACCGTGATTCGGAAGCGCAGCCGCCTGAGCAGATCGATCGGATGCTCCTCGATTGATGGCGCCGCACCGGTATGAACATTGGACGTCGGGCACATTTCCAGCGGCACGCGCTGATCGCGAACGTAGCTGGCCAGCCGGCCCAGGCTGATCTCGCCACCTTCGCCGATCGTGATGTCGTCCACTATCCGCACGCCGTGGCCTAGTCGATGGGCGCCGCACCACTGGAGTGCCTCCCAGATCGACGGCAGGCCAAAGGCCTCGCCGGCGTGGATCGTCAGGTTGAAATTCGCCTGGTGGATGAGGTTGAACGCATCCAGGTAGCGCGTGGGCGGAAAGCCGGCTTCCGGTCCGGCGACGTCGAACCCGATGACGCCCTCATCGCGGTGTCTCAAGGCCATCTCGGCAACCTCTACGGAGCGCGCGAACTGGCGCATCGCGGTGACGATGAAGCCCATGCCGATGCCGTACTTCCGTGAGCCTCGGTCGAAGCCCTCCAGGACTGCCTCGGTGACCTCGTCAAGGGACATCCCGTTGCGCGTGCTCAGCTCCGGGGCGAAGCGGACCTCGGCATAGACCACGCCATCCGCGGCCAGGTCCTGGGCGCATTCCTCGGCAACGCGAATGATGGCCTCGCGGGTTTGCATCACCCCGACCGTGTGGTCGAAGCCCTCCAGGTAGAGCTCGAGGCTCTTGCGGTTGGCGCCGGCCGTGAACCATCGAGCGAGCTCGTCCGGATCGGTCGTCGGGAGTCCTTCGTAACCGGTCTCGCGCGCCAGCTCGATCACGGTCGAGGGTCGCAACCCGCCGTCCAGATGGTCATGCAGGAGCACCTTGGGTGCCTGCTCGATCACTGAGCGCTCGATCATCGCTCGAAGATTAAGGCACAACACATGGCAGGCAACTGGGAAGCAAGCGCCAGATAAGGGCGCGGCTAGCCGACAGTTCGATAGTGCATTTCTCCGGCGGCACATTCATACTGCGGTCTGCGCCGTAACAACGGCGTAAAAATAATCGAATACAGCCGTCGCGGACAGGGCAGTCGGCCCCCCAGGACCGATCGTGCCGAGCCGGAACCGCCCCAGCGGACCCGACAGTGCCCTTGGCCCCGCCCCACCGCCGTAGTCGCCCGCAGTTCTGAGTCGTCTCGCCGCGGGCAAACGTGGAGTGGTCGCTCGCATTGGCGGCACAGCCCATCGTCACCGCAGTCGTGTGCGGTGTCTGGAGGAAGGGAGGAAACCTGATTGCCGTTGGCTCAGGGCGTTCAACGAACGTCGCGTAAGCCGCTCACCGAGTCGCGCCTGCTGCGTTCCGCGCGCGTGGCCCTGAGCACGTTCGTGGCGGCAACGTTCGCAGTTGCCACGCAGCTCGCTCCGGCATCACCGGCAATCCAGGTCGTCCACGCCGATACCCCATCCCCGAAGGCCGTGATCATCGCGGCGCCGTCGAGCGGCATGACCGACAGCAACCTGGTCGACGCCGAGAAGGTGGCGCAGCAGGCAGCGACCGCCGGTATGGATGTGCGGCGAGTCTTCTTTCCCCACGCAACCTGGGAAAACGTCCTGGCCAACATCCAAGGCGCCAGCCTCGTCGTCTACATGGGCCACGGTTACGGGTGGCCCAGCCTCTACACGAAGACAATCACCGAGAGTCGCCAGGATGGTATGGGGCTGAACTATCCCGACGGCAGCGGACGAAACGAGTACAAGTACTACGGCGCCACCTTGATCCGGGAGAGCATCCATCTCGCGCCAAACGCCGTGGTCATCCTGGTGCACGGCTGCTACACGGCCGGTAACGGGGAGCCGGGCATGGCCATCCCCACCGAAGACGTGGCGCGCGAAAGAGTCGACAACTTCGCCAGCGGGTATCTCGCGGCCGGCGCGCGAGCTGTCTTCGCCTTCGGCTGGAACCAGAAGCTCAACTATTCGTCCGCTCTCATGACCTCCAACTCGACCATGGACCAGCTGTTCATGACCTCCGGGGGTGGTTCTCCCGCAGGATTCGTGGGTTGGCAGGACCACAGGTTCGAATCGGTCCGTACTCCCGGGGCTGTCAGCCATCTCGATCCACACTCCAGCTACGGCTATTACCGCTCCGTAACCGGCAACCTGGATATGACGGCAGCCGATTGGCGGGCCGGCGCAAGTCCCGAAGAACCGCCGCCGCCACCACCTCCTCCCCCGCCTGGAGACCCCGCGGATCCGCCGCAGATCACGGCCCTGAGTGCCGGGACCGCGGTGGGCGGCACCTTCGTGACCGGCCCGGACGTGCCGTCGTTCCATCCCAACGGTGATGGGCTGGACGAGGAGCTGGTTGTCGAGCACACAGTCACGCGTGCGGCCTACCTCGATGCCACGGTTACGGACAGCGCAGGGCTGCAGGTGAGGTCGTACTCGCACTGGTCGGTCACCGGCACGAGTAAGTCGCGCTGGGACGGCAGGAACGATGCCGGTCAGATCGTGCCTGACGGCGCTTATACGCTGACCTACGTGCCCCGCGATCTATCGGGCATCACGGGCGATCCGGTCTCGGCGAGCGCACTCGTCCTGACCGCGGCCGCCGTGCCGCCACCATCGAAGGTGTCCATCTACGTGAGCGATGCCGACAAGATCAACCTGAACACCAAGCTCACCGTGACCCTCAACCAGCCTGCCCAGCTCACGTGGACGATCCAGAACCTTGACGGGGCGACCGTTCGAACCATCAAGTCGGGCGCCCAGATGGCCGCCGGATTGACCAGCTTCGTGTGGGACGGCAAGTCAGATGCCGGAGCGTGGGTGCCCGAAGGGCGCTACCGCAGCGTGGTCAACGCCCAGACAGGCCTCGGATCGTATTCGCAGGAGCGACGGGTCTACGTCGGCGCATTCCAGTTCTCGCCCTCGGCCGGCTCGGTGACGCGCGGCGTCAAAGCCACGCTCGAGCTGATCAGCACCGAGTTCCTGAAGAGCAACCCCTCGGTTCGCATCACCCAGCCGGGGCAGACACCGTGGACCGTCACCGCGAAACTGGTGAGCGGCCACAAGTACAAGCTGACGTTCACGCCCAAGACGGGCGCGCATGCGGGAATGGTCACGTTCGCGATCACCGGAACCGATACCAAGGGCCACAAGAACTCGGGCTCGCTGGCGCTGACCCTCAACTAGCCGCTGGCTTCAGCCCTCGAACAAAGTCCGCGATCCGGTCCAGCGCGTCCGCGCGAACGTCGGTCAGGCCGTGTCTGACTCCGGGATACGTGACGAGCTCGGCGTTTGGCAACAATCGGACCGCATGGCGAAGGAGATCGATCCGCGCGAACTGGTCTGACTCTCCGGACAGCAGGAGCACCGGACACGTGATCTGCGGCCAGTGGGGCACTCGGCTATCGCCCTCAGGCTGGCCGGGTCGATGAAGCGGGTAGCTAAGGAGCACCAGGCCCTGCGGCGGCGTCTCGGCGGCCAACAGGCTGGCGACTCGACCGCCATAGGAGTGACCGCCGATCACGGCTGAGGCGAGCTCGTCCACCTGATCGCGATATTTGTCGACGGCCTTCTCTGCCTTGCCGACGGGAAGCCCAACCGCTCGGGCCTCGATGCCTCGCGCCTGCAAGCCGCTGACGTACGGAGCCATGCTGGCTGCCGTTCCTGATGCGCCGTGAGCCAGGTAGACCGTCATTGATGTGATTTTCCCTGCTTCTATCTCGATGAGCAAATTCCGTGTGACACGCTAGCTGTCACGGACTCCGATGACGATGCGCGCATGGAAACCGCCCAGATAGTCGCACTCCGAGTCGCCGGCCCGTCGCGTCCTGCCGTTCGGGTGGAAGGCGAGAGCATCGTTATCGACCGGCTGCGCGTCGCGGACCGTTCGCTTGCCGCATTCGTGGAGCAGCGCGCGGAAGAGGAGCGCGGTGAGCTTGCGGAGCGTGCTGTTCGCATAGGCCTGATTGCCCTCCAGGATGCCGGCACGTCGCTCGACGTGGATTTCGTGCGGCGCGAGTTCGAGGATCTGCTCCAGCAGAACGCCACTTTGAACCAGCGCGCTTCAGAGACGCTGGACCAGGTCCTGCGCCAGAACTTCGGCGACACGGATGGCCGCCTGCCTCGAACGCTTGAGCGGTTCCTCGGCGACCGCGGCCAACTGAATCGCTTCGTCAGCGAACTTTTCGACGAAGGCAAGCGCGACAGTGCAATCGGCCGGATGCGCACCCTGCTCGGCTCGTATTTCGATGGCGATGCGTCGCGACTTGCGCAGCTGCTCGACCCCACTCGTCTCGGCTCCCCACTGCACCAGTTCCGCCAGGAGGTGAGCGGCGCGTTCGAGAAGCTCAACGACCGCCTCACCGCGATGGAGGCTGCCTTCGTCGCGCGTGGCGCCGAACGGGCACGCTCCTCGGCAAAGGGCAACGACTTCGAGCTCATCCTCGAAGAGATGCTGGCCGAGGTCATTCGCGGTACGGGCGACGCGGTTGAGCGGACTGGCTTGGCCACCGGGGACGTCATTCGCTCCAAGAAGGGCGACTTCCTGCTGACCGTCGACCCCCAGATGTGCGGCGGCGCCGAGCTCCGCGTCGTTATCGAAGCAAAGGACCGGCAGGTGTCGTGGCGCCAGATTCGGGAAGAGCTCGCGGACGCCAAGCGAAACCGCAGCGCTGCCGTAGGCGTGGCCATCTTCACGCCGGCACACGCTCCCAATGGGATCGCCCCGTTCGACGTTCGCTTCGGGCACGTGTTGTGCGTCGTCGATCCCGAGTCACCTGACGTGGCCAGCCTTGGCGCCGCGATCCGCCTGGCCCGCCTATATGCCATCGCCACGCTGGCTCAGAGGGAGACCGAGGTTGATGCTGCGCGCGTGCTCCAGTCGGTGGCGGCAGTTCGCGCCGAGCTGGACGCGGTTCGTGGCCTCAAGACCCAGCTCACATCTATCGGGCGCGCCGCAAGCGAGGTCTCTCAGGGCCTAGACCGCCTCCGAGAGCAGGTTCTCGCGCGTGTCGCCGACGCGGAGGCTCAGCTGCAGGCGGGGGTCGTGCCCACCTCGCCTGCGGAGCCTTCCTAGCCGGGCTTGGCGGCCTTGATCGGCATCAACCGATCCACGACGCGCAAACGCCAGAAGACCAGCACCAATCCCGCCCAGATCAGTGCCAGAACGGCGATGAACGCCACATCGGGCCACGGCAGCGGCACCAGCTCGAAGAAGTCGCGTACCGGTGGGATCACGAAGAACAGCCCGTAAACGCCGAGCAGAGCGATGGCCAGAACTGTTGGCTTGATGTCGGCGCCGTCGGCGTCGGCGCCGCTGATCGATTCTCCGATTGGCGGTTCCAGCAACGGCAGTAGACCAAGGCCGCAGAACACGGCAAAGGTCGTGAACGCTGTTCTGGCGAGGCCGACGTCCCCGCCCTTTGAGAAGAACCAGTACAGCGGAATGCCGATCAGGGCCAGGACGACGGCAGGAGGGGTGATCAGCCGAACGATCCGGCTCAACGAATCGAGACCGGGCCGCGCCGGACGTGCCCAGACCGCGAGGAACAGGACGGGGATGCCAACTGTGAGCAGGGCAAGCACCGTGTTGTGCCGTGGCGACACAGGTATCGCTAGTCCCAGCAGTGCAACGCCGAAGATTGCCAGGGACATGTACATGGCTCGTGCCAGGAAGAGATGCATGCTGTCCTGCATCCCGCTGATGATTCGCTGACCCTCGACGACGGCTGCCGGCAGAGCAGAGAAGGAATCGTCGAGCAGGACCATGTCGGCCACGGCGCGCGTCGCCTGCGAGCCGCTCTGCATGGATATTCCCAGGTGGGCCTGCTTCAGCGAGAGGACGTCGTTAACGCCGTCGCCCACCATCGCCACCCAGTAGCCACTCTCGCGGAGCGCCTGCACCAGCCGCGCCTTGAGCGAGGGCGGTACGCGGCCGAAGATCGTGGCCTTGCCCATCACTTCGGACAATGCGGCATCGTCGAGATCGACCAGGTCCAGACCGGAGACGGGTGCTCCCTCGATGACCAGGCCCATCTGGCTCGTCAACGCGGCCACCGTCTGGGGGTTGTCGCCCGAGATCAGCTTCAGCCGCACTCCGGCGGCTGTGAGTCGATCGAGCGTCTCGCGCGCATCGGGGCGTATCTGCTCGCGAAGCGCAAACAGTCCGAGCGCTCGGAGACCATCGGGCAGCGTCGGCGCGGAAGCCTCGCCGCGAAATCTGGCGTCCGCTGGTAGCGCGGCAAAGCAGATGACGCGCAAGCCTTCACCGGCCCACTCGCTGTTGAGGCGCAGGATCTCTGCCCCCAATACGCCGCCGGCTTTGGGCCCGATGACCTCGGGCGCACCGAGGACGTAACCGGAGCCGTCGTCGTAGCGCAGGCCGCTCCAGCGCAGCTCGGATGAGAAGGTGACTTCGTCGGCGGCGTTCCGGCGCGATCCCTTGAACTTTGCACGTAGTGCATCGGCGCTGCGGGTGGCAAGTGACGCACTGACCAGGAAGTCGCCTATTGCCGAACTGAGTTCCTCTTCTGATGTGAACTCCTTGGTACGGACGAGCTCAATAAGAGGCGTGGTCAGCGTGCCCGTCTTGTCGAGACACAGCACGTCTACGCGGCTCATGGATTCGACGGCATTCGAGCGCTGGATCAGCGCCTTGCCGCCGGCCAGCCTGACGATTGCCAGGGCGTAGGTCACGGTGACCATGACGATCAAGCCTTGTGGGATGAGCGCCACAAGAACCGCGGCGGCGCGGGCAGCCTCGATCACGTCCAGGCCCTGGCGGAAATAGATGGAGATAGCCACCGGAATGGCCGCGATCAGGACGAGCAGGCTCATGGCTCGCAGGACCCGTGCGACGTCCCGTTGGATGGGTGTCAGATCTTCGCGATAGGCCCGCGCGGCGCTCGTCAACTTGTTGGCAAACGAGTCGGCGCCGACACGCGTGGCCACGTAGGTGGCGCTGCCGCTGACGCACACGCTGCCCGACAGAACCTCGTCGCCGTGCCTTTTCGGAATGCGGTCCGACTCACCGGTGAGCAGCAATTCATCGACCTCCATGGCGCCCTGGAGGACGCGACCGTCGAGCGTCAGCTGGTCGCCGAGGCCGACGACGAGCGCATCGCCCAGAACCGCCTCGCGTTGGTCGACGACTCTCTTCTGGCCGTCGCGCACGATCGTCGTCGTCGGCCGTGTCAACACGCTCAAGCGATCGAGCGTTCGCTTGGCCCGTCCCTCCTGGAACACGGCCACAACGACGTTGAGCAACACGAGAACGACCGTGACGGCAGCGTCGCCGTACAGCCCCAGCACCGCCAGGAGGAGCGCGATCGCGGCGAGGATGACGTTGACCGGGCTGAGCGCCGTATCGCGGAAGATCTCGAAATACGTCCGACCGGTCTTTATCGCGGCGTCGTTGCCCATGCCGAGGCCCCGGCGGCGCGCAGCCTCCGCGTCGGTCAATCCGGATTCGGTCGTTTCGCCCAGGTCGGCGAGCCGCGGATCGTCCTCGACGCGGTCGCTCAGATCAGACGGGCGAGCCTGCCGCCCCTCAACGGACATAAGCGCGGATGGTCGCACAAGTGGTGCGCCTCGAGGGCGCACGGAGCTCCTCCTCGGGCAAGGCTCTGTCAGGCGAGGGTCGTCAGGATCTCCCGCCAGCGGCGATACAGCAGGTGATGGCCCTCTTCGGGGTGGATGTGCACCTGCGCGGTTGGGATCGAGCGGCCAAGGTAATCGGCCATCGCAGTCGGCACTGTTTCATCGAGCGCGCCGTGCCACACGTAGACCGGCACTTTGATCTCGTCCAGCTGGAAGCCCCACGGACGTGCCAGCACCAGGCCCTCGTCGTACATGCCGCGACCGCCCTGGCGGTACAGCTCGGTCGAATTGGCGATCATCCGGCCGCGCAGCTCGGGCTCGGACAGGATCTCCTGGTCGGCCTCGCACATCTCGGCCACGGATTTATCGAAGTACCCCGCTGCATCGCGACGCTGGCCACGACCCCAGTGCCACAGGGCAATCCGGACGAGCCATGGCGCCCGATCCGCGGCGCGAACCGCGTGGCGATCAAAGCGGCGAACGTAGTCGGAGGCATCGGGTGCGCCAGTGAGGGGCGCAGGCGAGCTGACGACACTTACAGCCGACACGCGCTCGGGCAATGCATACCCACATGCGAGGGCGTACGGGACCGCCGCCCGACCAACCAACAACCGAGAAAGTGTCGATCCCCAGTTGATCGGCGAGCTGGAGGACGTCAGTGGGCCAGTCGAGCAACCGGCGACCCGGCAAGGCCTCCGAAAGGCCGATCCCAGGGCGATCGACCGCGATCAGCCGCAGTCCAAGCTCGTTGGCTGGACGCTCGTCAGGAGGGCAGATGACGCGGGACGTGCCAAAGCCGTGGAAGAAGAAGATCGGCCGGCCGTTGGCATGGCCGTACTCGGAGTAACCGAGTCTGCGTCCATCCGCGAGACGGATTACGTGATCGGTCGTTGTGGCAGGCAAAACAGCTCGTTGTGGCCGTTGCCTGATCTGGTCGCTGCTGCGGTCCGTGGCGGCCGGACTCGTCAGTGACATCTGCTCTCCCCGTGACGTTTGGGCATGCGTAGTATGGCAATGCGTCGCAACTCGTGAAGCGCCACGCGACCTGAGGGAGAGGCCGGAGTCATATGCGCGGTTCCTGGAACCCCATCATCGCCGAGATCACCGGCACCTTCCTGTTCTTCTTCATCGGCATGGGATCGATCGCTGCCATCTCCCGAAATGCGGTCCTGAGCGGAGGCAGTCCCGACTCCAGCGCCAGCCTGGTCATCGTGGCCCTTGCCCACGGCCTGGCTCTGGCGGTCATGGTCAGCGCGTTGGGCGCCGTCTCCGGCGCGCACTTCAATCCAGCGGTCACTTTCGGCGTTTGGATCGCCGGGCAGATACCCGGTCGCCGCGGCCTCGCCTACATCGTTGCTCAGCTGATCGGTGGACTGCTTGCCGCCCTTACGCTACGAGGCATCTTTCCTCCGGAGATGTCGCCTGATCTCGGCCGCCCGCAGCTGTTCGGCGGCCTCGATCCGCTGGTCGGAATTGTCGTCGAGGCGATCCTGACGGCGTTGCTGCTTCTGGCCGTCTTCGGGACTGCCATCGACCCACGGGCGCACAAGCTCGGCGGCCTGTTCATCGGTCTTGCGGTGGCGGGAGACGTCCTCATGGGCGGAACCCTTACCGGCGCCGCGATGAATCCTGCCCGCTGGTTTGCACCTGCCGCCGTCACCGGCGTGTGGGATAACAGCTACGTGTGGATCCTCGGCCCACTCATTGGCGCGGCGGCCGCCGCGATCCTTTACCGCTTCTTCTTCCAGCCCGAAGCCGATCTTCTCAGGACGCCCGCCGACCCGACCGCGTAGCGCCCGCCAGCGCGGCTAGCTTGATTGGGCTCCCTCGATCCCGCGCATCTGTTGGATGGCGGTCAAGGACTCCTTGTACTGGTTGCGGATCACGTTGAGCTCCGCTCGTGTCAGGCCCAGCTCGTCCGCGATCTCGGTCAGCTCGGCGTACTCGGTCGAGGTGATCTGACGGTCGGTAGCAACGACCGCGAAACACGTCTCGACGACGGTGCGGCGCTGATCGTCGGTGGCCCGGGCCGCGAACTCGCGCGTTACCAGGAAGTCCTCCGTTCCGCTGTAGAGATCGGCCTGGTTCTTTGCGATCTCGACGACAAGCACGGCCTGTTCCTCAGGCAGCTTGCCGATGTCGACCAGGGCACGCTCCATGAGAGCCGTCTCCTCCGCCGTGAACTCGAGGTCAGCGTGAGCGGCCCGGCTGAGAACGTAGGCGAAGCCAGCCAGGAAGCGGCGCTGCTCGGGCTCGACCTCGCCGAGCGCGTTGATGATCCGGCGGACTGTAAGCGTGTCCGGATTCGTGGTAGGAAGAGGGGTCGCTGCCGGTTCGGCCTCGGACGAGGACGAGGGGGAGGACGAGCCGAAACCAAGAAATTTGCGCATATCCATAGGCGGAGAATGACACACACAATCGCGGAAGGCCTGGAACCCATCGTCGACAACTTCCGTCCGACTGAAGGTGAACAGAACCATCATGCCCACAGAGCGAACCGCTCCAGCTTCCGCGAGACCACTCGCCCTGATCGGGGCGTTGCTTGCGCTGCTGCTGGCCGCCTGCGCAGGCGGCCCCGGCGCCAGCCCGGTCAGCACGACAGCGACCCTGCCACCCACCCCGTCACAGAGCCAGCCGACCCCCAGCGCCAGTCCCCAGCCGAGCATCCCTCCAGCGCCCTCTGTCGTCCTCACGGGCGACGTCGGCTCACCCGCCCAGGCAGCCGCGCTCGTCTTCGCCTCTGACCCACGGTGGTCGCAGATGATGCCTCTCCGCGCGGACGTCGTCGGCCAGTCGTCGTGGTACGAGGCCTCGGAGGACTCGAATGGCTTCAACGTGAACATCACCGCCGGCCAGGGCGATTGCCAGGCTGGGTGTATCGAGCGCCACACCTGGCAGTACCACGTCAGCCATTCGGGCGACGTCCAACTAATCGGCGAGACCGGCGATGACGTCGCCGTTGCTCCGCCAACGGGTGGCGTGGGGGACGTCCGCGTCACGGTCAGCCTGCTTGCTGGGCCGACGTGTCCCGTTGAGCAAATACCACCTGCACCCGGCTGCGCCCCCCGGCCGGTCGTGGGAGCCGATGTGGGCATCTACGGGCCTCACGGAAACCTGGTCGCTACCGCGACCAGCGATGCGTCGGGCAGTGTCATCTTCGACGTCCCGGCCGGGGCGTATTACGTCGCAGCCAGCCCCGCCGAGGGGCTGATGCTGGACCCCGAGCCGCAGGCTTTCTCAGCGATAGCTGGAGATGAGGTCGGGCTCGTCCTTTCCTACGACACCGGCATCCGCTGAGCCGCATCAAGGCGTTGCCCAGCCGCTCGATCGGGATCGACGCGAGCGTCTAACCTAGGCAGTCGATGGCTGCCGAACCCGTCACCCCGGACGTGACCCCTCAATCGAGGACGCCACGCAGTCCAGCGACGCGCGAGCTCGGCATGAAGGCCACGCTCCTCTTCCCAAATCGCGAGATCGCGGAGCAGTACTACCTGCCGCTGATCTACACGGCTTGCCGCACCTGCTACAGCGAGCTGCTGCCAGAGGACATCTTCGAGCGCGCCACGACCGGCCAGGTCGCGACCGACAAGCAGCAGGACCTGATCCGCCGGGTGATCGAATCCGGGCATGGGTCCACCATCGAGCACATCGTCTTCACGTTCGCCATCAGCGGAGTCACCAGGACGTTGTCACACCAGCTCGTGCGGCACCGGGCCGGCGTGGCGTTCGACCAGCAGTCGCAGCGTTACCTGAACTACAAAAGGCCGTCGTACATGGTGCCGGGCTCATTGGCCGACGCGCCGGACGAGATGCGCGACCGGTTCGTGGCCGAGATGGACGATTCGCTCGCCTTCTATGGGGAGATGCTCGACGCGGGCATTCCCGGCGAGGACGCGCGGTTCGTGATGCCCAACGCGACCCGAACCAACCTGATCATGACCGCAAACCTGCGCTCGCTGATCCACATGTCGGGCCTGCGACTGTGCACCATGGCCCAGTGGGAGATCCGCCGCCTCTTCCAGCTGATCCGCCACGAGGTCTTCAGCGTCTCACCGTTCCTGGGCTCGTTCCTCGCACCGAAATGCGTCCCCCTCGGCTATTGCGACGAGGATCGCAACCGCGATGAGCACTGCCCCATCCGGCCGCACAAGGACAACGTGCTGGCCGCTTGGGCCGAGAAGAAGGCCGCCGCCAAGGCCGCCGGTCGAGAGCTGCCAACCGTCTGAGCACCGCGCTCGCGGCTTAGCTCCTGCAACAGGCAGGATCACGTCTCCTGGGCAAGCAGGCGCACGAAAGCACGGACCAATGAAGTAAATCCCGGTCCCGCCTCTGCCGCGACCGCCAATACCTCGTCGTGGGTCAACGGTTCTCCGGTCAGCCCGGCACCGGGGTTGGTCACCAGGGAGACTCCGACCAGCTCGATCCCCGACCAGCGCGCGGCAATCGCTTCCAGCACCGTAGACATGCCGACGGCGTCCGCGCCCAGCGTGCGCAGCATCCGAATCTCGGCTGGGGTCTCGTAGGTTGGACCAGTCAAGCCTGCGTAGACGCCCTCTTCGAGGGCCACGCCCTCCTCGGACGCGACCTGTCGCATCAGCGCTCGCAGTCGCGGGCTCCATGCATCGACCAGATCAGGGAATCGCGGCCCGAGCGCTTCGTCGTTCGGTCCGATCAGTGGATTGAGACCGGTGAGGTTCAGGTGGTCCGAGAGGAGCATCAGCGTGCCGGGCTGGTACGAAGCGTTCACGCCCCCTGATGCATTGGTCAGCATCACGGTCCGGGCGCCGAGCCGGCCCATCAGCAGGACGGGTTCGACGATGAGTCTCTCGCTGTAGCCCTCGTACAGGTGCAGCCGACCCTTGAGGCAGATGACTGGTACGGCGTCGAGCTGACCGAGAAGTAGCGCTCCTGCGTGTCCGGGAGCCGACGCCTCGGGCCAGCCGGGCATGTCGGCAAAGGGGATGGACGTCACGTCGGTGAGGGCGTCGGCAAGAGTGCCCAAGCCCGAGCCGAGGACGAATCCGACCTGCGGCACCAATGGCGTGCGCGACCGGACCGCGGCCTCGAGCTTATCGAGCCTCTCAGAGAAGGGGGTGACGTGGGCGTCGTTCATCGACCGATCAACTGTAAAGGGATAACGGCAGACAACGAAACGCCCGAAGGAGCTCTCCTGGCCTCCGCACCTTTGATGTGATCTCAGTGCTGAGTCCCGAGTGGCCCCTCCGGGCAAGACGTAAGTTAGATGTGCCCTCAGACGGCGTCAACGCGCTTATCCACGGAATTCGGGCCAACCGGATGAGACCGTCCACAAATCCACCGTCGTTGTGGATATCTCGTGGAAATCGCCACTGGTGCGAGCACGCCGGGCCCAGGATTTGGGCATGAAAAGACCCCGCCCAAGCGGACGGGGTCTTGTTCGGTGACTGTATGGAAGCTAGCCGAGCTTGACTACGACCGTCTTGGCCTGCTTGTCGTGAAGTCCCTGGCGCAGCGGATCCTGCGCGATGCTCACGGTCAGGTAGATGTAGTAGATGAGCACCAGCAACGAGACGATGATCCCGAGGCTCCAGCCGTACAGGTAGTTGATGGCCCATGGTGCGCCCAGGAAGAGCCACCGCGTGATCGCCTGGTTCATGGTGATCGCCGCGCCGGTCTTTTCATCCCGGACTGACAGCTTCAGGACCCTCATACCCAGTGTGGCTCCGTCCATGCGGGTCCACAGCAGGACGAAGTAGGCGCCGGTAACGGCAAGCATCGCCGCCACTGTCACGATGGCACCGATCAGCGACTGCACTTTGATCGTCGTGAAGAACCCGAAGGCGGCCTCTCCGAAGATCGACGTCGTGATGATGTTGATCACGAAGCCGATGATCCCGAGGATGATGAAGTCGATGAACAGCGCGATCAGACGAGGCGGAGCGGGAGCCAACGCGACCCCCCCCGGGCCGCTGATGGTGCTCTGGTCGGTCAGATTCGATGTCCAGGACGGCATTCCACTGGGCGAACCGCCTGCCGGTGGCGGCGGCGCAGGCTGCTGCGGCGTCGACTGCCAACCCTGCTGGGGTGGTGGCGGTGGTGGTGGCGGCTGCTGACCAGGCGGGGGCGGCGGTGGCGTCGAACCGCCGCCGGGTTGGTCCATGCTCACTCTTGTTCCTCCTCTGCCGGCCTCCATCTGCCGGTCGGGATGCAGGCGACTCTGCGTCCCAGCCAATGGACTTGGCGAGCGCGTCGCACGTTCATGAATCAGCATAGCGTTCTGCGAGCCGTGCGGAACGTGAAATTCGACGATTTAGCCTGCGCGGTTCACGAGCGAAAAGGCGGGCTGAAACGACAACTCGAAGGCTGGTCAGCCGCCGATGCGCGACATCTCCACTCGGTTGGGATCGAGACGAGGCAGTCCGGGGCGAACGGTGGCCAGCGAGCGCAGCTCGGAGTAACGATCGTCGCGTACGCGCCAGACCGCGGTGATGGCATCCACCACGTCGTCATCTGAAGCCCCTGACCGCAGCGGACCTCGCAGATCGTGGCCCGAAGAAGCGAACAGGCAGGTGTAGAGCTGGCCGTCGGCCGTGATGCGCGCGCGCGAGCAGTCGGCGCAGAACGGCTGCGACACCGAGGCGATGATTCCGACTTCCCCGCTTCCGTCGCGGTAGGCCCAGCGATTTGCGACCTCGCCCGGATAGGTTGAAGGCAGCGCCACGAGCGGCAGCTCGGCATCGATGCGCGCCAGGATCTCGTCTGCCGGGACGACATCGTCAAGTCGCCAGCCATTTGTATGGCCCACGTCCATGTACTCGATGAAGCGCAGGATGTGGCCGCGCTCGCGGAAATGCCGCGCCATGGGCACGATGCTGTCCTCGTTCACGCCACGGCGCACGACCATGTTCACCTTGATCGGCCGCAGGCCGGCTTCGTGCGCCGCTTCGATGCCCTGTAGAACGGCGCTCACCGGGAAGCCGACGTCGTTCATGCGCGCGAACGTCTGCTCATCGAGCGAATCGAGACTGACCGAGATCCGGCGCAGACCGGCATCTGCGAGTGCTGACGCGTGCCGGGCGAGCAGCGAGCCATTGGTCGTCAGGGTGATGTCGTCGATCCCCGGCAGATCGCCGAGCATTCGCACCAGCACATCCAGGTCGCGCCGCAGCAGTGGCTCCCCACCGGTCAGGCGCACCTTGCGCACGCCGACCGTGGCGAACAGCCGCGCGAGACGGACGATCTCCTCGAAGGTGAGCAACTCGGCTCGCGGCAGAAAGGCAAAGTCGCGTCCGTAAACTTCGCGCGGCATGCAGTAGGTGCAGCGGAAGTTGCAGCGATCTGTGACCGACACGCGCAGGTCGTGCATGGGCCGGCCAAGCGTGTCGAGAGGGATGAGCGCCGGAGTCTCCACGCTTCGATGGTAGCCCGAGCTCAGGGAAGGCCCTCGATACGTCCACGCGAGGAACAGGTCGTGTTCCCGATCGGTCGCTGGTCTTGGCTTGGCCACTTACGCACCCGATGCGTCTTAGGAGCGGGAGGTCGCCGTCCGGGCAATGGCGGGTGGCACGATCGCTGCGCTGCTTACGCGTGGTGAGCGAATTTGGCGCGTTTCGGGCCACATCCGGTGCCTTGTACGCGCTTCATGCGTAGCTGGGCCGTTTCGCGGCCATTGGAGACTTTGTACGCAGTGCGTGCGTGGGTGGTGGCTTCGGGACCACACGTCCGGGGCCGATGCGCGCAGCTGGGCGCGGCTACTCCTCGGTTGCGGCTCCGCTGCTCTCGCGGATCGTCTCCACCACGCCCGCATCGGCAAGCGTCGTCGTGTCACCCAGGGCGCGCCCCTCCCCGATGTCGCGCAGCAGCCGCCGCATGATCTTGCCCGAGCGCGTCTTGGGCAGGTCAGGCGTGAACATCAGGTACTTGGGCTTGGCTATCGGGCTGATTACCTTGCCGACGTGCTCGCGCACCTCGGCCGCCAGCTCGTCGGTCGGCTCGTTGCCGACGCGCAGGATGACAAAGGCAAAGATGGCCTGGCCCGATATCGGATCGGCGCGTCCGACCACCGCCGCCTCCGCCACTGCAGGATGGTCAACCAGAGCAGACTCAACCTCGATCGTCGAGATGCGGTGGCCGGCGACGTTCATCACGTCGTCGACGCGGCCGAGCAACCAGAAATAGCCCTCTTCGTCGCGCTTGGCGCCGTCGCCGGCGAAGTACTTGCCCGGGAAGCGGCTCCAGTACGTGGCCTTGTAGCGCTCCGGATCGCCGTAGATGCCGCGCAGCATCGCCGGCCACGGCCGGGTCAGCACCAGGTAGCCACCGCCGCCGAACGGCACCGAATTCGCCGTTCGCGTCGACGACGTCCGCGCCAATGCCCGGAAACGGGAAGGTCGCCGACCCGGGTTTCGTCGTCGTGGCGCCGGGGAGCGGCGTGATCATGATCATGCCCGTCTCCGTCTGCCACCACGTATCTACGACCGGCGCCTTGCCGCCGCCGATGTTGCGCTGGTACCACAGCCACGCCTCGGGGTTGATTGGCTCGCCCACCGATCCGAGAACACGCAGCGTCGACAGGTCGTGCTTCTCCGGGTGATCCTCGCCCTGTTTCATGAAGGCGCGAATCGCGGTGGGGGCGCAGTAGAGGATCGTGACCTTGTAGTCCTCGACGATCTGCCACCAGCGATTCCAGCCGGGAGTATCGGGCGCCCCTTCGTACATCACCGAGGTAGCGGCGTTGGCCAGGGGGCCATAGACGATGTACGAGTGGCCGGTCACCCAGCCGATGTCGGCGGCGCACCAGTAGACATCGTCGGGCTTGATGTCGAACACGGCCCAGTGGGTGAACGAGGCACCCAACAGGTAGCCGGCCGTGGTGTGCATGATGCCCTTGGGCTTGGCCGTGGTGCCCGACGTGTAGAGCAGGTACAGCATGTGCTCCGAATCGACCGGCACGGGCGGGCAGTCGTCGCTCTGGCGGTCGACGATGTCGTGCCACCAGACGTCGCGCCCCTCCTGCATCGTCACCGGCTCGCCCTGCTCGCCGACGCGGCGGACAACCAGCGAGTGCTCGATCGTCGGCGATACGGCCATCGCGTCGTCAGCGGCCTGCTTCAGGTTGACGGCCTTGCCGCGCCGCCAGCCGCCGTCGGCGGTGATGACCAGCTTCGCCTGTGCGTCCTCGATGCGTCCAGCCAGCGCCTCAGCCGAGAAACCGCCGAAGACCACCGTGTGCGGTGCCCCGATCCTCGCGCAGGCGAGCATCGCGATCGGCAGCTCGGGGATCATGGGCATGTAGATGGCGACCACGTCGCCGGTCTTCACGCCCAGCTCCAGAAGGGCGTTGGCTGTCCTGGACACCTCGCGCTGCAGATCGGCATAGGTGATCGTCCGCTGGTCGCCCGGCTCGCCGATCCAGTGATAGGCGACCTTGTCGCCAAGCCCTGCTTCGACGTGCCGATCGACGCAGTTATAGGCGATGTTGAGCTTGCCGCCGACGAACCACCTGGCGAATGGCGGGTCCCACTCGAGCGTCTTCTCGAAGGGCGTGTCCCAGCTGAGGCGTTCGCGCGCCAGGCGAGCCCAGAAGGCCTCGTAGTCGCGCTCGGCCTCCTCGTACAGATCGGCCGTGGCGTTGGCCTGGGCTGAGAACTCGGCAGCGGGCGGGAAGGTCCGCTTCTCGGCCAGCAGATTCTCGAGTTCGGGCTCGCTCAGCGAGCCGGGCAGCGCGGTCTCGGTCATGCCGTGATGCTAATCCCTGGGCTTTACCCAACCGGGCAGGACGCGGCCCAATGTGGCCAGGGGAAGCGTCCCGTGGCCGAGCATCTCATCGTGGAAGTTGACGATGTCGAAATCGATCGCCGTCTCGTTCCTCAAGCTGTCGACGAAGCGCCACGATCTCGCGCATGCCGGTCATGTATGCCAATGCCTGCCCGGGCCACGTGATGTAGCGGTCCGTCTCCGTTTCGGCCTCGAGCTGGCTGAGCCCGATGCTCAGCAGAAGCTCGATTGACTGGTCGCGCGTCCAGCGAAATGCGTGGATGCCGGTGTCGACCACCAGCCGAGCTGCGCGCCATGCCCGGGAGTCGAGCATCCCCAGCCGCTCCCATGCCGTCTCGAACAGGCCCAGCTCGTCGGCAAGCTGCTCGCTGTACAGGCCCCAGCCCTCGCCGTACGCCTGGCCGGTCAGCCGTGAGCCGAACCGCCGAAAGTCGGGCAGCTCGGTCAGCTCGCTTTCGATGGCGATCTGGAAGTGGTGGCCCGGGGTTGCCTCGTGAAAGGTCGTTGTGGCCAGCCGGTACAGCGGTCGACTCTGCGGCTGATACGTGTTGACGTAGTAGATGCCGCCACGTGAGCCGTCAGGCGCGGGCGGGAAGTAGAAGGCGGGCGGTGCCTCCTGCTCCTGATACGGCTCGACGGCGCGGACTTCGCACGGCGCCTTGGGCAGCCTGCCGAAATAGCGCGGCGCTGCCGCGTTCGCGGCGTCGATCTGGGCGCGTGCGCGTTCGACGATCTCCGCGCCGGTCTTGGCATAGTTGCCACGGTCCGAAATCGAGAGCCTTCCGCATCGTGGCGATGTCGGCAAATCCGAGCTCGCGCGCGATCTGAGCCAATTCCTCGCCGATCAGCTCAATCTGCTCCAGCCCGTAGTCGTGCAGTGCCCTCGGCGTCTCTTCAAGGGTGGTCGAGGCCAGGATCATCGTCGCGTAGAGCTCCTCGCCGTCAGGTAGCGCCCACACCCCCTCCGACTTGCGGGCGAACTCCTGGTAGCCCTCGATAGCAGCCAGATGATCGGCCAGCGCCGGCTGCACGTTCTCTTCCAACGCCTGGTGGATCCGTTCGCGTGATTCGTCGTCGAGCTCGGGGTGTGCCAGGAGCAGCGGCAATTCGTCGATTGGCGCAGCGACAGCCCGGCGGAGCTGGTCGACCACCCTCGCGGTGACCGGCGCGGCCGCGGTCCGTCCGGCCGCGATGCCGTCGAGCAGGTTGGCACGGTGCTCGGCGAGAAACTCGGGAAACGCCTCGAGTCGGCGGATGGCGCGATCCATGCGCTCCGGAGAATCGAGACGCTGGAAGCGAGACATGTCGCCGGGAACGTTGTGCGGGCCGCCCATCTGGTCGACGGCTTCGAAGTGGTGGAGGTTGTGCGCATGCTGGCGGAGCCAGATTCGGGCGACGACCTCGACCATGTCGAGCGTGATCGTGTCTTCCTGGTCCAGCCCGTCACGGTTGATCGCTTCGGCGTCGGCCAGGAAGCCTTTCAGCCCGGCGACCTCTTCGGCGCGGCCCTCCGCGGATGGATCGGCGAGGCGATCGTCATACCGTTCGTCGCCCAGCACGGTGGCGTAGATCGGCGAGCGCGACAGGAACCATTGCCAGAACCGATCGGCAAGCTCACCGACGGGGCTGATTGTCTCGACGGTCACGCCGTTCCTCCCAGTGTCTTTTCGTGAAGGTGTGTTGTCAGCCGAAGAGCGGCAGCTGTTCGGCCCCGCGTTCGATCTCTGGATCGAGGCCTAGCACCGGCGCGAGCTGATCGAGGCTGGCATCCTCCCGCGCGTGCAGTCGGCGCAGATGATCGGCCTTGAGGATATGCCAGTTTTGCTCGTCCATCGCCTTGCGCAGCAGCGGTGACCGAGCCAGCTTCAGCCGCAACAGCTCGACGCGTTCGGGTGGAATGACAAGGAAGCGAACGATCGTCTCATCGCTCGGGATCCGCGGTCCGCGACGCAGAAGCGCGTCGGTCACCATGGCCGTCCATTCGACCTCGAACAGAAACGTTGCCTTGCCGCGCAGGTACCAGATGCAGTCGATCGACTCGAGTGTGTGCGCGTCACCGGGAGCGATGAGCGGCACGTAGGCGCGTTGTTCGTCCTCGCTGAGGAGGTCACCCACGGTGCCGGCCAGGTATGCACGCTTCCGTTCCTTGTCCGAGACGTGCGCGCGCAGGCCGAGCCGGTGCCCGTAGTCGACGAGCAGTCCCACCAGTTCGCCATGCTCAACGTGGCGAGCGCTCAGGTTGTCCTGCGTTCGAAGGACGATCTGCTGGGACGACGGGTCGCGATAGCTGTCGAGGATCGCCCGCACCAGCTCCGGATCGGGCGTGTCGTGCCCGCCGAACATGCGTGTGACTCGCTCGAAGAAGACGTTCTCGTCGATCCCTTCGGAGGCTGACAGCAGGCCGAAAGCCGCCCATTCCAGTCGATCCGACAGCGGCGGGCGGGCCTGCAAGAGGTCCCGATCGGCGCGCAGCCACCAGCGCCCGGGCTCGACCTCCATCAGGCGCGGGTGATCTGGTCGCCGCAGCTCGCCCATGACGATGTCCATCAGGAGACGGACGTGGTCCGTGGCCGATCCCGAGCTGAGCGCCCAGTCGGGAGCCAAGCCGGTGGGGTCGGCCTCGTCGTCGTCCGCTCCGGGCGCGCGCAAGGGAGCAGGGACGCCCGCCTGGTCGTAATCGTCGTCGTCTTGCTGGTCATCGTCGCTGGAGTCGGTTGTCGCGGCCGTCTGTTCGGCTTCCTGGGTGTGCTTAACGCCGTCGGGTCCGTCGGCCGCAGCCTCCGCCTCGTTGAAGGTCTGGGTCGCGACGAGACGTCGCAGGTGGCCCAGCTGGTCCAGCCCGATGAGCACCTCACCCAGCAGCCGCTCCGCGCTGGCCGGCTCGCCCCGTGCCTGCAGGACGCTGACCGCAACCTGCGTGACGGCGTCCTCGACGTCGGCCAGGGCAAACGGCTTGTTCGGGTCGGCGGGACGTAGAGATGCGAGATCGGCGTTCCCGTTGCCGTCGCCGGCATCGCGTGGCGGACCCAGGTTGAACTCGAGGAGGCCGCTGAGCTGGTTGCCCGATTCGGCGAGCAGCGCCGAGTTGAGCCTGAAGCCTGCGCCGACTCCCCCGAGGACGCCGGCGACGAGGCCGCTGGCGCCGCCGCGGTCGAGAATGACGACGGCGCTCGCGTCGCGAGCCAGGACCGGCCGTACGGCAATGAGCGAGCGCCGCAGTGCGGTGGCATCGCGGCCACGGTCGTTGCGCGGCGGCGCGCCGAAGATCCACTCGAGCGGCAGGCTCGAGGCCGCTTGACGGCCGAGAACGAGCGACGTGGCGAGATACGCGAACGAGGCGTTTTCGACGCTCCAGCGCACCGGTGGCTGGGTCAGGACCAGCCTCACTCGGGATCTGGGGTCGAGCCGGCCGGGCAGCACTGGTCGCCGAGACGAGAACTGTGGTTCGTTGCCCGCCCAGGACGCGGGACCGGTTCGTAGCACGACATTGGCCGTGCCGTCGATCAGCGACTCCATGTCCTCGCCCGGTCGTGGCTGGAACGTGCCCGCGCCCTGCTCGACACGCGAGATGAAACCGCGCACCTCGCGGCAGCCCTCTTCGAAGGCGAGCCATGGGTTTCGCTCTCGCCACGCGGGCGAGGCCGGCTGCTGGACGTGCCCGTGCCGAATTCGCAGCGACGCGACGCGGCCCGGATAGGCGTTCAAGCGGGTCATGGGCAGCAGCGCGTGAGCCAGGCCGAGGCGCATCCCGGCGTCAACCGGCTCGGCCCGGAGGTCGCTGTCCAGCCGTTCGATGATCGCCTCGAGCGCGATCAGGACGCGCGGCGTGTAGAGGTTGAGCAGCTCGTCGGGCAACGGGTTGAGCGGTGCCTCGGTGAGCTGCCGAACGAAGTCGTCACCGACCGGCGGGCGCGGGATCGGGAAGCGAGTGCGCAGCGCAGCCACAGCCGCGGCAGGGTCGTCCTGTTCGTGCGCCGCCTCGATGTCCTGATCGTCGAGGGGCTCGACCCGCAGGTCGCCTGTCCGGGATTGGTCCTTGCAGAACGAGCAGCGGAAGATCTTCAGCGTCGGCGCCTTGGGATCTGCCGCGCCGGCCTCCCAGATGAACTCCTCGACGATCACCGGCCGGCCGCACGTCGGACAACGCGAGGTGAATGGCTGCTCCAGCGCGCGGCGCAGCTCGACGTCGCCACGCGGGTGGGTGGCGAGGGTCGCGATGCCGGCATCGAAATGGCGCAGGTCCGGCGGGCGCATGACGACCTCGGCGAGCAGCCGGGTCAGGGCAGTGGATTCGCATGAGTAGACGCGCCGCAATGCCCCGATCGCATTGCGCGCCACCCACCCGCCACGTCCGTGCAGGTCGATGACCACGTCGCCCGGCGCCGTCCGCGCGTCTAGCTCGGCGAGGATCACGTTCTCCGGCGGTGGCGGGGCGAACCGTTCGAAAGCGGGCAGTTGCGGACCCGGGTTCGGCCGGATCAGGGAGGAGAGAGGGTCCGCCATCGACTCGTGAGTCTAGTCGCGGACGGCCATGCGTTCGATGACCGCCAACAAGGTGCTAGCGGTGTGCTTCGGCGGCCCGTGGGTCGCCGTATCGCCCACATCGTTACGGATGCGTGAAGTGGTCGCATAGGAAGCGCCAACTCGACCCCCGGCACGGTAACGCGCCGGAAATCGCCCACATCGCTAAAGAGGCGGTCGATATGCGACAGGCGGCACGTGGCCGAGTGGGTGGCGAGGCTTGGACTTCAGCTAGTCGCTCGCCTAATGATGGAGGCGATATCGGCACGAGGAAGGCGCCCGTCTAGCGCTCGGCCGTATTCCCCACAAGATTGCGCGCGCAGCTTGCTATGCGACTACGCCTCGGCGCAGGTCCGTCGAATGCCGCTAAAGCCTTGGATATTCCTCCCATGATTGCCTGAGCGCCGGTGGCCGAGAAGGCGTGCTGTCAGCGTCGATCCGGCAGGGC
Organism: uncultured Chloroflexia bacterium; assembly: GCA_963736895.1. GTDB lineage: Bacteria > Chloroflexota > Limnocylindria > Limnocylindrales > CSP1-4 > JALYGJ01. The sequence continues at coordinate 185,073 of CAVTQU010000011.1, forward strand.
TAACGCGAAGCAACGCGCAGGCGCAAGCATGGGGAGAATTTTCGTGGTGTGAAGCTGCCCGGGAGCGGGGCACAGGCCGGGACGGGCGGCGGCAGCGCGCATGAGCGCCGCGGAGGATTACTCCTCGGCGTCCTCGTCGGAGACTTCGACCGGCTCCTCGTCGACGAAAGCCTCGTCCTCGGTGACGTCGGCGGGAATGACGCGACCGATGTCCTCGATCTCGTCGTCCTCATCGTCGAGCTCCAGCTCTTCCTCGAGATCCATCTCTTCGCGAATGAGCGTGCCCTTGGTGTACGGGCGCATGTCGCTCACCTTGGCCGCGGTCGGGAATGAGACCTTGCCGTAGTTCGCGGGATCCTGGTACGTCTCGCGGACAATGATCCGGACGTCGCGCTCACCGATCGACGTCACGCCCGCTGCGTATTTGTTGCCCTCGGCGATCAGCTTCAGCAGGCGGGCCGCCACGCGGGGCTCGACGTAGCCGATGTGCTGGCCGTTCGATTTGGCCTCTAGTCGCGGGCCCTCAGGGCCGAGCTCGACCGCGTCGCCTGGGTTGACCTGGGCAAGCTGCTTGGGATCGACGAGGTCGACCAGGTGAGCAAAGCCGGTCTTGCCTGTCTCCTCGACGAAAATCGAGACTGGTGCCTTCGATCCCTTCTGGGCGGGCACGGTCTTCTTGCCAGCCTCGGCCATCAGCATGCGCAGCCGCCCGATGTTGCGTTCTGCGATCCGGTTGGTGGGATCGAGCGCCAGCGCGGACTGGTAGTGCTCCCGAGCCTTCGATAGCTCGCCCATCTCCCAATAGGCGCGGGCGAGGCGATTCTCGGATTCGCTGTCAGGTCCGAGCTCGAGGATCCGCTTGTTGATGTCGGCTGCGGTCTCCCAGTCGGCGTCGGTCGCCGCGGCAATCGCCTGCTCTACGAGCTGGCGGCGCAGGCGGGTGGCGTTGACGGCGGGTGATGGGCCGCCATCGGTCATCGAGAAGCTCATGGCTTGATATCGATCCTTCAGTGAAGTCTGGAAGCCGACGAGCGCGGCCACACAAGGGCGCAACGGCTTCGGCGCCGCCAAGGTTACCAGTTCACGCCTCATCGGGGTACCTGGCAGGTTGCGGCCCAATGCTACCTTCGCGGCTCGATGAAGACGACTGGGGCTGGCGTCTTCGGTCGCGAACGCGAGTTCGTGGCCGTAACCAGCCTGGCCAGCAAGCACGACGAGCCCTGGGCGCTGATCCTCGAGGGCGAGCCAGGGATGGGCAAGACCACGCTGTGGCGCCTGGGCGTGGGGCAAGCGGAACGAAGCGGCCAGCGCGTCCTTACCTCGAGCCCGGCGAGTGGCGAGACCCAGCTGTCGTTCGCGGTGCTGTCCGACCTGCTCGCCGAAGCCCTGGTAGAGGTAGGCCACGAGATGCCCGTGCCGCAGCGTCGTGCGCTGGAGGTGGCGCTCCTGTTGGACGAGGTCACCGACGAGGCCGCCGAGCCGCGGACGGTGTTCGCGGCCACCCACACTTGTCTCCGCGCGCTCGCCGAGCGCGAGCCCGTCGTCGTCGCGGTCGACGACATGCAGTGGATCGATCCCCCGTCAGCGGCTGCGCTCTCGTACGCGATTCGGCGCCTGGCCGATAGCCGCGTTTCCATCCTTGCGGCGCGACGCGTGGAGCAGGCCACGACTGAGCGCACGGATTTCGAGAATGCCCTCGAGCATCGGCACGGCCAGGGCCTACAGCGAGTCGAGGTTGGTCCGGTCAGCGCGGACGTGCTCCACGCAGCGATCCTCGATCGTCTCGGCCTCGCCTATCCGCACAGCATCGTCGAGCGCATCCACCAGGCGTCCGGGGGCAATCCTTTCTATGCCCTGGAGATCGCACGAGCGCTCGAGCGGCATCCCGAGGCACTCGAGCCGGGCTCGGCCCTGCCCGTGCCGGACACCCTTCAGCAGCTGGTCCGATCGCGGCTTGACGATCTGTCGGCGCCGACGCGCGACCTGCTCGACGTAGTTGCCTTGCTCTCGGATCCGTCCCTGGCTCGACTCGACGCGGCCGGGGTGCGTGGCTCTGTCGAAGATGCTGTCTCGGCCGGGGTGCTGGAGATCACCGACGAGGAGCGCGCCCGCTTCTCGCACCCGTTGCTGGCGTCTGCCGCGTCTGCTCGTCTTGCTCCTGACTCACGCCGCGCGCTGCATATGCGCCTGGCCGACCTGGTCGATGGGGAAGAGCGCGCCCGCCACCTCGCCCTCGGTGCGGAAGGGCCATCGGCGGAGGCTGCGCTTGCCCTCGAAGAAGCGGCGCGTGAGGCGGCGGCGCGTGGAGCGATCGGCGCGGCCGCCGAGCTGGCCGAGCAAGCATTGCGCCTGACGCCGCCGGCAATGCGTGACGAGGTACGGGAGCGGCAGCTGCCAGACTGCCGCGTACGAGGTGCGCCGCGGTGACATCGCCCATGCCCGTCGCCACCTGGAGCCGCTCCTTGCCGAGCTGCCGCCCGGTCCGACACGCGCCGGTGTGCTGCTGCAGCTCGCGCGCATGGGCGAGGAGGCGGCCGCGCGCGCGCTCGAGCTATGCCAGCAGGCGATCGCCGAGGCCGGGCCAGACGATGCCCGCGCCGCCGAGGCGCACCAGCTGGCAGCCGAGATGTCGATGCTCTCCGGTGACATCCCCAGCGCCATCGAGCACGCGCGCCTCGCCTGCCAGCTGGCCGAGGCGGCCGGCGATCGCGCCAAGCTCATCGAGAGCCTGGGCACGCTGTGCCACTACCAGACCTACACCGGCACGATCGAGCCGGGATTGCTCGAGGGCGCTGTCGAGCTCGAGCGCGAGCAGGCTCGGCCATCGAACAACTACAGCCCGCGCGAGATCTACGGCCTGCGTCTCATGTACTCCGACCGGCTCGACGAGGCCCGCGAGCTGCTCCTGGCAAGCTTCGAGACTGCCACCGAACTGGGCGACGAGCTCGATCGCGGCGCGCTGCTGATCCACCTGACGCAGCTCGAATGCCGCGCCGGACGCCTTGCCGATGCGGACCACTACGCCCGCGCGGGCCTCGTGACACACGAGCAATCGATGTACGGCCTCGCCGGCGCGCGTTTCGTCGTCGCGCTCGCCGATGCCCACCTGGGCCGGGTCGCGGAGGCGCGAGCTTCCGCGGAGGACGGCGCCGAACTGGCCCGCAAGGGCGGCAACCAGGTATTCCACGTGCTCAACGAATGGGCTCTCGGATTCCTCGAGCTCTCGCTTGGGAATCACGACCTGGCCGACGCGCGACTGCGCGATCTGCCGTCGATCGTGGACGCCATGGGCTATCGCAATCCGGGTGTTCGCCCTGTGCACGCCGACGCAATCGAGGCGCGGATTGCCACCGGCGCAGTCACCGCTGACGTCGACGCAATGGTTGACGACCTCGCCGAACGCGGCCGTTCGTTCGCCAACCCATCGATCATCGGCGCGGCGGAGCGCTGCCGCGGCATGCTCGCGGCGCAGCGTGGTGACCTCGAGGCCGGTATCGGTTTCCTGGAAGGCTCGCTGGCCGAGCTCGTGGCCTCGCCTCAACCATTGCAGCGCGGCCGCACCTTGCTTGCGTTGGGTACAACGATGCGACGCTCAAAGCGGCGACGCGAGGCCCGCGAGACCCTGGGCCAGGCACTGGAGATCTTCGACCTCCTCGGAGCCCCACTGTGGGCCGAGCGCGCGGCCGGGGAGCTGGCGCGCATTCCCGGACGCGTCGCGTCGACGGGCGAGCTGAGCGAGACGGAACGGCGCGTCGCCGAGCTGGTCGCCGAAGGGCTGTCGAACAAGGAGGTGGCGGCCCGCCTTTTCGTGTCCGTACGGACGGTCGAGGCGAACCTGTCGAGCGTTTACACCAAGCTGGGGCTCCGATCGCGCAGCGAGCTGGCCGGCCGCATGAGCCAGCGTTAGCGGAGGTCGACGACCCGCCGCGGGCGACCAAATCTATGTGGATTTCCACGATTTCGGGAGTCGGGGGACAGGCCTAGCCTCAGGGCATGGAATCGCACGACGTGGAGACGCAGGACACAGAGCCGCATCTCGGTCGCTACCTGCTCGAGCTGCTTCCGGAGAAGAACGGCTACGAGGACATCCGAGCGCTCACCGAGAGGTCGCGCGTCGCCTGTGATGAGCTCGCACTCGAACACGTCGTGGTGAGGCTCATTCGATCGATCTTCATGCCCGAGGACGGCACCTGTCTTCTGGTATTTGACGCAGCCTCGGCGCCCGCCATCGCGGAAACGGTGCGCCGGGCCGGCCTCCCCGCCAGCCGCCTGTCGGTGCTGCTCGCGCTACCCGAGGCCGTCGCCTCGGCAAGCTAACAGCGGCGCCACGGAAAGGGCGCGACCAGCCTCAGATCAGCGGCTAAGATGCCGACGCTGATAGCAGTCCGGCACGGCCCGGCCGAGCCAGCACGTCGCGACGCCCATCCGTTCTGTCGAGACACCCGCGCGAGGAAAACGGCCGACAGATGACCATGCCCGAACTCGTCGCGAAGCGCGACGTCAACGCCCTCAACCAGTGGCTTGTTGAAGCCGACCCGCTCGAGATTGCCGAGGAGCTCGGCCGACTGCCCGTGGCCGACATGGCGATCCCTTTCCGGCTGCTCCCCAAGGACCGCGCCCTCGAGGTCTTTGAGCTGCTGGACCCGCTCCACCAGCAGGAGCTGCTCGAGGGTCTGCGCGATGCCAACGTGCGCGAGCTGGTCGAGGACATGGATCCCGACGATCGAGCCCGCCTCGTCGACGAGATGCCGGCCAAGGTGGCGAAGCAGCTGCTCGCCGGGCTGTCGCCGCGCGAGCGCGAACTGACCGCAACCCTGCTGGGCTACCCCGAGAACTCGGCCGGGCGAGTCATGTCGCCCGAGGTGGTCAACCTGAAAGCCACGCAGACCGTCGCCGATGCCCTGGCCCGGGTGCGACAGAGCGGCGGGTCGCCCGAGACCATCATCGCCCTGCCCGTGATCGACGATCAGCGGCGCCTGCAGGGCACGATCGGCCTCGGCGATCTCGTGCTCGCCGCGCCTGACTCGCTCGTTGGCGACGTGATGGACACGGACGGCTACTCGGCCCGCGTCGACCAGGACCAGGAGGAGGCCGCGCGCCTTATTCAGGAAGCGGACCTGCTGGCCCTGCCTGTGGTCGACGCCGAGGGCCGCCTCGTCGGCATCATCACGGTGGACGACGCGATGCGCATCCTGGAGGAGGAGCAGACCGAGGACGTGGCGCGCGCCGGCGGCGCGGAGCCGCTCGAGCATCCATACCTGTCCGTTTCCGTGCTCGGCCTGGCACGTAGCCGGGTGGTGTGGCTGATGATCCTCATCGTTGCCGCCACGCTGACCGTGAACGTGCTCAACATTTTCGAGGCCGAGCTCGCCGCGGTCGTGACCCTGACCCTCTTCATCCCGCTGGTCATCGGCACGGGCGGCAACGCCGGCTCGCAGTCGGCAACGACCGTGACTCGGGCCCTCGCAGTGGGCGAGCTGCGAACGACGGATGTGGCTCTCGTCGTCCTCCGCGAGGCGCGCGTGGGCTTCCTACTCGGCGCCATGCTGGCGCTCATCGCGTTCCTGCCGACGTTCTTCTTCGTGGACGACAAGCGTCTCGCGCTGGTCGTGTCGCTGACGCTGTTGACGGTATGCACGCTGGCGACGCTCGTCGGCTCGCTGCTGCCGCTGCTGGCGCGTCGGCTCGGCTTCGACCCCGCCGTTATGAGCGCGCCTTTCATCTCGACGCTCATCGACGCCACCGGGCTGATCGCCTACTTCCTGATCGCCAAGGCGGTCCTCGGCATCTAGCGCCGTCCCAGCCTCAGCCTGCGAGTCAGCCTTTCGAGGTGACGGCGGTCAGGAACTCGTCGAGCGGCAGCGTGTTCAGCACGTTGCGTGGCTCGAGCCACGCACGGCGAGCCTGGGAGATGCCCCAGTCGAGGTTCTCGAACTCCTGCTTGTAGTGAGCGTCCGAATCGACAGTGAATCGATTTCCGGCTTCTAGTGCGGCGCGGGCGCGCCGGTCGTCCAGGTCCAGCCGCTCGTCGGAGCCGTTGAGCTCCAGCACGGTCCGCGTCTCGGCGGCCTCGCGATAGAAGGCGTCCCAGTCGAGGTCCAGGTCGTCACGTATGCCGATCTTGCGGCCGGACGGGTGGGCAATGATGTCCACGTGCGGGCTCTGCAGAGCAGTGCGGTAGCGCGACATCAGCTGCGCCCGCGGCTGCCGCCGTCCAACGTGGAGCGACGCGACAACTACGTCAAAACGTTTGAGGAGCTTGTCTTCGTAGTCGAGCTTTCCGTCGGGCCGGATCTCCAGCTCGCAGCCGTGAAGCAGCCGAAAGTCGATGCCGTCTCGTGCGTACGACTCATTCAGGTCGCCGATGATGCGACGCTCCTGCTCGACGCGTTCGGGGGTGAGCCCGTTGGCGATGGACAGGCTCTGACTGTGATCGGTCAGGACCTGGTAGGACAAGCCGCGGGCACGCGCCAGCTCGGCCATCCGCTCGATGGGCTCGTGTCCGTCCGACCAGTTGCTGTGGGTGTGGCAATCCCCGCGCAGAAGGTCAGCCGCGACCAGGTCGGGCAGCTTGCCGGCGCGCGCGGCCTCGATCTCACCGCGGTCCTCGCGCAGCTCTGGCGCGATCCATGGCAGGTCGATGAAGGCGTAAACCTCCGCCTCGGTCGCGAAGGTTCGGACGTCGGCGTCCCTGCCCGTCGCAACGTCGCCGTTGTCCGCCAGGCGGGCGAAGCCGTGCTCGGAGAGCGACCAGCCCTTGTCCCGGGCGATCGCCCGCAAACGAACGTTGTGCTCGGCTGAGCCTGTGAAATGCACGAGGTACGTCCCTGCCCTGCCCGGGAGCATCGTCATGACGTCGACCTGCGGGCCGCGCAGCAACTGGACCGTCGCCCAATTCGCGCCGGCGCGCCCACCGGCGGCACGCGGATTGCCACCCGGGTTGGCGTCGCTCTTGTCGACTAGAGCCGAACGCTGAAGCTTGTCGATCGCCACATCAGGTGCGTCGGTTTCGACCAGGATGTCGATGTCGGCCACGGTCTCGCGGCGGCGGCGGAAGGAGCCGGCTGCCACGACCAATTCCACTCCCTCGGCAGAGCCCAGCAGCCGCTCGAGGCGGCCGACTATGTCTGCTGCCTGCCCCAGTCGCATCCGCCGCGGCGGTCGCTTGCGGAACGACTTCAGCCCTTCCAGGAGCCGCTGCTCGGTCTTGGCGCTCATGCCACGCAGGTCACGTAGCTGCCCGGCGGTCGCCGCCGCTTCGAGCTCATCCAATGAGCTGATACCCGCCTGGCGCCACAGGTCGCCCGCGGTACGCGGCCCGAGTCCGGGAACCTGGAGCAGCGTGACCACGCTTGGTGGCACGTCCTGGCGCAGGCGCTCGTAGTAGCGCAGCCGGCCGGTGTCGGCCAGCTCGTCCAGCTTCTCATCGATCGCCTTGCCCACACCGGGGAGCTTGGGCGGACGGCCATCACGGTATGCCTGGGCGATGTCGAGTGGCGAAGTGGCGATCGACTCCGCTCCTCGTCTGTAGGCGCCCACCTTGAACGCATCGTCGCCGCGGATCTCCAGCATGTCGCCGATCTCATAGAAGATCCGCGCCAGCTCGTCATTGCCCAGCAGCGGCACGTCGTCGCCTCGTGACGCTCGCGGTCTCGTCTCATAGGGTGGCGACTCCGGATCGACGGCGATCTCTTCGCTGAGCGCCGGCGCCTGGCTGTCAGCTTCCGACGGCACGTTCGGTGGGCGCTGTCTCGATGGAGGCCCCGGAACGTCGACTCGCTTCGGTCTGGGGGGCGCAGAACGCCGTGCTGGACTCATCCAGGGAGCGTAAGGCACGCGCTGAGACCAGGGAGGCACCACGTATGATCCGCCGCGTGGATGTCGAGGGGCTCCAGACGCTCTCGGTCCTGGGAGCGGGTTACACAGGACTGGTCACCGCTGCCTGTCTGGCGCGGATGGGTCACACCGTGCATTGCGTGGACCGCGACGAGGACAGGATCGCCGAGCTGAACCGCGGAGTCCTGCCCTTCCGTGAACCTGGCCTGGACGAAGCCGTGGCCTCCGGCCTGGCAAGCGGCCGCCTGACGTTTTCCAGTGACCCGGTTGCGCTACATGGGACCGCAGGCGTGCTCGTCGCAGTGGGCACGCTCGATTCCGCTGGAGAGTGGACCGCGAATCAGGTCGAAGCGGCGGTGGCAGCGATCGTCGCCGATCCGGATGCGCCTCGAACAATCGTGATTCGAAGCACGGTCCTGCCGGGAACGACGGCACGCCTGGATGCACAAGCTCGGCTGATTGATCCGCGTGTCACGGTCATCGACGCTCGACAGGTCGTCGATGTCGCGGCCGCGACCGCAGCCGGGGTGAGGGTCGTCGTGCATGGCCGCGAGGCGGTCGCAAGGCAGCCCGGTGTCGAAGCCGGGGCGACCTGAGTCGCTGTCAAGTGCCGTCCAGCGGAGATTCCGTTCGCGTTCTGATCATTCATCCACGTGACCCCGCGGCCCCGACGCTCGGGGGAATCCAGACGTTCCTGGGCGACTTCATCAAGTACTCGCCACCAGATTTCGATCTCGCCATCGCTGGCCTGACGAGCGACCCAGCCGCACGGCCTGTTGGCAAATGGTTGCCCCTCACCGTCCGCGGCCGCACGGTGAGCTTCCTCCCGCTCGGAACGACGACCGGTCTCCCACGCAGGCCCCGCGCCGCGGCCAGAACGGCTTCGGCACTGTTCCGCCTGTGGAGCGCTGTGCGCGAGGACGGCCGGATCATGCAGGTGCACCGGCCGTACCGCGGGGCGCTGGTCGCCCGCCACCGCGGGCCGTCAGTCCAGTTCGTGCACCTCGACGTACGCGACTGGCCGGGGCCGGCTGGCTGGCCCAAGCTCCAGGCGCTGTACCGCCAGTTCTCCGATGGCACGCTGGAGCGGATGGCCCGCGTCTTCGTCGTCAACGAACCTGGCGCGAAGCTGTTGCGCGCCGAGCACCCGAGGATTGCCGACCGCGTCGAGTTCCTCCCGGTTTGGTACGACGAGGACGTGTTCCATCCCGTGGACGACGAGGCGCGTCGAGCACTTCGCGCGCTGCTCGTCGCGCGCCTTGGGCTCGAACCGTCTGCGATCGACGACGATCGCTTTGTGCTCGTCGCCATGCGGCTCACCGAGATAAAGAAACCGCTACTGGCGATCGACACCCTCGCTGCGCTGAGCGACGAGTCACGACCCACCGTCAGGATGGTCGTCGCAGGTTCGGGCGAGCTGCTCGGCGCGACGCGGGAGCAGGCTGCCGAGCTCGGCGTCAGCGAGCGGGTCCACTTCCTCGGCGACATCGCACGGGATGAGGTGGCGACGCTCATGCAGGCGCTCGACGTCCTCCTCCTAACGTCGCGGTCAGAGGGCGGCGGGCCGCGGGTGGTACTGGAAGCTCTCGCATGCGGCATGCCGGTGGTCTCTACGTCGGTGGTGGAAATTCGGCGGACGATTACCTCCGGGGTGAATGGCTGGCTCGTCGATGAAGCGAGCCCACAGCAGATGGCCGAGGGAGTCGAATGGGTCCTGGCTCAGCAGCGCGAGCAGCTGGCACCGGCTGCAATAGCTGCCGCTGAGCCGTTCACCGCGCGACGGATCCTGGCCGGCCTTTACGAGACATACCGCGAGCTGGCCCGCGGCGCGGCGCTGCGACATTGATGCCTGTTAAGCCGGACCTGTTCATCGTCGGCGCCCCAAAGTCGGGTACGACGTCGATGTACGAGTACCTGGCCGATCACCCAGAGATCTACATGTCGCCCAACAAGGAGCCGATGTACTTCTGCCCGGACATCGTCAATCCGCAACGCGATCCGCTTCATTTCGCGGATGACGAGTCGCGATATCTCGACCTGTATGCAGGTGCGCGGTCCGAGAAGCGCCGCGGCGAGGCGACGACGCGCTACCTGGTCTCCCGCCGGGCACCGGCTCTGATTCGCGACTTCCAGGCGAATGCCTTCATCGTCGTCATGCTGCGCAACCCGATCGACATGGTCTATGCGCTGCATGGCGAGCGGGTCTTGCAGGGCCACGAAGCCGTCACCGATTTCGCCGCGGCCCTGGCAACCGATCAGGCGCGGCTTTCAGACCAGGACGGACCGGGTGAGGCCGAGCCGCAAACGCCCGGCTACCGGGAAACGGCGCACTACGGAGATCAGCTCGAACACTGGCTGGGTGTGTTCGGACGAGACAGATTGCACGTCATCGTCTTCGATGATTTCACCCGTGACACGGCAGCGGAGCTGGCCCGTTTGTTGGAGTTCCTGGACGTCGATCCGAGTTACCGACCGCCATCCCTCACCGCGCACAATGCCGCCTACCAACAACGCGCGGCCGTGCGCCGCGTCCTCGACAGCCGCATGGGCGAGTGGATCACGCACGACTTCCTTGGACGCCTAATTGGTCCGAACGCCAGAGCGAGCCTCGCCCTTCGCTTCCGTCAGAGCCGGTTCAACCGTCGGCCGGCGTCGCGCTCGCCTCTATCGGCGGGTTTGCGTGCAAGCCTCGAGGAAGACCTGCGTCCCGATGTCACCAAGCTGAGCGAGATCCTCGACCGCGACCTGGTGTCGCTCTGGTTCAAATGAAGCTGCCCGGACGAAGGCGAGCGCAGATGGCGCTCGGGCGAATTCCGGTCGTTGGTCGGCGCTGGAATCGGATCGCACGCCGCGAGTGGCTGCTCAACATGCTCCCCACGGCTTCTGTCGGTGCCGAGATCGGTGTCTGGCAGGGAGATTTCAGCGCCGCCATCCTGCGCATCGTGAAGCCCGCCACGCTGCACCTGATAGACCCGTGGCGCCGCGCGGAGGACGCCGAGGATCCAGAGCATCGGCGGCTCTATGCACGTAGCCAGGCCGACATGGACGACGTCCACAGCGGCGTCCTCAAGCGATTTGGGACGCAGATCGATGGCGGCGTGGTGGTGGTCCATCGCGATCGATCGCAAGACGCCGCCGCGTCGTTTGGCGACGCCACACTCGATTGGGTGTATGTCGACGGGGACCACGCGTACGAGGCCGTAAGGAGCGACCTCGATCTGTATTCCCACAAGGTGCGTCCGGGTGGATTTGTCGCGGCCGATGACTACGCCGCGGGCGGGTTGTTCGGAGGCGCCGTCAAGCGAGCAGTCGATGAGGCCATCGCGTCAGGATCCCTTGAGCCGGTCATCCAGCGCGGGCGCCAGTACCTCCTCAAACGACCTACCTAGAGCCGGCGTTTCGCCAAGCCTGCCTGCACAAGATCTGCGGGTTCCACGCCGATGTCGCCGACAAGCCCGTTGGCGATCATCTCGTCCACGGCCGGGTGGGATGCGCGGACGGCAGAACGGATGGCGCCGACAAGCTCATGGGAGTAGGCACCTTCGTCGACTTCGATCACCACTTCGAGGCCTCTCCGACGCACGCCCCACGCGATCCCCGGCGCGGTCGCGGCCATCGCGATGGCGATCGCATCCAGGCCCAGCATCTCGCCGTGTTTGAGCTCGTTGCCGTCGCGGCCGAGATGGCGGCCGTAGCCCCAGGTGCGAACGCCTGCTGATTCGGACACCGACACGCGGTCAACGAGGTCTCCCGCGGCGTAGCGCACGGCTGGGAATCCGTCCCGCTCAAGCGAGGTGATCACCAGGAGACCTGCCCCGGGGTGGTCGGGGCGTGGCGCGGGAATGATTTCGGGCAGGATGTGGTCGTGGAACCGGTAGCCGCCGGTCGCCCCATCCGAGTAGGCAATGGCTCCCACCTCGATCGAGCCGAACACATCGTGGATCTGGCCGGGGTGCATGGCGAGTCGCACAGCCATCGCGTCTCGCCACTCCGGCGGCGCCATGTCGCCGACGACGACGATCATGCCCGGGACATAGCCCGGTCCACCAGCGGCGACGATCCGTTCGAGGATCATCGGCATCGTGTAGAGGACATCGGGCCGCGTCGACCGCAGGAGATCGACATGCTCGTCGATCGGGCGAGACACATCGAGCTGGCTGCCGCGCAATCCGGCTCGCGCGAAGATCTCGAGTGCCGATGCCGCCGCGTGGCCGGTCCCGAGATCGGCACAGGCTGTGACGAAACCCGGGCCGGCGATTGTCCGGAAGTAGGCCGCACGGTGCTCCACGTAGCGGGCGTGATCGTGTAGCGGCCAATCGACGGACTTACGCAGACCGGTGGTCCCCGAGGTGGCGAACGTGCGGCCTCCACGACTCTGCGGCCGGTCCGCACCGTAGTACGTGGCGGCAAGGTCGCCTTCACGCAGGATCGGCACTCGCGACAACTCGGGCACGGCATAAAAGCCGCTCCGCCGCAGGAGATCCGCGTACCAGTCGAAGGTCCGTCCCAGCTCGGGTCGCGGCCTCGACCACCGCGGCAGCTTCGGCCCCGTTCAGGGTATGTCTGTCGAGCATCTCGAGTGTGTCATGTGCCGTCACCGTCCTACTATCGGTCAGTGGCCGTCGATTGGCGCCTGTCTTATCGCTCGTCGCCGGCGCTGCCGCCGTTGGCCTGGATCGCACACCTGCGTCACTCGGCCATCGACGTTCAGTGCGGAGCCTCCGTCCGAACATCGCCGACGGCTTTCTTCGCCGGCAGCTGGGTCGGCGCGCCGGGGCTCGACTCCGTTGCTGAGTCCACGACACCGTTCGGTTCCGGCATGGTCGTTCGGGACAGTGAACTCCTCGTGGTTCCGCCGGGCCACACGCTCGAGGGCGTCTACCGCTGGCATGGCCGCGATGAGCTCTTCATCTCGAATTCTCTGGTCGGACTGCTGACCGCGGCGAACCTGCGGCTCCCGCCTGGAATCGACTACATCAATCGATTCGTGCAGCTGGCCGACGGTCTGGAGCGAAGCCCAATTCGGGTTCCGGTGGAGGGCGGCGATGTCCTGTTCGACTTCTACGAGAACCTGCGGGTCGCGCCCGACCTGAGCGTCACAAAGGTTCCCAAGCGCCGCGAACAACCATTCACGTCGTACGAGGACTACGTCGCACGAATTGACGCCGCGCTCGGGTCGGTCATGGCGAATGCGCCCGGTTACGAGCCGATCGTCACGATCTCGAGCGGCTACGACAGCACGGCGATGGCCGTACTCGCCGCGCGTCACGGCTGCCACCGGGCGGTTACGTTCGCCCAGGCACGACCGCCCCTGACAAGCCGCGATACCAACGACAGCGGCGCAGGCACAGCGGGGCGCCTGGGCATGACGATCGAGACCTACGATCGGCTCGACTATCAGCGGCTTCCCGGACTTCCCGAGGCCGAGTTCCTGGCCAACGGCTACACGGGCGAGGACGTCTTCCTGGCTCCCGTCGGTCCATCCATGGCGCGGACCGTGTTCATCAACGGAGGCGTGGGCGCGGCCATGTGGCGGCTGGGAAGACGGCCACGCAACGACTTGTGGCGCATCGACCTGTCGGGCTGTTCGATGACCGAGTTCAGGCTGCGCACGGACTTCGTGGACGTGCCGCTTCCGGTCTTCGGCATGGCACAGAACGAGAGCCTGCAGCGCATCACCGAATCGGAGGAGATGCGGCCCTGGTCGGTGGGCGGCTACTACGACCGACCAATTCCGAGACGCATTGCCGAGGACGCGGGCATTCCCCGCGGCAGCTTCGGCACGGTCAAGCGCGCTGCCACGGCGCTCCTTCACGCTCAAGGCGCAGAGGCGTTGTCCGCGGCCAGTGTCGCCTCGGCCACTGAGTTCGCAGCGCGGGAAAGCTTGGTACTTGACCTGCACGGGCGGGGCATGTTGCCGCGCTGGCAGCGAGGCGTGGCGCGGCTGGCTCACGCGCTGCGCGTCGACTTCCTAGCTCAACCGATCCAGCGGCGCCGCCGGTCGCTCATTCATTTCCGGTCGGACACGGGATCGATCCTGTTCCGCTGGGCAGTCGAGCAGATCAGGCCGCGCTACGCAGCCCTGACGGCCGATTCCCGTATCGAGGTCGGCTCAGCTCCAGCCGGCGCCCAGGCGAAGGACTTGTCCGGGCCGAACTGATAGACCTGACGAGCTGTTCACGGCGTCGATAACCAGCTTGGCGCGCTCATAGAGGTTCGACCAATCGATGGCGTCGTGTTTGACCAGCACGACGAGGACGTCGCTTTCCTCCAGCAGCTGGCCGAGTGGGACGGACTCGTGCCGCTGGCCGGCGGTGTCGGAGAGGCGGGCCACGTGAGGATCGTGGAAGCTCACTCGTGCGCCGCGCGAGACGAGCTCCGCAATCGCCGACGCCGCCGGTGAGTTCCGCGAGTCGCGGACGTTCGGCTTGAACGAGACACCGACTACCCCGACGCGCGCCCCGGTGAGTTGCCGGCCGTCGCGCGAGAGCGCGCTCGCCACCAGGTCGGCGACATGGGCGGGCATCGATCCGTTGATGTCGGCAGCCAGCTCGATGAAGCGATCCGCCACGCCGAACTGGCGAGCGCGCCAGACCAGGTAGTACGGATCGACCGGGATGCAGTGTCCGCCCACACCGGGACCCGGCCAGAAGGGCATGAACCCGAACGGCTTGGTCGCGGCGGCACCGATGACCTCCCAGACGTCGAGCCCCATCCGCTCGCACAGCAGCGCCAGTTGGTTGACCAGCGCGATGTTCACGTTGCGGAACACGTTCTCGTGGAGCTTGGCGAGCTCTGCCGCGTCGGCCGACGAGAGCTCCGTCACTTCGCCGCCCAGGCTGCGCAGCAGCCGCGCTGTTCGTGCCGTGTCCGACGGTGTGAGGCCGCCAACGATGCGCGGGATGGCGCTGCCGGTGAAACGGCGGTCTCCCGGGTTGACTCGTTCCGGTGCATAGGCGAGGCCGAAGTCGGTGCCGGCCCGCAGGCCCGATTTCTCGAGCGTCTCGCGCACCGGGCCGGCCGTGGTCCCGGGCCATGTCGTCGACTGGAGCACGACCAGCTGCCCCGCCCTGAGCGAATCTGCGACGTGCTCCGCCGCGGCCATCACGGGTCCCAGGTCTGGCTCGTTGTTCTCGGTAATCGGCGTGGAGACGCAGACGAAGATCGCATCGGCGTCCGACAGGCCGTCTTCTTCGGGTGCGCATAGGCGGAAACCACCGGCAAGCGCGTCGGCGAGATGGCTGTCGGACACATCGTCCAGCGGCGAATGCCCGTCGCGCAGGGCGGCCAGCCTCTCGGGGTTCGACTCATAACCGACCACATCGAGGCCGGCGTCTCGAAATGCCAGGCCGAGCGGCAGGCCCACATAGCCAAGCCCGATGATCGCGATGCGACGGTCGTCTCGGGTCGGAATGTCGCTATCCATGGCCCGCGAGGATACGACGCCGGCCATGCGCTGCTAGATTGCCCGACCCGTGACCGTTCGCGTACTTGTCGTCCATCCGCGCGACCCTGCCGAGCCCACGAGCGGCGGCATCCAGACGTTCCTGCACGACTTCATCGCCCACTCACCTGAAGATTTCGTCATTTCCTTTGCAGGGTTGACCAGCGACGCGGTCCGCCGGCCCATCGGGAAGTGGCAGAAGATCGAGGTTGGGGGGCGACAGGTTCGCTTCCTTGCCGTGGCAACGACAGAATCGCTGGTTCGCCACCCACTGGGCCTGCCCCGCACAGTGCCGGCGCTGGCGAGGCTGCGCCATGAGCTGCGCCGTTCCCCGCAGATCCTGCAGATCCACCGACCGTACCGCTCGTTCCTGCTGCGTGGCCACCGCGGACCGCGCGTCCAGTTCATCCACCTCGACCTCGACGCCTGGCCCGGACCCAGCGGCTGGCAGCGGCTCTCGTGGCTGTATCGCGACTTCACCGCGGAGCTCGAACGGTTCGATCGCATTTTCGTGGCCAACGAGGCGGGTGCCCTGAAGCTGCGGCATGACAACCCGGCGGTGGCCGATCGCGTTGCCTTTCTGTCGGGTTGGTACGACGACGCCACGTTCCACCCGATCGCGCACGCAGATCGGCTCGATACGCGCGGCCGGCTTGCGAGCACGCTCGGTCTCCCGCAGGGCTCGATCAACGACCGCTGGGTCCTGTTCGTGGGCAGGCTCGATCCGATCAAGGATCCCGGGCTTGCCATTGACGCTTTCGCCGCCTTGACTGGTTCAGCGGGCGAGCCGACGCGACTGATCGTGTGCGGCGACGGCAACGAACGTGAACGCCGCGCGCTCGAGGCGCACGTTGCGGAACGTGGAGTTGCCGACCGGACGAGCATCGTCGGCGGCCAGCCGCGCGACGTCGTTGCGGCGTTGATGGCGGCTGGCGATACGTTGCTGGTCACCTCGGTCGCGGAGGGCGGCGGACCGCGCGTCGTCCTCGAGGCGCTTGGCAGCGGGCTGCCGGTGGTGTCGACGATCGTCGGCGAGGTCCGCCGCTCGGTGATAAGCGGGCGCAACGGCTGGCTGACCGAGGATCGCTCGCCTGATGCCCTCGCCACTGGCCTGGCCTGGGCGCTGGAGCAGTCGCGCGAGGCAGTCTCGCGTGAGGCCGTCGAGGCTGCCCGGCCGTTCGTGGCGACCGCCGTGCTCGAGCGTCTCTACGAGATCTACCGCGAGCTGGCTGGCCGTGTGGGAACTCAGGACTCCGCGTAGCCCATCAGTCGGAGCCCGTCCGCAAAAGCTTCGAACTTCTGCGTCTGATGCGGGCCGAGAACGTCACGCCAACCGCCCACCAGTCCAGCGTTGACTAGCGGCGCCAGGTCGGGTGACGGGCGTATCCCTGGGGGCGTTCGGCCCCACGTGGCCGCCTTCATCTGGTCGATGGAGCACCTGTCGACCGCTTTGGCGATCTCCTCGCGCTCGACCTCCGCTCCCAACCAGCGCGTTATCAGCTCAACGGTCCCGATCGGATCCGATCGCATGTCCTCGTAGCGCACGGTCACCACGTCGGCGGTGCCGCGTGTTCGTGCAGCAGTCCACGAGCCCAGATGCCCGATCCACGTCCCGTGTGGGTCAAGGCGGCCGTTGATGAATGCGCTCACGAAGCGGTCGAAAGCTGCGTCCTCGTCCATCGATCGCGGTATGACCAGCTTGCCGTTGCGCTGCAGGAACTTGAAATACGAGAGGACGACGTCACGCGGATCGCGGACCAGGTGGACGGCACTGCGGTAATCCGCGCGGTACGGCTCATGCGTCTTGATGAGGCGGCCGCCGGTCGGCGACAGGCGAGGCGCTCGACCATGGCTTCCAACGTACGGCATGAACTCCGTCACGCGCTCCATGGATGCGCCGCCCTGCAGGAGTTCGAACAGCATGAACCGCAGCCACAAATTCCCCGAGCGCGGGTAGGAGGCGATCATCACGTCACGGTCGGACAGGCCACGATGTGTCCAGGAGACGCGGAGAAGGTCGCGCACCGGTGAGCGCCGATACGCGCGGTGAACGGCGTTGGCACCGTCAGGTCCGAACTGACGCAACCTCACGGTTGCCAAGGGTACTCAGTCCGAGGGGGCCTGGATGACCCTGTTGCGCCCCTCGCGCTTGGCCCGATACAGCGCCGCGTCGGCGGCGGCAAGAAGCGACGTTGGATCCGTCACGTGTAAATCGGCGACCGCCACACCGATCGAGACGGTCACGCGTTCGTTGACGCCCAGCTCGTCGCTGGACATCGACCCGATCTGCCGACGTATGCGCTCGGCGACCTCGACGGCCTGCTGCGGGTCGGCGCGGCGCAGCAGGACGGCGAACTCCTCGCCGCCGTAGCGCGCCGGTTGGTCGTCGGCACGAACGGCCGCAGAGATCCGCGCGCCCACGGCGTGGAGAACCCGGTCCCCGGCGGCGTGCCCGTAGCGATCGTTCAGGTTCTTGAAGTGGTCGAGATCGATCATGAGCGCGCCCAGGCGATCGCCGGACCGCCGTCGCGGGCCGACTGTGGCCAGCAGCTCCTCGAGGTAGCGGCGGTTGGGCAGGCCGGTCAGGGCATCGATGTTGGCCTTGATCTCGGCGTCCTCGAAGGCAAAGGCACGGCCGAGGGCGGCCGACAGCTCCTCGGCTGAGAAGGCAAGCAGCCGGCGGTCGGCGAGCGACCATTCGCGTCGCTGACGGCGCGACAGGATCACCGCGCCGACGACGCGGCCGTCGGTGACGAGTGGTGCGGAAAGCGTGTGCGAAAGCGCGTACGTCTCGCCCAACCGAGTGGCGAGCGCCTCGGCGACCTTCTGCGCCTGATCTCCCGCGGCGTCACCTGCGCCGCCAAGCACCTGGGAGCCACGGCTGCGTCGCGAGCGCGATCGGCCGCCGGCGCCACCGGCGGGTGGATCCAGGACGCTCGCCGGCAGGATCGAGCGCGATGCCGGCACCAGCGCACGGCTCGAAACGAGGGTTGTTTCGACGACTCTGTCGATTGGGCGCAGCCGCGCGACGACGATGTGGTCCGCGTCCGCCGCATGCCGCAGCTCGTCGACGATGGTGTCCACGATGGCCTCCGACGAGGTCGACCGGGACATCCCCTGGAGTATCCGCGTCTGTCCGGCCTCGCGCTCTGACTGGCGATCGGTGAGGCGCCGGCTCAGTGCGTACCGGGCAACGAGCGCGCTGCCCAGCGCGAGAAGCGCCAGTGCCTGGACCAGCGCCAGGACATCGGTCGGCGAGCGGAACAGCACGACAAGGACGCTCAGTCCCAGGACCGCGAAGGAACCGTAGATCAGGTAGCGCAGTCGCTGAAGCAGGTTGCGCTGGCGCGCGTCGACGAACAGGTTGGGAACCGGCTCGACGGCTGCGTCTTCGCTCTCTGCCCGCGTCTGAGCAGCAGCCTCGCTCACTGGCCTAAGGATGAGCGCCCGGAGCCCGGTGTGGACAATCGTTTAGTACCAGTGCGGGGGAGTCCGTACGAGACGGTCCATGCACAAGTGACTGCCCCCGCGCGCTCAGTCGCGCGCGTGCGCCCACTCATACACGGCCGAATGCTCACGTGCCACGTCGTCCCAATTCCGGCCGGCGACTCGCGCGGGGCCGGCGACTGAAAGCTCCGCGCGGCGGGCCATGGCCTCGCGGACGCCCCGCGCGATGTCCGCCACGTCGAACGGATCGACCAGGACTGCCGCGCCGCCGGCGGCCTGCGGAGTTGCGGTCCGATCGCTCGTCACGACGGGAGCGCCGAGGGCCAGCGACTCGATGACCGGCAGACCGAATCCCTCGTACGTCGACACGTAACAGAACGCCGCCGCACGGGTCGTCAGAGCGGCTGCGTCGTCGTTCGAGATGTAGCCGGTCACCACGATCCTGTCCGCGTAGTGGCTGGCCGCGACGCGCCGCTCGATGGCCGAGCGTCGCCAGCCGGGAGCGCCAGCCAGGACCAGTCGGAGCTCGCCATCCTCCGCGGCCAGCCTCTCGAACGCGGCCACGAGGCGCACAACGTTCTTGCGTGGCTCGATCGTGCCGACGCTCAGCAGATACCGATACGGGGACAGCCCGAAGCGCGACACGACGGCATCGGGGTCGGCGAGATTGGCGGGAATGTCGGACGCGGCGTGCTCGATGACTACTATCCGGCGCGGCGAGATCCGAAGGCCGCCGACGAGCTCGCCCTTGACCCAATCGGAGGGCACCACGATTGCGCGCGCGCGGGCGATGGCAGCGATGGTCACGGGGATCGTCGCCACGCGCAGAAAAGGGTGGAAATGCGGAAGTCGGATGACCGACAGGTCGTGAACGGTCAGCACGTACGGCAGCGAACCAACGATTGGCGCGGCGGCATTCGTGTAGTGCACGAGGTTCGCGCCGGTTCGACGCGCGTCCTGGTCGGCGTAGGTCTGCAACCAGACGTTGTAGTTTGACGCCAGGGCGGATGGCAGCCGTGGTGCATCGAAACGCAAGGCCGGCACCTTTGCCCGCGCCGTGTCCAGCATCCTGGCTTCGTCCCGAACTCCGATCAGCGTCAGCCGCTCCGATGCGGTCCGCGACAGGCCGCGCGCGAGGCTCGCCGCGTATATCCCGACGCCCGCCGGCTCGCCACGGACGGCCGCGACATCGAGCGCCAAACGCAAATTCGTGACCATGGCCGCATCGTCGCAGATGCGTGCCCGTAGAATCGCCGCCCTTGGACCAGACCGCGTTGCCCGTAACGGCCGTCATGCCCACGATCCGTGGTTTCGTTGCCGCGCGCCCGGCGATCGAGCGGATCGTGCCGCAGGTGGTCGCGGCAGGCGGGGAGCTGATCGTCGTCGACGGCTCGGGCTGCGCGCAGCCAACTGCAGAAGAGCTTTTCGAGCTCGGCGGCGACTCGCTCATCTGGCTATCGATGCCCGGCGGCTCGGTCTTTCAGCTCCGCTATGCGGCGTACCGAAAGGCGCGCGGCGATGTCGTGGCCGTGACCGAGGACCACTGCTACGTGGAGCCAGAGTGGATCGACAAGATCGTCGAAGCCCACCGCCGCCACCCTGACGCGGCGGCCGTGGGCGGCGCCGTGCTCAACGGAACCGACAAGAAGGCCGTCGACTGGGCCGCTTTCGTGCTCACCCAGGGTCCTTTCATGCCACCCCTCGTCAATGGCGAGGCGCCGCGCATCTCGGGCCCCGCGAACGTCTCGTACAAACGTCGCGTGCTGGATCGGCTGCACGGCGACGATAGCTACGGGCTCATCGATTTCCTCGAGCTTCCGGCCGCGCTCGAAGGTCAGCCACTGGTCAACGACGACAGCATCCGCGTGCTGCACCACCAGTCACAGGGGTTCTGGGGCACCTCGCGCGCCGAGTTCGACAACGGACGCACCATCGCCGGTTATCGGCGGCGCAAGATGGGTCGCGGCGATTGGCTGCGCATCGCCGGTTCGTCGGTCCTGCCGCTATACCGCTCGATGCGAGCGTGGCGTATTGCGTCGGCAAAGGAGCGACCACCAGGTGTCCTGCTGCGCAGCGCGCCGGCGCACGTCTGGCTCCAGTACTGCGCCATGGGTGGCGAGATCGTGGGGTACGTGGCCGGTCCCGGCGAGAGCCCGCGCCACCTCTTCTGACGGGCAAGGTGACAGACGCGGGGACTCAACTTTCGGTGGTCGTGGGCACAACGGAAGGCTGGCCGTACGTCAGGCGCCTGGTCGAGACACTCCGTCCCGATGTCGAGAACCTGGACCTGGAACTGATCTTCGTCGACGGCAGCGGCCGCCCACCTCCGGCCGCCAGCGAGACCGGACCGAATATCCGCTGGCTTTCCAGCGACGCCGACAGTGTCTATCGCCTCTACACGGAGGGCTTGCGTGTTTCACGCGGCGAGGTCGTGGCCACGACCGAGGACCATGCCCTGCCCCGTCCCGGCTGGTGCGCCGCCATCCTCACCGCCCATCGTGAGCATCCCGAGGCGGCGGCCATCGGCGGCGCCATCGAGAACGGCTCCCCCAATTCGCTGATCGCATGGGCGAGCTACTTCATCACCCAGGGTCCGCACATGGCGCCTCTCGGCGACCGGCCGGTACGGGTAACCACGAACGAGGCGAACGTGTCGTACAAGCGCTGGGCCGTGGAGAACCTTGACGACAACGACGGGCTCGGCTTCATGGCCATCCTCCACAACCGCCGCCTGGCCGAGCAGGGCGCCGTCCTGCGCGTCGACGATCGGATCGTCGTGGATCACTTCGAGACGGTCGGGATACGCAACACGTCGATCATCCATTTCCACAACGGTCGCTCGATCTCTGGCTTTCAGCGCCGCCGTGGCATGACCACCGAGGCCTGGCTTCGCATGGGCTCCGCGTTGCTGCTGCCGCTGTGGCGCACTTCACGCGCGGTTCGATCGGGCCTTGCCAAGGGACGGCTGCGCCGCGAAGTCCTGGCCAGTGCGCCGATCGCCCTGTGGCTGGACTATTGCGGCGGCGTGGGGCACCTCGTCGGTTACGCGGCGGGCGCCGGCGATAGCCCGCGGCACCTTCGTTAGCGCGGCCGAGACGCGGTGGCGGCAACAGCGACGCGTGGCATGCCCACGATCGACCCGCGAGTCGCCATCGCTCACGACTTCTTCGTACAGGATGGCGGGGCCGAGCAATGCGCCGTTGAGCTGACGAGGCTGTTTCCGCGGGCCCGGGTGTACACCACCTTCTTCAATTCCCTGACGTTCAGCGAGAGGCTGGACCCGGCGAGAGTCCATGCCTGGCCCCTCCAACGGCACCTTGGTGGCCGTCGATTTCGCAGCCTGCTGCCGCTCTACCCGCTCTATTTCTCGGCGCTGGACCTACGCGGCGCCGAGCTCGTCGTCAGCAGTTCGGTCGCATTCGCCAAGGCGGTGCGGACGAATCCGCGGGCACTCCATGTCAGCTACATCTACACGCCAATGCGCTATGCGTGGGGCCTCGACGACTACCTGCGCGGCTCCAGCTATCCGTTTCCGGCCCGCGTCGCCGCGCGGGCGCTGCGCCCGGCCCTACAGACGTGGGATCGCGTCACGGCTCGCGCGCCGGACGTCCTGGTGGCCGATTCCCGGACCGTGCGTGCGCGGATCCGTCGCCACTGGCGGCGCGACGCCGAGATCATCCATCCACCGGTCGACGTGAACGAGTTTCAGCTGTCCGATCAGGACGACGGCTTCTTGCTGGTCGCATCGCGGTTGTTGGCCTATCGGCGCCTGGACCTGGCAGTGGCCGCGGCGCGCTCTCTGCGACGCCAGCTTGTCGTAGTCGGCAACGGACCGGAGCGCGCGCGACTCGAGCGCAGCTCGGGGCCGACCGTTCGCTTCATGGGCCAGCTGCCGCGCGCTGATCTGGTGGATTTGTTCATGCGCTGTCACGCATACCTGCTGCCCGGCGAGGAGGATTTCGGGATCGCTCCCGTGGAAGCTATGGCGGCGGGTAAACCAGTCATCGCCTTCGGCCGCGGCGGCGCAACCGAGACGGTCGTGGACGGACTGACTGGCGTGCTTTTCAGCAAGCAGTCCACGCTGGGGATCGCCGAGGCAATCGAGAGGCTCGACTCGATCACTATCGATCGCGCCGCGATCAGGGAGCACGCGCGTAAGTTCGATCGCCAGGCGTTCTTCGCCTCATGGCGCGCGCTCATGGCGCGCCAGGGCGTCGCAGAGGAGCTCTACGCGTCGACGATCGGCTGACGGGCGTCCGGATCGCGGAACGAGAAATCGCCGCGAATAAGCCGCCAGGCCCGGTTGAGCTGGTCGCGCTCGAAAACCACCAGGAGCACGGAGAAGGCGATCACGAACGACAAGCCCGAGACGACCAGGCCAATCCAGCCACCAATCGCCGCGTTGACAACGGCCGACATCAGGGCGGCCACAGAGGCCAGCCCGTAGATGCGCAACAGGCGCAGCCACGGGAAGTCCGTGCTCTTGCGCGACGCCCAGACGTAGCAGACGAGCTGAACGATCGAATAGATCAGGAAGGCCAGGCCACCACCGGCCACGCCGAATTGGATCAGGAATATCGGGAACATCACGGCGAGCAGGATGAGCGTCGCCGCTGACCAGTTGAACATGGCCCGTCCCTGGGCAGTGGCGAAAGCGAGTCCGCGCACGAAGTTGCCCGGCACCAGCGCGAACGTCGCCAGGGCCACCAGCTGGAAGACCTCCACCGCCGGCCGCCAGCGCTCGGTGAACACGAACGGAATGAGCGACGGCGCGACGGCGATGGACCAGCTGAGCAGAAATGTCAGCATCAAGGCCATCGTCTCGATGGTCCAGGTCAGCGCCCGGCCGAGCCTGTCGGAATCTGTCTGGAGGCGGCTGAAGACGGGAAACGCGACGCGTCCGATGACCTCGTCGACGCTGCCCGCGAGGCGGCCGAGGCGAAAGCCGAAGTTGAGGTAGCCGATCGCGGCAAGGCCGCCGGCAAGCCCGCCGAACAATGGCACCATGGCCTCACGGGAGCTGATCAGCAGGCCGGTGGCCTGGAACGGGATTCCGAACTTGATGATTCGTCGGGCATCGACCCGGTCGAACTCGAGAGTGACCCTTCCCTGCCACGCGAAACGAACAAGGATGGTGCCCGACAGGAAGTTGCCAATGAGCGCCCACACGAACGACCACGCGCCATAGCCGTTCAGTGCCAGCACGATCGCCGTGACGAAATAGACGAGTGTCTGGACGACCTCGATGGTCGCCAGCGGTCCAAACCGCAGGACGCGCGACATCATGGCCGCCGGCAGCGACCGGATCGCGGCCATCGGCAGCACGATGGCCGCCACTCGGATCATCGCCTCCAGGTCGAGCGTCGATCCTGAAACCAGTCCAGCAATGAACGGTGCGAGCAGCCAGACCAGCAGCATGAGCGCCGTGGCTATGGTTATCTGGAGGAAGAAGACGGTCGAAATCTGCTTCTGGGTCGGCCGTTCCGCCTGCTGGATAAGCGCCGGGCCGAGGCCGAAGTCGGCGATCGGACCAACCAGGTTGATGAGCAGCGTCACCACCGCGAAGGTGCCGAAGTCCTCGGGCAGCAGGATCCGGGCGAGGATCGTGGTGCCGACCAGGGACAGGATCCTGATGGCCCCGGTGCGGAAGATCAGCTGGATGACCGCCGTTCGGCCGCTGCGCCCAACGGCCACCACTTCCGGCTGCTGCTCGTCGGGCAGCTCGAGCAACGTCACGGCGGCGATCATAGGGGCGTGACCCGTTCTGTCGCGTTTGACGCCACCGCACTCGCCGCCGACCCGACAGATGTGCGCGGCCACACCATGCGCGGCATCGGTGCGTATGTCGACGGCCTGCTGCGTGCCGTCACCACCGAACAGCGCGACTGGGCCGACACCCATCTTCGGACTGTTGTCGTTCGCGGCCTTGATGTCGGCCCCGCGGATCACCGCATCGTCACCCGGCGACCGCCATGGCGGAGGCAGGACATCGGAACCGTGGCTGCATGGCTGGCCGACCGTTCTGCCGCCCGGGCGGCTCGTCCGACCATGTGGCACTGCCTGGATCCAAACCTGCCGCTATCGCCTCTGGCCGCGGACAGGACCCTGCGGACCGCCTACGACGTGATCCCGCTGCACGAGCCGGCTGCATTGCCCAGCTATCGACGTCCGCACCGACGCCTGGCGTATGAGCTCTTCCTGCGCGGACTGCGGGACTGCCGGCTGGTCCTGGCCATCTCCGAGACGACCGCGGACGACATCGAGCGCACCCTGGGCGTGCCACGCGATCGGATCCGGGTCGTCTATCCGGCGCTCATCCCGCCGGGACCACCGGGGCCACGGTCCGCCGTGGAGAACGACGGCCGCGAGCCGAACCTCGTGTTCGTCGGCGTGCCCGATCCCTGGAAGCAGCCCGAGCTCGCGATTACGACCCTCACCGAGTGCCGGCGTCGCGGTCACGACATTCGTTTGCGCTTTTGTGGCTATCAGCGTCCCGCCGACACTGCTCGACTGAAGGCGCTCGCCGCCGATCGCGGCGTAACGGAGCACGTCGACTTCCTCGGCCGGGTGAGTCGCGAGCGATTGGTCGAGACGTATCAGCGTGGAGTGCTGCTGGCCGTCTCGCGCCACGAGGGATTCGGGCTGCCCGCAGTGGAGGCGCTGTTCGCGGGTGGCCGCGTTATAGCCGGGTCGGCGCCGGTCTTCCGCGAAACGCTCGGCGCGGCCGCCGATTTTGCAGCGGCTGACGATCCGCACGCCCTGGCCGACGCATACGAGACGGCGCTTGGTCGATACGCGAACGGCGCGCCGCCTGCGTTGGTCGAGCGGTTCAGCCCGCGGTCCACGGCGGCCGCGCTGGTCGGTGCCTACGAGGAGGCCCTCGGCTAAGCGCGAGACCGAGCCGTACCCGATCATTCCGACGTGGACGACACCCTGGCGACTGCCGACAGAGCCCCGGGCTGGGAGCGACGCCGGCTCGAGCTAGCGCTGATCGCAGCAGTCGCCTTCCTCGGCTTCATCGCGGTCTGGTGGCTCAGCCAACGTACCGGGTTGGATGCCTTGAAGGCCGCGGTTGCCCTGGGCGGTGCCGCCCTGACGGCCGCCCTTCTGCCTCGATATCCGGCCGCTGCCGTCGGCATCGTCTTCGCGTTGGCTGCGATGTCGCTCGTCGACATAGACCTGACCGTCGGGCGGATGCGCATGGAGCAACCGGCCATCCTGGCACTGCTGCTGGGCACGTGGTGGCACCGCATTGAGCTCTCGTTGCCGTCACTACGCCAAATTCGTTGGCCGCTCGTGGCTGCAGGCGTCTATCTCGGCGCGTCGGCTCTGTCTTCAGCCTTGGTGGCACCCGATCCGGGAATCAGCCTGCGCCTCGTCCTATGGACCGCGATCTCGATGCTGGGCGGACTTGGCGCTTATTGGCTGACGGCCAGCCCGCGAAACCAGCCGATCGGATGGTTCGCCGGGACCGGGGTCTACATGGCAATCATCGGGCTTGTCCTAGGGGTCGCCTTCTACGTCTACGGACCTGCCGTCATCGGCGCGCCTCTCATCTACGGGCCGTTGAGCGCCACACCCAAGGTGTCCGCCCTGGCGTTCGAAGCGAACCTGTACGCGAGCCTTCTCGCCGCTGCGGCCTTTTTCGCCTTCGAACGGTGGCGCGAACGGCACACATGGCAGTGGGCCGCGGCCACGGCGATCATCCTGCTGGGCATTGGCGTGGGCATCACCCGCGGCGCCTACATCGGCCTGGTGATCGGCGCGTTCCTGTACGTCGTGATTGCCTGGCGACGGATCGGGATCTCTCGCTGGATGGGAATTGCGCTCCTGTCGGCGGTTATCGCGACGGGTGCCGGGATGGTGGTTGGTTCGGTGCTGATGGACGCCAATGTGCGGAACAGTCATCTCACCCAAATCGACGACGAGCCGCTCCCGCCAACGACCAACAGCATCGACCTTGGGACGCTCTTCTTCCGTCTCGAGCGTGTCGGTCCGGCACTTGAGGATTTCCAGACGAGCCCACTGATTGGGACCGGTCTGGCGTCGTTCACCGACCTCCAACCGCTTCCCAACCACGAGCTCAACTACATCAACATCATGGTCGTGGCCACCCTCCACGACTCGGGCCTGATCGGCGCGATTGGGCTGGCCGTCTTCGGTGTGCTGCTCGTCGTCCGCCTGTGGCGATCGAGCTCCGATCCTGCGCGGGCCGGGCCGGCGGCAGCTTACGTTGGGGCGCTGGCGACCCTGTTCGTGGCATACCAGGCGACCAACGCGATCCACTTCGCCATCAACTGGCTGATTGCCGGGGCCGCGCTCGGCCTCACGGTCCGATTGGCGACTGACGAGCCGCCGAAGGAGCCAGAGGCGCAACTCCCGGCACAGCTGTGAGCGCTCCTCGCGGGCTCGGCTGGCGGTTGACCGACAGGATCACGTACCGCTCCCGTACGGCGCGGTTCGAGCTGTTCATGCAGACGATGAAACCCACGGCTGACGACCGGATCCTGGACGTCGGAGTCACCAACCGCGCCTGGCGCGACGGAAATTTCCTGGAGTCGCGTTATCCGTGGCCGGAGCGTATAACCGCCGTGTCCATCGAGCCGGTGCCGGCGTTCGAGCGCAACCATCCGTCGGTCACGCTGGTCGTGGCCGACGGTCGGCAGCTCCCGTTCGCCGATGGTGAGTTCGACATCGGATTTTCGAACGCCGTGATCGAACACGTCGGATCGCGGGCCAATCAGGCGCGCTTCGTCTCCGAGATGGTCCGCACGTGTCGCCGCGTGTTCATCTGCACGCCCAATGCCAGGTTCCCGGTCGATCCACACACGCTGCTGCCATTCGTCCACTGGCTGCCACGCGGCCCGCGGCACAGTGTGCTACGGCTGACGGGAAACGACCGCTGGGTTGGCGAGGAAGCGCTCAACCCCCTCGACAGCCGCGCGCTGCGCGAGCTCTTCCCCAAGTCTGCGCAGATGCGGCTCCTGGCCCAGAGGATGCTGCTCGTGCCCAGCGTGCTGGTCGCGGTCGGCGAGGACCGGGCCGCCCAGGAGGTCGCTCCTAGCGCTTCGCCGAACGCAGAGCCGACCGATACACCTCCACGGTCGCCTGGGCGGCCTGTTCCCAGGTGAAGGCTGCGGCGCGCCTTGGGCCGGCAACGCGCAGTCGTTTGCGAAGCCCGCGTTCGGTCAACGCCCGCCGCAGCCCGGCGGTTATCGCGCTGGTGCTGGTCGGATCGACCATGACTGCCGCGTCTCCACAAAGCTCAGGCAGGGACGTGGCATCACTGGTCACGAGGATCGCGCCGCACGCCAGGGCCTCCAGCGCGGGCAGACCGAAGCCTTCGTAGAGGGACGGATAAGCGACCACGTCCGCTGCCGCGTACAGCGCGTTCAGGGTCTCGTCGTCCACGTAGCCAAGGTGGCGCACCCAGGTCTCGGCGCTGTGAGACCGGATCGCCTCGTCGAATGCGGGAGCACCACGGCCTCTCGGTCCGACGAAGACCAGCTCGATGTCAGGCAGCCCTCGACCGCGCAGGTCTGCCACGGCAGCGATCAGGCGAGGCAGGTTCTTCCGCGGATGATCCGATCCGACGGCAAGCACGAACATCTGCGACAAGCCCAGGGAGGCAAGGCGCTGCTGCGCGATTTCCGCGTCCAAGGGCTGCCAGCGCGGGCTGACCCCTTCGGTGACATGGTGGACGCGCTCGGGATCGGCACCGTAGACGTCCAGGACGCGGCCCCGCGTGAACGCCGAGACGCAGATCACCGCCGCCGACTGACGCACGGCCAGCCGAACCAGCGACTGGAGGCGGAGGCGGGTCGGCAGAGAGAATGTGTCGGGCAGGTCCTCGAATGAGAGATCGTGGACGACAGTGACCCGCGGCACCGAGCTGACGATCGGCGCCACGTAGTTGACCTGCAGGAGATCGGCGCCAACGCGGCGCGCCGCGAGGGGCAGCTCCAGCGGGATGCGCAGCTGGGGCATCCGAAAGCGCAGGGGCTCCAGACGCGGCTCGGGCTCTGGACCGAGCGATCCGGCGTCGGCAACGGCAGGCGGCCAGGGTGTGCCTTCGTCGATCAACGCGACGACCTCGACGTCGTCGCGTGCGGCGAGGGCGTTGCCCAGCTCCACCACGTAGCGCTCGTTGCCCGTCTGGCGCCGACCAACGGTGTGCGCGTCAAGCGCGACTCGGATCGGCCGACCGCGCGGGCGGGCCGCCGGGGAGCCAGACGCTAGCATCCAGCGGATGGTACGACCGACACCGGGTGGCCAGATGCGGCTGGCCATTCTCGGCACTCGCGGCGTCCCGGCGAGATATGGCGGCTTCGAGACCTTTGCCGAGGAGCTGGGCGCCCGGCTGGCGGCGCGCGGCCATCTGGTGACGGTCTATGGCCGCACGGGCTGGGTGCCGCGTGGCAAGGAATCGCATCGGGGAATGCGCCTCGTCACGCTGCCCGCGCCGCGTAGCAAGTACCTCGAGACCGTGGTCAACACGCTGTTCGCCGCGATCCACGCTATCCCGAGGAACTGGGACGTGGTGTACGTCTGCAATCTCGCCAACGTGCCTGCGGTGGTGCTGCTGCGTCTGGCCGGCAAGCGCATCGTGCTCAACGTGGACGGGCTCGAGTGGGAGCGCCAGAAGTGGGGCGGCCTGGGCCGGATGTATTACCGAGCGTGCGCCGCCATCGCGACAAAGATGCCGATCGAGCTCGTTACCGACGCTCACGTGATCCAGGAGTTCTACCGCACGCGATACGGGCGCGCCACGAGCTACTTCCCGTATGGCACCGACCTGGAGCCTGTACCGGACGATGGAACGCTGGCCCGCCTCGGCCTGGAGGATCGCCGCTACGTCCTGTACGTGAGCCGCCTCGAGCCGGAGAACAACGCCGACGTGGTGATCGGCGCCTATCGCAGCGTCAACACAGACATACCCCTTGCCGTGATCGGCGACGCGCCCTATGCCGGGGAGTACATCAGCGGACTCAAGGAGCTCGCCGCGGCTGATCCGCGCGTGAAGCTGCTCGGCGCGCACTACGGCCACGCCTATCAAGTGCTGCGTTCGCATGCCACGGCTTATGTGCAGGCAACCGAGGTTGGTGGCACCCATCCGGCGCTGGTCGAGGCAATGGGCTACGGCAACGTGATCTGCGCCAACGACGTGCCCGAGCACCGCGAGGTCCTGGGCGATGCCGCCCTCTACTACCTTGGGGCGGATCAGCTCGCTGCCGCGCTCCAGCGCGTGCTCGGCGACGCCGACCTGGCGGCCGGCCTGGGCGCGGCGGCGGCACAGCGAGCGCATGACCTGTACACATGGGATCGCGTCGCCGACGACTACGACGACATGGCTGCGAGACCTGGCGGCGCGATGACTCGAACAAGCAGATCGTGTGATCGGACGCGCTCCGTGGCCCGAGTTTTTCATCGTGGGGGCACCGAGGTGCGGCACGTCGTTCCTGTGGCACCACCTCCGACAGCACCCGGACGTGTTCATGCCAGACGACAAGGAGCGCCCCTACTTCTGCAGGGACCTGGATACCGGCACGGCGCTCGATCGCAAGGCGTTCATTGATGAGGCTACCTATCTAGCCCGCTTCGACGGCCATGCGGGCCTCGTGGGCGACGCCTGTGCGTACGACCTCTTTTCCGATCGCGCTGCCCAGGAAATCAGTCGCCGGCGGCCGGACGCACGAATTCTGGTGTCCACCCGAAATCCGCTGGATCAGATGCGCAGCTTCCACAACATTCGAGTTGCCAACGGGCAGGAGGATCTGGAGTTCGACGCGGCCCTCGACGCAGAGCCGGAGCGCGCCCGCGGGCTGCAGCTGCCGCGCAATCCCCATCTCGTGCCGATGTACCAGTATCGCGCCGTGGCGCGGTACGACGAGCAGATAGACCGGTACATGAAAACCTTCGGCCCGGATCGGGTCCTGATAACGAACTATGAAGACATACGATCAAACGCCGCAGTTGCATTCGAGCGTGTCGTGCGATTCCTTGGCCTCCCACAGTGGGCGCCAGAGTCCTTCGAACTCATCAATCAGTCGGTGGTCATTCAGCACGAGATGATGCTTCGGTTGCTCACCAACGAGCGGCTGATCGAGTCGGCCAAGCGCGTCGTTCCGCGACCCCTGCATGGCGTCAGCCGAAAGGTTGGCATCGCGTTGAGAGAGCGCACCTGGAGTCGACGGTGACCAGGGATGGCTAGCCTGAAGCAGCAGGATCCTTTTGCCTTCGGTGGCCTCGAAGCCGACACAAGGAACATCCAGGCACCCTTCGCCCGCTACTTCAAGCGCGGAGACCTCGTCGCTGACCTCGGATGCGGTCGGGGCACGTTCCTGGAGCTGTTGAGGGGACGCGGTGCAAATGGACTGGGAGTCGACTTGTCCGAGGAGGCTGCGGAGGCGTCCCGCGCGAAGGGCTTCACCATCGAGCAACAGGACGCGATCGATTTCCTGACGGGTCGCGACAACGAGCTGGATGGAGTTTTTGCCAGCCACATCGTTGAACATCTTCCGATCAACCGGGCGGTGATGCTCGTGCCCGCGGCGCACTCAGCGCTGAAGCCTGGCGGTTACCTCATCGTAGTTACGCCAAACCCAGCCGACGTGACGGTCATCACCGAGACGTTCTGGCTCGATCCAAGCCACATCCGGCCATATCCCCTGGCACTTGTTCGTCAATGGTTCAGTGCTGCAGGTTTCGACATAGTCGAGGCACGCGACGACCTCGGGAGTTCCACTCTGGGCCTACGGCAGGCGCCACGTCTTTCGCAATATCCTCGGCAAGCTTTTGCTCGGGCGTCATTTCTGGACCGCCAACAGCGTTGTTGTCGGACGTAAGAGATGACCCCGTGGGTTGAGCGTCGATGAGGCTGGGCATCGCCTCCGAGCGTCCTGCAGAGTTCACAGCGGAACTTAACGAGGGCGTGACGGCCCTGGGGCGAGAGTGGGGCTGGGAGGTCTCGAGCGTCGCGGATCAGGCAGGCGAGCGAGCCTGCGACGTCCTCCTCGCAATTGGGAACGTGGACTTGTTCCCTGACCTCGTCCAGAGAACTCGGTCCGCATCGCGCATCCTGTGGCTCTGCGAGGCCATCACGGTCCCGGCCCGCCGAGGTGCCTTGGCACACCGCCACCTACCGACGGGAAAGATGCTCGACACCATGGGACGGATAGTGCCGCCTCTTTGGGGCTCAGCGACGTTCGTGAGAGCGAGGGAGGATGCGGCCATGGTCCGCGAGCCGCTGGCTAACCTGAAGAAGGTGCGGCAAGACGCCCACGCGTTCGATCGACTGGTAGGCGACTCGGTCGAGCGCGCCGCAGCCCTCCAGACGGAGCTCAAAACGGACGGGATCGCCGTGCCATTTGGCTACCATCCGGCGTATGCCGGGCCACTCATGACAGGTGGAGCCCGGCCAATCGACGTCCTCTTCCTGGGCTTCTTTGTGGGGCGCGTCGGACGGCGACAACGCCTCGTTGGTTCGATCACCCGCCAGCTGAAAAAGCAACGGATCGAGGTCAAGATCGTGACAAGCAAGATGTTCGGCGCGCCGCGACGGCGGACTCTCGAGCAGGCGAGGCTTGTGCTGGACGTCCATCGCATCCCGGGAAACTTCAATGAGCACCGATTCATACTGGCCACTGCCGCCGGAGCAGCCGTCATCGGTGAGCCCATCGCCGATCCGTCGCCGCTTCAACCGGGCGTTCATTTTGTCGAGTGCACCTATGGCCGAATGGCGGACGAGGTTGCCTCTCTACTGTCCGATGAACCGCGCCGATTGCGCATCGTGGCCGCAGCGCAGGAGCTGCTGCGCACGGAAATGAGCCTCGCGACATCGCTGCCGCGTGTTCTCGGGCCATACCTGCAAGAGGCACCGCCGAACCAGGTTGGCGGCACGCCTTCATGACCGCAGTCATGACCCGGCCAATTCCCGTCGTCCTGACCATCGACGCCGAGCCTGATCTTCCATGGCCGCCGCTCGACAAGCCTGACCCGTGGCTGGGCTTCGAGGCCTGGCTCGAATACGCGCCCGAGCTACGTGGTCGATTGGAGCGAGGTACGGGCAGGCCAGCCTCCTTCTCCATGGCGTTGCGCATGGACGGACAGATAGCCCGCGTATACGGAGATCCGGGGTGGGCCGCTGATAGGTACGGACCGCAGCTCAACGAGATGATGGCCGCGGGAGACGAGTTGGGGCTGCACCCTCACGCGTGGCGGTGGCAAGACCCGCCGGGCAGGTGGCTCCAGGACCACGCAAGCGATGCCCTCGTGGAAGAAGTGATCGCCTCCTCGTTCGAGGCGTACCGCAACGCGTTCGGCCGTGACTGCCTCGTGCATCGCTTCGGATCGCGGTTCATTTCAGCGGGCATCGTGGCCCAGCTGAAGACCCTGGGAGTTCGAGTCGATACGACCGTGGAGCCGGGCGCTCGGGGCATGGCTGCCCTCGAGAAATCGGTCGTTTCGACAGGCTGGCTACCTGATCAGGCGCACGCTCCACGGGTGCCGTACCGACCGTCCGACGACGATCCTTTCCGCCCGGCAGCGGGCAACACGAACGGCGCCACTGACCTGTGGATGCTTCCGGCAACGTCGTTCGACCCTGCGCCCTGGCTGCCAGCCTGGCGACGTGCGGCGCGCCGAATTCGGTTCGCAGGCAGGCCGCGCCACAGACCCGCCGAGCTCTGGGCGCCGGTCGATGCGGCCCGATTCTGGGCTTTGGCAACCGCTTCAGCCGACGAGCTCGCTACTCCGTATATCTCACTCGCGATGCGCAGCGACTCCATGATCCGGCCAAGTCTTTCTGTTCCGGTGCGTGACAAATTGGAATGGTTGGTCGATGCGCCGATAGGCAAGCGGTTGGCCTTCGTGACCACGACGGAGGCGATAGACGCATTGACCAACGACCAGTGACCCCTACGGCGAGTAAGGCCTGGAGACCCCGGCCTCAACTCTCCGCATGAAGGAGCGGTGGCCCGACTTCTACATCGTCGGCGCTCCGCGCTGCGGAACATCGTTCCTGTGGAAGGCCCTCCTCCAGCGGCCCGACATCTTCATGTCGAGGCCCAAGGAACCGCTCTACTTCTGCGCCGACCTCGATCGACACACGCCGGTCGACAACCGTGACTTCATCCGCGACAAGGTTGCGTATCTGGCTTTGTTTCGGGACGCGCCACCCGACGCCACGGTGGGCGAGGCCTGCGTCTTCAACCTGCTGTCCGAGGTCGCCGCCAAGCGCATCCATGAGGTTCGGCCGGACGCCCGAATCATCATCTGCCTGCGCGAGCCGATCGCGCAGATGATCTCGTTTCACGGGATCCGGATGGCTGAAGGCAGTGAAGACCTGTCGCTGGTCGAGGCCCTGGGCGCAGAGTCCGACAGGCTTGCCGGGAAACGCCTTCCCCAAAACCCATCCATGGTGCCTGCCTACTCGTATCGACGATTGGCCACGTTCGCACCGCAGGTGCAGCGCTACCTGGACCTCTTTCCGCGGGCGCAGATCCTGATCTGCTACCAGGACGAGCTCAAGGATCCCCATTCGTGGCTGGCATCGGTGCTCGAGTTCCTGGGCGCCTCGACTGACGACATCGAGCCACCGGGAATGGTGGCTCTCCACTGGGAGACGCGGTCGCCAGTGGTGGCTCGCCTGATCAGGTCCCGTCGCGTGATCGACATGGCGAAGGCAACGGTGCCCAAAAGGTGGCATCCCGCCGGCAGTCGCCTTGCCGAGTCCATCCGGCGTTCCAATCGGCGCGTGGCCCCAGCAAGGCCGCCGGACCCGCAGCTCTTGGCAAGCCTTCGCGACGAGCTCTCGCCAAGCGTCACGCGACTTGGTGAGCTGCTCGGCGAGGATCTGCAAGCGCGCTGGTACGGCGGATGACGATGGCACAGGCCGACTGCGGAGGGGATAGCGTCTAGCATCGGGTCGTGAAGGGCATCATCCTGGCGGGCGGCAATGGCTCACGGCTCGACCCGCTGACGCGCGTCACCAACAAGCACCTGCTGCCGATTTACGACCGGCCGATGATCTACTACCCCATCGACACGCTGCGCGGCATGGGCATCCGCGAAGTGCTGGTCATCCTCGGCGGGAAGAGCATCGGCGACATCGTCG
Source organism: uncultured Chloroflexia bacterium (assembly GCA_963736895.1). Classification (GTDB taxonomy): domain Bacteria; phylum Chloroflexota; class Limnocylindria; order Limnocylindrales; family CSP1-4; genus JALYGJ01. Next base: position 219,914 of record CAVTQU010000011.1, read on the forward strand.
AGCTGCTGGCCGATGGCAGCGAGTTTGGCCTCGATCTGACCTATCGCTACCAGAACGAGCCACTGGGTATCGCCCATGCAATCGGATTGGCGCGCGACTTCGTGGGCGACGAATGCTTCTGCGTGGTCCTGGGGGACAACGTCCTGCACGGACCAGCGCTGGCCGATGTGGCCAACTCTTTCGAGAAGGGCTCGTATGGCGCCGGCTGCCTGCTCTACCGGGTGGGCGACCCACAGCGCTTCGGCGTTGCCGAGCTGGATGGCAACGGAGAGGTGGTGGCGTTCGAGGAAAAGCCACGGGTGCCCAAGAGCGACGTAATTCCCATCGGCGTGTACTTCCTCCGACCCGATGCGTTCGAGGTGATCGCCGGGCTGCGCCCGTCAACACGGGGCGAGCTCGAGATCACTGAGCTGCTCAACCATTACGTGAGTGCTGGCGCTTTCATGGGCCACCGCTACGAGGGCGAGTGGTCTGACGCCGGTACGACGGAGTCTCTCCTCGTAGCCGCGCGCCTCGCCTCGAACCCGAACGGGAGCACGGTGGCAGACGGCTGATGCGCCACCCTTGATGCGCTGCTGATGCGCCTCCTGGTCACCGGCGGGGCCGGGTTCATCGGCTCGGCCTTCGTTGCCCGACGGTTGGCAGCGACAAACGATTCGATCGTCGTGCTGGACCTGCTGACCTATGCCGGCAATCGTGCCAACCTTGAGGCGGTCGAGTCAGACGCTACGCTCGCCGGCCGGTTCGAGTTCATGCGCGGCGACATCTGCGATGCGGCGCTGGTGGCTCACCTGTCCGAGGTCGCCGACGCCATCGTCAATTTCGCCGCCGAGACCCATGTCGATCGATCGATCGCCGCCGCCGATGCCTTCCTGCGCACCGGCGTGATCGGGGTCAACACGCTGCTCGCCTCAGCACGCCGAGCCAAGGCCGAGGGCCGGACGCTGCGCGTCGTCCAGGTTTCAACTGACGAGGTCTACGGCAACGTCGATACGGGCTATCGCACCGAGGACGACGCGTTGGTGCCGCGCAGCCCGTATGCCGCGGCAAAGGCGGCCGGCGATCTTCTCTGCCTCGCCTACTTCGAGACGCACGGTGTGGACGTAGTGATCACCCGCGGCGCCAACTCGTACGGCCGGCGCCAGCATCCCGAGAAGCTCATTCCGCTGTTCATCACCAACGCCCTCGGCGATCAACCTCTGCCGCTGTATGGCGATGGCCAGCAACGCCGTGACTGGCTACACGTTGACGATCATGCCGACGCGGTGGGCGTCGCCCTGGACATGGCCCCCGCAGGTGCTGTGCTCAACGTGCCGGGCGGGCACGAGCGGGCCAATCGCGAGGTCGCGCAACAGATCCTGGAACGGCTCGGCAAGCCGGCGTCGCTGCTGCGCAGCGTGCATGACCGGCTCGGCCACGATCGCCGCTACGCGATGGACGGCAGCCGCATTGCACGGCTTGGCTGGCAACCGCGCGTTGGCTTCGACGACGGCCTGGCGGCAACGATCGACTGGTACGCGGCCAATCGAGGCTGGTGGGAGCAGGCGCGTGGCTCCGATTGGGATGCGTGGTACGCGCAGCAATACGCCACGCGGCTGGAGCAATCGACGCCGGCGTCGTGAGCGAGCGCGTCGTGGTTGCGGGCGAGCGCGTTGCGGTCACCGGCGCTAACGGTCGGGCGGGATCCGCGCTCGTGGAGGACCTGCGCCGCACGGGCGCTGAGGTCATTGAATGGGTGAGACCTGACTACGACCTTGACGACCCTTCATCCGCTGCCCGGATGGTGGCGCGGGACAAGCCAACACGGGTGATCCACGCCGCGGCCTGGACCGACGTTGACGGCTGCGCACGCGACCCGGCGCTTGCGATGCGACGCAACGCGGAGGCCACGATCGAGCTTGCCCACGCCTGTACAACGGGCAACGCTGAGCTCGTCTTCATCTCGACGAACGAGGTGTTCAGCGGCGATCGTGATGACGGTCGCGGTTACAGGGAAGACGACGAGATGGCGCCGCCAAACGCCTACGGCCGCAGCAAGCTGCTCGGAGAGCAGGGCATTCGCGACGTTTTTGGAGACGGCACCGGCAGGGGCGCCTGGATCATCCGCACCTCCTGGTTGTTCGGGCCGCCTGGCAACGACTTTCCGCAACGCATCCTGGCCGCCGCGGATGGGCTGGCCGTACCTCGGATCGACGTAGTCATCGACGAGATGGCCCGTCCCACACGAGGTTCGGATCTCGCTCCCGCCCTCATCGCGCTCGTCGGCACGGCGCCCCCCGGCACGTACCACTTGGCGAACGAGGGTGTCGCGTCACGCTTCGAATGGGCACGAGCCGTCCTGGGCCGCTGCCGGCCGGGCGTGGAAGTCGAGCCAATAAGCCTCGCCGACTACCAGCGGGCCTCCACCCCTCCCCGCTGGGGCGTGCTCGACACCAGTCGGGCCGCAGATGCAGGCGTCAAGCTGCGCCCGTGGCGCGAAGCGTTGGACGCCTACCTGGACGAGGTCTGTCCGCAGCGCTGATCCCCCTAATTATTAGCTTGGGCGATGGCTATCGCTTCGGCCAGGCTGGGCGCGGCGGCATCACGTTCAGACAGGGTCGGCACGCCGGCCGGCCACTCGGCCCCGGCATCTGGATCGTTCCACGCAAACCCGTGCTCGTCGGTGCCGTCGTACTCATTCGTCACCAGGTACAGCAGCGACAGCGGCTCAAGTGCCCAGAAACCGTGGGCCACGCCTTCCGGGATCAACACCGCGTCGCCGGGTTGGTAGGTCTCTGCGACGGCCGGCGGAGGAGTCGATCCCCCAGCCAGGCTGTCCCGCAGGTCGACCAGGCAGACGTGGGCGCGTCCCTCGAGCACAACCCACATGTCCTTCTGGCGCAGGTGGAAATGCACGCCTCGCACCACATCGCGTTCGGATCGGGAGAGGTTCGCCTGTACGAACGCGCCGGCCTTCAGGGGAGTTGTCGAGGAGGCGCGCCAGACCTCGCCGAAAGAGCCTCGCCCGTCGGCGCGCATCTGGACAGTGCGCCGCATGACGCCGGGCATATCCATCGAGCGCCAGTCGTGAGTCACGGCCGCAGCATAGGACGGCGAGGCACCACCGGTAACGGCAGCGGCCTCGCGTCCCTGTCATGACCGGGGTGTGTGCCGGTATGGACACTCGACGGGGTGCTCGCGAGCATATGACCCAACATGGTTCGCCGACACACGACCGCGTTCAGGGCGGCGCTGATGGCGGTCGACTTCGCGACCGCCGTGGCCATCTTCGTGCTGATCTCCGTCGCCCGTTACGGCGCCGAGTGGCAGGACGCGTGGCACAGGCTGGGCGGCAACCCGTGGCTGGCGGCTGCCGCGTTCGGCGCCGGCTGGGTGGTGCTTGTGTGGTTCGGCGGCCTCTACCGCGTCCGCACCAGGTGGTCGCTACGCAGCGAGATCATCGGGTTGCTGCGCGCCACAGCAGTGCTTTTGCTGGCCACGATCACGATCCTGTTCGTAATCAAGGTGTCCGACGCCAGTCGGCTGCTGATCGGGGTGCTGTTCATTGCGCTGGCAGTCACGGCGGTCGTCAGCCGGGTCGTCCTGCGCGCGGTGTTTGCCTGGTTCCGCAGGCGCGGCTACATGACACGCAACCTGCTCGTGTTGGGCGCCAACCAGGCAGGCCAGGACTTTGCCGACAGAATTGAACGTCACTCCGGTCTGGGCCTGCACGTGATGGGCCACCTGGCCGCCTCGGATGGCGTCATGTTCGGCTTGACGCGTCCCGTGTTGGGGCGCGTTGAGGACGTGCAGGCTGTTCTTCACCGCGAGGTCGTCGACGAGGTCGCCGTGTGCCTGCCGGTGGGCGAGTGGGACCTCGTCGAACCGGTGACCCGCCTGTGTGCGGGTGAAGGCAAGGTCGTGCGCATCCCAGGCGACGGGATCGGACCGGGCATCGCCGGTGGCTACTCCGAGGAGTTCGATGGGACAACAGTCGTGTCGCTGGCCTACGGCCCGGATCGAGCGATCAGCCTGATGGTCAAGCGCATGGCCGATCTCGTCCTGGCGGGACTGGCGCTACTAGTCCTCAGCCCGATTTTCGGGCTGATCGCTTTGCGCATCCGCTCGGCGGACGGCAGCCCGGTGATCTTTCGCCAGACGCGAGTCGGGCTCAACGGCCGGCGCTTCGAGCTCCTCAAGTTCCGGACGATGCAGGCGGACGCGGAGGAGCGCCTGGCCGAGATCGAGGAGCTGAACGAGATCAGCGGCCGCGCGTTCAAGGTCACTAACGACCCGCGGCTGACCCGCAGTGGCGCCTTCCTGCGCCGTAGCGGCCTCGACGAGCTGCCCCAGCTGTGGAACGTGGTGCGCGGCGAGATGAGCCTGGTCGGGCCACGTCCGCCGTTGCCCAGCGAGGTGGACGGCTACGACGTGTGGCATCGACGGCGCCTCTCGATGAAGCCGGGCATCACCGGCCTGTGGCAGGTCTCCGCGCGGCGGGAGCCCGACTTCGATCGCTGGGTTCGGCTCGATCTCGAGTACATCGACCGGTGGTCGCTGCTGCTCGACTTCAAGATCCTGTTGCGCACGATCCCCGCGGTGGTCAACCAGGAGGGACGCTGAACGGCCGCTCTGGGCGGCTTGGGGTGTCTGCTAGGCTCTGCCGCCCAGCAAGACCGGTGGAGGTTTAGGGGGAAGAGGGCGCTTGGCTTTGTCTCGATCCGTGTCTCACTTGGCACTCATCATTGTCGTGTTCACGCTCGCCGCATGCTCGGGCGGCACGGGCAATTCGCCAACTGGTAGCCAGTCCCCTGCGGCCAGCTCGCCATCCGCGAGCCCGGCTGCATACGACAGAGCCGCGGCCGGTGAGCAAGCGCACAGTTTCCACACGATAGCCACCAGCGACACCTTCGGTAACTACGGCCAGCAGTTCACTCGTTTCTGCGAGGTCAACTTCGGCTTCGACTGCAACCGCGAGGACCGCGACATAGGCGAAGGCATGGGCTCCGGCGAAGAAATCCAAGCGTGGCTGGCTGAGAAGAACAATCCTCAATCGAGCGTCGCGGACATCGGGATCCTCTTCATCCCCCAGGCCGAGGAGGTCGGCATCCTGTCTGACTACGAGCCGCCCGAAGCAGCGCAGCTTCCCGCCGATTGGCACGGGCCAGGTTGGGTTGGGACCTTCACCGGCGTCCCGTCATACCTGATCAACGTGGACGCCCTCGAGGACGCTGGTGTCCCGATACCGGAAACGTGGGCGGATCTGGCAAAGCCCGAGTACCAGGGCCGCGTGGGCATGGGCCGGGTCGGTACCAGCGGCAGCGCGACGTGGGCGTTTCTGGCGATGAACCTGGCCGCGGGTGGGACCGTGGCGAACTGGGAGCCAGGCATCGAATTCGGCAAGCGGCTGCTGCCGAACATCGTCGACCAGGCGTCCCTCGAGACGTTCGAACGCGGCGAGGTGCCCATTGCGGTGCGATACGACTTCAACAACGCGCCGTGGTTCGAGCAGCTGCAAGAGGACGGCATCAACTACAAGCTGGTGATCCCCAAGGACGGCTCGGTCGTGGCCCCCCAAACGTTGATGATGAATTGATATGAGACCGCGCACCAGGATTTCGCCAAGATGTTCATGGGTTGGGCGCTCACCGACGAGGCGCAACAGATCTTTGCCCGTTACGGGGCGCGGCCAATTCGCTCCGTAGTCGGCGACGATCCGCTGGTCGTGCCCGAGGAGGCCAAGGGGAACTGGCTGCCTGACGAGGACTACGAAGTCGTCGACACCATCGACTGGCGGTCGGTCGATCCCGAGGCAGTCCGCATGATCTGGGAGAACGAGGTCGTCGGCGGAGGCTGATCGACCAGAGGCAGCGAAACTCGCATCGTGGCCGTGACCTCGGACCAGGAACTTGCCCCGAGCCGCAGCCGCTTGTTGGCAGCGGTAAGTGGCTCAGTCGCCGCTTGGGCACCAGCCGTACCGCTCCTGTTGGTGCTGGCCGTATTCCTGATAGCTCCGATCCTCAATCTGCTCGCACGCTCATTCATAACCGCTGACGGCATTGGCTTGGATGCGTGGACGAGGGTTCTGAGCCAGCCATTGAATCAGCGGGCGATCACCACCAGCCTCCAGCTCGGGCTCATCTGCGCGACGATCAGTGTCCTTTTCGGCCTTCCCCTTGCCTGGCTGATCAGCCGGATGTTCGTAGGCCGCAGATCCGCCTGGCTCGGGTTGATGAATGTGACCGCGCATTTCGGCGGTATCGGCTTGGCGTTCGCCTATATCGCCACCCTGGGCACATTCGGGTTCGTAACGCTGCTGATCAGCGCACTGGGCTTCGCGTTCGATCCTCCGGATCGCGATACGCTCGCAGCCCTCGTGATCACGTACGAGCACGCCAATATCCCGCTGTTCGTGCTGCTCACAGTTCCGGCGATGGGAATGCTCAGGCGCGAGTGGTCCGAGGCCGCAGAAACAACCGGGGCCACAAGAGTGATGTTCTGGCGACGAATCGGTTTGCCGCTGCTCGCGCCCTTCGTGGGCGCCGGGTTCGTGCTGTCGTTTACGTGGTCGATTGGCATCTACGGGATTGCGTACGCATTAGCCGGGCAGTCCGCTGCCATCCGCGTGCCGCTGATCACCCTGCAGATCGGGCAGGCGCTCCACGACGATGCCGTCCGCGGGCCTGAGCGCGCCGCCGTGCTGTCGGTGATTTTGATCGTCTTGGCTCTGACAGCACTGTTCATCTATCGACGCCTGCTAGGCCGCGGCCTGCGCTGGTTGAACACCGCATCAACGGGCATGTTTGCCGACACTTCCGAGCCGTCGGGCGGAGAGCGCACCAGCCTCGGCATGCGTACGCTGAAGTGGCTGCTGTTCGGCGGGGTCGTGCTCTACCTGATCGTGCCCATCGTCGCGGTAGCTCTCTACTCGGTCGCCGGCCGCTGGGTTGGGCCGCTGCCCGACTACCTGACCCTCGACAACTGGATCGAGGCGTTTACCTCTCCGAGCATTCTCGGGGCTTTCTCCTCGTCGATCTGGCTGGCCATCTGGACGACGATCCTCGTCCTCGTGCTGACCGTGCCCGCGGTCTACTGGGCGCGGGTCGTCAACCGCCGCATTCGGCCGCTACTCGAGTTCTCGGCAGTCATCCCGTTCGCGCTGCCGTTCGTGGTCATTGGCTTCGCGCTGCTCATGTTCAGCGGTATGGCGTACCCGCAGCTCCAGGGAACATTTGCGTTGCTGGTCATCGCGTCGGTCGCGGTGTCTTTCCCGTTCGTCTATTGGACGGTGGACGGGGCCATGGCCGCCGCAGACGTCAATGGCCTCACCGAGGCGGCTGCCACTTGTGGCGCTTCGCAAATCCAGACGCTTCGTAAAGTCGTCCTGCCCAGCATCAAGGGCGGGCTGGCCACGGCGGCAATGCTGTCGTTCGCGCTGGCAATCGGTGAATTCGCCCTTGTCCGGCTGCTCGGTGGCGCGATCGTCACGATCCCCATCTGGAGTGCACAGCAGATGCAGGTCCGCGACGGTGGCCTGGGCCCGCTTGCCGTGGTCACAACCGTAGTGTTCGCGCTCCTGTTCGTGCTTTCGGTCGCCATCGCTCGTGTCAACCGTGGACGCGCCGCCGCAGTGGGGCCAGACTCGAGCGGTGTCGCGTCAGCAGGCCAGTCATGAGCAAGATCGGGCTGCAGGCCATTACCAAATCTTTTGGCACGGTGAGCGCGCTGGACAACGTATCGCTCGACGTCGCCGAAGGCGAGCTGATGACGCTTCTCGGGCCATCAGGCTGCGGCAAGACCACGTTGTTGCGCGTCGTTTCCGGGCTGGAGCGCCCGGATTCCGGCAAGGTGTTCATAGGTGGCGAGAATTTCACGACCCGACCTACTCGGGAGCGACCAATCGGAATGGTCTTCCAGAGCTACGCGCTCTTCCCGAACATGACCGTTCGGGCCAACATCGCTTTTCCACTCGAGGCACGGCATTGGCCGCGGGCGCGGGCCACGGCACGGGTCGACGAACTGCTCACTCTCGTGCGACTCGACGAGCAGGCCAACCGTTATCCGGGCCAGGTATCGGGCGGTGAGGCTCAGCGTTGCGCCCTTGCCCGTGCCCTGGCGCCCGACCCTGACGTGCTCCTTCTCGACGAGCCACTCTCGGCGCTGGACGTCGTGGTGCGGACACGTCTCCGCGATGAGATCAAGCGTGTCCAGCAGGCAGTGGGCACAACGACGATCTACGTGACGCACGACCAATCTGAGGCGCTCGCCATTGCCGATCGCGTGGCGATCATGAACGAGGGCCGGATCGAACAGGTCGGCCCACCGCGCGACATCTACGCGGAGCCGCTGACAGAGTTCAGCGCCTCGTTCGTGGGCGGTCGCAACGCGATCGAGGTGCCGGTTAGCGAGGGGCGCGCCGTCCTGGGGTCTCTTTTCGACGTCGCGGCCCCAGCGGGTTCCAACGGCCGCGTTATCTCTTTCTTCGCGCCCGAGAACGTCCTCGTGTCGCCGCGCAACGGTGCAGCAGGTGGCGGTCAGGCGGCGGTGGTCGACGCCATAACCTTTCACGGCGCGGTCACCCGGCTGCACGTGAGCGCCGCCGTCAGTGGCCGCTTCGCGCGGCTGTACGCGGACCTGCCGAGCCGCCAGGCAGATCGGTTCGAGATCGGGAGCGACGTCACGGTGCGCGTCGACGCCGATGATGTGCGCTGCTTCCCGATCAACGACTGACTGCGCAGCGCGACACATGACAGCGGGGTGGCAACTGAGCTATGACGTCGACCCGCGGCTTCCACCGCTGTCCTGGCTAGCCGCCATCAATCCCCCTGCGCAAACGATCCATGTCGTCTGTGGGGCGTCGGTCTTCACCTCGGACGAGGGTTTCTTCGAAGGGACGTGGGTTGGCGGCCCTGGCATCCGTTCGGCGGCCACGTCGACGACTGTCTTCGGCTCTGGCGTCCTCGTCGACGAGGAAGGGCCGCTGATCATCACTCCGTCGCACACGATGAGCGGGGTATTCACCCACCACGGACAGTCGGTTCTGCTGGCCTCGAACAGCCTCGTGGTCCTGCTGAACGCTGCCGCCGCCGAGCTCGATCGCAACGAGGACTACCCGGGCCTGTTCTTCAAGATTTTCGAGGGAGTTACGAGCTCACCGATCCAGCTGCCGACTTCGCAGGGCACGATCAGCTATCACGTTTTCTGGAACCTGCGAACCGGTTCGGACGGTGGAGCGAGACAGGTGGCGAAGCCGGATGAAGAGCCTTTTCGGTCCTACGCCGAATACCGCTCGCGACTCAGTGCGGCAACGGCCAGCGCGTTCGCCAACGCACCCGACTACGTGCCGCTCGCGTCTATCTCATCCGGCTACGACAGCACGGCCGTGGCGGTCATGGCCGCGGAGCACGGCTGCCGGCAAGCCGTGACGTTCCGGCAGGGTCGCCGCAGCAAGCGGACTGGCAACAACATCGCTGACAGTGGCGGGCACACTGGGGCCCTTCTAGGCATGGAGGTGAGCGTGTTCGATCGCGCCGCCTATCTGTCTCGCGACGACCTTCCCGAGGCCGAGTTTCTCGCCACCGGTCTCACCGCCGAAGATGTGGTGCTGTCGGCGTTCGAGGAGTGCCTCCCGAAGTCGATGCTGCTCACCGGCACCCAGGGCAACGGCATCTGGCGGAAGAACGGCAACCGGCGAAGGGATCACAGCCGAGCGGCGCTCGACGGTTGCTCCCTGCAGGAGTTCAGGCTGCGCCTGGATTTCTGCTTCGTTCCGTTGCCGGCATTCGGCCTCTCGCAGCGACCGAGCGTCATGGATATCAGCGCGTCTAAGGAAATGAAGCCGTACTCGGTTGGCGGCTACTACGACCAGCCGATCTCGCGACGTATAGCCGAGGAGGGCGGGATCCCGCGCGGGACTTTCGCGACAACGAAGCAGGCCGCGAGCGCGCTCATCCACAGCGAAGGGGAAGCAGCGCTCGCCCCGGCCAGCGCTGCCGCAATCCGCGCGTTCGCCGATGCTGAGGGCACTCCCGTGGTCTATCCGCCGCGTGCTCGCGGTCCCTTCTGGGAGCGGCTGGTGATGCGTGTCGGATCGAATATTGGCGCCTCCCAGGTGGTCAACGACATCAAGTGGCGGCGCAAACGCTTGAATCATTTCCAGCCCGCTATCGGAAATCTGTTGCTGCGCTGGGGAGTGTCCGAGGTCAGCCCCCGATACGACGCTCTGCGGCCGCACAAGTCACCGGACGGATGACACTGATTACACCGTGGGAGCTCGCGTTGCGGGTCGAGACCTCGTTGCCGCCCCTGGCCTGGGTGGCGCGCCTGAGCGACGGCTGCGCGCAGGTGGCCGCGGGCACGTCCGTTCGCCACGAGGACGGTGCCTTTTTCGAGGGAACCTGGGCCGGGCCGAGCGCACTCGCGGCGCTTCCGGACCAGACCACGCTGTTCGGATCGGGGATGGTCGTGCGCGGTGCCGATCTCTTCGTCCTGACGCCCAGCCATCACCTGGAGGGCCTGTACCACGCGCGCGTCGGTCCAGATCTGTTCATCTCGAACTCGCTGGTCGGGCTCCTGACGGCTGCCGGACTTTCGCTGGACCGTAACGCTGACTATCCGTCCGTCTTTCCACGAGTCCAACGAGCTGTGGCGTCTCCTGAGGAGGAGACGCCCAACGGTGAGCGTCGCGTGGTTGGAAACTAGCCTGACCATTCCCACCACGTCCGAGCCCGTCACATATCAGCTCTTCGAGAATCTGATTGTTGCGCCCGATTTGACGATCATCGAATTGGTCAAGCACCGTGAGCAGCCGTTTGGTTCTTTCGACGAATACAGCCGCCGCCTTGGTGACGCAACGGCGTCAATCTTCGCCAACGCCGTAGATTACGAGCCGGTCGTCAGCCTTTCCTCCGGTTTCGACAGCACGGCCGTGGCTGCAGTCGCATCGCGTGCCGGCTGCCAACGCGCTGTTGGGTTTCGCACGGCACGCCCGTCACGGCTGGACGGCTCGACAGACGATAGCGGCGAGCCAACCGCGACACTGCTGGGGATGGGGTACGAGGCGTTCGACCGGCTCGCCTACCGAGGCCTCTACGACCTGCCCGAAGCCGAGTTCCTGGCAACTGGCATGGCAGGTGAGGAGATCGTCTTCCGCAGCATGGAACCGGCGCTTAAGCAGCGAACACTGCTCACCGGCTACTGGGCGGGGACCCAGTGGGCGATGCCAAACCGCGACGAATGGCGGCACGTATACCCGACCACTACCGCCGGGGCCAGCATGGCCGAATTTCGCCTCCGCGCCGACTTTTTCAATGTCCCGCTGCCGGTCTTCGGTGCCGTCGGAGGACCAAACGATCCGTCTTTGCTCGACCGTGCCGAGATGGCGCCGTTCCGGCTGGGCGGCGGTCATTACGACCGACCGATCCCGCGACGCCTCGCCGAGGAAGCCGGCATCCCACGCGGAACCTTCGGGCTCACCAAGCGCGCCGTCAACGTGGTTCTGCACGTCGAGGGGCTGAATGGCTTCACGCCTCGTTCGCGGAAGTCGCTGGAGGATTTTGCCGCCGTCGAGGGCAGACGCGTGCCTGATCGCAGGCGTCGACAGTTCAGTCGACCGGAGCGCGCCGCGGTCAAGGTCGCCGAGCGGATGGGTATGACGAACGTCGCAGCACACCTTCGCACGACGGCAGAAGAGCCTCGTTCACTTCGACCCACAGTTCGGCAATCTGGCTCTTCGGTGGGCGGTCAGCGTCGTACAGCCCCGCTACGAGGCCGTCCGTCGGCTGGCCGCGGCTTCTGCCGGGCCCTCAGGCCAATGACCTCACCTGCCGCGTCCTGGCAGTTCGAATACGCAGCAATCGCCGACCCTGCCGACCGTTGTCCTGGGTGGCGACCATCCGTCGCCACGTCGTCAGCGTTCGCTGCGGACTCTCGGTCCGCATCGGCGAACACGGATTCTTCGAGGGAACGTGGGCGGGCCCCGCGCATCTGGAGTCGGTGGCCGAGCAGGAGACCACGTTCGGCTCGGGAATCGTCGTGAGTGGCCGCGAGCTCGTCGTGGTGCCGCCGGCGCACACGCTCGAGCCGGTCTACCACGCTCGCGACCGCTGACGGATCGCTCGTCGTCTCCAATTCGTTCGTCGCACTCCTGGTCGCGACGGGCAATCAGCTGCGCAGCGACGTGCTGTACCCGCCGCTCTTCGGACTGATCAATCGTGGCCTGAGCTACGCCACCACCGAGATCCCGACCACCGGCGAGGCCGTGACCGTCCACTACTTCGAGAACCTCGTGATCGACCTCGACGGCAGCGTGTCGGTGCGGCCCAAACCGCGCGGGCAGCCCGTTCACCGACTTCGCGGAATACCGCGACATGCTCATCGACGCGCTCGCTCCTCGTTCGCCAACGCTCCCGACTACCGGCCGACGGTCGCGATGTCGACCGGATACGACAGCACCGCGGCCGGCGCGATCGCCGCCCGGGCGGGCTCCGACAGCGTGGTCAGCTTCCGCACCGGCTGGCCGTGGGCCGGCTATCAGGGCGAGGACGACAGCCCGGACGAGGCAGCACGGGCGCTGGGCATGAGCGTCGAGGTCTTCGATCGCCTCGCCTACATGGATTGCCAGGACGCGCCGGAGGCCGAGTTCCTGGCGACCGGGATGAGTGGCGAGGACGTCGTTTATCGCTCGATGGACACCGCGCTCAGCCGGCGCATCCTCGTCACGGGCTTCTGGGGCGGCGCGGCGTGGCGTGGAAATGCGCGCCCCAATCTCAGCCGCGTCGACCTGTCCGGTGCGTCGCTCGGCGAGTTTCGAATGCGCGTCGACATGATCCATCTGCCTCTGCCGTACATCGGCGGCTTAAACCAGCCGAACCTCGCCGCGTTGCGGGTGTCGCCAGACCTGATGCCCTACTCGGTGGGCGGGGTCTACGACGAGCCGTTCGCCCGGCGGATCGCCGAGGAAGCTGGGGTCCCACGCGACTCGTTCGGTCAGCAGAAGCGTGCCACCAGCCAGCGGATGCACACGTTTGGCCTTGAGCGCGATGTCGGAGTCCGGGCGCACCTCGTTCGAGATCTTCGCTGGGGCTGACGCGATCGCCAATCTGCCACCCAAGCCGGGTGTTCGAGGACGCCATCGCCTGGCAATCAAGGTCGCCCACGCCATGCGCGCCGATCGCCTCGTCGCAGGACTCGTGGAGACGCGGCAGCGCTCGGTGCATCTCGAGCCCGTGCTTGGCTCGCTCTGTTGCGCTGGGCCGTGGAAGAGATGCGGCCTCGCTACGCTGAGCTTGAGCGCCGATCACCTCTTGATCAGCTCCTTCGCGCCTTGATCAGCGCGGCGAAGGCCTCCGCCTGTGGACCGAACGCGGCGTCCTCGCTTTCGACCGGCAGACCCTTCGGGCGAACAGGCGTGCGATTGGCGTCCACCACGTAGATCCGCCCGTCGCCGGCATCGCGCACGACATCCAGCTCGCCGTAGTCGAAGCCGATTGCCGCCGCGAAGACGAAGCAACTGGTCGGCCTCCTCGTTCGTGAAGAAGTTCGCGACCGTCTTCGGGATCGTCAGCTCGGGTCCCTTGAACCACTGCGGGTGGGGCCGCCACTTCTCGTAGACAAGCACGATCCGACCGCACAGGATCACCGGCCGGATCTGGAGCACGCGGTCGCCGACGCGCGTGTCGATCAGCCGCTGGTAGACGGTCGCGGCCGCCGCGCGCTGAGCGGCCCTCGACCACACGGCCGCCACGCCGCCCGTTCTCGTCGGGCTTGACGACCATCGAACCTGAGGTCGTCAGTGGGATCGACCGCGATCGAATAGCCGGCCACGTCCGACCACGCGCGGTCGACGGTCGTCTTGGAGATGTCGAGACAGGCACCATTGAGGGTCTCGGCGCGCAGGCGACCGGCGGCGCTCTTCGAGAACCACGTGCCGGTGTCCCAGGCGACGTTGAAGACGTCCTCGGCCGGCTCGAACGCGATACGGGCACCCAGGCGGCGCATTACGTACGAGATCGACGCGTTGGGTTCCGGGCGCATCGGGTAGAAGGCGAAGACCGGCGCCTGCGGTCCCACGGCACGGTTCTGGCGCGCAGCGAACCGAGTGGCCCGGATCCAGCGGCGCAGTCGTCGTAGCCCGATCCATCCGCGCCACGGATCGGGGATCGCTTGGAAACTCACGCCCGTATCATCAGCCACCGTGTCTGCCGCCTGGCGCTTCAGCTACCACCCTTCCGAGCACGCTGCCTCCGCTTGCCTGGATCGCTCGCGTCGAGGACGGAGTGGTGGACGTCCGCTGCGGCACATCCGTCCGTCACAACGAGAACGGGCTTGTGGAGGGGACGTGGGTGGGCAGCCCGCGAGATCGAGACGATTCCCGACTCGACCGCGGTTTTCGGGAGCGCCATCGTCGCTCGAGGCAGCTCTCTCGTCGTGGTGCCGCCCAGCCATCCGTTGGAGCGCGTCTATTTCTATCGCGACGGTCGCGTGGTTGTCGCCTCGAATTCACTCGCGGCCGTCATCCAGGCATGTGACCTGGAGCTGGACCCGGACACCCTCTATCCGACCATCTTTGTCGTCGCGGCGGACGGCGTGAGAAATCCGACCATGGACGTGCCGACCAACCGAAACTCGATCACGACGGGCGTCTACTACAACTTCGGCATCGGCGCACGACGGCGAAATCTCCGTCGAGGGACGCCCGCGCGAGACGGCCTTTCTCGACGTTCGAGGACTTTCGCGACCGCGCGACCGCCGCTCTGAGATCGGCGGTGGCCAACGCGCCGGGTTACGAGATGGCCGTTTCGCTGTCGTCCGGCTACGACAGCACGGCCGTTGCCGCCCTCGCGGCCCCGGTTGGCTGCCGCCTGGCGCTGAGCTTCCGCGAGGGCAAGCCGCTCGCCGGCGGCGAAGATCGCGGCCGACACCGGCGAGTCAGCCGCCAGGCAGCTGGGCATGAAGCTCGAGACCTTCGACCGGCTCGACTACCTGTCTCGCGACGATCTCCCGGAGGCGGAGTTCCTGGCGTACGGGCATGAGCGGCGAGGACGTGGTCGTCGGCGGCGATGGAGAACTCGATCCGCGGCCGCATGTTGCTCACCGGTGCCGAGGAGTTTCGTCTCAAGGGCGGTCCGCGACGGTCGGCGCTGTACCGCGGCGACCTGTCGTCGTGCTCTCTGACCGAGTTCCGTCTGCGCGTCGATTTCGTGCATCTGCCACTGCTCTTCTTCGGCGCCTCGGAGAAGTTCAGCATCATCGACATCACCGACTCGCCTGCCATGCGGCCGTGGACGATGCCCGGGCTGTACGACAAGCCGATGCAGCGCCGGCTGGCCGAGGAGGGCGGCGTGGCCCGAGGCACCTTTGCCACGGTCAAGCGGCGCGCCAGCGCCACCATTCACCGTGACGGGCTAGCGGCGATGGCACCGGCAAGCGCGGCTGCGGTGCGCCGATTCGCGCTCACCGAAGGACGTGATGTTCCAAGCGGATCGCGCGCGTGCTAGGTCGACGTCATCGATTCGCGCTGCGAATCGACAAAGATGCTCCACGCCGAGCAGTTCACCGCCGGCCTGATGCGGCGCAAGCGCTCCCTGCTCCACGCAGAGCCATACCTCGGCTCGCTGCTGTTTCGTTGGGCGGTAAGCGTCGTTCGGTCTCGGTACGCGAAAGACCTGCGCTACGCGACGAGTCAATGCAGATCCACGAGCCCGCGGCTGTCGAAGCACCGCCCGTGCTCGAAGGCGACAGCCGATCTGACATTATCCGCCGGTGCTTGACGAATTCAGCCGGCGACGTCGCCGTGATAGCCACGTCGCGCCGTTTCGACGGTACAACCCGGTGGTTCCCCTCGCGATCTTCGCGGCCATCGCGGTGGTCGTGGCAATCATTGGCACGGTCGTGCCCCCCGGGCCAAAGCAGCCGGCGCTTGCCGTCAGCGGCGCGATTCTCGTGGCGCTGGCTTACCTGTGGATGCCCAAGCCGGCGCTGCTCGGCTTTGCGTTGTTCATCCTGTTCTACGACACGTTCGCGCGCTGGTTCGGCGCGAGCGTGCGCAGCTACGACGAGGCGGTACTGCCCGTGCTCGTGCTGGTGGCGCTGTGGCGAACGAAGCCGTGGCGCGATCGAAGCTGGATCGAGCCTGTTCGAGACGGCGCCATGCTGCTGGTCGTCTTGTTGGGGATGTGGCCAGCCTGCTCAACGGTGTACCCGCCAACGTCTGGATCCTCGGCCTGCTGCTGATGCTCAAGGGCATCGTCTTCCTGTACCTGGTGCTGTGGCACCACTTCGACGATCGCGACGTGCGGCAGGCTTCGCGTGGCCGTTCTCGCCGTCGGAGTGCTGGTGCTTGTGTCGCGTTTCTCGAGGCAATCAATGGTGCTGCCTTCCGATCGATCCTCGGCCTGCCGTCGGTCCCCGACGTCCGCGGCCAACTGCCGGGCCTGGAGTCCGTCTTCGTCTTCCCGGTGCTCTTTGCCTGGTTCATGGCCTTCGTGGCCATCTTCCTGTTCAGCAACTACATCGTCTTCCGACGATGGTGGATGCTCGTCGGGGCGGCGCTGTTCGGCGCCGCCATGTTTCTCTCGGGGCGCCGTCGGGCCATCGTCGGTCTTGCCCTTGCGCTCGTGGCCGGTCTCGTCGCCCAGATCAGGCACGGCGTGTCGCGTCGAGCGGTCATACGGCTGTGGCTACCGGTCGGCGTCGCAGCGCTGGTGCTGGCGATCATCTTTGCGCCGGGACTGCGGACCCTGTGGGATCGGACGATCAACGAGTGGTTCGACTCCCCGCCAGCGCCAGCCGCACAGGATGGCGGGCCCGATCCAGTTCGTAAACGGAAATCCTCGGCTGTTGCTCTACCAGACCTCGCTTCAGATCGCCACGACCGAGTTTCCGTTCGGCGCCGGACTCGGCCGATTTGGCAGTCCCATGAGCCGCCTCGAGTTCAGCCCGGTCTACGCGGAGTACGGCCTCGACCGGATCTGGGGTCTGACGCCCCAATACCCGGCCTACGTGACGGACACGTTCTGGCCGCACGTCTTGGGCGAGATCGGCGTGCTCGGCGTCGTCGCCTACGTCGTCTTCCTCGGGTCGATCGGCGTGTCGCTGTGGCGCTCGACGCGCCGCGTGTCGGCGCCCGTCCTGCTGGCGTTCTGCCTCGGCGCCTGGATGCTCTTCATCAACGCCCTGGCCGAGTCCGTGGCGAGCTCGATGTACGAGTCCCCGCCGCGCATCTACCTGGTGTTCGGGGCAATCGGTATCGCGCTCGTGCTGTCACGCAACGCGGGCCGGATCGTCACCGGTAGGGCAGCGAGCAGTGGACAGGTCGCGTCAGTGGAGGACGAATCCTCCGCCGCGACCTAGATGTCGTCGAACCAGCTGTTGCAGAGGTTCCTGATCGCGGTCAGGTTGAGCTCGTTCGATGACGTGCCGCCGATGTGGTGGGCATAGTTTGGCGGCATGAAGACCTTGGAGTCGCTCGTGGAGCTGAACGAGGAGCCGTTCAGCTTGGTCCACAGCTGCAGGTCGCTGCTGCCTGGGATGGTTGTGTAGATGCTGCTCGGGTTGCTGTTGGCCGTCGAGCGCAGACCTGAGGTGATCGAGCTGTTGTAGCCGTCGGTGACGCGCTTGATCGCTTCGAAGACGAACTTCTGCTGTCGCGCCGCGCGCTTGTAGTCGTTGTTGCCGCAGCAACCCACCAGCTTGCCGTGGCGGCTGCGGACGTAGACGAGGGCACGCGTGCAGTTGGGCACTGGGCCCCAGTTGGTTACAGGCTTGGGGTAGCCGCCGTAGCAGCGCGCGTCGTTTCCGCCGCCGAGGTTGGCCGATGAGTTTGCCAGGAACTTGGCTCCTGTGGGCCAGCCCGGCTTGTCGATGAACGACGGGTCGCGGAGCTCGTACGGGATGTTGACCGTGACGTGATCGACGCGGTCGACGAGCGCGTCGAAGCCGCTGAATCGAACGTAGGCGAGATAGTCGATCTTGATGCCCAGCAGGTATTGGACTTCCTGCCGGAATCGGTCCAGCCCGCCATCTCGCGAGCCACCGGCCTGGTTCCTGAAGTACCCGAACATGCCGTTGATCTTGCCGTTGTAGGTCCCGCCGGTGTACAGCGGGATCCGGGCCGAGTCGCGCGGGATGCTGACAGCCTTGATGTGCTTGGCTGAGTCAATGCTCATGACCATGATCGTGTCGAGACGTTCGCCGCCGCCCTGGCGCCAGTCAGAGCCGAGCAACAGGACCGTCAGCTTGCCGTTGTAGGTCAGCGCGTTGGGACCGGCCGCGATCCGAGCGGCGTCCTCGAGGTACGGCACAAATGGGGCGGCCGATCCCGCCAGCTTCAGCCAGGGTCCCGGCTGGAAGTGAAACTCCGCTGCCGAGACGGGGCCGGCGAGGCTGCCCGTGCCGGCCATGACTGTGGCTAGCGTGAGTGCTGAAAGCAGACCACGTCTGCGGCTGATCCTCATTGTTCCCCTCGTCCCCACTTTCGCCGCATCGAAAAGTCGCGCCACCCGGCGGCGATCATAACTACTTGAGGTACTGCGCAGACCATTGCCGTACGGCGGCCAGGTTGAGCTCGTAGGACGACGTCCCGGGTATGCGCGTGGCGAACTGGCTGGGCTTCCACACGACGTGAGCACCCAGGTTCGCGCCGTGCAGCTTGTTGTAAAGGTCCAGCCCGTTGCCAGCGCTGATCGGGAAGTTCGTCCACCACTTGCCCATCCCCTCTGATTGGGCCGTGCTGACCAGGCCGTTGAGCTCGGACGACGAGACCGCGTTGATGGTCGAGGCGATGAACTCCTGCTGGCGGCGCGCGCGCACCCAGTCATCGTTGTTGGGGCCCTTGCGGCTGCGAACGTAGGGCAGCGCCCGATGACACCAGTATTGCGAGTCGACGGGCGGGTTCGTGTCGTTCTTGTATGCGCCGTTGCAGTACGGGTTCGGCGGCAGGTCCCACGAGTAGAGCGCGTAGCTGCTCGACATCGGGAAATAGACGCCATGCGGGCCGCTCGGGTCGTCGATGTGCTTGCCGTCCCTGATCTCGCGGGTCGAGTTGACGATGATCGGATCGATCTTGTCGACGAGAGTCGTAAAGCCGTTGAACCAGATGAGCGCGTGGTAGTCGACCTCGATCTGGGCCAGGTTCTCGATCACCTGGTCGAACTTGCCCAACGCGCCGTCCAGCGTGGTGCCGGACTGCAGCTGATGGAGGATGGAGTTCGCCTTGCCGAGGAACGTGCCGCCGCCCATCGAGGCAGGACGCGGAACGCGACCGGTGTCGCGCGGCAGGCTGGCGGCGGTGATCGTGTTGCCCTTGATGGACATGATCAGCATCGCGTCGGTGCGCGAGACGGAGCTCGTGCGCGAGTCCGAGCCGAGCAGCACGAACGTCAGTCGCCCATCGGAGCCCGTGCTGAACGACTGTGATCCCTCCAGCGCGTCAATCAGCGGCCGAAGCGGAGCGGCCATAGTCACGGCCAGGTCCAGCCAGTCGACCTTGCTGCTGCCGGGGTCGCCCGTCCAGGCTGCGGCGGACGCACTTTGCGGGCCAGTGATGCTGGACGCTGTCAGGACGGCCGTCAGCGAAACAACCACGAATGCGGCACGAATGCCGCGGCGGTGGAACATCTCTCCCCTCCTGCGCTACCCCGGGACGCGCGGCGCCTGGATTGCGACTGTACGTCCGTTAAGGGGCGCCTCGCAAGTTTGCTCGCCCTTCGAGAGGGACCTCGGTGAGGTTTATCCGGGCGGTTGGGCTACAAATTTGTGGCGTTCACCAGCGTTGACGATTCGAGCCAGCTCCGCGGCATCGAACGGGCCAGCTCCGTCCAGCCCACCGATGCCGTAGCCGAGCTCGTCGACCAGCAGCCTGTGGAGGCTCTCGGCGCTGCTGTCGTACAGCCGGGTCGCATCAACGTCGTGCCCGAAGACGATCGTCGGTCGGTGTCGTCGGATCGTCTCCATTCCGCCTCGGAGGACGAGCTCTTCGGCGCCTTCGACGTTGATCATGATGAAGCGTGGCGTGACCTGTGGCGGGAGTGTGTCGTCGAGCCGTTCGTAGCGAACGATGAGAGCCTTGTGGCGGTCGCCGCTCGGAGTTGGCCGCGCTCGGAGGCCGCTCCAACGCGGATCGTCGAGCGAAACCTGGAATTCGCCGTAGCCGTTGCGGTCGCACAGCGCAGCTTCGTGGATGTGCGCGTCGGGAAAGTTGTCCCGCAGCTTCACCGCGAACTCAGGAACGGGCTCCCATGCCACGTGCTCGCCGCGCGACGCGATGCGACTCATCTCGGTCAGGAACTGGCCCTCGCTCGCACCAACATCGAGGCAGTCGCTGTCGCGCTTCAGCTCGCGCTTCATCAGGGCGACGATCAGGTCGACATCTGTGCTGTCCCCGTGCATCTGCTGCGGCAGGAGGCGCCGGCCCAACTGCCGTAAAGGCCGCAGCGTCACTTCCGCTCGCGCAGCCTCGCCCGCAGCATCCACAAGAAGAAGGGCGGGTCGTCGACGAAGACGCGCCGGCCGATACGCCGCGGGTCGCGGAGCATCCGGAACGCCCACTCCAGCCCAATCCTGGTCATCCACGATGGTGCTGCCGGCACGCGGCCACCCAGGATGTCGATCGTCTGGCCGATGCCCAGCATCACCGCATGAGGCATCTCAGCCTGATGGCGCGCCATCCAGGTTTCCTGCTTAGGTGCACCGAAGCCGACCAGCACGATGCGTGGCTCGGCCGCCTTGAGCACGGCCACGGCGGTCGAGTCCTCGTCGCTGCCGATGGCAAAGCCCATTCGCGGGCTGACCGCCGCCACGATCGTTCCGCCGAGGCCGACCAGGTACTCGGTCGCCTTTTCGGGCGCGTCGTCGCGGCCGCCGATCATCGCGATCGGGATCGGGTCGTCCCTGGTCTCGCGGACAATTGCCTCGGGCAGCAGGCGCCCGGTGACGGCGCCACGGAACGGCTTGCCACGCAACCGCGATCCGTAGATGAGGCCCATTCCGTCCGGGATCCGCAGGCGCGCGCCCATGATGAGGCCGCGGAAGGACGGATCGCGCTTGGCGCGGATCAGATGGTCGACGTTGGGCGTCGAGACGTAGCCACCGCTGCCCTCGCGCGCCCACTTGATGACCAGCGCGACTGTCTCGTCGAACGAGACATCGTGGATGGTGACGCGGGCCTCGGGGATTGGTATCTCGCGCGGCATCGCGTCGGTGGCGCCGACCGCATCGGTCGCGTCGGCCGCGTCGGCAGCGGCACCGTGTGCCGTCTCGTCGGCGGTCACGTGCGACTCCACGCCGAAAGGTCACGGCCAATGAGTTGACCGAGCTCGGCGACCTGCGGTGCGAACTCGCTGGTGAGCTGCTTCCGCAGTTCCGGATCCATCACGGCGCGCGGCGCCTGCTTGCTGTTAGCGGCCACCATCCGGTCGCGCAGGCGATGTGCGAGCGGGTTCGCGCGAAGCTTCCCGAACATTGAGCGCAATGGGCGGGGCGGGGCAAAGATCATGCGCTGCACCAAACCCGATCGGGCGCGCTTGTTCGGGTTGTAGACGGACAAGTCGACCTCGTAGGTCGGATCGACGCCGAGGAACTCGAGCGTCCCGTGATACGCCGCGCGCGGGTCGGCGATCAGGTCGTCGAACACGATCAGGTGCATTCGGTCACGGCCGAAGATGTCGAACCAGCGCCGCAGCTGATCGGCGAAACGGACGCTGTGGCGGTAGTAGAGCGCTTCCGGTCGGAGGGCATCGGCTGGAACCCGGCGGCCCGCCAATCGGTCGTCCTCAGCAGCCAGCGCCTCGCCGAAATCGACGATGTCCTCGCGGCGGTTGAACACGAGCTGGCTGTGCTGGGCGTACATCACGTCTACCGGATTGCGCAGCAGGACGATGGCCTGCGCCGAGGGAGCGAATCCGAGAATCTCGCGCGGTGCGTCCGTCGAATACAAGTACCAGGGCGAGGCTTCTCCCGCGCGCTGCTCCGGCGTGGCGTCGGCGAACAGGGCCAGGTATTCGTCGTCAGTCATCCGACGGTAGCGCGGCGTGAGGTCCGCGCCGAAGTACATGGGCTCCTTGGGCACGCTCATGAACACCTGCGGATGGACGCGCAGGTACTCGTACATCGCCGTGGTGCCCGCCTTGAAAGCCCCGACGATGAAGAGGTCGGGGCGCTTCACCGACTTGTATCAAACGGTCGCAATACGACCACCATCCCGGATCTTTTGTCTGTTTCGTACCAGCCGGACCGTATGCGACCGCCTGACACAAGACAGGGCAGATTCGACAAGTTGACGGTCGTATTTGGTCTATTTGGGACAAGCCAGGCGCCGCCCGCTGTCATGCCGGCTTTGGCGCCGCCTCGCGCTCTCGATCCTGCGGTCGTGCTGCCTCCGCGACGGCGCCGTGCTCCAGCCACGAGGACAGATCTCGGTCGATCAGCTTGCCCAGCCGCTCGATCTCGGGCGTCTGCTCGTCCAGGAGCCGGCGTCGCAGCACGGGATCCATCGGCGGCCGCCGCTTCACTTCGCTGTTCATGTTCAGCAGCCGCGTGCGCATTGAGCGGACCAACGGGAAGCGACGCAGCGTGGGAGCAAGCGGCATCAGCACCTTGGGCATGAAGATGAAGCGCTGCAGCCGTGGTGACTTGACGCTCCGATTCTCGTTGGCCTTCGGTGGCGCCGCAGCGCGCGACGGGTCCACGCCCAGGAACTCCAACACTCCGCTCACCACAGCGGCGCCGTCGCGCGTCAGGTCGTCGAACAGCATCACGTGGACGCGCTCGCGGCCAAACACGTCGAAATATCGCTCGAGCTGCTCCGCGAACTTCACGCTGTGGCGGTAGAAGAGGTTCTCGACGTTGATCGGCCACGGCGGCAGGTTGCGCCCGGCTCGTCGGTCATCCTCCGCTGCCAGCGCCTCCGCGAAGTCGGTGATCGGCTCCATGGCGTTGAACATCAGCTGGTTGTGCTCGGCATACATCACGTCGACCGGGTTGCGGAGCATGACGAGGATCTGGGCGTCGGGCGAGAACGCCTTGATCTCCCGGGCGGCCGATTCGGAATAGAGGTACCAGGTCGATGCCTCGCCTATGCGCTGGCCGGGCTTGGCCTCGCGGAACAGACGCATGTAGTCCTCGAGGCTCATCCGGCCGTAGCGGCGCGTCAGGTCGTCGCCGAAGTAGAGCGGCTCCTTGTGGAACGGCATGAACACCTGGGGGTGTCGGCGCAGCGCCTCGTAGAGCGCCGTGCTGCCGCCCTTGAACACGCCGACATGGAAGAAATCTGGCCTGGGGGACGCGTCGGGCATCGGCGGTAGGTTAGCAAGGGAGCCCGCAAGGGACCGCGCAACAGCGACCCGCAGGACGACGGCGGAGACAGCTTGCCTGAGCAAGAGCGACCGTAAGAGGACCGTGGCGCGGCTAGACTGAGGGCCTGATCGACAGGCGACGGGATCGTCATTGCCCTCAACTGACGCGTAGCGGCCGGAGTTAGCCAGTGGTCCGCGTGCTGATCATTGCGCCGGCGCCGCTGGGAGAGTCGCGGATCGGCGGAATTGCCAATTTCATCCGCGGCTTCGTGCGCCACATGCCGGCCGATTTCGAGGTAGAGATCGCCGGCGTGTCAGTCGCCGACGAACCCCACGATGGCCGGTGGCACACGATCAGCCTCGCGGACCGGGATGTTCGCTTCCTGTCCGTGGCGCACTCGGGCACGGCCCGCCGATCGGGCCGGATTCCAATGAAAGCACGCGTCGTCGGCGGCGTGATGCGCCAGCGGCGCCACCTTGTAACGACCGGGCGCGTGGTGCAGGTCCATGCCCCGGCGATGGACATCGCGCTGGCTGGACGGAGCGCGCCGATAATTCGGGTGGTCCACAACGATCCGCAGGACCTGGCCACGGCGGAGGGCGAGAGTCTGTGGCGCCGCGCTGGTTGGGGACTGCACTATTTCGAGCGCAGGACGTTCCGTCGCGCCGACCGCGTGTACTTCGTCAATCGCGACACCTACGAGCAATACGCGGCGCGCTTGCCAAACGATGCGGCCAAGCTCGGATTCCTGCCCAACTTCGTCGACACCCACCTGTTCAAGCCCTTGACCGGCGAGGCTTTCCTCGATGCTCGCCGTGAGCTGGCCGACAGCGTCGGCGCTCCACCGAGCTCCCCGTGGGTACTGTTCGCCGGGCGGATCGATCATCAGAAGGACCCGATCCTTGCGATCGACGCAATGGCGGCGCTTCCGAATCAGGGCAACGCCGCGGATGCGCGCCTGCTGATCGCCGGCGAGGGCATGCTCCGCGCAGACGCGGAGGGACACGCGGCAGACCTGGGCATCGCGGATCGCGTCCGCTTCCTGGGCAACTGGCGCCAGGACAGATTGGCAAGCCTGATGTCCGCATCGGATGCCTTCCTGCTCACCTCGGCCTTCGAGGCTGGGCCGACAGTTCTTTACGAGGCACTTGCCGCAGGTCTGCCGGCCGTGTCCACGAGGGTGGGTGAGGCGCCGCGACTCATCGAGAACCGCGTCACGGGCTGGCTTGCCGAGGACCGCAGCCCGTCTTCCGTGGCCGAGGGCATCGAGTGGATGCTTGGCCAGGATCGGCAGCGGATGGCGGAGCTGTCCTCGGCGTCCGTGGCTCAATTCGACATTCGCGCGGTCCTTGCACCTTTCTACGACGCTCACCGGACGCTCGCCGCGGCCGAGGGAGCACCGACCAAGCCGTCTCGGTAACATCCTCTCCGACTCTCCGCAGCCCATTGGAGCCACTGCTTGCCCAAGCGACCTGACCTCTTCATCGTCGGTGCCCCGAAGTCGGGCACGACGTCGTTGTACGACTATCTGGACGGCCATCCCGAGATCTACATGTCGCCGGTGAAGGAGCCGATCTATTTCGGTCCGGACATTCAGGCGGGCTTCAAGCATCGATTCACCTACGGGGTGGACGAGAAGGAATATCTCGAGCTGTACGCCGATGCCCGCGACGAAAAGCATCTCGGCGAGGCCTCGACACGCTATCTCGCGTCGCACGAGGCGCCGATGCTGATCCACGAGTTCGAGCCGAGCTCGCGCATCGTGGCCATCCTGCGCAACCCGGTCGAGATGATCTACGCGCTGCACAACGAACGGGTCTCGCACGGCGCGGAGGACGTTGTCGACTTCGAAACTGCCCTCGCGCTGGACGACGAACGGCGGGCCGGCCGCCAGCTGCCCCACGGCTCGAACGCGATGGGTGCCGTGTATCGCGACAACGCTCGATTCGGCGAACAGATCCAGCGCTGGGTGGACACCTTCGGGCGCGATCGGGTCCTGGTGATCATCTTCGACGATTTCGCGGCCGACACGCCTGGCCAGTTCCGCCGTGTCCTCGAGTTCCTCGAGGTCGACCCCAACTACCAGCCCGCTGCGTTCGCCGTCAGCAATGCCAGCCACAAGAGCAGAGGCGGCATCGTGCGCACGCTGTTCGAGAGCCGGCTCGCCCGGTGGGGGCGACGCAAGGCACTCCCCAGTGTGATGGGCGAAAACAACGCTGCGCGCCTCGCCCGCCGTGTTCGGCACAGCCGGCTCAACCGGCGGCCCAATCCGCGGCCGCCAATGCGCCCCGAGCTTGTGCGCGAGCTCCAGGACGAGTTCATGGACGATGTAGCGCATCTCGGCCGCCTCGTCGACCGCGACCTGAATCACGAGTGGTTCGGGCGAGCCGCGAACTCCGTTGCAGGCACGCAAGAGGCGCTGGTCACTTCGTGAGCCGCGCAACGATGCGCGGAGCGTGCCTGTGGTTCACCGGCCTCTCGGGCTCGGGCAAGACAACGACCGCGGACCGCGTCATCCAGCTACTCGAGGAGCGCGGGCGAGTCGTCACCGTGCTCGACGGGGACGTCGTGCGCACGCACCTGTCGCGTGGGCTGGGCTTCAGTCGCGAGGATCGCGACGAGAACGTCCGGCGCGTTGGGTTCGTCGCCGGGGAGGTCGTTCGTCACGGCGGCCTGGTCATCTGCGCGCTGGTCAGCCCATATCGCGAGACGCGCGACGAGGTGCGAGCCACGATCGAGGCGATCGGCGGACCCGGCTCGTTCATCGAGGTTTTCGTCGACACGCCACTGGACGTCGTGGCCGCTCGAGACGTGAAGGGGCTGTACGCCGCGACCGAACGAGGCGAGGTCCAGGCGATGACCGGCATTAGCGACCCGTACGAGCCGCCGCTCTCGCCAGAGATGCGACTCGAGACCGTCGGTCGAACGGTCGACGAAAACGCCCTGACCGTGCTGAGCCAGCTCGAGCAACAGTCGCTGCTCGACTGAGAGGCCGCGCACTGGCCGCGCACTGGCCGCGCGCTGGCCGCTGCTAGACTGCGCGCGTTCCGCGACGCTTCGAACCTGAGCGTCAGCGCGCCCGAGGTGAGCCCCTTCCGATGGTCGCAACCGCCGAATCAACCCGCGCCGAAGAGCTTGCGGCAGTGCCCGAGCGCCTGCCCACCGAGCCCGAGGCGATCTTCGTGGTAGGCGTGGCGCGCAGCGGTACGACCCTCATGCGCAAGCTGCTCGAGACGTCCGAGCGAGTCGGCATCACGCGCGAGAACCACTACGTCGGCCACCTGTTCGAGCGCCAGGGAGCGCGGTTCTACTTCCGCCGCAACGGCGATATGAAGGACGACGCCACGATCCACAAGATCGTCGAATCGATCTACTCAGGCGGATTCCAGAAGCAGTCACGTTGGCGGCGCATCAGCCCTTACTGGCGCTGGATCACCGAGGCTGATGCCGCAAGGACGAGTTCGAGCGGCGCCTGCTTGGCCACCGATCGGACCGAACGCGGCTTCATGGAGGCGCTGATGCGCATCCATTCGGACCTGATGGGCCGGCCGCTGATAGGCGAGAAGACGCCTGCCCACCTCAAGTTCGTCGAGACGCTGCTCGAGTGGTTCCCCGGCGGCAAGGTGATCCACATGATGCGCGACCCGCGCGCCGTCTACGTCTCGGACCGCTATCGCAGGCGGGTCAAGGGCCGCAAGCCGTGGAGCCTGCTGGCCAAGGTGCCGCTCCTGCTCGAGAGCGTCCTGCTCGTCCAGACCGTGCTGGTGTGGCGTGGCGGAGTCAAGCGCCACGACGAGCTGTCGAAGAAGTTCCCCGGTCGATACATGCTCGTCCAGTTCGAGGACGTCGTGCGCAAGCCCGACGAAACCATGCCCGCGGTCTTCGAGTTCCTGAAGGTGGAGCTGCCCGACTTCAGCACGGTGTTCGTCTCGCAGGCGCACGGCATGCGCGCCTCGGCCGAGGGCATCGACCCCGCAGCTGCCGACCGATGGCGTGAACGCCTCCGCCCATTCCCCAAGCGCTTCCTGGAGGCGTTCCTTCGGGGGCCGATGCGCAGGTTCGGCTACACCGAGTAGACGACACCGGATTCATGATCATGCCAGGCTCCGCTGGTCGCTTCACCCACACCCCGCGCAGCGTGGCCGCGCTCCTGCTCGCTATCGCCCTCACCGCAGTGGTGCCTGTCGCAACAGGCATCGCCCCGTACGCGGCGGCCGGTACCAGCTGCGTCGACGGCTGGGAGCCGATGCCCATCGAGTCGGGCCTGTCCGGCCTGAGCCCCAGGGCCGCGGCGAGCCTTGGTGGCGCGCCGGCGTGGATAGCCGGCAGTCGGCTCAGCGGCGCGTCGATAGGTCGCTGGGACGGCTCGATGTGGCGCAACGTCGCCCAGCCGATCTCCGGTGAGAGTGGCTTCGCCGGTGTGTCGGCGACGTCCAGCTCGGTCGCATGGGCAGTCGGTTATCGCGGCCTCCTCACTCCTCACCCGATCACCGCGCACTGGACGGGATCGCAGTGGGAACAGATCACGGTCCCGTATCCGGGCGGCCACTTCGCCACCTTCACCGATGTGATGTCCCTCGGACCCAAGAAGGCTTTGGCGGTGGGCGTGCGGCTCGTGAAGGGAGTCGACCTGCCGCTCGCAATGCTGCACACCAAGACAGGATGGTCCGACTTCAGCCCCGATTTCACCGGCGTCGATGGATCTCTCACCGCTATCGCCCAGGCCCCCGACACCAAGCTTTGGGCGGTGGGCTGGCAGGCACCCGACGGCCGAGCCGGTGCCATGGATCGGCTACCTCGAGAACGGCGCCTGGGTGGATAGCCCGCCCGCGACGACGCCGGCGGGCCTTGCCTACCTGACTGACATCGCGTTCGATAGCGACGGGCAACGGCTGGGCCGCCGGCTACGCCGAGCTGGATGACGGCGGCTACGCGCCCATCGTCCAGCGATGGGACGGCGTCGCGTGGCAGGCTGAGAGCCTTTCCTGGGCTGAAGGCGAGTCAATCGTGCTGACCAGCGTCGCCGTGGATGCCGCTGGAGACGTCTTCGTTGGCGGCCAGCGCGTTGGGGATCCTGGAGCATCCGCCGCCTTCGCGTCCTATGTCGGTGGCGAGTGGCACTTGACTGCCGCGCACACGGATCCTAACCCGGGAACATGGACGTACGACGCTGCTGGGCTGACCGACGGCGCGCTGATGGTGGGCTCGTTCCCCAGCGCCGGACGTGTGCTCACCAGCTGCGCGATCGCGAGCCCACCGACTGGTCGACCACCCGGCGGGCCCGGCGATGGAAATCCGGGCGAGTTCCTGTCGGACAACGAGCGCGCCGTCGCGGGACCTTCGGTGGTGGATGGTGGGGCCCTGACTCTTGAGCCACCGGTACCGCTTCCCGGCTACCACGCCACGGACGTCACCCAGGCGGCCGGACTCAGGATGACCACCAAGACGTACAGCAGCCTCGTCGCCGATTTCAACGGTGACTCGTGGCAGGACATCTTCCTCAACCGCCACGCTTCGGACGTGCCGCTGCTGATGCTCGGCGGTCCAACCGGATTCACCGACTCGGGTGCGCAGTTCCAGTTCACCGATCGCTTCAACTGCGACGCGGACGAAGCCACCGGCGAAGGCGGGCTGGACCTGTTCTGCACCGTCGGCCGCCAGCGCGGCACCGCGATGGGCGCCAATGAGCTCTATGTCAATGTGGACGCGGAAGGCGGCACGCTCGCCGCTGCCGATTTCGACGTGCTGGGCATTACCGAACGTGGTCGCGAGGCGGCTTTTGTACACCTGGCCGGCCAGGCGCTGCCGGACCTGTTCGTGGCCAACTGGCCGGTGCGCATCGACGGGCTGCCGAGCATGAATCGCTACTACCGCAACGTCGACGGAACCCACTTCACGCCCGCTCCGGAGTACGGGCTGGACGAGGCAGCCGGCGGGCAGTGCCTGGTTCCGGCCGACATCGACGCCGACGGTGATGACGAGATCCTGCTGTGCACCCTCCAGCCGGTAGGCGGGCGAAGCGCCGGGCTGCGGCTGTACGATTTTGACGGGACGAGCTTCGTGGACGAAACCGGCAGCTCAGGCCTGACACCATTCGGCGACCGCGACATCGAGGTGGCCGACTTCAATGGCGACAGCCTGCCGGACGTAGCCCAGCTGACCGATAAGCGTCTGCGCATCTCGCTGGGCGATGGCGCGGGCCATTTCACGCGTGCCGTCGAGTACGTTGTGAAGGCGGCGGTCGAGATGGCCGTTGGCGATGTCAATGACGACGCCCGGCCGGACATCTACGTCTCCAGCCACGCCAGCAACAACGACAAGCACCGCATGCTGGTCAACGACGGCGATGGGACGTCGTTCACAAGCGTGATCATCCCCGAGGCCAAGACGGGCAGCGCCGACGACGTGCTGGCGCTCGACTATGACAACAACGGGCTGTCGGACTTCCTGGTGCTCAACGGCCTCGAGAAGGCGGGGCCGGTCAAGCTGGTCGCGTTCTTCCCGAACGATCCCTAGAGACCGGATTTAGAGCCGATCGGCAGAGGACCAGGCGTCGCCTTTGCATCTAACCTCGTGGGTGGGATGAGCGCCGATTTTCACGCCATGTCCGCCGGCGCTGTCGCGGGCCAGTTGGGCGTGGATCCGTCACAGGGACTTACCTCCCGGGAGGCCGCTGAGCGGCTCGCAAAGGCGGGGCCCAACGAGATCGAGGTCGAGAAGCGGGATCCCGTTTGGCGGATGATCCTGGAGGCCGCCACGGAGCCGTTCGTGCTCATGCTGGCCGTGGCCGGCGCCCTGGCAATCCTCGTTGGTGAGGTGCGTGACGGACTCCTGGTTCTCTTCGGCCTGTTGCCGATCGTCGGCGCCGATGTTGTCACTGAGTACCGTGGAGACCGCGCGCTGGAAGCCCTCAGGGCTGCATCGGCACCGGTGGCTCGCGTCAGGCGGGGCGGCGCGGTTTCGGGCATCCCGGCTGCAGAGCTCGTGACGGGTGACGTCGTCCTCCTGAGCGGCGGCGATGTCGTGCCGGCGGACATGCGCATAAGCCGTTCCGAGCGTCTCCTGCTCGACCGCAGCGTGCTGACGGGCGAGTCAATCCCCGAAGACGGTCGGGTTGAGCCCGATCCCGAACCTGCCCCCCTCGCTGGCCGGCATTCAGTCGCCTACTCGGGCACGAGCGTGGTCGGCGGCCGCGGCGAAGGCATAGTCGTGGCCACGGCCCGCGACACCGAGGTCGGACAGATTGCCGGCAGCCTGGCGTCTCGAGAACGCCGCCGCAGTCCGCTACAGCGCGAGCTGGACCGCCTGGTAAGGATCCTGCTGGTGGTTGCGATCGGGTTGATCGCCTTCGTGACCGGCATTGGTTTCGTGCGCGGGCATTCGCTGGGCGAGAACGTGATCGCCGGCATCTCGGCGGCCATTGCGGCAATACCGGAGGAACCGCCAGTGCTGCTCGCCGTGATCCTGGGCCTGGGCGCATATCGACTGCTCAAGCGCGGCGTCCTTGTGCGGCGACTGAATGCGGAGGAAACACTCGGCGCGGTCGACCTGATCGTGGCCGACAAGACAGGCACGATCACCCAGAACATCCTTGTGGTTTCGTCGGTCAGGACGGTTGATGGTGTCGTCGAGGATGTTGGGCAACGACGGAGCATCCTCGAAGACGCCCTTCGTGCCGAGGAAGACGCGTGGCCCGACGTAGATGCCGTCGCACCCGGCTCGTTTACGCGCGCACTCCTGGCCGCGATTGCAGATGTCGGTGGCAAAACACGCCTCGACCGCTCCGACCTGGTCGAGGCAGAACCGGCCTCGGACAGCCTGCCTGTCACACGTACACGGTCGCGACGGGATGGGCGAGTCGAGGAGCTGGCTCTGGGCGCACCGGAGGTCGTCCTCCGACTCGTGTGGCCGGAGTCCGCGTCCGCGCCCGAGGAGGAACGCTGGAGAACGCTCATCGAAACGGCCGCCGCGGCCGGCGAACGCCTCCTGGGACTGGCCCGGCGGACCGACAACGGTCAGTGGCAGATGCGTGCCCTGGTGGGATTTGCCGACCCGATACGTCCCGGCATTCAGCGAGGCGCTGCAGACGGCACGCGACGCCGGCGTGCAGGTCGTGGTGGTAACCGGCGATCACCCACTCACCGCCGCTTCTATCGCGCACGAGGCGGGCCTTGACACGGATCGGGTCATTACCGGCGAGGAGCTGGCTGGCTGGGATGACGCGCACCTCGCCGCGGAACTGCCGACGATGCACGTGGTCGCCCGCTCAACGCCGGCGCAGAAAGGACGGCTGGTCGGCTCAGCCCGTGCCGATCACCGTATCGTCGCCGTGACCGGCGATGGGGTGAACGACGCGCCGGCGCTTCATGGATCCGACGTCGGCGTGGCCATGGGAAGCGGCACGGCGGTGGCTCGTGAGGCATCCGATCTGGTCCTCGGCGACAACTCGTTCGCCACGTTGATGTTCGGTCTGGTGGAAGGCCGGCGGATCGTCGACAACGTCCAGAAGGGCCTCGTGTTCATCGTCTCGACACACGTGGCGTTCCTGGGCTTCATCCTCATTTCGACCATCTTCATCGTCGAGCGCCAGGTGTTGCTTCCGCTCCAGATCCTGTGGATGGAGCTGTTCATCGACCTTTCGACATCGGTCGCCTTCGAGCGCGAACCGGCCGAACCGGGGCTCATGACTCGGCCGCCTCGGCACGCCGAGCGCCCGCTGCTGACGAACGGCATCCTGGGCGGCATCACACTTGCCGGTGGCTTTACGGCCATCGCGGCGCTCACGGTGATGCTCATGAGCGGCGGGGATTTCGCACACGCGGCGTGGCTGGCCTACACGGTGCTCGTCGTCAGCCAATGCGTGCGGGCCTACTGGAACCGCAGCATCCGTGAGCCGATCCATCGCCTTGACCGCAACGGCTTCCTCCTGGTTGCGTGCGTAGCGGCGGTCTCGGTCCAGGCGCTGATCCCGTACGTGCCTGGACTCGCTTCGGCATTCAACGCCACGCCGCTCGACGCTTTCGACTGGATGCTCGTCGTCGTGGTCGCCTTCGCTCCCGCGGTTGTGGCAGAGCTCGCCCGCACACGCGGTCGGGGCAAGCTCGTCTGGGTGGCCTGAGCCGCGACTTTGTTCTCCAGCCTCGCCCTGGTGACTTTCGGCACTTACGTCCGGTTCACTCCGGAGGCAACCTGAGGACAAAGGAGCACCCATGCAATCCAACCTGATACTTACCGCTGACCGAACCACGCTCGATGTAATCGCTGCAGCCAGATCAAATGACGCCTTCCGCCAAGTGATCGAGACGGGCGAGCACGAGCAGGTGGTGGTGATGACGATCCCCGTCGGCGGCGATATCGGCGAAGAGGTCCACCCGGGGATCGACCAGGTGTTCATCTTTGTCGACGGCCGCGGCGAAGCGGTGATCGAGGGTGAGCTACATGCCTTCGATCAGGGCGACCTCGTGTTCGTCCGCGCCGGCAAGCGGCACAACATCGTCAATGGCGGCGGCTCGCCACTCCGCCTGATCACGATCTACGCACCGCCGGCGCATGCGCCGGGAACGGTTCACGCGACGAAGGCCGAAGCGGAGCTCGAGGAGCACTGAGCCCAAGCGAGACAGGGTCTCTGGCGCGGTCGTCGCTTGAATTGATCTCCTTCGCAGTCGGCCTTCGGCCGCTGCTGCGCGCGGAGCCACTCGGCTCTGGGCCTTCGCCCAGATCCGATCGTCGCTTGCAATCTGATCTGCCTCCGCAGTCGGCCTGCGGGCCGCTGCGGCGCGCGAAGCGCTCGGATCTGGGCGTCGCCCAGGTCCGATCGTCGCTTGCTACATCATCACCAGGCCGCCGTCGACGGCGAGCACCTGGCCGGTGATGAACGCCGCCTCGTCGGACGCGAGAAACGCCACGGCATAGGCGATCTCCTCGGTCGTGCCAAAGCGTGCCAGTGGCGTGCGCTCGATGGCCATTGCCTTCAGGTCGTCCGATAGGCCACTGGTCAGCTCTGTATCGACCATGCCCGGCGCGATTGCGTTGCACGTGATCCCGCGTGAGGCGAGCTCGCGGGCCGTGGCCTTGGTGAGGCCGATCAGGCCGGCCTTGGCGGACGAATAGTTGGCCTGGCCCATCTGGCCGGCCTGGCCGGACACGCTGGTGATGTTGACGATCCGGCCCGACTTGGCCTTGAGCATCGGCCGCGTCACGGCCTTGATGGCGTAGAACGCGCCGAACAGGTTCGTCTCCAGCACGTCGCGGAAGTCGTCCGGCGACATGCGCATGATCAGGTCGTCACGGGTGATGCCGGCGTTGTTCACGAGGATGTCGACCTTGCCGAACGCGTCGAGAGCGGCCTTCACCAGCGCGTCAGCCGACGTTGGGTCGCTGGCGTCCCCCTGGACGCTCAGCGCTTTGCGGCCCTTCTGCTTCACCTGTTCGACGACCTCTGCCGCGGCCTCGGCGTTGCCGCGGAACGAGAACGCCACGTCAGCGCCCTGCTCCGCGAGCTGCAGGACGATCGCTCGTCCAATTCCACGCGACCCGCCCGTAACAACGGCCGATTTACCACTCAGATCGATCACGCCAATACCTCGCGATGGGCTGGTTCGGGCTCGCCGGGCACGACGTCGTCGAGTGGGACCGGAGGCCCGGACTCCAGGATCTGACGCAGCCGATCGGGGATCGAGTCGACTGACGACCAATCGTGCGGTTCGCGCACGCTGGCGACAGGCTCGACGGATGCCGCGCGCTGGCCGCACGTTGGATCGGCCGTCCACTCGAGCGCGATCCCGCCCGATGTCAGGCCTGCGCCGAACGCCACCAGAACGACCTTGTCGCCGACGTTGATGCGTCCGGAATCGACGGCCTCCGCGAGCGCAATCGGGACTGACGCCGCCGACGTGTTCCCGTAGCGGTCGAGGTTGACGAACATCTTATCCATGGGCAGGTTGAGCCCCTTGGCCACGGACTCGATGATGCGCACGTTGGCCTGGTGCGGGATGAAGAGGTCGATCTCCTCCGGCTTCCAGCCGGCGCGACCGATCGCGGTTAGCGCCGTGGTGGCCATCGTCTTGGTCGCGAAGCGGTAGGTTTCGCGGCCCTCCATGCGCACGTAGTGCTCGCCGCGCGCAAGGGTCTGGCCCGAGACGGGCGACCGTGACCCTCCCGAGGGCAGCCAGATCATGTACGCACCGTCCGGATCGGTGGTCATCTCCAGGCCCTGCAGGCCACCGCCCTCCTGGTCAGATGCCGAAAGCACGACCGCTCCGGCGCCGTCGCCAAACAGGATGCAAGTGGATCGGTCGGAGTAGTCCAGGAACCGCGAGAGCGTCTCCGCGCCGATGACCAGCGCGTTCTTGAACATGCCTGATCGGATATAGGCGTCGGCCACGGAATAGGCATATACGAAGCCGGAGCACGCGGCGGCCACGTCCATTGCGGCAGCACGAGTGTTGCCAATCGCCTCCTTGACGAGTGCACCGGTCGAGGGCATCCAGTAGTCAGGCGTCAGCGTCGCGACGAGGATGATGTCGATGTCGTCGGGCTCGAGGCCGGCCACCGCGATCGCCCGCTTGCCGGCGATCGCCGAAAGCGTGGCCGTCGTCTCGTGCGCGGCAGCGATGCGCCGCTCGCGGATACCCGTCCGCGACACGATCCAATCATCGGAAGTGTCGACGACACGTTCGAGCTCGGCGTTGGTCAGGATTCGCTCGGGCGCGTACATGCCCCAGCCGGTTATTCGGACGCTTTTGGGAGTCACGGCTCCACCTCGATCAATGGCTGCTTTGCCTTGACGAGAGCGCCGGCTTCGGCGTGGATGCGGACGACGCGTCCCGTCATGTCGCTCTTTATCTCGTTGAACAGCTTCATGGCCTCAATCAACCCGATTACCTGGCCGACGCTCACCGGACCGCCCTCGCGAACGTAGGGCTCCGCGCCCGGCGAGGGCGACGAATAGAAAAGCCCGGTCAGTGGCGCGGCGATGATGTGGCCGGCGAAGACCGGCTCCGAGGGGCGTTCGGTTCCGGCTTCGGCGACTGGCACGCCCTGGCCAGTCCCCGCCGAGGTCGACCCTTCTGCCTGAGTAACCGCTCCGGGTGAACCAACAGCGCCCAGCGCGATCGGCTTGCGCAGGACGAGGCCGGTGCCGCCGGCTTCCACCTCGAGCTCGGAGAGCTCCGATTCATTCAGCAGCTTCTCCAGCTGGTCGATGAGCTCGACCAGCTCGGGAGCATCCGGCTCCGTCTTGCCGCCGGTCATTGAGCCTCATCCCATCGCCTGAAGATGAGAGCCGAGTTCTGGCCACCGAAGCCGAAGGCATTGACCAGCCCGGCACGGACCTCGCGCGATCGGGACTGCAGCGGCGTGCAATCCAGGCCATCGACGTCCGGTGAGGGATCGACGAGATTGAGCGTGGGCGGGATGCAGCCGTCGTTCATGGCGCGGATCGTGGCCACAGTGCCGATCGCGCCGGCCGCTCCCAGCGTGTGGCCGATCGCCCCCTTCGTCGCGGTGATGCTCACGTTGGGCGCGTGGTCGCCGAAGATCGTCTTGAAGGCCGCCAGCTCGGCCGGGTCGCCTTCGGGGGTCGAGGTCGCGTGCGCGCTCACGTGGTCGATGTCGGTCGCCTCCATGCCCGCCTTGGCGAGAGCTCGTCGCGCAGCGCGGACACCTCCCTCCCCGCCCGGGGCAGGCAGAGTGATGTGCATCGCGTCCGCCGTTGCGCCGTAGCCTGCCATCTCGGCCAGGATGCGGGCGCCGCGTCGCCGAGCGTGATCCAGCTCTTCGAGCACCAGCACCGCGGCGCCTTCCGCGATGACGAAGCCGTCACGGCCCTCGTCAAAGGGCCTGCTCGCTCCCTCCGGATCGTTATTGCGGGTGGATAGCGCGCGCATGGCCGCAAATGCGCCGACAAACGCCTCGTAAACCGGCGCCTCGGACCCACCACAGAGCATCACGTCCGCGTCATCGCGCCGGATCATCTCGGCCGCCTCGCCGAT
Source organism: uncultured Chloroflexia bacterium (assembly GCA_963736895.1). GTDB lineage: Bacteria > Chloroflexota > Limnocylindria > Limnocylindrales > CSP1-4 > JALYGJ01. The sequence continues at coordinate 256,177 of CAVTQU010000011.1, forward strand.
GGCGTGGCCGGCCGTGGCGCAGGCACTGACCGTGGAGAAGTTCGGCCCGCGCGCGCCGAACGAGATTGCCGTCTGCCCGGAGGCCATGTTGACGATGCCCATGGGAATGAAGAACGGCGAGATGCGGTCGGGGCCACGCGTGGCGTTGATCGAGATCTGCTCGACGATCGTGCCCGTGCCGCCCATGCCGGAGCCGATGATGGCGCCTGTGCGGTCGGCAAGGTCACCCTCCAGCTTTTCGGGCAGGCCAGCCTGGTTCATCGCCTCGCGCGTCGCGACGAGCGCGAACTGGGTGTAGCGGTCGTTGCGCCGGATCTCCTTGCGGTCGAGGACGCTGGACGGGTCGAAGTCCACGACTTCGCCAGCGATCTTGCTCGTCACGCGCTCCGGATCGAAACCCTGGATGGTGCGCACACCGGATTCGCCACGGACGAGGCGCGACCAGAACGTGTTGACGTCGTTGCCCAGCGGCGTGACCACGCCCATGCCGGTCACGACGACCCGCCGGGTCACGTTACGAGCCTCCCCGTTCGAATCGTCGCGGCGCGATAGACGTCGCCCGGCAGGCCGCGCTGGGCGATCTCTTCCGAGACTGAAGTTGCGTCGTAGGGGGTCCGGAACAGCTCCGCCGTGGGATGGGCCATGTCGACCACCTCCTCATCGTCGTAATCGTCCTCGCCATCATCGTCCGAGCCGGCCACATTTGGCGAGGCCGACTGATCGGGGATCGTCAGCAGCGCCCAGCACGCGGCGGCATCGCCATCGAACGGCATTCCGCACGACCCGGGGTTGCAGATGAGCTTGCGTCCGAGCTCCCGGACATCGGCAATGTGTGTGTGTCCGCAGGTGATCACGCGCGCGTCGGTGCGGGTGACGCGCTCCATCGTGACGGTCGGATCGAGATCGGTGGATAGCCCCGCCGTCTGGCTGCCGGGTGAGGCGTGGCAGCAGAGCACGAGCAACCCCTCCGCCCACACCCGTCGCTCTGACGCCAGGCGGCGCAGCCAGTCGAGTCGATCCTCGCCCAGCTGCTCGTGCGCCCACTCCGAAGCGACGCGATGCCCGGGTGGCACGTCGTCAAGCCATGGGAACGCGGCGCCGTAGTCGAAGTCGGCGACGGCGATATCCGTGTTGCCCTGGACGACGACGGCCCCGTCGGCCTCGATGGCACGCAGGCGGTCGACGACCTCGGCCGGACGCGGGCCGGTCAAGACGAGGTCACCTGTCACCAGGATGCGGTCCGGCTTCTGCTTCTTGATTTCCTTCAGGGCGGCCTCGAGCGCGGCAAGATTGCCGTGGATATCGCCCAGGATCGCCAGCCGGGTCGCCACTAGCGCCGTCCTCGCGTCAACCGAGCGCCCCGGCGTTGGGGATGATGAACGAGATGGTTGCCTCGCAGCAGACCTCGCCATCGCAGCTGGCGACCGCCTTGCCGCGGCCGAAGCGCTTGCCGAGCTTGTCCATCGTCACCTCGAGCGTCAGGCGGTCACCGGGCTGGACCGCGCGCTTGAAGCGGCAGTCCTCGATGCCCGCGAAGAGCCCGATCCGATCGCCGAAGCCTTCCTGCTGCGCGACGTAGACCGCCATCGTCTGCGCCAGCGCCTCCACCTGCATCACGCCGGGCATCACCGGCAGGCCCGGAAAGTGGCCCTGGAAATACCATTCGGTGGCAGTAACCGCCTTCTCACCGCGGATGTAGCCACGGCTCGGGTCGTACTCCACGATCCGGTCGACCATCAGGATCGGCCAGCGGTGGGGAATGAGCTTCTCGATGTCGCGCGCGGAGAGCAGCACGCCCTCACGCCGCAGCGCGTTGGCAGTGGCGTCCGCCGCGGCGGCTGCGCTGTTGGCGGCTGACGTATCGGTCAAATCGGGCTTCTCCGTTTCTAGGCTGGGCGGTTCCGGGTTGGGCGGTCAGGCGGCCCGCGTCGCCGACAGGAAGGCGCCGCTTCCGACCCGGTCGAGCAGGTTCGTGGTGAACTCACCGTCCAGGAAGGTGCGGTGGCCGAGCAATGCGCGGTGTAGCGGCACGTTGGTGACAATCCCGTCAACGACGAGCTCGTCGAGCGCGACCCGCGAGCGCGCAATGGCCGTAGCACGGTCCGGCCCCCACACGATCAGCTTGCCGAGCAATGAATCGTAATACGGCGGCACCTCGTAGCCGCTGTACATGTGGCTATCCATGCGCACGCCGGGGCCGCCCGGCGGCAGGTACGTCTCGACGACGCCGGCCTGTGGCCGGAAATCCTGCTCCGTGTCCTCGGCGTTGATGCGGAACTCGATCGCGTGCCCGCGCATCACGATGTCCTGCTGGCCGTAGCCGAGTGGCTCGCCCGCGGCGATGCGGATCTGCTCGACCACGAGATCGAGGCCCGACAACATCTCGGTGAGCGGGTGCTCGACCTGGATGCGGCAGTTGATCTCGATGAAGTAGTAGTTCCCATCGCGGTCGAGCAGGAACTCGAGGGTTCCCACGTTCTCGTAGCCCGCCGCGACGACCGCCGATATCGCCTGCTCGGCGAGCGCGGCCCGTCGGCCGTCGTCGAGGGCCGGCGAAGGCGCCTCCTCGAGGATCTTCTGGTGGCGACGTTGGACGGAGCAGTCGCGCTCGCCGACGTGCACGCCGTTGCCATAGCGATCCACCACGACCTGGACCTCGACGTGGCGGTTCTCCTCTAGCCACGCCTCCAGGTAGAGCGAGTCGTCGCCGAACGCTGCCAGCGCCTCGGAGCGACAAACGGTCATCGCCTGCTGCAGCTCGCGCGGGGAGCGAACCATGCGCATGCCCTTGCCGCCGCCACCGGCCGATGGCTTGATGAGCACCGGGTAGCCGATGCGCTCCGCCTCGGCCAGCCCCTGGGCGTCGTCGCGCAGCATGCCCGACCCGGGGATCGTGGGCAGTCCTTGCTTGGCCAACAGCGTGCGTGTCCCGGCCTTTGAGGCGAAACGCTCGAGCACCTCGGGCGGAGGCCCGATGAAGGCCAGGCCGTGGGCGCGCGTCATCTCGGCGAACGTGTCGTCCTCGGACAGGAAGCCGTATCCCGGATGGATCGCCTCGCAACCGGTGACCAGGGCGGCCGACAGGATGGCCGGTGCCGAAAGGTAGGAGCGCCGTGACTCGGCGGGTCCAACGCAGATCGCCTCGTCCGCCAGCTGTACGGCGCGCGAATCGCGGTCGGCCTCGCTGTAGGCGACGACCGACGCGATGCCCATGCGCCGGCACGCGCGCAGGATGCGCAGCGCGATCTCGCCTCGATTGGCGATGAGGACCTTGTTGAACATCAGGCGTCAAGCATCAGGATTCGACCTTGATGGCGAACGCCGGCTCGGGCGTCACCGGCGGTGCGTCGACGCGCGCCACCGGCTGACCGTATTCGATCGCCTGTCCAGCCTCGACATCCAGCGCCCCGATCACGCCGTCGATGGGCGCGACGACCTCCTGGCGAACGCCAAGGACGTCGACATGGCCGATGGGATCGCCACGACCGACCTTGAAGCCGATCCCTACTCCCGCGCGCGGAACGAAGTAGCCGACCGCGGGCGAGCTCACGAGGCCGCGTGGCGCCTCGACGCGCTGCGGACTGCTCGACCCGCCTGTTGCCTTCGGCTTTTCCGATCTGTGGCCCGTGGACTGCGCCAACGGAACCCTCTCCGTTCGGCCGGCGCAGGCGGATCCGCCAGCCATCCTCACGCACCTCGAGCTCACCGAGGTCGCTGTTGGTCAGCCGCTCGATGAGCCGGGGCAGAGTGTCGGCGGCAAGTCGCGCAATCGTTCGCCGCGCCTCACCGTCCTGCTGCTGCTCGTCGTCGGCCATCGTCAAACGTCCTCGCGCAATGGCAGGTCAGTCAATTCTTCATCGACTGGGACATCGGGCAATGTGCCCAACCCGTCGCGTCCGCTGATCGCGCCGCGGCCGCTTTCGAGCAGCTGCCTGATCCGCTCGGCCCAGCCGCCACGCCGCGGCTTGGACTCGCCCTCCTCGCTGACAACAGCGAACTCGCCCATGCGGCGGTATCGAGCGTAGCGGGTATCGAGCAGGACGCGCCGATCGCGGCCAGCGAGGCCGTCCAGGTGATGAGCGATGCGCGATTTCAGGTTGCGCGCGGTCTGGTCGGGATGCTCGTGCGCACCTCCGGCGGGCTCGGGGATGACCTCGTCGATCACGCCCAGCGCGAGCTGCTCCGCGGCAGTCAGGCGCATCGCGACCGCTGCCTGCTGGGAGTAATCGGGCGATCGCCACAGGATGCTCGCGGCACCTTCAGGGCTGATCACCGAGTAGATCGAGTTCTCGAGAGCGAGGACCACATCACCCACGGCGAGGGCAAGCGCGCCGCCGGACCCGCCTTCGCCGGTGATCACGGTGACGATCGGCGTACGTAGTCCAGCCATGACCATGATCGAATGGGCGATGGCCTCGGCGACGCCTCTCTCCTCGGACGCCGGTCCGGGAAAGGCGCCCGGCGTGTCGATGAAGGTGATGACGGGAAGCTGCAGCCGCTCGGCCAGCCGGTACAGGCGGATGGCCTTGCGATATCCCTCGGGATGGGGCATCCCGAAGTTGCGGCGCACGTTCTCGTTGACCTCGCTGCCCTTCTGGTGGCCGACGAAAACGGCACGGCGGCCATCGATGCGGCAGAAGCCGCCGACGATGGCCGGGTCGTCGCGGAAAAGCCGGTCGCCGTGCAGCTCCACGACCTCGGTCGCCATGGCGTTGACCAGCTCGAGGGTATGCGGGCGAGAGACGTTGCGCGCCAGTTGGACACGGGCCCAGACGGCGGCCTGAAGTTCCTTCTGGTCGGCGAGTGCGGGCGCATCCAGCTGCGCTCGCGAATCCACCTGACTGGTCGTGTCCACCTGCGCGAGCGAACCTGCCTGCGCGGGCTTCTGGTCGTCCACGACTGCGACCGCCCTCTCCTCAGCCACGGACCACTTCCCTGGGCTTGCGCGAGTCGCGACCGGTGATCGCATCGATGTACGAGCGGGGCATCGCTATCGGCTGCGTGCCATTGCCGTTGCCACCGCTCTTGTCCGCGAGCGGGGCGGCCCGGAGGTAGCGCAGGAGGCCGACGATCGTCTCGCGCAGCTTCTGCCGGGGCACGACCAGGTCCACGAAACCGTGCTCAAACAGGAATTCGGCCCGCTGGAAATCCTTCGGGCAGCTCCTCGGCGATCGTCCCGGCGGCCACGCGGGCCCCGGCAAAGCCGATCAGGGCTTTCGGCTCGGCGATATTGACGTCGCCCAGCGAGGCGAACGAGGCAAAGACGCCGCCCGTCGTCGGGTCGGTGAGCAGGCTGATGAAAGGCACGCCGGCATCGGCCAGGCGGCCGAGCGCGGCCACGGTCTTGGCGAGCTGCATCAGGGACAAGCGTGCCTTCCTGCATGCGCGCGCCGCCCGACGCCGAGACGATGATCAACGGCAGGCGCTCGGCAAGCGCGTACTCAGCCGCGCGGGTGACCTTCTCGCCGACGACCGTGCCCATCGAGCCGCCCATGAACGCGAAATCCATGACGCACAGCGCGACCTTCGTTCCTGACAGCGTGCCCGTGCCCCAGACCGCTGCGTCCCGGACTCCGGTGCTGACCCGCGCGGCTTCGAGTCGCTCGGGGTACGGCTTCTGGTCGATGAAGCCCAGCATGTCCACCGATTCGAGCCCGGCGTCCTGCTCACGGAACGAATCCCGGTCGAGCAAAACGGCGATACGAGCGTCTACCCGCAGCCGGAAATGGTGGCCGCAACGAGTGCAGACGCGCTGGTTCTTGTCGAGCTGCTTGTTGTAGAGCATCTCCTGGCAGCTCGGGCATTGCGTCCACAAGTCCGTGGGATGCGATTGGCGACGTCCGCCGAAGGGCAGCTTGATCGGCATCAGGTGCGCACCCTTCGCCATGCCAGGACAGCGCCGGCGATCGACATGCCGGATGCGAGGGCGGCACCGCCCATCAGCAAGCGTCGGTCGGGCACCCGCGGTACAGGGTCCGTTCGCGGAATGACCGCGATCGACACGACCTGGCCCATCGATTCCGCGGCATCGTCGCCGTGCAACCCAGCCTTGCGGTCGGCGGCGCGCCGCAGCTGGTCGGCGAGCGACTCCTCGAACCGGAATGACGGGTGGAAGCGCGGCAGGCCTTTCTCCAGCAGCCTGATCGCGTCGCGGACGCCGGGTTGTGACCGCAAAGAACCACGATCCGTGCCGGCCGATCCGACCGCCGTCGGCAGCCGGCCGTGATGCTTCAGCAGGTCGTCGATGTAGGTGTCGGCCTGGATGGCCTGGTCGTCAGTCTCTGGATTCATCTGAGCCGCGTCCGATCTGGCGTGCCACGGTCTGAAGGGCGCGGTGGATCAACACCCGCGTCGCTCCCTCCGACCTGTTCAACACTTCGCCGATCTCGCGCGTGCTCATCTCCTCCACGAAGCGGAGCACCAGTGCCTGTCGTCTGTCGGTGGGCAGCTTGCCGATCTGCTCCCAGGCCCGTGAAAGCTGCTCGCGGTCGAGCGCCTCTGTCTGGACGTCATCTCTTGACGCCACGTCAAGCGCGAGCTCGAGTGGCGACTCCGGGTGACGCCGCACACGACGGCGCTCGTTCGAGATGGTGTTCCGACAGATCTGGAACAGCCACACACGGAAGCTGCTGCCAGGTGGTTCACTCTGCTCGCGGAAGCTCGACAGACCATCGAGCGCGCGCAGGAAGACCTGGGCTGTCAGGTCCTCGGCGGCGTGAGGGTCGCGGAGCTCGTAGAGCGCGAAGTTGTACACCTGGGCCACGTACTTCCGATAGAGCGCTTCGAATGCGCGCGGATCGCGTCGAGCCGCCACTACGGCAGTGCGGTCGACGTCGAAGTTGACCAGGACCGACTGCGTCGAGTCCTTCCCTCTCCTCAACACCGGCCGAAGTCTATCCGTTACACCCAATCGGCCAGCCTAAGATGCCTCGAATGCGTCGATATCACGGATTCATGGCCGACAGCGCCCGGTGGGAGCGCTTCGAGCAGCGTCCCGGGGACGTGATCATCACGACGCCGTCCAAGTGCGGCACAACGTGGATGCAGACGATCGTCGGCATCCTGCTGAACCAGCGCACCGACCTGCCGCCCATCGGCACGATCTCACCCTGGCTGGACATGCAGATCAGGACCGAGGACGAGGTTTTCGGCCTGCTCGCCGCGCAGACCGGCCGGCGGTTCATGAAGACCCACACCCCACTGGACGGCCTGCCGGCCAACCCGTCGGTCACCTATCTGGCGGTGATCCGTCACCCGCTCGACGTCGCGCTCTCCGATCGCGACCACATGAGCAACATGCTCAGGGACAGGACGGAGGAGATGCGCGAGGCCGCGGTTGGAAAGTACGAGCCCGAGATCGAGCGCGAGGAGGCGCCCGAAGACCCAGCCGAATTCCTGCGCTGGTTCATCGACAACCACGAGCAGCCCATGGGCAGCGGGCCGTACGGCCTCGAGGACTACTGCCAGCAGGTCGGCGACCTACTGGGACGGCCGCGACCGAGCCCAACGTCCATCTCTTTCACTACGCCGACATGTGGAACGACCTCGATTCGGAGATGCGCCGGGTGGCGGCCGCGCTGGGAGTCGCGGTCGACGAGTCGCGCTGGCCGAGCTTCGTGGAAGCGGCGACTCTCGAGTCGATGCGGGCACGGGCGTCGCAGGCAGCCCCTGATGCGCACCTGGGCCTGTGGCAGTCACCGGAGGGCTTCTTTCGAGTCGGCGGCACGCGAGATTGGGCATCGCTGCTGACGCAGGACGATCTCCAGCACTTCGACGAACGGCTGCCACGCTCTACGGCAGATGCGTACGGATGGGTCGTGAACGGTCGGAGAGGGCTGGGCCGCGGCCTGACGACCGGCGACCGGCGAGTTACGGGTGGTTTCCCGAGTTCTCCGTCACGTAGAAGGTCCCTGAGACGTTCGTGCCCGACGCGTAGCTGCCGATCCATATGTCGTAGCTGCCGCCGGCCGGGTTGTTGAAGTCGATGGTCGGGTTCACCGTCCCGAAGGAGTCGTCCACGCAGTAGAAGTTGCCGTATGGGTCGTTGACCACCATGGTCGTGTCGCCAGAGCTGCTGATGAAGTACAGCCGGAGGAGCGCGGCGCCGCTGCCACTGAAGTTGATCCGCAGGTCAGGTGCCTGAGAGGCGAACCCGCTGCAGCTGGTACCCAGGTACGAGACATCGACCGGCCCGCCTGAGGTCATCCCCACCGAATAGGGATCCGGTGTGAAAGCGGCACCCAGATTGGCCTCGCCGTAGTTCGCGGGTTTCGTGTAGTCGAGCTTGGGGTCGAGATCGACCGGCTGCAGGATCGGGATGCTCCCCAGGGGGCCGATCGGCGGCAGGTGGAACGTGCGGCAGCAGACGGGCGTGGCGTTGGGGTCGAGTGTCGGCGGCTCCGTGGGCGGCTCGGTTGAAGGCAGGGTCGGCTCGGTGGTCGGCTGCGTCGTGTCGGTCGGCGCGGACGGAGGACTTCGTCGCGGTTTTCTGGTGCGCTTGGGTCCGATCGACGGCGCGTCGCTCGCCTCGGCTACTGCGGCGCCGGACGCCGCTCACTGCAGAATGGGAGGCGCGAACCGCTCGATCCAAGGTCGACGCTCACGCACGCCATAGTGGCCACGAGCACGAAGGCGGTCGCAGCCAGCAGATCCGCCCGGAGTCTCGGACGTTGCATGGTCCGATGATCCTAATGCGTGGCCGCAACCCTGCCTTGGCCGCTCTTCCGCCTGGTTGGTCACCGAGAAATGCAGCGAGTTTCTGCTTCAAATGGACACCTTGTTCGTGATTCGCGGGTGCACCAACTGAAATTGACCTCGAACTGCGCGGAATTCGACGTGAAATCGAAAACTGTCGAGACAGCGGCTCAAATCCGACCGAATTGGCATGCAAACCGTGCGAATCGCGCGCGAGGTGTCGACGTCAAATGGAATGTCGGCAGCATCGCCGCGCAGGGCGACCAACTCGATGCCGAGGTCAGACCTCAGCGAACGCGGCAGCGCACTACCTCGCCGCTGTCGATGCTGAGCTGGGGGCCGATGTCGGGCTCCAGCAACAGCGCACCGGTTTCCGGATCCACTCCCGTGCCGATTCCGTCGACCGTCTCGTTGCCCAGCTCCACCACGACGCGCCGTCCCGTGGTGCGCTGCGCGGTTGACCAGCCCGCGGCGTCGAAGTCCCTTCGTTCAACGCTTCATAGCGCGGCTCGAGGCGGGCCAGGAACGCATCGAGGAGGGCGGTGTTGTCGATCGGCCGACGCTCCCGCCAGCTCGCGCAGGCTGGTCATCGTGGGTGACAGCGCCCATGGGAAGTCGGCCGACTTCCAGTTGCTGTTGATGCCGATTCCCACCACGGCCGACTTGACGCGCCGTCCCGATATCTCCGATTCGCCCAGCACGCCGGCGACCTTGCGCAGGCTGCCATCAGCGGCCTCGGCGACGAGATCGTTGGGCCACTTGAGCCAGATCGTCCCGTCCTTGAGCCCGGCCTGCTCTTCGGCCGCGTCGCGCATGGCGAGAGCCACGCACCGCGGCCAGGCGCCAACCGTGCTTGGGAGCCAGGAAACGTGGCTTGAAACCAACCGACAGCAGCAGGCCGCCACCGGGCGGTGTCATCCACTCGCGGCCCTGGCGACCACGACCGGCGGTCTGGTAGTCGGCGACCGCGACGGCAACTTCGTCCGATCCCTCGTCGAGCCACTCACGAACGACTCGCTGTGTTGAGTCGACCGCGCGGAAGTGCTCCAGCTTGCGCGGGAAGGTCACGACGCCTCCGCCCGTGACGAGCCGCGCACCGCGCGAGACCGGCTTCACGACGCGCGACCGACCAGCGAGATCGACTGCGGCCGCGGCTTCGGCCATCGCATCGGCGGCGCGGTTCGCGACCGTCTCGTCGTCAGCGAGCGCAATGACGGTCGAGCCCGCTCCCGAGAGCGAGGCACCGAGTGCGCCCGCTTCGCGTGCCGCCTGGACGAGCGCGGGGAGCTGCGGGAAATGCCCGACTCGATACGGCTCGTGGAGCCGGTCCTCGCTCATCGCCGCCAGGAGGTCGAGCCTGCTCCCCGAGGCGAGCGCGGCGACGATCATCGCCGTCCGCCCCACGTTGTGCGTCGCGTCGCGATGCGGAACGGTGGCCGGCAGCGCTTCGCGCATGTCGGACGTCCGCAGCGCAACGTCCGGGATGAACAGCGCGGCAAAGAGGCCAGCCGGCGGATCGAAGCGCGCGGGGGGCTCGGCGACGACCACGAAGCCGCCCAGTAGCGCCGCCGAGGCGTTGTCGGGATGGCTTTCGATCTCGCTGGCCAGCGCCAGCAGACGGCCCTCGGCGAGGTCCTCGCCGACGAGCGCCTGTGCCGCGAGCAGCCCGGCAACGCTGGCTGCGGCAGACGACCCGAGGCCGCGCGCCAGCGGTATGTCGTTGCGCATCTCGATGCGCATGACCGGCGGTTCGAGGCCGTACTCCTCGAGGCCGTGCTCGAGGCCGATCAGGAACCGGTTGCCCGCATCGAGGCCGATCTCGTCGCGCCCCTCACCCTCCACGGTGAGCGACTCGGCGCCCGCGTCGAGTGGCGACACCGTCACCTGCAGCCACATGTCGAGTGCCATCGCGAGCGCGTCGAAGCCCGGGCCGAGGTTGGCGCTGCTCGCCGGCGCCTCGACGGTCACGCTCGCAGGCCACGACGGCACCTCGCGGCGCGGCCGCACGCCCTCAGATGTGTGTACGCGTCGGCGAGCCGTGGTCGCGCTCACCAGTCGAGCACCGTGCGCACCGCGTCCGCCGACGGCCCTGCCTCGAGCACGGGCGCGCCGGCCAGCGCCGCGGTGTCGGGATCCTTGAGCCCATGACCGGTCAGCACACACACGATGGTCGCACCAGGATCGATGCGGCCCTGTGCCGCCATCTTGCGCACGCCGGCCACGCCGGCCGCCGATGCGGGCTCGCAGAAGATCCCCTCGTGTCGCGCGAGGTCGCGGTACGCGGCCAGGATCTCGTCGTCGGTGACGGCCTCGATCACACCGCCCAATTCATCGCGGGCACGCAGCGCCTGCTTGCCGCTCGCCGGATTGCCGATCCGAATGGCCGTTGCCACCGTCTGCGGCTCGGGCACGGGCTTGCCGCTCACCAGCGGCGCGGCGCCGGCCGCCTGGAAACCCAGCATCGCTGGCCGCGTCTCGACCAGGCCCGTGTCGAGGTAGTCGCTGAAGCCCTGCCAGTAGGCAGTGATGTTGCCCGCGTTACCCACCGGCAGCGCCAGGTAGTCGGGCGCTCCGCCCAGGTCCTCGCAGATCTCGTATGCAGCGGTCTTCTGGCCGGCGATGCGGTGCGGGTTGACCGAGTTGACCAGGGTGACCGGACGTTCCGCGGCCTCGGCGTCGTCGACGAGATCGCGCACGATCTGGAGCGCCTCGTCGAAGTTGGCGTCCAGCGCCACGACCCGTGCGCCGGCCATCTGCGCCTGGAGCAGCTTGCCGGTCGCGGTGTGGCCCTTGGGCAGGATCACCGCCACGTCCAGGCCCACGGCGGCGCCGTACGCGGCGGCAGAGGCGGCGGTATTGCCGGTCGAGGCGCAGACGATGGCCCGCGACCCGGACTCCAGGGCCTTGGCCACGGCCACGACCATGCCGCGGTCCTTGAACGAGCCCGTCGGGTTCATGCCCTCGATCTTGAGGTGGAGCAGCGGCACGCCGATCGAGCGGCCCAGGTTGCGCGCGTGGACGAGCGGCGTGTAGCCCTCGCCGAGCGAGATGTTCGGCGTGTCACCGGTCACGGGCAGGAACGCCGCGTAGCGCTCCATCAGTCGCGGCCGGGCGTCGGTGCTGGTCGTTCTGCTGCTGCAGCTGGCGCAGGACGTCACTCATTCGCACCATGTCCAATTGTGACGGGGCGTCGGCAAAGTGGCGCCGATAGACTGCGCGGGCCATGACGACCACCACCGGAGTGCAGGCAGGGGACTCGGCCGACGAAGCGTCGCACCGTCCGACTGACCGCGTCTTCTCCGGCGTCCAGCCATCGGGCCTGCCCCACCTGGGCAACTACCTCGGTGCGTTCCGCAACTGGATCGCGCTGCAGGAGCGTGGCGACGCGATCTACTGCATCGTCGATTACCACGCGCTGACGTCGACCCACGATTCCGAGGCGATTCGACGCAACACCCACGACATGGCGATCGCGCTGCTCGCGCTCGGCCTGGATCCCGAGCGCTCGATCCTGTTTCGCCAGTCCGACCGCCGAGAGCACACCGATCTCGCGTATCTGCTGTCGACGGTCGTGCCCGTGGCCTGGGTCGAGCGGACGCCGAGCTTCAAGGAGAAGGTGCGCGACCAGCCGCAGGACGTGAACCACGCACTGCTCACGTATCCGGTGCTACAGACGGCCGACATCGCGATCTACCACGCACGCCGCGTGCCGGTCGGCAAGGACCAGGCGGCGCACCTGGAGCTGGCACGCGAGATCGTTCGCGCCTGGAACCGGCGCTACGGCGAGTTCTTCATGGAGCCAGAGGCGATCTTCACCGAGTCGCCCGTGATCCTGGGCACGGACGGTGCCCAGAAGATGTCGAAGTCGCTGGGCAACGTCATCGAGATCCTGGGCGACGAGGAGACGATCCGCAAGCAGATCATGAGCATGGTGACCGACACGCAGCGGATCAAGCGCACCGACCCGGGCCGTCCCGAGGTGTGCAACGTCTGCCAGCTGCACCGCTTCTTCGGCAAGGACTACGAGGACATCTGGGACGGCGAGCGAACCGCGCGCACCGGCTGCGTCGACACCAAGAAGCTGCTCGCCGAGCGGATCATTGCCTACTTCGCCGAGGCCCGAGAGCGCGCCCGTGAGCTCGAATCAAAGCCCGAATACGTCGAGGAAGTGCTGCGCGCCGGCGCTGAGAAGCTCGCGCCGATGGCAGCCGAGACCATGCGCGAGGTACATGCACGGATGGGCCTCGGGCCGCGCTGATCTCCGCAGTAGACTCAGGACCTGATGGACCTCAACGTCCCTGAGTCGGAACGGCGATGGCTGCACGCCGTCCTCGTGCTGGGGACGGTCGTGCTGGCGCTGGTCCTCGTCTCCCAGGTCGCGACCATCCTGGTGTTCTTCAGCGACGTGCTGCTGATCCTGCTGCTGTCGTGGCTGCTCGCGTTCATCCTCTCGCCCTCGCGAACCGGTCATCCGCGCCTTCCCCAAGCTCCCGCGTGTAACCGTCGTCGCCGCGATCTACGCCGCCCTCTTCATCGGCCTGTCGCTGATCGTCCTGCTGGTGGCCGGCAGCCTGGCGAATTCGATCGGAAACTTCATCACCGAGCTGCCCGGCCTTCAGGCTCGCCTGCCTGACATCCTCGCCGGCATCCAGGCGACGCTGACGAATCTTGGCTTACAGGTGGACGTCGTCGCTGCCGCGCAGGATCTCTTTGCTCGCCTCGGCGATCTCGGCGATGCGCTGGTCAAGCCACTCACCGACCTCGCCCTCTTCAGCCTGGGCATCGTCGGCAACCTGCTGCTGATCGTCTTCCTGTCGCTGTTCATGGTTCTCGACCAGGAACGGATCGTTGCCTACATCAACCGCTTGGTGCCGCCCGCGCTACTCGGAGCCGGTGCGGTTGTTCGAGACCAGCGTCTCGACCTCGTTCGGCGGGTTCATTCGCGGCCAGGCGATCCAGGGACTCGTCTTCGGCTTCATCGCCGCGGTCACCAGCCTGGTGTTCGGCCTCGATTTCCTGCCCGCCACTTCCGCGCTGACCGGCGTTCTGCAGATGATTCCGTTCTTTGGGCCGCTCGTCTCGTGGATCCCACCGGTCGCGGTGGCGGTGCTGACAAAGCCGGATGTCGTCGTCCCGGTCCTGATCGTGATGGGCATCGGCTGGTTCGTCGTCAACAACATCGTCGTGCCGCGCGTCATGTCGTCGGCAGTGGGCATCCATCCGATCGTGGTGCTGATCTCGGTCATCATCGGGCTCAAGATCGCCGGCATCGCCGGTGCCATCTTCGCCCTCCCGTTCGCCGCGATCATCGCGTCGTTCTTCCACTACTTCGTGGAGCGCAACGCACAGGTGCCACGGGACGTGACGACGCGCGCTGCGAAACGCGTCGGAGAACGCGAGGGCAGACAGGTGCGAGTGCCCAAGCCGCCGCCCGTCGGCGTTGGCTCGGCACACAGACGCGGCGACCGGACGTGACTCCGGAGCCGCCCACGACACCCGATCCGGCCCCGCCCAACCCGGCGACCGCCACTCCGAAACCGGCCGAACCCACCGCGTGAAGCGCGAGGTCGGCTCCGCCCAGGGTGAGGGCCGCGAGACCGAGCGAGTCGAGCGCCGCGACATAGACCGGGAGCGCGGCGAGCCGGTCGCACAACGCGAGCGACGACTCAACCCGCCGCGCGCCACGCCGCACGCGGCCAAGCCGCTGTCCGAATGGAAGACCCGGCCGCGCATCCTGGTCACCAACGACGACGGGATCGAGTCACGCGGCCTGCTCGCACTCAAGCAGTCGCTCGAGCCGTTGGGCGACGTTTACGTGTTGGCGCCCGAGACGAACCAGTCGGCCGTTGGCCACACCAAGACGTTCATGCGACCGCTGCGCGTTCGGGAGCGGACTCTCGCCGACGGAACGATGGGCTACTCGGTCGATGGCTCGCCCACGGACGCGGTGAGCCTGGCGTTGCTCGGCTACTTCGACATCGGGTTCGATCTCATCGCCTCGGGCATCAACTACGGCGCGAACCTCGGCGACGACATCACCTACTCGGGCACGGTCAGTGCTGCGATGGAGGCGGTCCTGTCCAACGTGCCGGCGTTCGCGATCTCGCAGGAGTACTACGAGCATCCCGATTTCACGCTCGCCTCGCAGGTCGCCTACATGGCCGCGGTCAACATCCTCGAGAACGGCCTCGGCCCGGGCGAGCTCATCAACATCAACGTGCCGGCAATTCGTGCCGAGGATGCCCAGGGGGTCGAGGTGACCCGGCATGGGGAAGCGCGTCTACCAGGACGAGCTGATCGAGCGGCTCGATCCGCGCGGCATTCCCTACTACTGGATCGGCGGCCCGCCACCGTCCGGGCTGGCCGAGCCGGGCACCGATTTCCACGCGGTGGTCAACAAGAAGATCGCGATCACGCCCATCCAGCTCGATCTGACGGCGCGAAAGATGCTCAGCCGACTCAACGGCTGGAAATGGAACCTGCCCAAGGCGGCCCCTGCTGCACCCGCAGCCGCCGAACCGACAACGAGGGCCGCGGAGCACGCGGACGAGATAGTGACCGCGCAGGCCGAGCCGGAGGACGAGCGCCGCTAACAAGGCGGGCGCCAGTCGAGACGCTTTCGGGTCTGGACTAGGCGGAACTGGCTGTTCATAGTTGCGGCATGCCGCAGTAGGCGAGCCGCCGTGAGCCGAGGCAGTGGGCAGAGTGGACGTCGGGCGTAGCGCAGAGCACGACAGATGACCGACTCGGCGCCGCGGCACGGGCGGACTGGCGCCGCGATCAGGACTTTCCTCATTGCTGACATCCGCGGCTGGACCGCGTTTACCGCTGAGCACGGCGACGAAGCCGCGTCAGCGTTGGCGCGCAAGTTCGCCGAGATCGCCCACGAGGGCGTGGAGGCATGGGGCGGTCGGGTCGTCGAGCTACGCGGCGATGAGGCCCTCGCAGTTTTCGAGTCCGGGACGCGACGCGCTGCGTGCAGCGGCCGAGCTTCAGGCCGCCTTCGTGGCCGAGACACGGCTCGATCCCTCGCTGCCGCTAGCCGTGGGGATAGGGCTGGATGCGGGCGAGGCCGTTGAGGTAGGCGACGGCTACCGCGGTGCAGCGCTGAATGTGGCCGCTCGACTGTGCTCGCTCGCCTCGGCTTCGGAAACGATCGCCACGCGAAGCCTGCGGCAGCTCGCCGGTCCGCTGCCTGGCCTCGAGTTCGTCGACCTGCCGCCAACGAAACTGAAGGGCCTCAGCAGAGCCGGTCGCCGCGGTCAGGGTAGAGGTGACGGGCGAGCAAGGGCGATCAGCGCGCCGACGTTCGGCCGATGCCAACCGACGACCTCAGCGACGAAGGCCAGCCACCGCTGCCGGCCGAGCTTGAAGCGATCGTGCCGTTGGCCGGCCGACTGGCCGAGCTGCGCTGGCTGAGCTGGCACTGGCGGCGCGCCGGCCATGGAGCGGGACGAGCCGTGGTCGTCTCTGGTCAGCCTGGAATCGGCAAGACCCGCTTGGCGGCCGAGCTCGCCGCCCGTGTGCACGCGGACGGAGCTACCGTCACGTACTTTGGCCCGACCGCCGACACAGAGACGGTAACCAGTGCGCTGGCCGAAACAGGCACGAACCTGATAGTTGTCGACGATCTCGATGCCGCGCCACTGTCCGGCGCGCGCAGGATCAGCGAGCTCGTCGTTGGCCTCCCCGGGACGACGACGTTGCTGCTCGTCACACACCGCCAGGAGGCGGCGCCGCCGCTGCTGTCGCTCGTCGAACGAATCGCGCCTCCACAGCAGCGGGCGACGCTGGGCCCGCTCGAGCCTGATGCGGTGCGCGCCATCGCGGCTCTGTACGCCGGTCGCGCGGCCCGCCAGGTCCCGATCGCAGAGATCTACGACCGGAGCGGCGGTGTGCCGGCAGCCGTGCACCGCTGGAGCAGCGCCTGGGCGCGCGACGCAGTCGCGACACGGCTCGAGGCGTCGGCCACGCGCACATCAGACGGACGTCGGCAATTGCGGGCGGCTGAGGAAGACCTGATCGGCGACGTGGCCGATCTCGAGCTCGTGCGCGAGCGTTCAGAGCTCTATGCGGCGGATCGACTTTCCGACGACGCATCGGCGGACCGCTGTGCCGCGCCAGGACATCTGCCCCTACAAGGGACTCGCCGCCTTCGACGCCAACGATGCCGAGTACTACTTCGGCCGAGAGCGGCTCGTCGCCGAGCTGGTAACCAGGCTGGTCGGCAGTTCCTTCCTCGCACTGGTCGGCGCATCGGGCAGCGGCAAGTCGTCCGCGCTGCGCGCTGGATTGCTGCCCGCCTTTGCCGGTGGAGTCTTGCCCGGTTCGGCCGGCTGGCGTCAGGAGGTCATCCGCCCGGGCGAGCACCCGCTGACGGAGCTCGAACGGCGCGCTCGGCGGCTCGCTTGACGAAGCAATCGCCTCGTTGACCTCTGGTAGCCGCCTGGTGCTCGTCGTGGACCAGTTCGAAGAGGTCTTCAACTCGACCCGTGACGAGGACGAGCGCAGCCGCTTCATCGACCTCCTGACGTCCGACCACGAGAACCTCAAGGTCGTCCTGGCGATGCGCGCAGACCACTACGGCCACTGCGCCGGCTACCCGCAGCTGGCGAAGCTCGTCACCCGCAGCCAGGTCCTCGTCGGCCCGTTGACCCGCGCCGAGCTCGGGTCCGTGATTGAGCACCCAGCGCAACGAGTTGGTCTGCGAGTCGAGCCCGGGCTTACCGAGGCGCTTCTATCCGATTTGGGCGACGAACCCGGCTCCCTGCCCCTACTGTCGACCGCCCTGCTCGAACTATGGCAGGCCCGCCAATCGGGACGCCTGACGCTGGCCGCGTACCGGTCGAGCGGCGGCGTTCAGGGCGCCGTCGCTCGCTTGGCAGAGGGCGCTTACGCCGCTCTGAGCGACGGACGAGCGCGGGATCGCTCGTTCGATCTTCCTTCGGCTCGCTGGCACGGGCGAGGGTGAGGGCATAGTCCGTCGGCGAGTCCCTTTGGCGGAATTCGACCAGTCGGACGAGCGGGTCGCGAACGTGCTCACGAGGCTGACCAATGCGCGGCTGCTGACGAGCGGTGATGGCTACGTGGAGGTCGCCCACGAGGCACTTCTGCGAGAGTGGCCGCGCCTGCAGCGCTGGCTCGAGGAGGACGCCGCGGGCCGGCAGTTGCGCCTTCATTTGATCGGTTCGGCACGCGATTGGGAGGCGCGCGGTCGAGAGCCTGGCGACCTTTACCGCGCGCGCGCGCCTCGCGGCCGCCCTCGACTGGTCGGCCGAGCACACCGTCGAGCTGAACGCGTTGGAGCGCGAGTTCGTGGAGCAGAGCCGCATCGCATCCGAGGCCGAGGCCGAGCGTCAACGCCGCACGAACCGGCGTCTGCGTGCCCTCCTTGCTGGCGCCGCCGTGTTTCTCCTGGTTGCCGTAGCTGCTGGGGGCTTTGCTCTGTACCAGAGCCAACTCGCCAACCAAGCAGAAGACTTTGCGCGTTCGCGGGAGCTCGCCGCGTCGGCCATCGCGTCGCGCGAGGACGATCCAACGTTGAGCAAGCTGCTAGCCATCGAGGCCGCTTCTATCGCGGAGCCTCCCGTCGAATCCGTCGCTGCCCTCCATCGTGCCCTGGAAGCGGACCGAACGATCTATCGCTACAACTGGCCGTCGGACCGTGAGGTGGGCTTCTTGAACGCCGATCTGGACCCATCGGGCAGGTACATCGCCGCCAGCGGTTCCCTGGTCGAAGTCCCGCACAACTACGTGGAGGTTGTCGACCGCGAGGCAGAGCAGGGTGGCCAGACACTCTGGTCGTTCCAGCCGTCGACGGACGGGCTCGCCGTTGCTACCGCCTACTTCACGCCCGACGGCGGTCGCGTCGTATTCGGCGTCTTCTTCGACGCGGCCCCAACGGCTGGGGCCTCCTCCGCGGAGACGGGAATTCTACGTCCGCGACGCGCTGACCGGCGCCGAGATTCGACACATCGATACAGGCAGCTGCGGCGCCGCGGTCGTCGCGGTTTCGAACCGTTCGGCGATCGTTTTCACTTCGAGTGCCCCGACGTGCTTGACCTTCATCGGAGCGAGCAAAAGACGGGACCTCTCGTTGGAGAGCATCGACCTGGATAGCGGTGAGCGCACGACTCTGTCGGCTGCAGCCCTGGTTAACAACGAGGACGCCGTCAGTGCCGACGGCTCAACGATTGCCTTCGACGGGCTCGTCCCGATTCCGAATTCCGAGCCCGATGGTCCGGAATTTCGTGCGGCCATCCAGGTGACGCGGCCTGCCGACGGCCAAAGCGTCGAACTTCCGGTCGGAGGCAATGTGCACGACGTCAGCAGCGACGGGTCGCAAGTCCTTGTCGACGTGGATTTCAAGCTCCAGGTCTGGAACCTCGATATCCCGGACCTGGCAGACGTCGGGATCGACCCCGACAACCCCGAAGGCGAGAGAGGGCCAATCAGAGAGTTCGCGCCCGATCCCTCAACGCACGACTTCTTCGCCCAGTTTGCACCTGACGGTCGTACGGTCTTCTCGTCGGGTTCAGACGGCTTGCTCCATCAGTGGGATCTCGAGTCGGGCGACCTGATGCTCACCTACCCAGCCCCGCAAGGCCGTGCAGCGATTAATGGGCCCGGCCTGGCCCTGGTTACCTCTCTAGGTGGCGAACCAACGGCGCTGCTCATCGATACAAGTCTGCGCGGAGAAGTCGCTGCGCTAGACACGCTCAGCATCGCTGCCTCAGGGCTATCGAGTGGAGGCTGTAGCGGGGGTGAGCTCGCGTCGGTTGAGGCGGGCGGCGCCTACGTCGCAGTTACCGATTTCTGCGGGGAAGACGGGGTGCCGGAAAGCCAAACAACGACGATCCTTGCGAGCGAATCGCTTGCACCCGATCGGTCCTTTGCCGGTGAATTGGGCGAAGCCCTTTCGCCCGATGGAACCCGCATCGCCAGATCAATTTCGACGGTCGACGGTACAGAATCGCGCATCGGGCCGATTGAGGTAGCAGAAGTCACGACCGGCACGCACCTGTTCGACCTGGAGGGCGTGTGCTCGTGGCTGCGGATTGGCAACGTCCAGGAAATGCGCGACGCACGTCGGCTGCACGAACTGGAGGGTTGCGCCGATTTCCCAACCACGCCGTTCCCAGTCGACATGGGTCTCGATGGCGGCCGGCTGCGCTGGTCGCCTGACGCCACGATGGTTGCCGGAATCGATGACATTGGCGGCCACTTCGCTGTGTGGGACGCAGCCAATGGCAGCCTGATCGGCGGCAGCCTCGCCGCCAACCAGACTGGCGAGGCCGCGTTCGACGTCGCGTTCTCCCCGGACTCGTCTCGACTGTTTGTCTCCTACACCGGCCAACTCGAATCTGGCCAGAATTCGCACTCGCTGGCGGCGTACTCCGTGTCCGACTGGACGCTACAGGCGAGGCGCGACCTTCCGATCACGATCGCTCCGCTCGAGCTCGCCGGAACATCAGCAGATGGGCAGGCCCTGCTCGGCCTGACGGGTGTGAACGGCCCCGAACGAGCGATCCATTGGTTTGACACGGCAACGCTGGACGAGGTGCGGCCGGCCACCTCGCGACTGCACGACAGTTTCCTGACCGCCGTCGCGATGAACACCGAGCACAGCCTGCTCGCCACGGGCGCGGTCGACGGTTCAATCCGTGTCTCGAATACGACGGACGGCAGCCAGGTCGACCAGATCGATTTCCCCGGCGTTCCGGTCGTCGGACTGGCGTTCCTCGGCGACAGTCATCTGGGCGTCGTTCTCGATGACGGAAACCTGCGCGTGGTGACCATCGACAGCGCTGAGCTCCTCGATGTGGCCCGGCGCTCCCTCACGCGCGGTTTCACTCAAGGCGAGTGCGACCGTTACAAGTTCGATCCGTGCCCTTCTCTTGAAGAGATGCGTAACGGCACCGGTTCTTCACCCTGATTGGATCGACTGAGCGGTTAGGCGGACTCGACCGCGACAGCCTCGACCGGCGGCGTTAGCTCGCGATCCGAGGAGGGACCGACGTCGCGCGACACCGCGACGTTGAGTCGCTCGACGTATGGCGTGGCCCCGAGCCGCTCGAAGATCGCCCGCGTCGACTGCGGCGACCGCACGTACCTCCGGCGTGGACGGATCCAGCACGATCACCATGTCCAGGCCGGTCAGGGCCTCCTCCATGGTGACGCGTAGCCGACTCCAGGCCTCGATGGCGTCCCGATAAAGGGCCACCGCTTCACGGGACCGTCCCTCCAGTGCAGCGATGCCGGCCTGCAGGGTCGCACGACGCGCTTCGACGACAGGCCCGTGGAACCCCGTGGCGTCGATTGCTGCGAGATCGCCGCGCACGGTGTCGACGTCGCCTGACCAAATCTGCGGGCGGGCGGCCTGGTAGATCGACGCCGGCGCCTGGCTCTCCCAGTGGCGCGAGACTTCGAGCCAGGCATCTCTGGCGTCCTGCAGTCGATTAGTCGCCTGTGCGTAGTTCGCCTTCGTGTCCAAAACGGGAAGGCGAAGATTCTCGTCCCCGTGTTCGCCGACCAGTCGATCGAGCTCGGCGATCTGATCGTCGATCTTTTGGCCACGGGAGGCGCGAATGATGAGCTCGTTGCTCCACAGCCAAATGCGATTGGATCGTTCGATGTCCTGACTGAGCATCTCGTCCAGCTCGGCCAGGGCGGCGTCCCACTCTCCGGTCATGAACCCTGTGTACCCGATGTTGTTGACGAACTGGAGGGTCAGCGCCGAATGGCCAGTACGCCGCGCAAGCTCGAGTCCATCGCGGTAGCACTTCTCGGCCGCCACGTTGTCCATCTCGCCAAGGTGGTAACCGAGGCCGACGAGGGCGATCATCACCAGCTCGGAGTCGCCACTCTCGCGGGCGACGTCACCTCCGGCACGAATCAATGCGATGCCTTCACGCAGCCGACTCACCGTTGCCAGCACCGAACCCTTGGCCAGTAGCGCTCGTGCCAGGAGGTTCGGGATGTTCGCGCGCTCGGCCACGATGAGCGCGTCGTCGGCGAGTGCGAGTGCCTTGTCGTTCTGCCCATCCTGACCATAAGCCCGTGCCGCGTGAACCTTCATATCCGCAATGACGGGATCCGGCCATAGGTCGCCAAACTCGTCCAGTGCCGGCCGCAACACGTCCATGGCGTCGCTGTCGCGGCGGCCGTTCAGCAGGGTGAAACCGAGAGCCGCGGTCGCCCTGGCCGCGCCAAGCCGATCACCCAGATCGCGATATATGTCGATCGCCTCCCGATCGAGCTCGGCACTGCGTTCGTAGCGGGTTGCGACCCCTGACAGCTGCGCTGCCTTCTCCAAGCATCGCGGCACGCTCGGCGGGCTCCGTGGTGATGCCCAGAGCCTGCTCCAGGAACGCGACCGCTTGATCGTTGGCGCCCAGCGCGACTGCGCGTTCGGCCGCGCCGCGGAGCGCGATCCGCGCCTGTGCTGCCAGTGCGTCGGCCTCGGCACCCTCGCTCGCGTTCTGCTGCGCCGACAGGTAGTGGCCGGCCAATGCGCTGGCGAGCTCGTCGGAGCCGAGGCCTTCGAAGTAGCGCGCGGCGGCAAGGTGTCGAACCTTTCGATCGCGCTTCGACAGCGTGTTGTAGGCGACCTCGCGAATGAGGGCCTGCATGAAGGCGAATTGGCCGACCTCGGCCGAATGGTCGATCGTTCGGGTGAACAGCTCCCGCCTGACCAGCGACTTGAGCGACTCACCGAGCTCAGCGGGGTGCAATGCCCGAAACCGCCGCCAGCGCATCGAGCGAGAAGGATTGGCCCAGAACTGCGGCGTCGTGGATGATCGAACGATCGCCCGGATCAAGGCTGTCCAGCCGCGACGAGATCAGCGCCGTCAGCGTTTCCGGCACCGCCAGCGTGGTCAGGTCGCCGACGGGCACGTAGACGCCCGAATCCTCCTTCAGCCGCCCGTCGGCGACCAGCATGCGCACTGTCTCGACCGCGTAGAGCGGGATGCCGTCGGCGCGATCGACGATCTGTTGGATGGTCGGTGCGGGCAGGCCGGGCACGAGCCCGGCAAGCAGGTCGCGCATGTCCGCCTCGGACAGCGGCTCCAGGTAGATCGACGCGAAGTTGCGCTTGGCCGCGCCCCAGTCCGCGCGCTTGTCGAGCAGTTCCGGACGTGCCAGCGTCACGATGTAGATCGGTACGCCCTTGCTCCACTCCAGCATGTGCTCGATGAAGTCGAGAAGGCCCGAGTCGGCGTGGTGGAGGTCTTCGAACACCAGCGCGACGGTGCCCGATTCGGCAATCCGCTCGAAGAAGATTCGCCACGCGCCGAAGAGCTGGTCGGAGGGAACGCCCGATTCGAAGCCCAGCAGGGTCAAAAGGGCGGGCTCGACCCGGCGACGCTCGTCGGCGTCCGGGATCCACTGCTGGACCGCCTCGGTGACCTTTTGACGCGTCGTCGGCTCGTCGTCGGTCTCGACGAGCATGCAGCGACTTCGGACCATCTCGCCCAGCGCCCAGAAGGTGATGCCCTCGCCGTAGGACGGCGACCGGCCGCTGTGCCAGTAGATCGTCTCGACGAGACCATCGACGTACTTGAGGAACTCCCAGGCCAGGCGAGACTTGCCGATGCCGCCGGGGCCCATGACCGAGACCAGCCGCGTGCGCTTCTCTCGAGTGGTGGCGTGCAGCAGGTCCTTCAGCAGTCGCAGCTCGTCGTCGCGGCCGACGAACGGGGCCTCCAGTCCTTCTCCCTGGCGATTGCGACCACCGCGCTCTGCCACGACACGCATGGCCCGCCAGGCCGCGACGGGCGCTTCCTTGCCCTTGAGCAGTTGCGGGCCGGCCTCCTCGAAGTACACCGCGCTGTTCGCGGCGCGGAACGTCGCCTCGCCCACGAGAACAGCCCCGGGCGGCGCAACCGACTGCAACCGCGACGCGGTGTTGACGATGTCTCCTGCTACCAGTCCCTGGTTGGTCGCGCCGATCGTGACTGCGGCCTCACCGGTGAGCACGCCTGCCCTGCGCCTGTGCGTTGGGAGCGATGCCGCCAACTGAAGCGACCAGCTCAAGCGCAGCGCGAACCGCTCGCTCGGCGTCGTCCTCGTGAGCAATCGGCGCGCCCCATACCGCCATGACCGCGTCGCCGATGAACTTCTCGATCGTGCCGCCGTAGCGGCCCACGATGTCCGAGCAGAGGTCGAAGTAGCGCGACAGCGTCTCGCGGACATCCTCGGCGTCGCGCTCTTCTGCGAACGGCGTGAAGCCCACGAGATCGGCGAACAGGACCGTGACGAGGCGCCGCTCGGCGACGGGTGCCGCTGACGACGATGTGCCGGGCGTCGCAGATGTCGGAGTCGAGGGAGCGGTCGCCGCTGCAGGCCCGACAGCGCCGTCCCGCACTCGTTGCAGAACCTGGCGCCGGGCTTGTTGGTGGCGCCGCAATTCGGACAGCCGGCGCTCAGGGCGGTTCCGCATTCGTTGCAGAACTTCGACCCCGCTTCGTTTTCGTACGAGCAGTTGGGACAGATCACGCGCTAACCCTAAGAGTGGCCCCCACATCGGAGAGTATCCGCGTCGCCGCCAGACGACCCGGCGCACCGGTGACTCCGCCGCCCGGGTGAGCGCCCGAGCCGGCCAGGTACATGCCCTGCAGCGGCATCTGGTAGCGACCAAAGCCGTGCAACGGCCGCCATTCGAACCACTGGTCGAGACCCACCTCGGCGTGCATCGGGTGACCGCCGAGCGCGCCGTAGTCGCGTTCGATATCTGCGGCGGTGATCACCTGCCGCTGCGACGACGAGGCCGCTGAACCCCGGTGCGTACTTCTCAATGGCACTGGTCACGACGTCACCGACTCGGTCGCCGTCCGAACCGGGCACCCACTGGGCGATGACGCTCATCACGTGTCGCACATCGCCGGCGCGGTCGTCGTCGACGAGATGCGGATCGGTGAGCGTGGGAATCGTCGCCTCCATCAGGAGATCGTCGGCGAGCTCTCCGTACTTGGCCGGTCGGAATGCCTCATCGAGCGCCGACATCGACGGCGCGAAGACGATGCGGCCGCGGAGCAGCCGCTGGTCGTCCGCGGCGGCCGGAAAGTGCGGCAGCGCCCGCAGCGCATAGTTGACCTTGGCCGTCAGCCCACGCTGGCGAATGTTCGAGGCACGCCACGACAGGCGCGGCCCGAGCGCCTCCGGATCGACGAGGTTGAGCAGCGTCGTCCTTGGGTCGAGCGTGGAGACCACGATCGGCGCGTCGATCTCGTCGCCGTTGGCCAGGGTCACGCCGATCGCCGACTCCCCGCTCCTTCGAACGTGCGCCACGGCCGCGCCGGTTCGAATCTCGGCTCCGTGGCGACGGGCGGCCGACGTCAGTGCCGCGGTCAGCGCGCCGGGCCGCCGCGAGCGAACACCGTCTGGCCGGCCAGGCCGCCCTCGTTCCCGGCACTGTCCGTGAGCAGCACGCCGGCCGTGCCGGGCATCCGCGGACCGAGGCCGGTCAGCAGCAAGCCGCGCGCGGCGATGACGGCTCGCAGCGACGTCGCTCTCGAACCACTCCTCGACGAGGTCGCGAACGGACATGGGCATCGTGTGCAACAGGCCCGCGCCCGTCGGCCGCGTGCGAGAACGTGCCCGCACCGCCGTGCGGAGGCCACCCATTACGCTGCCCAGCGAAACAGACGCCAGGTCGGGCGGCGCCGACGCGTGGAGCTGCGCCAGGGCGGCTGGCCAGGGCGCGCAGCCGCGCGTCGACCTCCGCGTAGCGCTCGGCGTCGGCCGCACCGACAAGCTCATTGGTCGCCAGCGCGTTCGCTGTGAGCGCCACGTCGCCGCGCAACGCGATCGCGCGCCCGTCCGGCTGTGGCGCGAAGACGCGCACGTCAGGTTGGACGAGCTTCAGTCCGTGCTCGCGCAGCCGTAGTTCGCGCGCGATCTGCGGCCGGAATCGGCCAACCGTGTGGGCAAGTACCGGCACGCGAACGCCGGGCCACACTTCCGCCGTCTCGGCCATGCCGCCAACCGTCTCGCGCTTCTCGAGAACCACCACGCTCAGCCCGGCCCGCGCCAGGTAGCCGGCACAAACCAGTCCGTTGTGCCCCGCGCCGATCACGATCGCGTCGTAGGCGGACTTCCGAGCCGTCAAGCGGCCTGCTCCTCGTTGGTTCCCGTCGGCCACTACGTCGGCCGTCGAGCCGCCCGCGTCGTCCGCGCAGGACGGCCATCGCGGCGTTGCGCCCCGGCGCACCGGTGATGACCCCGCCCGGGTGGGTCGAAGCGCCGCACAGCCACAGGTCACGGATAGGCGTCCGATACCCGGAGCCGGACACCGGGCCGCTCGGCGAACAGCTGCTCCAGCAGCAGCTCGCCCTGCATGATGTTGCCCTCGGAGAGTCCGAACGTGCGCTCGATGTCGAGTGGCGTCAGCACCTGCCGATGCAGGATCGCGTCCGGGAAATCGGGCGCGTACTTGGCGATCGTCGCCTGGACCGTGTCGCCGAACGCCTCGCGCTGCTCGTCCCAGGTCCCGTCCGCCAGCTCGTACGGCGCGTACTGCACGAAGCAGGCCATGACGTGCTTGCCCGGAGGCGCCACGGACGGATCGACCGCCGACGGAAAACCGATGTCGACGTACGGCTCCCGGCTGAATCGCCCGGCGACGGCGTCGTCGTACGCACGCTCGAGGTAGTCGACCGACGGCGAGATGCTGACCATCCCGCGGTAGACGTCGTTTGGGTTCGCATCGGCGGGCACGCAGCTGAAGGTGGGCAGGCGATCGAGCGCGAAATTCACCTTGCCCGACGAGCCGCGGAACTTGTAGCGACGCACCGCCTGCTCCGATTCGGGCGGCAGCGTGCCCGGCTCGAGGAGCCGCTGGAGGGTCACGCGGACATCGGCGCTGGAGATGACCGACGTGGCGCCGATCTCCTCGCCCGACTCGAGGACGACCCCCGTCGCCGCGCCGTCACGCGTGACGATCCTGGCCACGGGCGCGTCCGTGCGCAGCTCGGCACCGGCCTCGCGGGCCGCAGCGGCGATGGCGCCACTCACCGAGCCCGTGCCGCCGCGCGGCAGGCCCCAGGCGCGGTACTCCCCGTCGAGCTCGCCGAGGTAGTGGTGGAGCAGCACGTAGGCAGAGCCGGGTGAGCGCGGCCCGAGGAACGTGCCGATGATTCCCGACGCGGCCAGGGTGGCGCGCAGCGGCTCGGTCTCGAACCATTGGCTGACGAAATCCGCCGAGCTCATCGTCAGCAGCTGGATGAAGGTCGTCTGCTGACTCTCGGGCAGCGCCGCGAACCTGCGTGCAAAGCCGGCGAGCGCGGCCAGGCCAGCTGGCGTCGAGGTTGCCCAGTCGCGGCGCGGCCGAGCCGAGCAACGGCTTCACGAAGCGCGCCATCTCGGCCATCAGCAACGAGTACTCGTCGTACGCCTCGGCGTCGCGCTTGGAGTGGCGGCGCAGCTCGCGCCGGGTCATGGCGTGATCGTCGACTCGCCACAGGTAGTCGCCGGGCTCGTTGCCGGTTGGCGTCAGCGTGCCATCGACGGGCAGGATCTCGAGCCCGTGCCGTGCCAGATCGAGCTCGCGGATGATCTCCGGCCGCAACAGGCTGACCACGTACGACGCGACGCTGATCTTGAAACCCGGCCACAGCTCCTCGGTGACCGTCGCCCCGCCAAGGATGTGGCGGCGTTCCAGCACGACAACCTTCCAGCCGGCACGGGCGAGGTACGCGGCGCAGGTCAGGCCGTTATGGCCGCCACCAATGATGACGGCGTCGTACCCCTTGGCCCCTCTCGCTGACACGGCTGCAACTCTAGCGGCGGGCGCGGCCGCGCCGCGGCGGCGGCCTCCTAGTGCAAGTGGTAGAAGCTCCTGCCAGGGCCCAGCGCGTATCCGACCGACTCGCCGATCGTGTGCGACTGGTGCAGGAGAGCGATGAACGGGAGACTGCGAATCGCCTGTCCGCGCAGGGTGGGCTTGCGCGCCACACCGGCGAGAGTGCGCGCCGTGCGATAACCAGCGACGAGCGTCGGCGCAAACGCCCGAACCCAGTCCAATGCGTCCATGCGGTGTCGACGCAGACCGGCGATGGCGCGCCCGTTGTTGTACATGAGGCTGGCCGTCGTCGGCATGTCGTCGCACTGGTAGTGAGTGACGCGCGGCCGAGGACTGGCAGCGATGCGCTCGCCGACTTCCCGTCAGCGCCGCGAGGTACCGAAATTCGAGCACTCGATCACCGGTCGCGGGCAGCCGATTGAGGGCCGATCGCTGCCACAACATGTTCGCGTGGCCGGGCGTCGAGCGACCGACGGGGGACATTGGCGGTGCCCAGGGTCCGTATCCCACGAAGTAGACGGCCCAATCGATCCGGTGTTCAGTGCTGCCGTTGTCCACCTGGCCGAAGATCACTGCTGCACTCGGATCAGCCTCATGGGCGGCGATCATGCCGGCCAGCCAGTCGGGCGCGGCGAGGCAATGGTCCTCGGTCATGGCCACGATTGGAGCCTGCGCGCGTCGGTAGCCCGCTTGGCGCAAGGTGTGCGGCGCAGCGCCAGGCATCCGCAGCCATTCGACGGGCGGAGCTTCCATTTCAGGCGGGAACGGCAGGCCGCTGCCATCGGCGACGATCACCTGCCCGCCGATCTCTCGCGCCTGGCGGGCGATCTCGGGCAGGTATGACTGCATGATCGGCCAGCCGCGCAGGCTCGGCACAACGACACTGATCGGGTAATCACTCTGGGTCATCGGTCAACAAGGCATTCTATGAGCGACATGACTGCCGGCACGCCGCTTCACCCGAGAACCTCGCCACTCAACCGCAAGCAGAGCTGGCGCGAGTGGTCGGGCTACCTCGCCGCGAGCGAGTACGACTACCTGCACATCCACGAGTACACCGGCATTCGCCATGCGGCGGTGCTCATCGACGTGTCGCCGCTCTACAAGTACGCGATCCTCGGCTCTGACGCCGTGCGGCTGATCGACCGCGTCATCACCCGCGACGCGACCAAGATCAAGCCCGGCCAGGTCATCTACACGCCGTGGTGCGACGACCACGGCAAGGTCATCGACGACGGCACGATCGCTCGACTCGACAACGACTCGTTTCGCTGGACGAGCGCCGAGCAGCATCTCCGCTGGTTCGAGCTCAACGCTCGCGGGCCTGGACGTCCACATCGAGGACGTCAGCGAGTCAACTGCTGCGATCGCGTTGCAGGGACCGCTGTCACGCGCCGTTCTCGAGGCGGCGACCGGAGACGGTCCCGATTCCTGGGCCGACCTCGGTTACTACCACCGACGCCCGGCCACGATCGGCGAGATCCAGATCGACGTCAGCCGGACCGGTTACACGGGCGATCTGGGCTACGAGCTGTGGGTCAACGCGGCGCAGGCGACCGCGCTGTGGGATCGGCTCATGGAGGCCGGTCGACCGTTCGACATCCGCCCCGCCGGGATGCTGGCTCTCGATATGGTGCGCATGGAGGCCGGCCTGATCCTGATCGAGGTCGATTACACCAGCGCCACGCAGGCGCTGATCCCGAGCCAGAACTACTCGCCGTTCGAGATCGGCCTTGGTCGGCTGGTCAACCTGGAGAAATCAGTCGACTTCGTGGGCAAACGCGCACTGATCGCGGAGCGCGATGCCGGCGGACCGCCGCGCCGGCTGGTGGGCCTGGAGATCGACTGGCCGTCGATCGAGGCGAATTACGAGGCGCAGGGCCTGCCGATCCACGTGCCCACCGCAGCGTGGCGTGAACAGGTGCCGGTCTACGCCGACGGACGACAAGTCGGCCGGGCCACCAGCGGCTCATGGAGCCCCACGCTCAAGAAGCACATCGCGCTGGCCTCTGTCGAGGCGCGCTACGAACCTGCTCGGTACGCCTCTGGCGATCGAGTCATCGGTCGAGGGACGGCGCGGACGCGCCGCAGCGATGGTCGTTCCGTTGCCCTTCTTCGACCCGCCACGCAAGCGCGGCTAGTAGCTGCGCCTCTATCCGTGCCCTAGCCGGGCCAGGCGGGCAGGCCCTGGTTCGTCAGCGCGAAGACCGCAAGGTAGAGGAGCGCTAAGCCGGCGCCGAATGCGAGCCGATGACCGTGGCGGCCCAGGGCCTCGTAGACCATCAGCCCGGTCAGGATGAGCATCCACCAGATGTTGGCGAAACCGGCCGCGAACATGAGCAGCATGAGCGCGCCGGAAGCGCCCAGGCAGTCCGCGGCATGGCGAAGCCCATTTTCGACTCCACCGAGGTGTGTGTGTGCCGTCTCGGCGGGATGCCGGCACGCATCCAGGGCCCGGCGTTTCATGGGCGTGAACTGATAGGCGCCGGCCATGGCCACCACAGCCGCCTCGACCAGCCACGGTCGGTCGGCCAGCCACGGTGTGGCGTCCACGATCTTGTGTAGCGCAAAGTCGCCGCAGAAGCACGCGAGCCCGAATGCAGTCCAGACGAGGAGATATGCGCCAACGAATCCGCCGAGCGCGCGGCGTTGACCAAATGCGCCGCCGCGCTCGGCACCAAATGTGGCGATAGCCGGCACGCTCGACGGCAGCATCATCGCGGCGACCATGACCAGCCATGAAATCGTGAACAGTCCCGTCGCTATGAGGAGCGGCGGGCCATCCTCGATCAGCGCGTGATGGTGCATCAGCGGCGCGACGCCGAAGAGCTGCGCCAAGACGATCGCGGCCCAGGCACCTGCGACCACGGCCATCAGCGCGATCGTTGCGGCCGAGCTGCGCAGCATGCCAGTGGCGCGCCTGCTGGTCGCCGCCGTTGTCATCATGTGTGGCTCAGACAAGGTCCAGGCTGCAACCGAACGCTCGCGTCTCGGGGACACGGACGTTCCGGCTGGCGAGGAGATCGTCGAGTGCGTCCGCAAGATCGTGGGTGCTGACCCGCTCTGGCAAGCGCGAGTCGTCAAACCGACCGTGATAGCGGAGTCGCCGCTCGCGATCGAGGACGAAGACCTCGAAGGTTCGCGTCGGCTCGTACTGCCGCGCCACCTCCTGGGTCGCGTCGCACAGGTATGGGAAGGTGTAGCCGTCCTCTGCGGCACGAATGACCATCGCGTCGAAACTCTCATCCGGGTACAGATGCGGGCTGTTCGAGTTGATGGCAACCAGCTGAACGCCGCGTGGCCCGTAAGCGGCCTGTAGCTCGTTCAGTCGCGAGGCATAGGCCTTTGCCGTGGGGCAGCGGTTCGACGAGAAGATCAGGACGAGGATCTCCTTGTCCGCAAAGTCGGAGATGCCGAGTCGGCGTCCGTTGGCAGCCGGCAGGTCGTCGAAGCGACGCCCCGACGCCCCAATCGGGAGCGTCGAAACCTCGTCGATTTGCAGCAGCGTCACGCGGCGGCGCCGGCCAGCTCGCGCTCGAACTTGTCGGGGAACTGGGCCACGAGGCCGTCATTGAGCGTGTCCGCGATGACCATCGCCTCGGTGAAGATGTCGTCCCATCGCTGTACGTCAGTCGCCCAATCCCCTTGAATTCGAGCGACGGTCTCTTCCTTGGTCAGCTTCAGGTGCAAATTGAGCAGGTCGAGAACATCCTGCTCCGGCCAGTTCGGATTGGCTCCCGAGAGGAAGCGCGCGATATCGGCCGCGTTGGCGTTCCAGCGGGCGTCGTGCGTCGCAAATGCGTCGCCGTTGCCTGTCCTGGCGGCCTCGACCAGGTCGACGGCAATCATGATGTGGCTCTTCAAGAGGTCGGTCAGTGCGGAACCGGCATCGGCGCCGTAAAAAGGCACGATCGCCGCGCCGATGTCTTCCTGGTTCTTCAACAGGCGACCGGCCGCAGCCTGGGCGTCGGGAGTGCCCGCCACGGCGGCCATGATGTACAGGCGTGTCCAGATCACGTGGTCGGACCAGAGCTTGCGCAGAGCCAGGCGAACCGGCTCTCGTGTCGTTGCCACTTTCAAAACCTCCAGCTGTGTTCCCTCGAAGTCCGTCGGGCCTTGCCGAATCGGCCTTCTATTGCTAATGTGCGCTAGATATACAACCCATTCCGGCGTGTGTCAAACGGCGAGTCAGCGGGGTTTTACTAACGGGCGCTTCCGTTAGACTGGAAGGCAATGACGGACCTCAAATCAGCAGATTCATTTGCCGCCGTAGCGCTGCTCGATGAGCCAACGCGCCGCCGGCTGTACGAGTACGTGATCGAGCGCGACGCCGTCGGACGGGACGCAGCGGCCGAAGGAGTAGGGATCAGCCGCGAGCTGGCCGCATTCCACCTGGACAAGCTGGTCGAGGGCGGCCTGCTCGAAACGACGTTTCGACGCCTCACTGGTCGCAGCGGTCCAGGTGCGGGCCGCCCGGCCAAGCTGTATTCACGCTCCGGCCATGACATCACCGTGTCGCTCCCGGAGCGCCACTACGAGCTGCCGGCCGAGGTATTCGCCGAGGGCCTGGAGCGGCTTGCCACTGACGTCGGGGCGAAGAAGGTGGCGGCGGCCGTCAACGACCCGGCACACCGTCGCGGCCTCGCAGAAGGCGCCGCGGTACGCAAGGCGGCAGGACCACGAGCGCCGCGAAGTCGGAAACGCACCGAGCTCGTCAGGAAGTTGGCCGACGACGGCTTCGAGCCGAACGTCGAACCCTCGAGCCAACGGGTGACCCTGGGCAACTGCCCTTATCGCCAGATGTCAGACGCTCACCGCGAGCTGACGTGTGGCATGAACCTGGCCTGGGCCGAGGGTGTCGTGGAAGGCGCAGGCGGAACGGGCTACGTGCCGCGTCTCGACTTCGAGCCTGGTCGCTGCTGCGTGGTCTTCCAGCCGACCCGCTGACCGCCTATCGGAGCCTGAGCGCCAGGGCTTCGACCATTTCCTGTTTGCCCTTAAGCTCGAGCGCCCGTCTCTCGGCGCCCGTGGCATCGACGCCTGCTTCGTTGGCGGTGGCCAGAGAGATCAGGATCTCCCCTGCCGCGGCGGCACTGGAAAGGCGCGACGCGGTGTTCACCACGTCGCCAAGTGCGGTGAAATCGTCCGGTTCGTCGCTGCCGGAGACGATGCCCACGTACGCCACGCCGGTATTTATCCCGATCCCGGCCGGCGCCCATGGCGCGCCGTCCGCGTAGCCAACAGTCGCCAGGATGTGGCGCGCCGCCTTCAGCGCGGCCTCGGCATGTCCTTTGCCCGCCCACAGCGGTATGAACAGCCCCAGGACCCCATCGCCGATGTGGTTGTCGACGATGCCGTCCGCTTCGGTGATCGCCGCATCGACGGCCAGGTAGAAGCGATTGATGAGGGCGCCGAACTCGCTCGGGCTCATCGTCTCGGCCAGCGACGTGGAGCCGCGCAGATCCACGAAAAGCACCGATATCTCCACTTCGGCACCGCCGACGGCGAGCTTGCCAGTGTCTTGTGGCATGACTGGCAGAAGCGCGGGCTCTTCGGCCACTGGGCGAAGCCGAGGTGACGCATCACGGCGCCGCCGGGTCCGGCGAATGGTGCGTTGCACAGCTTGCAGCGCGGTGGGGATGGCAAGTGGCGGTAAAGATCACGGCCGCGAATGACCATGTCGACGCGCTCTCCGGTGAGCAGCGCACGCCACTCTTCCGAGTTTCGCGCGGGGGTCGAGCCGGGCATGTCGGCCGTCAGTCTAGGTCGAGACGGCATCCCGTTGCGCCAGCTCGGCGATCTCGTCCCAGAGCTCCTCTCTTTCATCCAGCTGCAGTCGAGTCCACGGCACACGATCAAAGGGTCTCGCGCGTCGATCCAGGTACAGCCGGCCGCCGGGTGCGCGCAGGTCAGAGTTCGTCGCCAGCCACGTGATCGTGTCCGCGCCCTGGTCACCGGTGCGCAGGAGTGGGCGCATGATCCGGTAGAAGGCAGGCAGAGATTCGGCCAGTCCGGGCGTGTCGGCCCAACCCGGATGCATCGCGTTGAACGATACGGTGCCTCCGGCCGATCGCCGCGCCCACTCACGTATCAGCGCAACCTGGACCCGTTTTCCCTGTGCATAGACACGCGCGCCGACGTACGGACAATTCGTCCAGTGCAGGTCGGCGAGATCGACAGGTTGCGCATACATCCCTCCTGACGTGACCGCGATGACCCGCGATGAGGGCGTTTGGCGCAGGAGCGGCATCAGCCCCGACACGAGCGCGAAAGGTCCCACCACCAGGATGGCCATGGTGCGCTCAATGCCCTCTGCGGTTTCGCCGCGCTGCGCATAGATGGCACCCGCGTTGTCGACGAGGACGTCCAGCCGGGGTTCAGCTGCCAGAACCTTCTCGACAGCCGCGCGCACCGAGGTCAGCGATGCCATATCCACCACGACCAAGGGGTAGCGCTCCTCCCCGGTGAGTGCCACGAGCTCGTTGCTCAGCGCGGCCAGTCGGCTCTCGTCTCGACCTGCGAGGACGACTCGGGCACCCAGCTGAGCAAATCGGAGCGCGGTTATCCGACCAAGGCCCGAGGTGGGGCCGGTCACCAGCGCCGTCTTGCCGGCGAGAGAACCAGGCAACGGCTCGTGCCACCGTTCGAGCCGCCCCCTCACCTGTGGACCGATGCGACTGAAGCTCCCAACGATCGACAGCTCGAGGACACCGTCGGTGACGCGCGTGGAAATGTCATTCATGGTGGCGCAACTATACACAAACATTTGACAACGCGCCGCATAAGCCTCAGTCTGTTCAGGCATCAGATGAACAAACACTGAACCGAGGCGGAACGCGTGCCAGTCCTGAAGGAAATCGTCCATACCACATTGCCCGTCGACCGGGCCTTTGCCTATATCGCTGATTTCGCCAACACAGCGCTTTGGGATCCGGGCACCGTCGACTCGAATGCAGTTGAGAGCGGAGGGCCGAGAGTCGGCTCCCGGTACGCGCTGTCCGTCCGCGTCGGCAGTCGGGTCGCACCGATGGAGTACGAGATCACCGCACTCGAGCCGAATGAGCGAGTCGTTCTTGCCGGCCGCGGCTCCAACGTCCAGGCCGTCGACGACATCCGCTTCACCGCGACCGAGCGCGGCACCCGTGTTGACTACACGGCTGACATCCGGCTCACCGGCATCTGGCGTCTGATCGAGCCCGTCGCCGGAAGTGCGTTCAAGAAGATCGGCCGCGAGGCGCGCGAGGGAATGCAGCAGGCGCTCGACCGGCTCGCCGAAGGCGGACAGTCGTGAAGATTGCCGTCATCGGTTCCGGCGTAAGCGGTCTCTCGGCTGCGTATGCACTGCACCGCGACCACCAGGTCCTCCTGTATGAGCGCGAGACAACGACAGGCGGACACGTCGCGACGGTTCACGTCGAGGCGGGTCCGGGCGCCGTCGCCGTCGATACCGGGTTCATCGTCTACAACGAGACGACCTATCCGCGCTTCGTCGGCCTGCTCGGCGAGCTCGGGGTCCAGACTCAGGCGAGCGATATGTCCCTCGGCTCGGCGTGCCGCAGGTGCACCGTCGCCTTCAGCTCGCGAGGTGCGGGCGGCTTCTTCTCGGACCGGTCTCTCCTGGCCCGGCCGGCCCACTGGCAGATGTTTGCTGACATCGCGCGGTTCTATCGCGACGCGCGGCAGACTCTCGATGCTCCGGTGACTCCCCTCGCAACGCTCGGTGCGTGGCTCGACGAGCACCGCTATGGCCGCGGGTTCCGCGAGCATTTCCTGATTCCGGTCGTGGCGGCGGTATGGTCGACTGCGCCCGACCAGATTCTCGATTTCCCAGTCGGCTATCTCCTGCGCTTCCTGGACAACCACGGCCTGATCGGCCTTCGAAAGTCAATCCAGTGGCGGACGATCACCGGCGGATCGGACGTCTATGTGCGTCGGATCCTCGATCACCTGCCGGCTGGAAGCGTGCGTTCGGGCAGTCCCGTGGTGGGAGTCACACGCGATGGGCGCGGGGCGCTGGTCAGGACCGCCAATGGCTCGACGGATCGGGTGGACGCAGTGATCGTGGCCACGCACGCCGACGATGCCTTGCGTCTGCTGGCCGATGCGGACGGGCGGGAACGAGATGCCCTCAGTGGCTTCCAGTACACCGACAACCGGGTCGTGCTGCACACCGACGTGAGCGTTCTACCCGTGCGGCGCAGCGCGTGGGGCTCGTGGAACATCCTGACCGGCGATTGCCGCCGACCGGCCGGCGAGCTGACGATGACCTACCACATGAACCGACTTCAGTCGATCGCGGGCAACACGGAATACCTCGTATCCGTCAACCCGGGCGTCGAGCTGGACCCCGGACGGATCATCGTTGACCGGTCGTTCAGCCACCCGCTCTACACGTTTCGGACACTGGCGGCGCAGCATCGCCTGCGAGCACTGCAGGGCCACCGGAACACCTGGTTTGCAGGGGCGCACCTGGGTTATGGCTTCCATGAGGATGGCTGCCGGTCCGGATTTGAAGCTGCCGAGATGCTGGCCAGCACGGCCCGGGAGCTGGCGGCATGAGAAGCCATTTGCTTGTGGGCAAGGTCAGCCACCGGCGGACGCGGCCAACCGGCTATGACCTCGAGCACGACGTCTACTACTTCGCGCTGGACCTCGACGAGCTCGAGGAAATCAGCCGGCGCACGCCCCTGATGAGGCGCAATCGACGGGCGCTCTTCTCCTTTCGGGATGCCGACCATCTGCCTGTGCCGGCCGTCGACCTGCCGCGCGATATCCGCGCCCATCTGCGAGAAAGCGGTATGGATCTCGACAACGGCCGCATCACGCTGGTCACGAATCTTCGCGTCTTGGGCTACGTCTTCAACCCGGCGAGCTTCTATCTGTGTCGGGTTGGCGGGCAGCTGACTGCCGTGGTGGTCGAGGTCCATAACACCCACGGCGAGCGCCATCTGTACACACTTCGGCCACAGCGTCACGATGGCGCTTTCACGGCGGAGATGGACCGCGACTTCTACGTGTCGCCGTTCATCGGCCCAGATGGCCGCTATCGGGTGACGGTCCGTGACCATGGAGATCGGCTCAACATCGGCATAAACGGCAGCGAAGAAGGTCGTCCATTGATCGCGACGAGTCTCGTGCTCCGCCGCCGGCCGCTTGCGAACCGCTCACTGCTGCACGTCTTTCTCCGCTATCCGCTCGTGACCCACAAAACGATCGCGTTCATCCACTGGCACGCGCTGAACCTGTGGCTGCGTCGAGTTCCTTTCCGCCGTCACTCCACTGCTCCGCTCGCAGCCCACGGAGCCCATCGATGAACGGTCGGCTGCAGACGACGCGTGCCGGTTCACTGGGCCGCCTGGTCGATGAATTCGGCCGAGCACCTTATCGTCGAGCTCGGCAGGAGGCTAAGGGTCGGCCGTCTGACAGTACGTCTCCCCGATGGTGCTCGGCGCACCTTCGTCGGCGACGAGGATGGCCCGTCGGCCCAGCTCAACGTTCACGATCTGCGCGCCGTCTGGGCGATCCTCTTCGGTGGCGAGCCGGGCGCTGGCGAGGCCTACATGGACGGCCAGTGGTCAAGCCCGGACCTGCCCGGCGCGTTGGCCCTGGCAGCGCTGAATCGCGAGGCGCTGGGCGTCACTCGTGGTTGGCTGCGTGCGCCGTTGCAGCTGCCACGCACAATCGCTCACCGCGCGCGGCGCAACACGATCTCGGGGAGCCGCCGCAACATCGCTGCCCATTACGACCTGGGCAACGACTTCTACCGGTTGTTCCTGGACGAGACCCTGACATACTCCTG
The DNA here is from genome assembly GCA_963736895.1 of uncultured Chloroflexia bacterium. GTDB lineage: Bacteria > Chloroflexota > Limnocylindria > Limnocylindrales > CSP1-4 > JALYGJ01. Next base: position 293,472 of record CAVTQU010000011.1, read on the forward strand.
CGCCGTGTTCGAGACGCCGAATCAGAGTCTCGCCGATGCCCAGCGCAACAAGTACCGCATCCACGCCGCGCGCGCCGGGCTCAAGCCGGGCATGCACGTGCTGGAGATAGGCAGCGGCTGGGGCGGCTTCGCGCTCTACGCGGCGGGCGAACTCGGCTGCCGAGTCACGTCGATCACCGTCTCGAAGGCGCAGCATGAGCTGGCAACGCAGCGCATCAGGGACGCCGGGCTCGAAGACCTGGCCAAGGTCGAGCTGCGCGACTACCGCAACGTCAGCGAGACCTACGACGCGATCGTCTCGATCGAGATGCTCGAGGCGGTCGGCGCGGAGTACCTCGCGACGTTCTTCGAGGCGGCCGATCGGGCGCTCAAACCCGGTGGCCGCATGAGCCTCCAATCGATCTGCTTCCCCGACGTCGCCTACGAGGCGCAGCGCAAAGGCGTCAACTGGATCCAGACGTACATCTTCCCTGGTGGCTTCCTGCCGTCAGTGGCCGCGATCGAGCGCGCGCTGCACGGCACCAACCTGATCGTGACCGAGAGCCATGACATTCGGGAGCACTACGTCCGGACCCTGGCAACCTGGCGCGCCAGCTTCATGGCACACCTGTCCGAGGTGCGCGCGATGGGCTTCGACGAGCGCTTCATCAGGATGTGGGAGTACTACCTGGCGTTGTCCGAGTCCGGCTTCGCAACCGGCCTTGTGCAGGATCAGCAGTTCGTTCTGGAGAAGGCGCGCGGCGTCGTGCCGGGCATCTCGCAGGGTGTCGCCAGCGCCTAGCCCAGACCCTCGCGGAGTGCCTTGACCGCGCCAGAGAGCTCGCTTGGCAGCCTCAGCAGCGGCTCGAGTCGCGAGCCGTCGACCTCCGCCGCGGCACGCCCACCGATGCAGATCAGGACGCCGGGATCGGCCGCCCGGAGTGCGCGCGCAACGCGCTCGGCAGCGTCGACATCGGACCCGACGACAACGCCGATGACTACGGCCCGGGCCTTGGTCCGGACCATGGCATCTAGCCAGTCCTGTAGCGGGAGATCAGCTCCCAGGTAGCGAACTGACAAACCGCCGCGCCGCGCGGCAGTGGCGAAGGCCAAGGCGCCGAGGTCGTGCCGCGCACCGGGCGGCATGCCCACCAGGACGACGTCGCGATCGCCACCGGGCGCGCCCGCGGCGACGAACGCCATGCCCAGCCGGCGCTGCACGGCGCTCGCCGCGGCATGCTCCGCGGCAACATCCACTCGTCCCTGGGCCCACCCTTCGCCGAGGGCCACGAGGGCCGGCATGACCAGGCTGGTCGCAACGTGCTCGAACGAGCCGCGGGAGAACATGTCATCGAGGATCTCCTCGACACCTGTCTCGTCGAGGGCGCTGGCGGATTCCACGAAGACGTCGGAGAGCCGCTCCGCCGGCACCCCGGCGTCTGCCCCGGCATCGGTCAGCGGAGCGACCGTGGCCGACGATCCGAGCAGCTCCTCGACCGCCGGGTCATCCAGAGAGCCAACCTGAGTCGCGGCGGTGCTCGCCGACCAGCCCTCGCCGATCAGCCGGCGCATCGCTCGCAGACGCGCGACGTCCGCCTCGTCGTACAGCCGATAACCGGAGGGAGTGCGACTCGGTCGGACCACTCCGTAGCGTCGTTCCCACGCCCTCAGCAAGGGGACGGCCACGCCCGATCGAGCAGCGGCCTGCTTGATTGTGTACATCGTGCGTCCAAGGATAACAGCGAACACACACTTGACAAGACTGTGCGATGTCACCGGTGATGTTTGGACAAACACTTGACAACAGGACCTTCAGGAGCACTTCGTGTCCACCCATCGAGTTCAAGCCAGCCAGCTCATCGCCCGGCCGGTCGAGGAGGTCTTCGCGTTCTTTGCCGAGCCGCGCAATCTCGCGCGGCTCACGCCCGCCGGCGTGGCGTTCGAGTTCCTCACCGACGATTTCGAGATGCGCACGGGGCTTCATATCGAGTACCGGCTCCGTCCGCTGCTCGGCATTCCCGTGGCCGGCGACGGTCGATAACAGCGCATTGCTCGATCGAATGCCGCGCCGGCTGACCCCGCTCGAGGAAGGACTGGCGACGTACCTGGCGCCTGGCTCAGGCCCGGGACGGCTCCGCATCGAGGCGCTCGGTCATGAAGATGGCCGGATCGACGCCGTAGACCGCGCGAACGCGTGACGGGCTGAGCACATCACGAGGGGGTCCGTCCGCAACCAGGCGGCCACGGTCAAGGAGCAGCACTCGCTCGGCGAAGTGCGCCGCCAGCGAAAGGTCGTGAAGCACCGCCAGGATGGTGATGCCTTCGAGTGACGCCAGGTCGCGCAACAGTTCCATCACGTCCACCTGGTGGCGCAGGTCCAGATGCACCGTCGGCTCGTCAAGGAGCAGCAGCCTGGCCCCTTGCGCAATCGTCATCGCGAGCACGGCCATCTGCCTCTCGCCGAGCGACAGCTCGCGGACGTCTCGCTGGCGCAGGTGCCCTATGCCGACGCGCTCGATTGCATGGTCGATTGCCGCGCGGTCGGCGGCACGCGGGCCAAACAGCGGATGTTCGTGCGGCACGCGCCCGAGCGCCACCAGTTCCTCGACGCGCATCGGGAAGGATACGACTGTCTGGCCGGGCACGACTCCCATCCGCCTCGCCAAGGCCGGCCGTTCGTATTCGGCCAGTGGGACGCCGCCGACCAACACTGTCCCGGCATGCGGCCGCGCGACCATCGTGATGCAGCGCAGAAGGCTGGTCTTGCCCGCGCCGTTCGGCCCCAGCAACGCAACCATCTCTCCGGTGGCGACTGTCGCACTGACGTCCGACAGGACCCGGCGCGGGCCGTAGTCGAGCGAAACGCTTCGCAGTTCCAACTCCGGCGGCTGGGAACTCATACCTCGAAGCCCGTGCGGTAGCGGCGCAACAGGTAGAGGAAGAACGGCGCGCCCACGATGGCAGTGACGATGCCCACCGGAAGCTCCCCTGGGATGCGCGCAATGAGATCGGCCAGGCCAAGGAACGCCGCTCCGAACAACGCGGACAGCGGCAGTAGCAGACGGGCGTTCGGCCCAACCACCATGCGCACCAGGTGCGGGATCACCAGGCCGACAAAACCGATGAGCCCGGCAAGGGCAACAGCGGCCGCAGTCACAAGCGTCGCCGCGCCCAACAGGACGATCCGCTCGCGACGAACGTCAAGGCCGAGGTTGCCGGCGGTCTCTTCGCCGAGCAGGAAGGCGTTCAGCGTCCGGGCGCGGCTGAGGAGGACGATCGAACCGATCACGATGATCGGCAGGCCAACCGCCAGCTGCTGCCACGACGAACCCGCGAAGCTGCCCAGCAGGTAGAAGAAGATCTGGCGCAGGTTGTTCCCGGCCACGTACATCGACATCGCCAGGCCGGCGGCCAGCAGCGAGCCGATGGCGTAGCCGGTCAGCAGTACCGATGTCATCGAGTTGCCCGCGCCAACTCGCGACGCCCGATATACGACCGCTACGGCTGCCAGCGCGCCTACGAACGCGAAAATGTGGACAAGCCCGAAGCCAAGTAGCGCGAACTGGACCGGCAGCACGAAACCAATCGCCGCACCAAGGGCAGCTCCGCTCGCCGTGCCCAGCACATACGGGTCGGCAAGCGGATTGCGCAGCAGACCCTGGTAGGCCACACCGGCGAGTGACAGCGCAACTCCGACCGTCATCGCCGTGAGAACGCGCGGGATGCGCAGCTCGAAGACGATCGTCTCGGCCGAGGCGGGCCACGTCACGGCCACCTGCCAGCCCAGCAGGCGGTGAGCGAGCATGGCGATCGTGTCCGCGATCGGTATCGAGACCGTCCCGAAGGCCACACCGGCGATGAAGACGACGACCAGAACCACCAGCCCTAAGCCGAAAAGCCGAAGCGGACGTGCGCGGGCAGCCTCGACCCAGCGCGACCGGGCGGCCCCCGTGGTCGTCGCGACGCCGGTGGTCACGTCACGGCTTCCTCACTGGACGGCGCATAGATCCGTCGCGGGTTCGGGAGCAGTCAGGTCGGCGTCGGGATGTATGGCAAGGGCCAGAGCAACGAGTCCATCGCCGATTCGCGGCCCGGGCCGCGTGACGATGACGTCGTTGACCGGGCGAATGGCGCCGTCAGCAACCGCGGTGATGTCACCCCACCCGGCGCGGGCGGCGACGGCGTCTGGGCACACCGGAGGCGGATAGGCGGAGTCGCCCAGCACGATGACCTGAGGATCGGCGGTGACAAGCTCCTCGCGTGACAAGCTGAAGACGGACGGATCAGTGGTGGTAATTGGATCGCCACCGGCGAGCCCGACCATGTCGGCTATGAACGACTCCGGCGCCGGTGCATAGATCAGGCCCGAGTCGTAGAAGATCTCATACAGCACGCTTGGCGTGTCCATACCCGCAACCGCAGTGGCGACCTCGTCGATGCTCGTCTGGATCGAGGCGTTGATGGCGTCCGCTTCGGTAACTGCTCCTACGGCCTGGCCAACCAGCGAGATGTCCGACTGGACACCCTCCAGGTCCGGGGCGTAGACCACCATCACGTTGAGGCCGAGATCACGCAGGTGGCCGATGTCCTCGGCCGAGTTGAAGTTGTTGCCGCCCGCCAGTACGAGATCGGGCTCCTTGCTGACCACGTCTTCGATAACAACGCTGGGGTAGGTCCCGATCGCCGGTACATCAGCGGCCTCTGGGGGATAGTCGTCGGCAGCGCCGCGGCCCACCAGCTTGTCGCCACTCCCCAGGGCAAACATGAGCTCGGTCGTGGCTGGCGTGAGGCTGACGACTCGCTCGGGCGCGGCATCGAGCGTTATCTCGGTGCCCTCGTCATCGGTGAGCGTCATCGGGTAGGCCGGGGCAACAGATGCAGTAGGCGCACGGGTTGGCGTGCTGGTCGGTGTGCTCGGCGGTGCCTGGGTCAGCGTCGGCTGTGTGGTCGGAACCGAAGTAGGAGTCGGTGTGGGTGCCAACGGGGTAGCGGCGGCAGACGGCTGCGGCGCCTGAGTCGAGACCGGTGTCGATTTAGCGCCGGCCTGACAGCCGATCAGGATCGCGATGGCCAGGAAGACGCCGAGGGCGGCGCGCAACGGGGCATGGAAAAACCCCTTCCTGGTCGAACTGGAAGGGGTCGATGGGCCGGTTTCACGCATGGGTGCGTTCCCTTTCTCACGAAGGAAAGTGGCACGACCATGGGTCCGGCGACCGGACTTCCGACGCTGATCAGTACAAGCGTCGGTCACCGTAGCGGGACTGTGCCGGACTCACACCGGCTTCGCGGATCCCATGGGCAAGCTCTTTAGTTGACCGGCCGAGTCTACTCCGTCGGGACCGCCGTTCTGTCCAATCCGCCGCTCTGTCCACACGGTGCCCCTCTTTCCGATAAGCGGCCGATAAGCGCAGCCGCTCAACATGCGCTCATCCGCTGCCACCGCCGGAGGTGACCGCCACGGCAACCCGCCAGGCGATATCCGTCGGAGGAGGTAGCAGTACAGATGAAACGCGCCCGGTGGCGCGAAGGCTTCGGCCTGCCAGTTCTATTGCTGTCCGCCATGTTGTTGACCGCCATCACTCCCGCCGCCATGTCAGCCGGTCTTCTTCCCGCCATCCTGCGTGGAGACTGCTCGAACGCCACCCCAGCCGTCGCGGGTCTGGCCGCCACGGACACGGGTCCGGGCACCGGATTTGCGCGAGTGACCGCGCAGCTTGCCAAGAAGGGCGATCTGACCGGCCGCACCCTCGCGGGTCGCGCCGTCAAACGGCGTGCCGATCTCCGTGGCGTTGCCCACCGAGTCATACGTCGCGCCGGCCGACGGCAGCGTTGTCCTGTTCACGCGCAGCTCGTCCGTCGCGGGCAGCGAGGTTCGGGCGATCGATCTCAACAGTGGTTGCGACATCAAGCTGGCCGCGCCGCCTGAGATCGTCCGGAGTGCAATCCTCGATCAGTCCGGTGAGCAGGTCTACGTCCACAGCGTCGCGCGCGTCGGACGGGCTGACGCCGGAGTGACGAGGTTCGATCTCGCGAGCGGCGCCGCCACGCTAGTGGTTCCGCCGCTTCGTCCGTCTGACGACTTCGGCCCCATCTTCGGGACGGAGCTCCACTGGAGCGTGGACGGGTCTCACCTTGCAGTGGAGTCGTGCGGTTTCAGCGCTCTGCCTCACGAGAGTGCTGGACGCAACGAGCGGAGTGCTTACAACGTTCGACAAAGACAGCCAGGGAGCGTTCATCGGCCTGACCGTCGATCACCTCCTGACCTACGGCGAGTGCCCGGGCCTTCCCTGCGAGGTGGTCAGCACCGAGCTGGGCACGGGCCGCGCATCCCTGTTGGCGACAGAGGCCTCCTCGGCGACTCTCGTCGGTCGACCAGACGGGCACGCGTTGGTCACCATCGAAACAGACGCCGGCTACAGGGAGGTGCTCCAGTGAAGCGCTGGGCCGGAGTCGCTGTCGGCGTCCTGATGGCCGTCGTCGTCGTTCACGCCGGTCGCGGCGGCACTGCCCACTCCGGCGAGTGGCACCGTCTGGAATCGGAACCAGCGCGTCGAGTACCGCTGGAAGAGCGGAGACGAGCCGCCTGCGTGGGCAAAGAGCGCGATGAACGCCGCGGCGGCCGATTCGAACTCCAGCCGCAAGGCCAAAGCCGCGGTCTTCTCGTACGACGCAAGTGGCCCGGCCTGGCTGGCCTACACGGACGACCTGCCCACGAACTGGGCCATCGGCTTCACGGTGCGCAACATCCCCAATTCGTTCACATTGAAGATTCGGCCGCAGGGCACGCAGCTCGACTGGGGCACGCTCAAGTGGTGTCAGTTCTACGACGACCCGCCCAACGGCTGCTACGACATCGAGATGGTCACGCTTCACGAGTTCGGTCACGCGCAGACGTTGAATCACGTCGTCGAGACGGATATCGACAGCTACACCGACTCGGTCATGCACGCAACTGGGCTCCGGTCAAAAGCCAAGTCGGGCTGGAACCAGCACGTTTTCGGCCGCTGCGACGTCGCGCGTCTACAGATTCGTTACGAACCGCTCACGACGAGCACGCCGATCAGCACATGCCTCGACCTTCCGACCGATCTGACCCTCACGCCCGGATCGGGCGGCGTTGGCTACGCCAACCCAGTGACGCTCACGGCGAAGCTCAAGATCGGGGCGGATGCGATCTACCCAAACCTCGCGTCCGAGCCGCTCAGCGAACGGACTGTGGTTCTGCAGAAACGGCCGGTGGGAGGCTCGTGGGCCAATGTTGGCGAGATGTCGGCCGTCACGGATTCCACCGGCCGGTACGTCAGGACGATCACCATGACTGCCACGTTCGAGTGGCGCGCGGTGTTCAGCGCACCCAACGACGAAGGGTTGGACGGCACAAGCTCGAACGTCTCGCGGCTGACGGTCAACTCCGGCGGTTGTTCGTCGCTCAGCGAGCTCACCAGCGGTCCGTCTCGTGGAAACCTGTTAGGGAGATGACGATGAAACTGCCCGCACTCGTAGGCATCTCTTTCGCAATCCTGCTGCTTGCCGGGTGCTCGATGGCACCCGGCGGCAAGGCAACGCCGGCCGCTACAGCCGTTGCGACACCCTCCGCGGCCGCAACGGTCGCTGCCCCTGAGGTGACCGCGTCACCAGCGAGCACATTGAACCCGACGAGCCCGGCGAGCCCGACGCCGAGCCGAACCCCCGAGCCACCTCTTCCTGTTCCGCCGAGCGGCTTCCTCGCTTCGGGAATCACGTCTGTCGAGGGCTGGACCGGCAGCTACTGCTGGCAAAGCATCTGCGTGGACACGGACGGGATCCCGCCCAAGGCCGAGCTGCCTGAGATCACCGCCGGCAACGGTTCGCTGGAGTTCTCGCTGTCCGACAGTGCGACATTCACCCGCTGGACTGTCATGTACGGCGTCGGCGGCGCCAAGCTCGGATCTCACCATCCTCGATCAAGGCGGCGCGCCATCCGACCCGGACGCTCAGCCACAATCGACGCCACCTGACCTCACGTCATTCGAATTCGGCAACCCGCCAAACGGTGACTGGGTCGTGACGGTGTCGGTGCAGTTCCCCGGCGGCGACCTCTCATACGCGTGGCACGTAGTCGTCGATTGACTCGAGGATCATGAGGCCGGCCCTTGCGGGCCGGCCTCAGCATTCCGTTTGGTCGGTGGCTCCCCGGGCTACGCTGGGGCAGCCTCGGTGAGCTGCGGCTCGGGCGCACCGAAGTAGCTTGTCTGGGCGCTCTCGGGCAGCATCGAACCAAGGATCTTCTGCATCGCCAGCACGTGGGCGCATGTGCTCCAGGACTCGAATGCGTGGCAATTGCACTGCCAGCGGTCGGCTTCGAGAGTTACGACGTGCGTGTCGTTATCGCCGCGGAAAGTGAGAGAAAGACCGTTGATGGTGATCCGGTCCAGCTCTCGCGCATAGCGATTTGCCTTCTCGACCTTGCCGATCACGCTCGAGTGCATGAGCAACCTCCCGCCCGGGACGTTTGGGCGCGTCCCGCTTCTTGCGCTCGGGTCTCGGCGAGCCGCTCGATCGTCGGAGCCGAGCGTTAATGAACCTAGGCTACATCAAGCAAGCGACAGTCGGAACCCCGACCATCAGGTCGGGAGGCCGACCGCTTCGCGCGCAGCCGGCGCCGCCAGGCCAGGTCGGAGATTGGATCCGGTGCGTGCCAACTGGCGGCCGAGGGGGCCTACGGCGCACCTATGCTACCGACCGTCATGCGCGATTACGGCTCGGTTTCCTTCTGGCTCGAAACATGCGGCGATGACCTGACCCCACGGCCGGCGCTGGATGGGTCGATCGACGCCGACGTGGCGATCATGGGTGCCGGCTATACCGGGCTGTGGACCGCGTACTACCTGCTGAAGGCAGACCCGACGCTGCGCGTCGTCATCCTCGAGCGGGATATTGCGGGCTTCGGCGCATCCGGCAGGAACGGCGCCTGGTGCGCACCGGGACTGAACATCTCCCTGCACCGACTCGCCAAGCTCCATGGCCGCGAGGCCGCCCAGGCAGTCTATGGAGCTGTGTTCGATGCGGTTGACGAGGTCGGCCGAGTCGCCGCCGCCGAGGAGATGGACATCGACTGGCGCCGGACTGGTGAGCTGATCGTCTCGCGGGGAACACACGAAACGCCGTCGCTCGGGTCAGATCTGCGGGAACTCGAAAACTTCGGCTTCGGCGACCGCTACCAGATGCTCGACGCCAATGGTCTCGCCGATCGAGTGAAGGTGGCGGGAGGCGCCGCCGCGCTCTACACCCCCGACGCCGCGGCGATCCACCCGGCCAAGCTTGCGCGCGGCCTGGCTCGAACTGTCGAGCGGCTGGGCGGAACGATCTACGAGCAGAGCGAGGTCACGGCTTTTCGAGGACGGGAACAGAGCACCAAGGAGTCGAGTCCAACGCTCACCACGGACCAGGGAACGGTCACGGCGGATGTGGTCGTCCTGGCCGGCGAGGCATACGTCACGCGGTTGCGGCCGCTCCATCGGAGCCTCATCCCGATCTGGTCCCTGATCGTCCTGACCGAACCGCTGCCCGCCGGACGTCTGGGATGAGATCGGCTGGCGCAACCACGAGCTCATCGGCTCACCTCGATACACGGTGATCTACCTCTCGCGGACGGCCGATGGTCGGATGCTGTTCGGCGGCCGTGGCGCGCCCTACCGCTTCGGCTCGCCCATTCGCGACGAATACGATCGCCACGATCCGACTCACGAGATGCTGCGCTCAACTGCGCGGTCGTGGTTTCCGCAGCTCCGCGACGTCAAGTTCACTCACGCGTGGGGTGGGCCGCTGGGCATGCCGCGGGATTGGCATCCGCGCATCAGCTTCGATCGAAAGCGCAGCATTGCCCAGTCAGGCGGCTACATCGGCCACGGTGTCTCGACGGCGAACCTGGGTGGCCGCACGTTGGCCGAGCTCATCACCGGCCAGGAGACCGCCCGCACCGGCCTCCCACTCGTTGGCCACAAGCCCAGGTCATGGGAACCGGAACCCTTCAGGTGGTTGGGTGTCCGCTTCGTGCAGGCCGCGCTTGGCCGTGTCGATCGAAAGGCTGAGCAATCGGGTGAGGCCCCCAGGGGTCGGTCTCTAGAGGAGTGGCTGGCCCGCCACTAAGCAGGTGAGCGTCTGCCGACGCGGCGGGGAGTGTCGGGCCGCCACGATCAGTCGTCGTCGGAGTCGCCAACCTCTTCGTCCTGGCCGAACGCGGCCATTTGCTCCTTGACGTGCGTCAGGACCGGCGTCGCGCTGGGATCCTGGCCGTACAGCAGGCCCAGGTAGGCACTGACATAGTCGCCCAGGGTGATCGCCGCGCAGGCCTGGGTAAAGCGCCCTTCGCCGTCGATCAGGACCGTCTGATGGCCTATCCCCACCTGGTTCAACAGCTCGGTCGACAGCTCGGCGCGAAACGTGTTGCGCGGGTGGTCGGACGACGAGCTGAGGAAGACGACGTATTGGTGGTCGCGCAGCACATCTGGCTGGTCGTAGCCGACGACGGCGTTGTGCATCGCCTCGGGAAGCTCCTCGGCGGCGGCCGCCGAATGGGAGTTCTCGTTGATCTGCGTCTTCCAGCGCCGAGCGACGGCCGCCAGCGACCCCGAACTCTCGATGATCGGCAATCGGTCGAGGACCGACCACGCCAGCTGCTTCGCAAGGTTCGACTCGGTCGGCTTCTCCGGCGCACATGCGGCGACCACGGATGCGGAGGCCGCGCTGGCCGCCTCGACCTCAGCATCGTCGATGGCCAGCATGCCGGCCCGCTCGAGGAGACCGACGAGCAGGCTCATGGTGTAGCCGAGCGACGCGCGCGGCGGCACGGTTGCGGCGTCGTAGATGAGCCGCGGCAGCTGGACGCGTGCGGCAACGTCCCCAATGGGCCCACCGGTCGTGATCACGACCACCGGACAGCGTCGCTCCAGGGCGGTCGACAGAGCGCTGATCGTCTCCTCGGTGGTGCCACTGTGGGAGACGGCGACGACCAGGGTCTGCTTCCCGACCCAGGCTGGCAGGTCGTAGTCGCGAACGGACGAGATCGGCACGGTCAGGCGGTCGGAAAAGATGGAGCGAACCAGGTCGCCGCAGACCGCGGAGCCACCCATACCCAACACGACGACGGACGTCGCCGTGCGGTGGACATCGGTCAGCCTCAGATCGCGGCTGAGCGTCCAACCGGTATGCAGCTGATCGCCGAACTCCGCGATCCGCTCGAGCATGTGGCCCGGGTCACGCCTGCCGATCGCCGCCGCGTCATCGAGCATGTTGACCGTTTCGGAGGTCATGCTGTCTCGCCGCGTACCAGCGCGGCGCCCTCGTCGAGGATGGCATCACGCAGGTCGGCGCTGTTTGCCTCGGCGTAGACGCGCACCAGCGGCTCCGTCCCGCTGAAGCGGACCAGCAACCACGACCCGTTGTCGAGCCAGAACTTGAAGCCGTCCTTGGTGTTCAGCTCGTCGGTCTTGACGACCGGGTGGCCGCCAACAGATGAGGGCGCCTGGTCGACAAGCTCGACCAGCAGCCGGTCCTTCAAGGCGGGGTAGGCGGCACGATCGACGTGTACGTCGGTGCGCAGGTAGAACGATTGTCCGAAACGTTCCTGCAGCGCGGCGACGGCCGCCGAGACCGGCCAGCGGCCTTTTTCGCGTTCGCTGATGAAGAGGTCCAGCAACAGAAGGTCGGCATAGATCCCGTCGCGCTCCGGCAGGTGCATGCCGAAGCCGTAGCCGCCCGACTCCTCGCCGCCCATCATCGCGCCGGTCTCGATCATCTTGGGACCGACGTACTTGAAGCCAACCGGCGTCTCGAAGACGGGCACGTCGTATGCCTCGCCGAGTCGGCCAACCATCGTGGTCTCGTTGACGGTTGAGACCACCGGCTGGCGCAGGCCCCGGTATTCGAGCAGGTAGTACATGAGCAGGCCCATCACCTGCAGCTGGTGGATGAACGTGCCCTTCTCGTCCGCCGCACCGGCGCGGTCGGCGTCGCCGTCGAGCAGCAGACCCAGGTCGTAGCCGCCGCCGGCAAGAATGCCCAGCGACTCGTTGATGTTCGGCGCGATCGGCTCAGGATTGACCCCGCCGAACCAGGGGTTGCGCTCAGAGTGGATCTCCGTGACCCGGATCTTGCCGCCGGCCAGGATCCGCGGGATCCAGCCTGCGCCAGCGCCCCACATCGGCTCCACGAGCACGTGCATGTCGGCGGCCTTCAAACGTTCGATGTCCAACGAGCGCTTGGTGTATTCAACGTAGCCGGGATAGGGGTCATACAGCTCGACCTTGCCAGCGGCGAGCGCGTCTGCATACGAGCTCCGCGGCGGCTGCATGCCGGCGTTGTCGCGGATGACCTTCTCGAACACGGCGAGCATGTCCGGACTGGCCGCGGCGCCGGTCGGCGACTTGACCTTGAAGCCGTTGTCCGGGTACGGGTTGTGCGATGCGGTGATCATGATTCCGCATGCCGCGCCACGCTCCACCACCTCGTACGAGGTCATCTGCGTCGGCACCGCGTTCTGCGCCATGGCCACCGGAATGTCGTAGGCGAGCAGAACCTCCGCGGCGGCCTGGGCGAAGAACTCGGACGCGAAGCGACGGTCATAGGCGATGACCACGCCCTTCTCGCTGGTCCCCGCTGATCGAGCCCACTCGGCCACCCCTTGGGCGCAGCGGCGCACGTTCTCGTACGTGTAGTCCTCACCGATTCGTGCGCGCCAGCCGTCTGTGCCGAAGACGATCGGCGGCGTTTGGGCGGGCGCGTTGGTAGTCGTCATTCGGTCATCACAGGTGGTCGGTCTCCTTCGCCTCGGCAAGGCGGTCGACGATTGCGCGCACATCCTGGGCACGATCACTGGCGCAGACGAGCACAACGTCCGGGGTATCGACCACGATGGTATCGCGCAGGCCGATGGTCACGACAAGCCGCCCCCCGGATGAATGCACGAGCACACCCTGCGACGACAGGTCCTCCGTGCGGCCCACGCTGACGACACCGTCCAGTGAGCCGCTTCGGGTGGCCATCGATCGATGGAGGGCGTCCCAGCTGCCGAGGTCGCTCCAGCCCACATCCGTCGGGACCACCCGGACTCGACCGTCGACCGACGCCGGCTCCAGCAGCGCGCGATCGATCGAAACGTCGGGCAGCATCTCGTATATGGAGCTGAGCGAATGGCCGGCGTCGAGGCCGCGGCGGATCGATCCGATCACGGCAGGCGCGTACCGATCGAGCCCCTCGACCAGCGCGTCGTGGCGCCAGACGAAGATGCCGGCATTCCACCAGGCCCCACGTGGGTCTGCGAGCAGCTCTAACGCCTTCTCGCGCGGTGGCTTCTCGACGAAGCGATCAACCAGGCGAGCCGGTCCGTCTCCTGCGCCGGCATCCGACCCGACGATGTAGCCGTAGCCCGTTTCCGGACCGGTTGCGGTGATGCCCAGCGTGACCAGCGAACCGTCTTGGGCGGCGGCGGCCGCGGCCACGAGCACGTCGCGAAACCCCTGCTCGTCGGCGATGAAGTGATCGGCCGGGAGAACGACCATCACGTCGTCCGGCTTGCGCTGCGAGGTCAGTGCCACGAGCGCGATGGCGGCGGCCGTGTTCCGCCCGAACGGCTCGCCGATGAGATGACGCGACAGAAGGTATGGCGCCTGCTCGGTTACGAGAGGCATATGCCCCTGCTCGGCGACGACGAACGTGTCCTCCGGACCGATCAGCGGCGCGATGCGGCCCAGCGTCAACTGGAAGAGGCTCTCCTCTCCGATGAGCGGCAAAAAAGGTTTCGGTCGTTCGCGCCGGCTTAGCGGCCACAGGCGCGTGCCACCGCCGCCTGCCAGGACAACCGCGTGCATGCGCGGCGATTCTAGGGCGACGCGCTCCAATTGACGCGTCAAAAGCTCGGCGGCGTAAGGCAGAAAAGCACGCGTGCCGGCGTGCGCCCGAGATTCGAGTTTCGATGTGGCAGCCGCGACGAGTACGTGACGGTGTCTCCGGCGTCGAGGTGGTAGTGCTCGTCGGCCACCCACAGGTCCAGCGATCCTTCCAGTACGAAGACCACCTCTTCGTCCGATTCGTGCGTGTAGGGCTCGTCGCCAGTGCCTCCCCCGGGCTCGACGGTCGACAGGATCAGCTGCAGCCGTGTCGCGTCCGCTGGTGTCAGGAACTCATCGACGGCGCCGAGCGCCTCGTAGTTGACGCGTCGACGCTCGGCCGCGCGGACGACGCGGCCTGCGCCGCTGCCTCCCGCGAACAGCTGCGCGATGGACAGGCCGAGGCCGCGCGCGACCCGCTGGAGAGAGGCGACCGATGGGCTGGCCACACCGCGCTCCACCTGCGACAGGAAGGATTCCGTCACGGCCGCGCGACCGGCCAGCTCGCGCAGGGTCATGCCCTGGGATCGCCGCAGCCAGCGCAGGCGCGCGCCCAGGTCAAATGACTCGTCATCCTGTGTCGCAGGGGCTTCGATAGATCGGATCGTCACAACTGAAGTGTACCTTCAGATTCACGGTGTGCCCCATGGCGCGGAGGTGATTGCAATTTCGGTTGACGCAACCCTCGGCAAACTTCTAGGATCGCCGGCATCTGCTTAAGCAGCGCTGCAGTCGTGCCAAGCGTGAGGGATGCGCCGGCCGACGCGTGAAAGGGAGCCTGATGAGCGTCACCGGTGCACTGTTGCGGCCCTACGCGGTCTTCGCGACTGCTGTCTTCTTGTTCGTCGCCTGCGCAGGACCAGCCGCACCAACGGCTGCTCCCACAGCCGCGCGGCCAACCGCCGCGCCGGCGACCGCCGCGCCGGCAACAGGCACAACGGCAACGGGCGCGCCGGCAACGGGCGCGCCGGCAACGGGCGCACCAGCAACGGGCGCGCCGGGAACCGCCGCACCGGCAACTGATTTGCCGGCCACGCCAGGGACGAGCCCCGTTACCACCGGTTCATTGAGCGTCCTCGAATGGTCGGGTTACGAGGATCCCCTGTATTGGGCCGACTTCCAGAGCACGTACCCCAACGTCAGCGTGAATTTTGACTTCGGTATCTCCGACGCCGACATCTACGGCAAGATGAAAGCAGGCTCGCAGGCCGACGTGTTCCATCCCTACACGGGCTGGCTCCAGTTCTACGTCGACGAAGGGCTGGTATCCGAGATCGACACGACCAAGCTCACCAATTGGGACAAGGTGCCCGAGAACTTCAAGGCGATCGGCAACCTCAACGGGAAGCAGTACTTCGTGCCCTTCGACTGGGGCTTCACCTCGCTCCTCTACAACACAGAGAAAATTCCCAGCGTCACCAGCTGGAACGCCCTGTTCGATCCGCAATACGACAACCGAGTGAGCATGTGGGACGACGGCCCGGGCGCAGTGACGGTCTCCACGTACATCCACGGCTGGGACGAGACCGCGGTGACGGACGACCAGCTGGCACAAGCGCAGCAAGAATGGACCGCGCAGGCGCCGCTGAACCGTACCTACTGGGCATCCGAATACGGAGACCTGGTGCCGCTGTTCGAGAACGACGAGGTCTCGCTCGCCTATGCGTGGCAGGGCGCCTACGCGACCCTGCTGGCCGAGGGGCTCCCGGTGGCGTACGCGAATCCAACCGAGGGCCGCAACTCGTGGGTGGGCGTATACGGCATCAGCGCCAAGAGCCCCAACAAGGAGCTGGCCCTGGAGTTCCTGGATCAGAAGCTGGGTGCCGTGACAGGCAACAACCTGGTCACGAACTTCTACTACGGCAGCGCCAACAGCGAGGTCATGGCCGGTATCACCGACCCGACGCTCCAGGAAGCGTTCTCGATCAACGACCCCTCCATCCTCGAGCACACCAATTTCACGCCCAACCTGACCGCCAAGCAGCGCGACGATTGGACTGCAATGTGGGCAGAGGTCAAGTCCTCTCAGTGATCGGAGCCTTCGACTCGACGGAGTGACCGCTAGGGCGCGACTTCAGAGCCTGCCGCTGACCCCATCCCGGCGCGCCTCGCCCGACGGCCGCCGGAGGCTGTTTCGAGTTCTGCTGCTGCCGGCGGTTATCTTCCTCGGCCTGTTCCTCATTGCGCCGCTCGTCCTGATGGCGGCGCTGAGCCTGCGCGCCGACCTGAGCGGTCCGTTGTTGCAGCTCTGGTCGCCGACCATCGTCCACTACGCCGAGATGGTGGAGAGCCCCAGCTATTTCCGGCTGCTGCTCATCTCAATCGGCATTGCCGCGCTCGTCGCCGGACTGGCCACGGTGCTCGCCTTCCCGCTTGCCTACTTCCTGAGATTCAAGGCCGGTAGCCGGGCCGGCCTCTACCTCCTGCTGCTGCTGCTGCCCTTCTGGACGAGCTACCTCCTCCGCGTGGTCGCGTGGCGCCTGATGCTTGGCACGGACGGCGTCGTCAACTCGTTCCTGCAGTCACTCGGCCTGATCTCCGAGCCAATCGAGGCGCTTCTCTACAACCGAACCGCGGTGATCGTCACCCTCGTTTACGTCTGGATTCCGTTCGCGACGCTGCCGATCCTCGCCGCGCTTCAGCGAGTGGATCCGGCGCTTCACGAGGCGGCGGCCGATCTGTACGCGCGCCCACGCGAGCAGTTCCGGCGGATAACGTTGCCGCTCAGCGCGCCGGGCATCCTGGTCGCGTTCTTTCTGGTGTTCATTCCGACGGTCGGCGAGTACGTCACGCCGAGCTTCGTGGGCGGCACGGAAGGGACCATGTACGGCAACATCGTGCAGGACTTCTTCACGCGCGCCGCGAATTGGCCGCTGGGCTCGGCGCTGTCGATGGTGATGCTGGCGACGACTCTTGTCTTTGCGGCAATTGCCGTGCGCATGATCAATATCCGCCGGTTCCTGCCCTCGTGAGCGGCGCCACCTCGACCCACCGGGGCAGTGGCGGCCGGGTACTGCACGGCTATTACCTGCTGATGCTGGGCCTGCTCTTCCTGCCGATCGGCATCCTGTTCATCTTCTCGATCAACGAGAACACCACCGTCGCTTTCCCGCTGCGCGGCCTGACGCTCGAGTGGTACCAGAAGGTCTTCGCCTCGCCTGCTCTGCTCCATGCCGCGTGGAACAGCGTCCAGATCGCGGTCGTGAGCAGCACCGTTGCCACCATTCTGGGCACGGCGCTCGCCGTTCTCGTGACGCGCTACGAGTTCCGTGGCAAGACCGCCCTGGTTGGCCTGGCGGTACTTCCGCTGATCGTTCCGTACGTCGTGCTGGCCGTTGCCCTCTTGATCCTGTTCCGCGCGCTGAACGTGGAGCTGTCCTGGATCACCATCGCGTTGTCGCACGTGGTGGTGTCCCTGCCATTCGTGGTGCTCATCATCTTCGCCCGCCTCGCTGGCTTCGATGTGGCTCTCGAGGACGCGGCGATGGACCTGGGCGCCACGTACGCCTCGACACTGCGACTCATCGTGCTGCCGATCATCCTGCCGGCCATCGTTGCGGCATGGCTGGTCTCGTTCACGGTCTCGTTCGACGAGGTCGCGTTGGCGCTGTTCCTTGCCGGCAGAGACCCCACGTTCCCGGTCTACCTGGCCGGTCAGCTGCGCTTTACGGCGACCCTGCCGGTGCTGATCGCCGGGGCAGTGCTGCTGATGGCAGGCAGCATGGCGCTTCTCTTGTCAGCCGAGCGAATCCGGCGGTTGCGCGCCTAATCCCTACGCCGTGGCGGCGGGCTCTTCGGTCAGTCGATCTGGAGGGATTCGACGATGGGGCTGACGGCCTCGATGGCATGCTCGATCGTTCCGCGGCCCTCGGCGGGCAGCACGACCAGCGAAAGATCCGGTCCTTCGAGCGGTACGACGTAGACGCGCGTCGCCAGCCCCGACTGGATGTGGAAGTCACCCGTTGGATAGTGGAACAGCCTGGTGTCAGCGCTCGGCGGGGGCAGGTCGACATAATTGCTGTCGATCCCGGCTATCTGGATCGCAACTGGCTCGGAGGCATCGAATGCGGGATGCTGAGAAAGCCATTCCGCGAGGTCTTCCGGTGCTTCGACTCCCAGGTGGCTCTCGGGATCAACGACTTCATCAGCGACGCTTATGGCGAGTTCACCGTCTGGGCTGTGCATGTACATCTCGTCATCTTCGTCCGGGAAGAACTGACTCCAGCCATCGGGGAGCGTGAGCAGGAGGGCCGGCTCGAAATCGGTTCGTTCGGTACTGCCCTTGAGGGAGGTTGCCCATACGTAACGGCTGCGGACCAGACGGTGTTGGCGATGCGCTCGGAGCCGGGCTTGCGTTCATCGTGGGACTGGCGGCGGGGCTTGCTGTAGCTGGCGCCGAGGAGCTAAGTGCAGTTGAGGATTGAGCCGTCGCGGTGGCATGCGAGGGTGCGGCGCTCGGGTTAGCGCCTCCCGCGCTGCAGGCGGAAATCAGGACGGCCGATGCGACTGATAAGGCGAATCTGTGCAGGCCCATTCCGGAAACCTCCTGTGGGCCCCCCGATTTGGCCGATGCGCGTCTGACCCGAAGTCTAGACATCGGCCGTTGTTCGATATTTGGAGGGCCCGGAAGCCAGCCCAGCAGGTACCCGAGCGACTATGCCGTGGCGGCGGCGGGCTCCGGCATGCGCAGGCCCGCGGCGTCGGCGAGTGCCTCTGCCTTGTCCACACGCTCCCACGGCAGGTCGAGGTCGGGCCGTCCGAAGTGGCCGTAGGCCGCGGTCTGGTGGAAGATCGGCCGGCGCAGGTCGAGCGCGTCAATGATTGCGCCCGGTCGAAGGTCGAACGTCTCGTCGATGAGGCCGAGGATCCGCTCGTCGCTGACCTTGCCCGTGCCATAGGTCTCGATGGAGATCGAGATCGGCTTGGCGATACCGATGGCGTAGCTGATCTCCAGCTCGAAACGATCGGCCAGGCCGGCGGCAACGATGTTCTTGGCGACCCACCGCGCGGCATAGGCGCCAGAGCGGTCGACCTTGGACGGATCCTTGCCGCTGAAGCAGCCGCCGCCGTGACGGGCCATGCCACCGTACGAGTCGACGATGATCTTGCGTCCGGTCAGACCGGAATCGCCCATCGGGCCGCCGATCACGAAGCGGCCGGTTGGATTTACGTGGATCTTGGGCGCGTTCTCGCGCAGCTCCTCGGGGATCACCGGCTTCACGACCATCTCGATGATGTCGTCGCGCAACCGGTCGTTGGCCACGTCGTCGTCGTGCTGCGCGGCAATAACCACTGTCTGCACGGCGACGGGCTTGCCGCGGCTGTACTCGACGGTGACCTGGGACTTGCCGTCGGGGCGCAGGTAATCAACCTCGCCCTGCTTGCGGATCTCGGCCAGTCGCTGCGACAGCTTGTGCGCCAGCGTGATCGGGAGCGGCATCAGCTCGGGCGTTTCGTTGCAGGCGTAGCCGAACATCATTCCCTGGTCGCCGGCACCCTGGTCGTGCAGGTCGCTACGGCCGCGCGTCTCGAGCGCCTCGTCGACGCCGCGCTTGATGTCGGGCGACTGCTCGTGGACCGAGACGAGCGTCCCGCAGGTGCGGTAATCGAAGCCGAAGCGGGCGTCGGTATAGCCAATGCTCCGGACTGTTTCGCGGATGACCGCCTGGAAGTCGACGTACGTCTGGGTGGTGATCTCGCCGAGCACGATCACGGTGCCGGTCGTCGTGGCTGTCTCACAGGCAACACGAGCCATCGGGTCGTCCTTGAGGATCGCGTCAAGGATGGCGTCGCTGATCTGGTCGCACATCTTGTCCGGGTGACCCTCGGTCACCAATTCGGACGTGAAGAGGTAATGGTCGTCGTCGACGATGCTGGTCATGTGACTCCCCGGGGGTTTTTACTCGGGGCGAAGGGTACCAGCCGAGGCCCCGCCGGCAAGTTTCCCGGCCTTCCCTGCAGTCAGAATGACGGGGTGACCGCAGATCCACTCCGCGTTCTCCGACTGGCCATGCGCATCGCGGTGGGCATGCTCGCCAATGGCGCCCAGGCAGAGGACGTCGAGGCGACGATCGGACAGGTCGTTCGTGCCTACGGGATTGGCGAAGTGCAGGCGGCAGTGTCGTTCTCGATGATCTCGATATCGCGCTCAGAGCGTCCCGACGAGCCACCCACCACGCTGATCCACCTGGTCCGCGGACGGACGATCGACTTCTCGCGCATGGCCGCCATCGCCGAACTCGTGCAACGCATCACATCCGGTGGCGTCGATCCCGAGGCGGCAGAGGCGGAGATCGATCGCCTCGATGCGGGACCTCCCCCATACGCGGCCATGATCAGATTCGCGGCGCCGGGATTGTCGGCTGCCGGTGCGACTCTCATGTTCGGCGGTGATCTGTTCGAAGCTGCGGCGACGCTCGCCATCGGCCTGCTCGTTCAGCCAGGCCTGGCCGCACTCAGTCGCTCGAGTCTGCCGCCCTTCTTTCAGCTGGCGGTCGGCGCCGGCGTCTCGGCCATCCTGGTGGCCTTGCTGGTCGGGCTTGGACTGGGCATCACTGCGGGGATCGTGCTCGCTGGCAGCCTGCTGCGCTTCCTGCCCGGCTACGCGCTGGTCTCGGGCTTCCGGGACCTGATCGATGGTTCGGTGGTGTCAGGCACGGCTCGTCTGGCCGAGGCACTGTTGCTTGGCGCCGCAGTGGCCGGTGGGACTGCGCTCAGCCTGGCTGTTGCCTCGTCGGCAGGTGTGGACATGCGCATCGTCACGGTGGGCGACCAAGCCTGGGGCCTGCCGATCTCGGTGGCCGCGTCGCTGCTGGCTGTGGCTGCGTATGCGATCCAACTGGGAGTCCCGCCACAATTCGTGGCAGAAGCGGCTGCGATCGGGGCCGTCGGGTGGCTGCTGCCGAGGGCGACCTCGCCGGGCCCGCTGGGCTACCTCGGTCAACTCGACGGAAACGTCGCAATCTTCGCTGCCACCATCATCATCGGCATCCTGGGCCGGCTGCTCGCGAGCCACCACAAGGCACCGTCGGCGCTGTGGGTAGTGCCCGCCATCCTGCCGCTCCTGCCGGGCCTTCAGCTGGTCCAGGCGATGCTCGCTGAGACGGATGCCGCACGGATCACCGGGTTGCTCGGCGCCGTCGGCACGGCATTCATCATCGGCACCGGCGTCGCGTTAGGCGACATCCTCGTCCTGGCGACGCGTGGCGTGCGCGACCAGGTGGTCACGCCAGCCGTGGGAGCGGTCGCCGGCGGCGTAGAGGTCTTTGTGATCGAACCCGTTGGGCGAGCCGTAGGCCGACCCCGACGCTCGGAGCGGTCCGCGGGCGATCTAGCTGACCAAGGCCCCGGAGACGAGGATTAGGAGCCTGGACTAGGTCCCGGCCTGCCAGGAGCTCACGTACTTCGCCTGCTCGGGCGTCATCGTGTCGATCTGGATGTTCAGCGCCTCGAGCTTCAGCCGAGCGACCTCGCGGTCGATGTCAGCGGGCATCGTGTAGACGTCCGGCTTCAGGTTGGCGTGGTTCTTGGCGCCGTACTCGGAAGCCAGCGCCTGGTTGGCGAAGCTCATGTCCATGACGGCAGCCGGATGTCCCTCGGCCGCGGCCAGGTTCACCAGTCGACCCTCGGCAAGGACGTAGAGCTTCTTGCTGCCCAGGTCGTACTCCTGGACGTTGCGGCGCAGCTCCTGGACACGACCACCGGCCATGTCGCGCAGCGCGACCAGGTCCAGCTCCGCATCGAAGTGACCGCTGTTGGCAAGCATCGCGCCATTGCGCATGAGCTCGAAGTGCTCGCGTCGGAACACGTGCAGGTTGCCAGTCGCCGTGACGAAGACTTCTCCCCAGGCGGCCGCTTCCAGCCCCGACATGACCTGGTAGCCCTCCATGAACGCCTCGATGGCGACTATCGGGTCGACCTCGACGATGGCGACCTGCGCACCCATGCCGCGCATGCGTGAGGCGATGCCCTTGCCGACCCAGCCGTACCCGGCAACCACAACGTGGCGTCCGGCGAGCAGGACATTCGTGGCGCGGAGGATGCCGTCGACAGTCGACTGACCGGTGCCGAACCGGTTATCGAACATGTGCTTGGTCTTCGCTTCGTTGACGCCGATTACTGGGTACTTCAGGGCACCGTCGGCGGCCATGGCGCGCAGCCGAATGATGCCGGTCGTGGTCTCCTCGGTACCGGCAAGGACGTCGCCTAGCGCGTCTGTGCGCTCGCGGTGAAGGAGCGACACGAGGTCGCAGCCATCGTCCTGGGTGAGGTTCGGATGCGTGTCGGCCACGGCGTTGAGATGACCATAGAACCCGTCGCGATCGATACCGCGACGGGCAAAGACGCTGATGCCGTACTCCGCCACGAGGGCGGCGGCGACGTCATCCTGGGTCGACAGCAGGTTGGAGGCGCACAGCGCGACCTGCGCGCCACCGGCCTGCAGCGTGCGCATCAGGTTGGCGGTCTCGGTGGTGACGTGCAGACACGCGCCGACGCGCAGGCCATCGAGCGGCTTCTCGCGCTCGAAGCGCTCACGGATGAGGCGCAGGACCGGCATCTCGCGCTCGGCCCACTCGATACGCGTAACGCCTGCCGCGGCTAGACCGATGTCAGCAACATCGTGAGGCGGCAGCTGCGCCGCTTCGGTTTCGGTCTGGCGCGTCAGGTCGGTAGTGGTCACACGGGCTCCTTGTTGCGAACGATCAGCCGTCCAAGCTGGGCGAGGATGCTATCCCAGGGAGCGCCACGACGATGCGCGAGGCGTTCCTCGAACTGGTTGTGGACCTTGTATCCGAGCGCCGTGTAGGCGGCGATCGCGGGCGGATTGTCAGCCCGAACGTTGAGCACCACCTCGTCGCAGCTGTGCAGCAGCTCCGCTGTCACGGCGCTGGTGGTGAGCTTGGCGAAGCCGCGCCCGCGATAGTCGGCGTGGGTCAGCACGTTGCCAACGGCGGCGAGCCGGCCCTCGTGGCTGATGACGTGCGTTCCGGCCGCGGCGATCAGACGACCAGAGGCGCGAATGCCGTAATAGACGCCGAGGCCGATCGACTCGGCCGGCAGCCATCCGGAGAAACCGAGTCCGTAGAGCCGGTTCAGATGGACAATGTCCACCGGAGCCAGCCGACTCACGGGACCATGGACCGGCCGGAACATCTCGCGGTTGACCCACATTCGCAGCATCCGCGGGCCGGGATCGACGCGATAGACCTTCTCGACCGATGGCAGCAGCTCCTCGTCCGCCGCGAGATAGACGAGGCGCGGTCGGATGATCTCGCGCAGGATCGACGCGATCGCCTCGCCGTCGCCCATCACGAACAACGGCTGCGGAGTCAGACCGCCGTACTCGAGGACGACAGCGATCGTCCCCCCATCGCGCGTGCCGATGCCCCATTTGCTGCGGGCAAACTCGCGCTCCTCGAGATCGCAGATTGCGTAGGCCGCGCGCAGGCGGTCCTGCTCGAGGAACCGACGCAGGAGCGCGCGGTCCCTGGTCGCGGAGATCTGGAGAGCTGCCCCATCCACGGAAGTGGCGCCTTGGCGCGTTGCCGTGGCCATCAGGCTCTCCCCGTTTGACGCGTGATTGGCCGCGCGCCGCCGGCATGTGCGCCGGTGTCGGTCAGATACGAGGTGATGAGGTCGCCGGGCACGATGTCGCTCGCCGGATTGAGCCGCGCCCCGAACACCTGCGGCCGTGACTCCCCTTTTGCCACGGATGCGGCCAGAGTCTCTGCCGGCGATCGGAGGCTGGGCATGAGGTCCGCCAGGTTTGAGCCGCTGGCGTCAAACGCCGATGAGGGCGCGACGACGTAGCAGCGGAACTCCAGCGGGGCCTGCCAGGCGTGCGACATTGAGGCTGCCGATCAGCGCCAGGGTGTCGCCTCCCGGGGCGATGGTGTCGCCACGAATGAGCGCGCCGTCGAGCCGACGCGATTCAAGGAGCCACGCGACGGCCGTGTCCGCGACAACCGTGTGCGGAATGTCGGCGTGGGTCAGCTGAAGCGCGGCAATGCGGGCGCCCTCCATGCTCGGGGCGGCCTCGGTCAGCCAGACATGAACCGTGCCGCCCAGCCCGAGGAGCGACTGGAGCAGGGCCGTCCCGGTGCCCACCATTCCGCAGGTGAGGGGGCCCATGTCGCCGTGCATCAGAAGATTGATCGGCTCGGTGGCTTCGCGCTCGTTGTCGGAATCGACGGCGTCAGCAATCGCCGCGGCTCCGTTGCGGCCCAGCGTGGCGTGAGCGAGCTGAGCCTCGCTGGCGATCGAATCCGCCTCCGCGCGGACTGCAGCCGCCAGGGCGTCCGCGGACGCCGTATCCGTGTCACCTTCGGCCGTCAGCTCGTCGTATCGAGCCTCCATTCGTCCGACGGCGGCACGCAGGGCATTTATCTCCGGCCTGGCGCCGCGAAGCGTGTTCGCCGCGGCGCGGAATATCTGGTCGCGTCCCTGCGGATCAAGCGTCTCGGCCCGGGACGTCGCGATGGCGAGACCGTAGGCAGCCACTTCGGCGAGCACAGGTCCGGCGCTGATCACACTGGTGCGCATGGCCGATGCGATCTCGCTGGGCTCCGAGCACGAGACGATCGTGAGGCGTCCGGGCAGGTCGCGCTGGTCGAGCAGCAACAGCGCATCGTCGACTACACGGTAGGCACTTCGAAAAGTCGAAGCCGTTTCCATGCTGTGGAGCGGGTCGCGACGCTCGACGCCAACCGAACCGCCCATCGATCCACCCGGATCCAGGAGCTCACGGGCGGCAGCGCCACCGGCACGACGGATCTCGGCCGCGGCGCCCATCACAGCGCCCGCGTTGGTCAGCGTCTGACGACTGAAGGTTCGGAAGAACTCGCGCCGAGTCGGATCCTGGGCGCCGTCGTTCTCATCGCGACGCGCCATCAGCGGGCTACCGCCTGCGATCCGCGATCAGTACTGGATGACGCTGTGGATGAAGTAGTCACTCAGCCGCTCGCGTCCCTTCAGGAAGAGCAGCTCCACGAGGAACCCAAGACCAACGACCTCGGCCTTCAGCATCTTGACCAGCTCGATCGTGCCCAGGACCGTGCCGCCCGTCGCCAGCAGGTCGTCGACTATGAGCACCTTCTGCCCGGGCTGGATCGCGTCCTTGTGGATCTCCAGCGTGTTGGTCCCGTACTCCAGGGCGTATTCGACGCTCGCCGTCTCGGCCGGCAGCTTGCCCAGCTTGCGCACCGGTACAAACCCTGCGTTCAGCTCAGTGGCCATTGGGGCGCTGAAAATGAAGCCACGCGACTCCATGCCCACCACGAGGTCGATCTGCTTGTCGCGGAATGGCTCAAGCATGAGTTCGATCGACTCCTTGAAGGCGCCGGCGTCCTTCAGGAGCGTGGTGATGTCGTAGAACAGGATGCCCGGCTTGGGGAAGTCGGGAATCTCGCAAATCTTCGCGCGCAGATCGTCAGCGGACAAGGACAGGGTTACCTCGTTGGGCACGCGGCTTCAGAAGCCGCCAGCGGGTCAGTCTAGCGCAGCCCCAGTCGTGCGCCCTATGCTCGGTTGGCGTGGGCGCTAACGATCTGATCGTCGTTGCTGTTGTCGTTGGCGGTCGGCTGGTCCTGCCGCTGGCGATCTTCCGATATCCACTGCCGGCCATCCTCGCCTGTCTCGTCCTTGACGGTGTGGACCAGACGATCTTCCAGACCTTTACGTCGCTCACGCTCGATGGCTACCAGGGTTACGACAAGGCCCTCGACGTCTACTACCTGACGCTCGCCTACATCTCGACGCTGCGCAACTGGACCAGCCAGTTCGCATTCGAGATCTCGCGATTTCTCATCTACTACCGCTTGATTGGCGTGGTCCTGTTCGAGGCCACCCAGGTTCGCGAGCTTCTGCTGATATTTCCCAACACGTTCGAGTACTTCTTCATCTTCTACGAGGCAGTCCGGACGCGATGGGACCCGCGTCGATTGAGCCGCCGGACGTTGATCGGAGCAACTGCATTCATCTGGATCTTCATCAAGCTGCCGCAGGAGTGGTGGATCCACGTCGCACAGCTCGACGTGACCGACACGATCAAGAAGGTCCTGGGCGGCACTCCCGATACGCCATGGGAAGAGCTGATCGCCGCCAACGTGCCCCTCATCCTCGGGGTGATCGTGGGCGTGATCCTGCTGATCGTGGCGGCGTGGTGGGTTGTGACGCGCAAGCTGCCACCAGCAGATCGCCCATTCACCATCGACTCGGAGGCGGACCGGCCGGCGCGCGATCCGACGCGCGTCGTAGCCGTGCTGGCAACCCTGCGCAGTCGTGTATTTGACCGTGAGCTCCTGGAAAAGATGGCCCTCGTCTCGCTGGTCGCTGTCATCTTCACGCTCGGCCTGGGCGTGAATGCGGCTCCGCTGCAGGTGGCCATCGGTGTTGTAGTAGTCATCTTCTTCAACACCCTCATCAGCGAGTGGCTCGGCAGACGCGGGGCGTCGTGGGGATCTGTCACGCGTCAATTTGCCGCGATGATCGCTATCAACGCCGCCATCCTGCTCGCAGCGGAAATCGTGCTCGAGCGCACGTTGGACTTCGTCACGACCGCGTTCTTCCTGCTGCTGCTGTCGCTGATCGTCACGCTCTACGACCGCTACCGGCCGGAATACCTGGCGCGCTTCCCCAGGGAGCCGATCGCCGCCTCCTGAGCCTGCCTCGCCCGCGGCCGCAGCGACGACGGTCAAAAGTCTGTGGATTCCCACGATTTCCCACGGCGAACGGCCCGACTAGGTTCAGTTCGTCACTGAACTCAAACCTGGAGAGAGGGCATGACCCGTCGAACGTCCGAAGCAACGATGCGCGCGCGACTCGTTGCAGTCTCGGGACTTGGCGCGCTCATGGCCGTATGCATGCTTGGTACGACCGCCCGGCCCGCTCTCGCCACGAGCACTTTTGTCGTCAACAAGATCGGTAATGCGTCCGACAACAACCTCGCAGACGCCAGGTGCGACACCTCGCCAACGAGCGGCAAGCAGTGCACCCTGCGCGCGGCCATCCAGGAGGCCAACGACACCGCCGGCGTCGACACCATCAGCTTCAACATCACCAGCACATCAAAGGTCATCGCTCCTGCGAGTCCCCTGCCGCCAATAACCGATCAGACGACGATTGATGGCTATACGCAACCAGGAGCGCATCCGAACACGCTGGCAACCGGCAACGATGCCGTGCTGAAGATCGTGCTTGACGGGATCAATGCCGGCTCTGGCGCAAACGGGCTCGAAGTCGCGGGCTACAAGTCCGTGGTTCGGGGGCTCGTGATCCAGCGATTCGACGGGAACGGCGTGCTGCTGACTGCGACCAAGGCGGGAGTGCGAGGCAACTTGATTGGCACCACCGCGGCGGGAACGGCGGCTCGCGCCAACGGCGTTGGCGTCACAGTCACGGGCAACCAGAACGGCATCGGTGGTGCATTGCCGGGCGATCGCAACCTGATCTCGGGCAACCTGGGCGATGGCGTGGCGATCCAGGGCGCGGGGGCTTCAAGCAACAGCGTCGTCGGCAACTACATAGGCACGAGCAAGGGCGGAACCACGGCCCTCCACAACGGGGGGAACGGCGTGGATGTAATCGACGCATCGTTCAACAACATCGGCGTGGCGAGCGCTAATGCGGGAAACCTGATTTCCGGCAACAGCGGTAACGGGATCCGGGTGTTCAAGGATTCGGGCGCCAGCACGACCGTCATCGCGGGCAACCTCATTGGGACCGACGCCGCGGGCACGGCAGATCTGGGCAACGCCCAGTCCGGGGTGCTCACGGACGCTCTGGATGTGCGCATCGGCGGCACCACGGCCGCGGCACGCAACGTCATCTCGGGCAACGGCGATGCCGGCATCACGCTCGACGGCAGCGACGACAACATCATCCAGGGCAACCGCATCGGGACGAAGGCCGACGGCACGGGGAGCCTCGGCAATGAGGATGGCATCGTTATCCGGAACGCTGCCGACAACAACGCGATCGGCGGTACGGCCACAGGCGCCGGAAATGTCATCGCATCGAGTCAGTTCGACGGCATCCTGCTGACGTCCGGCAATGCAAACCTCATACAGGCCAACGTCATTCGCAACAACACTTTCCACGGCATCCTCGCCGGCGACGGGATCAACGCCATCGGCGGCGGAAACGTGATCTATGGAAACGGCGAAGACGGTATCGAAGTGGCATCCTCGGCCACGGGCGTCCGCATCACTGCAAACCAGATCTTCGGCAATGGCGCGTTGGGCATCGATCTCCATGGCGGAACGGAGAACACCGCCAAGGTCACGTCCAACGACACGGATGATCCGGACAGTGGAGCCAACGGACTGCAGAACTACCCGGTCCTGAGCTCTGCGATTCGAACCACCAACGGTGTCACGACGATCAGCGGATCGCTCAACAGCCTTCCGAGCGCGAACTTCAGCATCGAGCTGTTCCTGGCTGTCGCCGACGCATCGGGCTACGGCGAAGGCCAGGTCCTCCTCGCCACCCAGGCCATTTCCACGAACTCCGGCGGCGACAAGAGCTTCACGTTCCAGCTCGCCAACCTGTCGCCCGGCATGAAGCTCACGGCCACCGCGAGCACGGCGGCGATCTACGGCAACTCTTCCGAGTTCTCGAACAACGTGATGGTTGTGGCTGTGCCATGAGACGTGGATTCGGTTTCGCAATCACGCTGGTCATGGCCGCGACCGGCTTCGCGGCGCAGCCATCGACCGTCGCTGCCTCGACCACATTCGTGGTCAACAGGGTCGGCGACGCCTCGGACAACAACCTGGCTGACGCCAAGTGCGACACGTCCGCCAGCTCCGGCAATCAGTGCACTCTCCGGGCCGCAATCCAGGAGTCCAACGACACCTCGGGCACCGACACCATCAACTTCAACGTCACCAGCACTTCAAAGACGATTGCTCCGACGAGCCCTCTCCCAAAGATCACCGGTCGCGTGACGATCAACGGCTATACCCAGTCGGGGGCGAGCGCCAACACCAAGGCGGTTGGCAATGACGCGGTCCTCAAGATCGTGCTCGATGGCGTGAACGCCGGCGCGGGATCCGCGGGATTGGACGTCCGCGCGAACTCCTCGACGATCCGCGGCCTGGTCATCCAGCGCTTCGACGGTCCCGGGATTCTGCTGGTGGCTACGGGCGGGATTGTTCGCGGCAACTTCATCGGCACCAACACCGCCGGGACCGTCGCGCGCCCCAATTGCTTCGGCGTCATGGTGACCGGCGCCAACAGCGTCATCGGTGGCGACACCCCGTCCGCGCGCAACCTGATCTCTGGCAACGACTGCGCCAGCGCCAGCGGTGGCGATGGCATCCAGGTGGTTGGCTCCAGCGCCGCCGGGACGAGCATCCTCGGCAATTACATCGGCACCACCAAGAATGGCTTGGCAGCGCTCGAGAACGGCAGCGACGGCGTCGAACTCAACGGGACGACCGGCGTGACCGTCGGCGGCACGACGACCGGCGCGCGCAACGTCATCTCAGGCAACAACCGCAACGCCGTGTGGGTGCACGACTCAACAGGTTGCTCGGTACTCGGCAACTACCTCGGCACAGACGCTGCGGGCACTGCCGGCCTACGGAACGGCGACAACGGAGTGCAGGCCGACCAGTCGGATCACATCGACATCGGCAATTCAATGGCGGGCTCGGGCAACGTGATCTCGGCCAACAACGGAGGAAATCGACCTGGTCGGGACTGACAACACCGCCGTGAAGCGCAACAGGATCGGCACCAAGGCAGACGGAAGCGGCGATATGGGCAACAAGTTCCATGGCATCCACATTCAAGGCAAGAACAACGTCGTAGGCGGACCCGGCGGCGAAGGCAATACCGTCGCCAACACGGACTTCCAGGGAATCTTTATCAGCACCTTCGACTCGACGGGCAACACGATCCAGGGCAACGCCATCGTGGGCAATGCCGAGGAAGGCATCCAGGTCTACTCGAGCAACCAGCAGATCCTGGGCAACGTGATCGTCAGCAATGGGAAGGACGGAATTCTCGTGATCAGCACAACGCCGTGCAGCCCCAACGGCGTCCTGATCTCGGGCAACCAGTTCCTGGCTAACGGCGAGCTGGGCATAAACCTGGAAAGCAACAACGAAGACTCGTTCGGAGTTACTCCCAACGATTCCTTCGACGGAACCAATAACTGCGGGCCCAACGGTCTCCAGAACTACCCGGTCCTGGGTTCCGCGGTCAGGCAGTCGAATGGCATCACCGTCGTCTCGGGCTCGCTCAACAGCAAGGCCAGCTCGCAGTTCAAGGTCGAGCTGTTCCTGGCCGTTGCCGACTCATCGGGCCACGGCGAGGCTCAGGCGATGCTCGCCACCCAGACGATCACCACAAACTCGTCGGGCAACAAGACCTTCAGCTTCGCCATCGCGGGCCTCGCGCCGGGTCTCCAACTGACCTCGACTGCCACGAACACCACGACCAACGACACGTCCGAGTTCTCGGCCAACGTCGTGGTCGTCGCGGCGCCGTGAGGTTCACGATGCGCAAAGTGGGCTCGGTGGCAGTGGCCGTCGCAACGGTCGCGGCGCTCTTTGCCTCACCAAGCCCGGCGCTCGCGGTCGGCCTGACGTTCGTCGTCAACAAGACCGGCGACGCCTCCGATCGCAACGTTGGCGACGGCAAGTGCGACTCCTCAACCAAGAGCGGCAACCAGTGCACGCTGCGCGCCGCGATCCAGGAGGCGAACTCCACGACCATCGGCGACACAATCAACTTCAACATCACGACTGCACCCAGGGTCATCGCGCCGAACAGCGAGCTGCCGACAGATCACCCAGTCGGTCACGATCGACGGCTACAGCCAATCCGGCGCGAGTGCCAACACCAAGGCCGTAGGCAACGATGCGGTCCTCAAGATCACCCTCGACGGCATCAACGCGGGAGTCAGTGCCGACGGTCTGCGCGTGGGCGGCTTCAAGTCGGTCGTCAAAGGCCTGGCAATTCAGCGCTTCCGACGGCAACGGGATCGTGCTGACCGGCGCACAGGACCAGGTCTACGGATGCTTCATCGGCACCACACCTGGCAGGCACCGAGGCCCGCGGCAACGGCAGCGGCGTGACGTCGGAGGGGAGCTCCGCGACGATCGGCAGCTCGCAACCCGCCTTTCGCAATGTCATCTCGGGAAACGAGGCGGATGGGGTTTCGTTCACCAGCCGGCGTCCGGCGGGTTCGTGACCAACAGCTACATCGGCACCAGGAAAGGCGGCACTGTCGCACTGGGTAACGGCGACGACGGCGTCCGGATCGAGACATCGGACGTGCATCGTCTACGGGCGCGGAGCGTCATATCCTCCAATGGAGGTTCCGGCGTCCACGTCCTGCAGCCTGATGGTGCGAACAACTCCAAGATCCAGGGCAATCTAATTGGCACGGACGCGACGGGTGCTGTGGCCCTCGGCAACGACATCGGGTGTATTCGTCCAGGCCAATGACGTGAAGATTGGCGGGCCTGCCGCGCGGTGCTCGAAACGTGATCAGCGGCAACGCCCAGATCGGCGTCCTCATCTACCACCTGGTCACTGGCAACCTGATCCAGGGCAACTACATCGGCACGAACGCCGCGGGCACTGCTGCGTTGGGCAACGGTGCGGAAGGCGTCCTCACCCAGGACTCTGACTTCACGGGCATCGGTGGCGACACCGCCGGTGCGCGCAACGTGATCTCCGGCAACGGTCGCCACGGAATCGATCTGGTAGGCGGCAACCACAACACGGTTCAGGGCAACCGCATCGGCACCAAGGCGGACGGCACGGGTGACCTGGGTAACGTGGGCGACGGCATCCTGATCGTTGGTTCCACGCAGAACGTGATCGGCGGCACCAGCGCCCAAGGCAACGCGATTGCCCACAACGATCTGAACGGCATCGAACTGAACATTGATGCCGGCAACAACGACCTTCGCGGCAACGGCATCAGCGCCAATACCGTCGCCGGCATCCGCGTTCGCGGCGAATGACAACGGCTTCGGCGGCAACGCAGTCGTGGCCAATGGCGGTGACGGCATCCAGGTCGACAGCACCGCCAACGGCAATCGCTTCAGTGCCAACGCGGCGATAGGCAACGGTGAGCTGGCCATCGACCTCGTCGGCGGCACCGAGAACTCGTTCGGCGTCACATCCAACGACACCGACGATCCGGACACAGGCGCCAACGGCCTCCAGAACTTCCCGGTGCTCTCGTCCGCCGTGCGAAGCAACGCGAACGGGGTCACGGCCATTGCGGGCTCGCTGAACAGCAGCCCGAGCACCACGTTCCGCATCGAGATCTTCTTCGTGGTGGCTGATGCATCCGGTCACGGTGAGGCGCAGGCGTTCCTGACCAGCTTCGATATCACGACCAACAGCGGCGGAGACAAGACCTTCAGCACCAGCCTGGCCGGGCTGGCGCCGGGCATGCAGCTCACCGCGACGGCGACCTCCGCCGCGACCAACGAGACATCGGAGATGTCGGCGAATGTCGTGATCGTGGCCGTCCCGTGAGGCGCGTTGCGATGCTGCGGATCGCGTTACTGTCGCTGGTCGTCTCGAGCGGGTTGACGCCGTTTGCGACACCCGCGCCCGTCGCGGCGTCGACGACGTTCACGGTTAATCGGATCGGCGATCAGCCGGACCTGAACCTGGCGAACGCTGCCTGCGATGTCTCGAGTAACAGCGGCAGCCAGTGCACCCTCCGAGCCGCGATCCAGGAAGCAAACGACACGCCAGGTGTGGACACGATCAACTTCAACATCACCAGTGCTTCGAAGGTCATCACGCCTGCGAGCCCCTTGCCGATCATCGGCGAGCCCGTGACGATCAACGGCTTCAGCCAGAGTGGGGCGTCAGCGAACACGCGGACCACCGGCAACAACGCGAGTTTGGTCATCGTGCTGGACGGCCTCAACGCCGGCGCGGACGCGATCGGTCTCGAGCTGCGCGGCTCCGATTCGACCGTGCGCGGCCTCGTCATTCAACGCTTCGACGGGCCAGGGATCGTCCTCGCAGGTGGCGGAGATCATCTGATCGCCGGCAACTTCATCGGAACGAATGCGGCCGGAGATACCGCTCGCGGCAATGACGTCGGCGTTTTCGTCAACAGCCGTGGCAACAGCATCGGTGGAACCACCAATGACAGCCGCAACCTGATCTCAGGCAACGACGCGAACGGGATCGCCATCCGCGGCGAACTCGGAAGCGAGAACGTCATCCAGAACGTCGTCCAGAACAACTACATCGGCACGAGGAAGGCCGGCGGAGCAGCCCTCGGCAACGGGCTTTTCGGAGTAGGGGTTGTCGATGCTCCAGAAAGCACCGTCGGCGGCACGACCGCGGCAACACGGAACGTCATCTCGGGCAACGTCTCTGACGGCGTGGTCGTCGTCCGCTCTGAGGGCAGTGTTGTGCGAGGCAATTTCATCGGTACGAACGCTGAAGGCAACGCGGATGTCGGCAACGGCCGAGACGGCGTTCAGATTGCGAACGACGGCACGGACGTTGTCGTGGGCGGAATGACGGCGGCAGCCAGAAACGTCATCTCGGGAAATGACAACGATGGCGTAGGCCTCGTGGCGCTTGTCGGCGCCAAGGTGATCGGCAACTTCATCGGCACGAACGCTGCCGGCACTGCAGCCCTTGGAAACGCGGCCGATGGCATTTCGTTCTTCTCGGCGCGCCAGAGCGCTGTCGGCTGCGCAGATCCTGCCTGCCGCAACGTCATCTCCGCCAACGACGGCATAGGGATCGCGATGGATGCCGGCTCGGACAACAACACCGTGCAGGGCAATCGCATCGGCACTAAAGCGGACGGGACAGGCGACCTCGGAAACGGCGGCGCCGGAGTTCGAGCCCTCGGGTCGGACAACCTGATCGGCGGGTCGACATCCCCCGCCGGTAACACGATCGCGAACAGCGGCGGCAATGGGGTGGAGTGGTTCTTCCCGGATGCCACTGGCAACGCGGTTCAGGGCAACGCCATCATCGGCAATGGCAGTCATGGTGTCAGCGTAAAGACCGGACCTGCAAGTGTGCTCGGCAACGTCATCGTCGCAAATGGTGGTGACGGCGTCGAGAACCGTTTCGCCAGAGAAGTACGAATCCAGGGCAACCAGATCTTGGGCAACACGGGCCTGGGGATCGACCTCGCTGGCGGCACCAATGGCGACGGCGTCACCCCCAACGACAATGACGATCCCGACACCGGGAGCAACGACCGGCAAAACTTTCCGGTCCTCGCGCAGGCCGTTCGCAACAGCCAAGGGGTCACCATTGTCAGTGGCACGCTGAACAGCAACCCGAGTAAGACCTTCCGCATCGAGCTCTTCATCGCTGCGACGGACCCGTCAGGTCATGGGGAGGGCCAAATCCTCATAGCCACTCAGAACGTCAGCACCAACTCGAGTGGCGACGCATCGTTCACGTTCGTGAGCAGTCAACTGGCACCGGGCCTTGTGCTCACGGCGACGGCCACCGAGCAGACGACCGGGAATACATCCGAGTTCTCAGCCAATCGGGTCGTCGCTGCTGGTCCCTGAGGGGCGGGCGAACCAACCGGCCCCTGACCTACGCGGCCGGGCGCTCCATCCGCGTGGCGAGGCGCTCGACTATCGCCCGGGTCGTCTGCCACGCCGCTGCGGCGTCACGGGAAACGCGGACACGGATCTGGTTCGAGCCGTAGGTGAGACCACCGACGGCCACGCCCGGCAGGCGGTCGGACGGACCGGTTGGCGCCATCGCGCGCATCGCGGCTGAACGCGACCAATCGGCGGTGAAACGCACGATGAGCTCGTTTCCTTCTCGTGCGAGTGAAGCGATGCCCGCGGCCTCGGCCGCGATGCGCAGCCGCGCAACCTCGAGCAGCCGCTCCACGGGTGCCGGGAGCGCTCCGAAACGATCGACCATCTCGGCGCGGATCGTGTCGACCTCCGAGCTCGTCGCCGTCCTGCCCATCCGCCGGTAAAGCTCCAGCTTCTGCGGCTCCTCCGTGACGTAGTCGTCGGGCAGGTAGGCGTCGATCGGCAGGTCGATGACCGTCTGGGCACGCGGCTTGACTGGCTCACGGTGCTCGAACTCGGCCTTCTGCTCCTCGACAGCCTCGGACAGCAGCTGTGTGTAGAGGTCGAACCCAACGGCCGTCAGGTGGCCGTGCTGCTCCCCGCCGAGGATGTTGCCCGCACCGCGAATCTCCAGGTCGGAAAGTGCGATCTGGAACCCCGCGCCGAGCTCGGACGCGTTGAAGATCGCCTGGAGACGCTTGCGGGCGATCTCCGAAAGCTGGCCACGCTTGCGGTAGAGCAGATAGGCGTAGGCGCGGCGAGCCGAACGCCCAACGCGGCCACGCAGCTGGTAGAGCTGGGCCAGGCCAAGCGCATCGGCGCGGTCTATGACGATCGTGTTGGCGTTCGGGATGTCGAGCCCCGACTCGATGATCGTGGTGCACACCAGGACGTCGTGCTCACCGCGCGCGAAGGCGAGCATCACGCGCTCGAGCCCGCCCTCGGCCATCTGTCCGTGGGCGACCGCGATCCGCGCCTGCGGCAGGAGGTTGCGCAGCTGGTCGGCCTGGGCTTCGATCGTCTCAACCCGGTTGTGGACGAAGAACGCCTGCCCTCCCCGGTCGAGCTCGCGCAGGATCGCGTCGCGCACGAGGCCGGCGGACGCCTCGGCGACGCGCGTCTGGATCGGCAGTCGGTCCTCCGGTGGCGTCTCGATGACGCTCATGTCGCGCACGCCGGCAAGCGCCAGGTTCAGCGTCCGTGGAATAGGCGTGGCCGACAGCGTCAGCACGTGGACCTCGGTGCGCATCTGCTTGAGGCGCTCCTTGTGAGCCACGCCGAACCGCTGCTCCTCGTCGACCACGACCATGCCCAGGTTGCGGAAGACGATGTCCTTGGAGAGCAGCCGATGGGTGCCGATGATCAGGTCCACCGTTCCCGCGGCAAGCCCGGCGATGATCTCGCGCTGCTGCTCCGGCGCAACGAATCGCGACAGCATCCGCACCGAGAAGGGGTAGGCCGCGAACCGCTGCCGGAACGTCTCCAGGTGCTGCGCCGCCAGGACCGTCGTCGGGACGAGGACCGCGACCTGCATACCGTCGGCGATCGCCTTGAAGGCCGCACGAAGAGCTACCTCGGTCTTGCCGTAACCCACGTCGCCGACCACCAGTCGGTCCATTGGCGTTCCGCGCTCCAGGTCGGCCTTGACCTCGGCCGTGGCTCGGAGCTGGTCGACCGTCTCCTCGTATGGAAACGCGGCTTCCATCTCCTGCTGCCACGGGGAATCGGGCGAGACCGGCCTGCCGGTCGCGTGCTCGCGAGCGGTGTAGAGCTCGAGCAGCTCCTTGGCCAGGTCCGTGACGGCCTTGCGGACGCGCGTCTTGGTCCGTTGCCACTCACCGCCGCCCAGTCGCGACAGGTGCGGGTTCTCTCCACCTGCATAGCGTGAGACGCGCTCGATCTGCTCTACCGGCACCCAGATGCGACCGCTCTCGGCAAAGTGCAGCTCGAGGAAGTCACGCTCCTCGCCCCCGTCGCCACCTGCGTCGCGCCGAGCCATGCCGTCATAGCGCGCGATGCCATGGTCGATGTGGACGACCAGATCGCCCGGCTGCAGGCGCTCCAGCAGGTCCTTGGGCACGACGCGGCGCAGCACCCTCGGCCGGCGAACGCGGACGGTGCCGAACAGTTCGCGGTCGGTGACGACGACCAGGCTCTCCGGACCGCCGGCAAAACCCGAGTTGAGGCTGCGCTCGATCAG
Organism: uncultured Chloroflexia bacterium; assembly: GCA_963736895.1. Lineage (GTDB taxonomy): Bacteria > Chloroflexota > Limnocylindria > Limnocylindrales > CSP1-4 > JALYGJ01. The sequence goes on from CAVTQU010000011.1 coordinate 330,071, forward strand.
CGCCAAACCGCCCGGAGGCGGCGCCTCGTTGAGACCGGCTGTGGGAGCCGCGATGATGTCCGCCTCGCCCAGGATCTCGGACAGTCGCGCCGACTGATCCGACGCCAGGACGACCCGCAGTCCTTCGCGGCGCCAACGGGTGACCGTCTCGGCCAGGTCACCGATCGGCGTCGGCGGCAGGACCGGCTCGTGCCAGCCAAACGGGTTGCCGCCCGGTGGCGCACCCTCGATCTCCGATTCCCAGGTCAGCTCCAGGGTTCGAGCTGAGGTGAGACGGCCCTTCCAATCGCGCCGCGCGACGTATGAATGGGGCCACGTCTTGGGCAGCGCGCCGGCACGCTCCAGCTCGGCGCGGCGTTCGTCGGCCTGTGACCACAGGAAGTCGGCCGAGGCGGAGATGTCTCCCGGCTCGTCGATCACCAGCACCTCGTCGCCGAGGTGGTCGATGCCGGTCGCCGGCGCCAGGTGGCCGGCCCAGATCTCTGCAGCGTCCACGAGCTGGCCCTGCTCCAGTCGGGCGAGGTCGGCCGATAGCTCCGTGGGCAGCCGGTTGGCCGCCGTGCCGAGATTCGTCCTCAGGCGCGGCCCCGCCGAATCGCCAAGCAGGAACTCGCTCGCCGGCAGCAGCGTGACCTGGTCGACGGGTCGCACGCCACGCTGGGTGGCAGGGTCGAAGGCGCGCAATGACTCGATCTCGTCGCCGAACCACTCGATGCGAACGGGAAGCGGCTGGCCCGCCGGGAAGATGTCAACGATGCCGCCCCGCCGTGCGAACTCGCCGCGGCCGGCGACCTCGGGAAGTGCCTCGTAGCCCAGATCGATCAGCTCGCGCAGGACCCGTTCCTGCGACATTCGTTGGCCGGTGTTCAGCTCCAGGGGCGTCTGGGGGATATCGGACGGCGCGAGCGTGTGCTGGAACAAGGCCTGGACGCTGGCGACGAGCACCTTCGGCTGTTGTGATCGCCAGAGCGCTAGCGCTGCCACCCGCGCCGCACTCTCATCACGGATGAGCTCCGAACGTTCGTACGCCAGCGCTGTCCGCGGCTCGAGGGTGACTACGGTGTCTGGACCGCCGAGCCACGCGGCGAGCTCCTCAGCCACGCGATCGGCGATCTCGGCGTCCCGGGCGATCCACACCAGCCGCTCCCCGCTGGCCACGACAAGGGCCGCGGCGAGGAACGACTTCGCGCCGTGCGGCATCTGGGCGTAGGTGACGTGGCGCAGGCTCTGCCCGACGCGCCCCTCGGCGACGGTCCGATACCGCTCGACGAGCGCGTCGATCTCGCCGGATTGGGCGAGCAGCGCGGCAAGTGACGAGAGATCGGGCAGGCGCGAGCGCGTCGTTGGCGTTGCGACCGCCGACTGATGCAGCTCCTCGACCTCGGCCGCGATGCGGCGGTCGCGCGTGCTGCGGCCTCGGATGCGGACCGACGATTCGGGCATCGTCAGCGCTCCGCGCTCGTGCTGCGCTTCGGCAGCAGCCGTCGCCAGCCGGTTCCTGTCCGGACGATGCTCGGGTCGGCGGGATCGACGGTCCGCCCCTCCGGCTCACCGGGCTGCGGGCCGCTCACGCCGGACTCGCCCGGCTCGGGCGCGGGCGGCGACCACGCGTTCCACTTGTTCGCGGCGTGGTAGGCGCCGTCTCGTGCCCAGTCCTCGACGGCGTCAGCCGCAGCGTCGATCACCACGTCCAGTGTTCGTTTCTCGGTCGCCGTGAACTTGCCGAGCACGTGGTCGATCGCCTTGGTGGACGGATCACCGATCCCTACCCGCAGGCGCGCGAACTCCTGGCTGCCCAGCTCTCCGACGATCGAGCGCAAGCCGTTGTGCGTGCCCGCACTGCCGTGCTGGCGGAGGCGCAGCTTGCCCAGCGGCAGGTCGAAGTCGTCGACGACGACCAGCATGTCCTCGAGTGGCGCACGCTGGCGGGCGAGCACCTTGCGCACTGCGACGCCGGACAGGTTCATGTACGTCGTGGGCTTGACGAGCATGATGTCGAGACCGCGGTACTTGCCGTAAACACTGGCCGCGGCGTCGCGGGCGCGGGCATGACCGGTCCAGCCGGCGCGCTCGGCCAACCGGTCGAGCACCATCCAGCCAACGTTGTGGCGCGTCTCTTCGTACTGCTTGCCCGGGTTTCCCAACCCGACGACAACCTTCATCTCACTCACGGCTCGTCGCGCGACAGGCATGCTGACGGGCCGGTCATCCATGTCGACCGGCCGCTGAAATTAGATGCTACGCCGTCGCCGCCGGGTCGTAGGATGCGTCGATGGCAGCCCCGCCAGTGCCGGCCGCGTCGGAGCCGTCGGCGCCGAAGGTCTATCCGCACAAGACGCGCGCCCCGGACTGGCTGACCGACGTCGTCCTCGTCATCACCGCGGTCTTCGGAGTCTGGGCGGTCGGGCTTGTGATCCTGTCACTTCGTCGGGATCACGACGCCGCAGTTCCTCTACAGCGACCAGAAGTCGGCCATCAAGGCTGCCGGCGCGACCGTCGTGGTGCTGCTGACCTTCAGCCAGTTCTACACGATGGAATCGGTGCTCGGCCACCTGCCGCGCGGCCGGATCAAGATGCGCTCGATGATGCGCGTCCATCGCTGGGGCGGCCGCATCGCGGTCGTGCTGGCCGCGATCATCGCGTTCTTCTGCATGACCGACATCGGCGCCCCCAGCTCCCCGCTCAGGGTGGCCGTTCATGCCGTCGCCGGCTCCATCGCCTTCGCGCTGCTCGCCGTGAAGTTCGGGCTGATCCGCTTCAGACCGTCCCTGGCCTACGACACCGCGCCGTGGATCGGCCGCATCGTGGCGATCTGCTTCGTCGCCATCTGGATCACCAGCGCGTGGGCCTACTTCACGGGCCAGCTCTAGTCCGCTTCAGGCCTGAGCGTCGCGCGTTTTCTCATACGACAACGCCTGTAACGCTAGGGCGGGAGTTGATCCCATTTCAGTCCATTCGTGGTCGCCGCCAAGCGTGGGGCCAGGTCGCCGACCGGCTAAACGGCTCGCAAACCTGGTTTTGCGTTACGACCAGTAGCGAATGGCGACACGCGAGCTGGCGAGAGTCGGGTCACTTACTCCGCGGGCTTGTCCATCGGCAGCTTCTCGCCGGCCGTGATGGCGATGTCCAGCGTGTTCTGCGGCGGCGGATACGGGCAGTCGTAGCCCGGGCTGAAGACGCACGACGGGTTGTAGGCCATGTTGAAGTCGAGCTCGAACTCGTCGTCCTCGGGGTCGTAGTCAGTCTCGACGTAGCGGCCCGCGCCGTACGTTTCCTTACCCGACGTGGCGTCGCGGAAGGGTACGAACAGGACGTCGTAGCCCTGGGCGTCGTGGGTGAGGAAGGAACGGAGGCGTCGCTCGCCATCACCGGCGCTGAACACCAGGTCACCCGCGACCTGCATCTCGCGGAGAAGCCCGGTTGACGTGGCAAGGGTCACGGGCTGACCGGACCCGGGGACGTCGCGGTCCAGGCGAGCGAGCAGCCGCCAACTCTCGTCAGGTGGGAAGTAGCGCGGACCCTCGAAGCCCGGCGGCGGACCCTGGCCCTTCCAGTCGAACTGGTGGTCGTAGTAGTGCTTGGCGCCTTCGCGCATGGCCTGCAGCTCTGCGCCCCAATCGAACGTGTGGACGTGCTCGTGCTCGTGCTCCGAGGGGTCGTGCTCGTGCTCGAGTGGTCGTGGTCCGAGTGGTCGTGGTCCGAGTGGTCGTGGTCGCTCATCTGTCCATGATCTCCCGTTCGAGTGCCCGCATTGCGTCACGTTCCGTCGTTTGCGCGTGATCCCAGCCACAGATATGTAGCACGCCGTGTACGAGCAGCTGCCGCAGCTCCTCGGCCGGAGCGTCGGGCGCCTGTGCGAAGGCTCGCTCGACGGAGATCACGATGTCGCCCAGGTGGAGCCGCTGACGCGGCGGAGGTTTGTATGAAGGTTCGACCGCACTCCCGACCTTCGAATTGGACGCCTTGCCGGGATGGCCGGGGAAGGCAGACGCGATCCAGGAGCGGAAACGAGAGGACGTCGGTCGGTCCCTTGTGGCCCATGTGCCGCACATTCAGCTCTTCGAGCTCGCGATCGTCGGACAGGATCACGGACAGGCTCGCCGGCGACGGAGCGCCCGCTTCCGTCAACGCGCGCGCAGCGGTTCGCGCGAGAGCAGCCATCGCGAGAGGAGATTCGACACGCGGGCGACGGGAGACGTCGATGCGCCACGGACGGAGATAGAACGAGCGACCCGCCTCTGTGGTCGGGGAGCTAGGAGGCCGCGCCACCACCGGCCGCGCGACGCGACTCGATCTCCACGATCTTGTTCTGCGGGTACTCGATGCGCCGGTGGTACATGCCCAGCAGCTGGGCAACGAACGCCTCGCGGATGAGATCGAGGTCGCGCAGCGTCAGGTCGCACTCGTCGAACTGGCCATCCTCCAGCCGCTCGCGGATGATCCGCCGCACCATGGCCCGGATGGCTGATTCGTCGGGCGTGCCCAAAGATCGAACCGAGGCTTCCACCGAATCCGCCAGCATCAGGATGGCCGCCTCCTTGGATTGCGGCTTTGGTCCGGCGTGGCGGAACCGGTTCGCGTCGACACTGGCGGCCGCTTCCTGCGCGGCGGGCGTGCCCGGCAAGGCACCGACGTCGGCAATCGCCTGCTCCTGGGCGCGCGCATAGAAGTAGCTCATCAGCGCAGTGCCGTGGTGCTGCGGGATGAATGCGATGAGCGGCCTCGGCAGCTTGTACTCGTAGGCCAGGTCGATGCCGTTGGCGACGTGCGCCTTGAGCAGCGCCACCGATTCCTCGGGCTCAAGATCGTCGTGGATGTTCTCGTTGGGCTGCTGGTTTTCGATGAACGCCTGTGGGTTGTCCAGCTTGCCGACGTCGTGGTAGTACGCCGCGACGCGGGCCACCAGTGGGTCGGCGCCTATTGCCTCTGCAGCGCGCTCCGCCAGGTTGCCGACCATCAAGGAGTGGTGATAGGTGCCCGGGGTCTCTAGCAACAGCCGACGAAGCAGCGGCTGCGACGGGTTGGCCAGCTCCAGCATCCTGAACGAGGTGGTGATCCCGAAGGCGTTGCCGAGGATGACGAAGGAACCGAGCGCTGCAACCGCCGCACCGACGGCTGAGGCCACGCTCGCCGCGGCCAGCTCGGCGAAGCCATTGAAGTCGCGATCGCCGAGGAGGGTGAACAAGGTCACGACGACGATGTTTACCGCTGCGATCGCAACAGCTGCCTGCAGGAAGTTGCTCAGCTTCTCACCGCGGCGGACAACGATTATCCCCGCGAGGCCACCGAACATGACGTACGCCGCGAACTCGACGCTGCCGATGATCGCGCCGCCCAGCAGCGCCATGATCGCGGTGACCATCAGAGCCGCGCCGGCGTCAAGCAACACGGTCAGGAGCAGGCCGACGGCCGCTGTGGGAACGACGTAGGGCAGCACGGAGCGCTCGCCGGTGACCTTCATGGCGACGCTTGCGCCGATCAGTAGCAGACAGATCAGCAGCAACGCGCTGTTGCGGTGCCAGATCTGGGAGCGGAAGCGCCAGATCCACGTCAGCAGCAGCACGCCTGCGATACCGCCAGCAGGAACCAGCCCGCTGCGAGGGCTGCGTCCGGTCGAGGGTCGAGGAGACCAAAGCGATCGAGCTTTTCGCGGGCGATGGTGTCGATCCGATCGCCGCGACGGACGATGATCTCGCCTTTGCTGATCGAGACGCTCACCGGCGGCACGAGGTTGGACGCTTCGGTCTGGGCACGTTCCGTCGCCGCCTGGTCGAACGTTGAGTTGGCCACGATCAGCGGGCCGAGAATCTCGGCAATGAGCGCACGCTGATCCGCTGTGAACCTCACGCCCACGCGCCCAGGCAGCGAGTTGCGCACGTCCGGCAGCAGCGTGTCGCGGACTTCCTGGCTCTGCGTCGACTCCAGCACGCGAATCAGCTCGGCGCGCAATGACGTCCACTGCACCTCGTCGAGGTTGCTGAGCGTGTCGGCAGCGGCGGGCGTCAGGTCGGGTATCGCCTGGTGCAGCGCTACCTGTCGGGCCTCCGGGCTCAGGATCGCCGCGAATGCGGCATCGACAGGCGTGACGACCTCTTCGAGTGCGTTGAGCTGCTGGCCGGCGGTGAGCTGGCCGCGCTCGGGGGAATAGTCGTATTGCGGCGGCACCTGCTGCCGTGCCGCTTCGCGCGCCAGCCGGGTCTGCTCGACGCTCTCGTAGGTCAGAGCCCGCGGAGCAGCAATGTCGGCCGTGGCGAGGTCGCCGCCGACGAGGCCCGGGCCGGCGAACGGGCCCGGCAGGGCATCAACAGCGAGCACCGAGCCGAGTGTCAGCACCAGCAGAAAGGTGGCCGTGAGCAGGCGGACCGCATCAATGCGGGCGAAGCGCCTTACTGCGGCTGATCGGGCGAGCATGTCTGGCTTGTTTCTCCCGGACGCCTAGTGGCCGTGCCCGGCCAGGTCGCGACTGGCCAGCTCGCGTGCCACTGCAGCGCTCACCTGCTTGCCGTCCGCTTCGACCGCGCGTCCTGGGCGTCAGCGCCGCCATCACCTTGCCCATGTCGCGCGGGGAAGACGCGCCGACCGCGTCGATCGTTTCCTTGACCAACGCGTCGATCTCCGCTTCGGAGAGCTGGGCCGGCAGGTAGACCGAGATGATCTCCACCTCGGCCTGCTCCTTGGCGGCAGCCTCGGTGCGCCCGGCTGCCGAGTACGCCTCGATGGACTCGCGCCGCGACTTGACCTCGCGCGACAGGACCTGGATCACTTCGTCGTCGGTCAGCTCGCGGCCGGCCGCCTTCTGCGCGTTGTAGGCAGCGGAAATAGCCATGCGCAGAGTGTCGCGACGAAGCTCGTCGCGATCGCGCATGGCCTGGGTCATGTCGTCTTGGAGCCTACTTGAGAGGTTCATCGATCGGCGTTCCTTGGGCGGGACATCGCCCGGGTCGTCGGTCGAGCGTTTGCGGGTGCCTGGCAACTGTTGCCTGGTCACCCGCGCCGGTCACTCGGACCGAGCGGCCTTCTTGCGCTTCGCTTCCTTGCGCTTGCGCTTGACGCTGGGCTTCTCGTAGTGCTCGCGTCGGCGAGCCTCGGCGAGGATGCCGCTCTGCTGGATCTTCTTGTTGAAGCGTCGCAGGGCACTCTCGAAGGTCTCGTTTTCGCCTACGCGGACTTCAGCCAATCTGGAATCACCTCCCGCCGGCCACGGTCTCAGCCCATCACCTGCATCGGCGCCGGGGTCCGATCGGGGTGCGCGCGGTGTTCTTCGGGGTGAACGCACGAGGCGTTCGCCACAGCCGCGCTAGGGCTGGCGCAGTTTAGCCGCGTGCGCGCAGCCCCGCAAACGCCACGCTGAGAGCAAACCCGGGCCGTTGACCAGCTAGGGGCGCTGGCCGATGAGCTTCACCGCGTCCACCTTCGCAGCGTCGGCTGCCGACGTGATCGTGATCAGGCGCGTGGTCGACGAGCCGCTGGTCGCAGCCGGTAGCACCTTCACCTTTGCGGTGATCGCGAAGGCGTTTCCGGCGCCGACCTTGGCCGTCGTGTACGTCCCGGCGACCACGGCGGACGTTATGTCCGTGGTGCCGTGGAAATATTTGACCTCGTAGTTCACGTTGCCTGACGCAGTGGCGGCCACCTTGAACTTGCCGGCGTTACTGCCGTCGTTCTGAATCGAGACCGTGAACGTGATCGTGCCGCCGACTGCAGCCGAGCCTGTCCTGGTCTGGTTGGCGCCCGTCGTGTTGTAGATGTTGTTACCAACGAGAGAGCCGCTGCCCTTCTTGATGCGTCCGTCTGGTTTCTGGTTGGTAACGGCCCCGATGCCATACGCAGCCACATAGTCGGCCTCCGGGATCTGCGCTGCGTTCTGGAAGTTCCCACCCACGACCAGGGCGTTTGACGTCATTCCCAGGGCGTTGACGATGGTGCCGAGCGCGCCGCCGCCGGTTCCATTTGACCCTAGCGGCGACCAGGCGAACGAGCTCGAGTTCCATTTGGCCACGTAGTCCGCGGCGCCATTTCCGCCCGCGTTGATGAAGTCGCCACCGACGTAGATGTTCGAGCCCGAGACAGAGATGCTGCGCACAAAATTGCCTGGCGATGGATTGGCGACCTGAGCCCAGCCCAGGCCGAACCAGCGGGCCAGGTAGTTGACCCCGCTCAGCCCATCGACGGTGGTGAATTCCCCACCTACGTAGAGATCCGATCCGGAAAACGTAAGGGCGCGAACCGTTGCGTTGAGGCTGCCGTTTCCGCCGAAGCTATCCAAGGGGTACCACTGGAAGTCGCTGATCTTGTACTCGGCGATGTAGTCGATGGTGGCGTCGCCGTAAACGTTCGTGAAGCAGCCCCCCGCGATCACACCGGTCGACGTGGCCGCAAGGGCATAGACAGTGCACTGGATCGGGCCCTCACCGTTGAACTGGGCACCCAACGAGTGCCACGACCCGTCCCAATGAAGGACCATGTCGCCCGCGGCGCTGGCAACCGCGGGCGAGTTGTTGAAGAACCCGCCGATGTACAGGTTGACGCCGTTCTTGGCGAGCGCATGGACCTGCCCGCTGATTGCGCCTGGGGCACCAGGAGCCGCTCCGGCAACGTCGGACCAGGTTGACCCGTTCCAGACGGCCACCGCGTCCGCTGCGCTATCGCCACCGGCGTTGAAGAACTCGCCGCCCACGTACACGTTCGAGCCGTCCACCAGGATCGCTCGGACAGGGGCATTTATGGGGCTCGGGCCACTCTGATTGGCTGCGAGAGCCGACCAGGATGAGCCGTTCCATTTCGCGAGGAAGTCAGCGGCTGCAGGTAGTCCGGCCGGCTGATAGAAGGCACCGCCCACGTATACGTCAGTTCCAGAAACGGCTACCGCATACACAAGGCTGTTCATGGCGCCACCGCCAGCTCCATTGGAGCCGAGGGCGGACCACGCGTTGGGAGTGATCGCGGCGGTCGAGCGAGGAGCGAATCTGGGCGCCTCGCCGGCAGCCATGTCGCTGACCAAACTCCACTCTTTCATATCGACGCTTCCGACCAGGCCGTGGCTGCCAGCGAACGTTCCGCCTGAACGCAGTGCGCTCGACAAATCGACGTTAGTCGGCACAGCCGCAAAATCCTCCGAAGACGAATTCGTCCGCGCGGCCAGTGCGCTGGGTGCCGCCAGGGCGACAACCAGCAAGGTTGCCATCACAGGCATTTGCACGCGGAATCGTTCGGGCATCGTGTTTGTTCCCTCTATGGCGCGCTGACGGATGCGTAGCGCGCGACGCTAACCGTGCAAGGTCCCGAACGCAATATCAAAGCCGACAGGATTGCGGCCGCACGCCGCAAGTTGCCCGCGGCGTCGGCTTGTCCTCAGCTGTGAAACGATCCGTTAGGACTGGCTCATCCTGTGTCACCTTCGTGGTCGGTGGGCGGGACATGCTGTGAGGTCTGGACGATGCGGTCGAATGGGACTCCCGCCTGCTGGGCGGCCTGCCTCACCTGGTCTTCGGGGCCGTCGAAGAGGAACAGGACGACCTCGTCGGTGGGCATCAGGAGCGAGCCCGAGTAGCTCAGCGGCTGCTGCGTTGATGCGATCTCGGACACGGCCGCGCGAATACGTTCCTCTTGGGCACGGACGTCCTGTTCAGTGACGCCCGTCCAGAAGCATTCAGCCGCGTAGCCGGAGCTCTGCTCGCTCACCGGTCGGACGCTAGGGAGTGTCCCAGGCGAAGGAATCGGGTGATTCCCTATGTTTCGGTAGGCCGCTCCAGGTCTGCCATCGCACGCCCCAGCTCGGCACGCGAGCGAATGCCCAGCTTGCCGTAGATCCGGCTCATGTTGGCCTCGACCGTCTTGGGGCTGACGAATGCACGATCTGCGATCTGCCGATTGGTCAATCCCGACGCAGCCAACCTCGCTATCTCAGCCTCCGTGGCCGACAAAGCCGATGCCGACTGGTGCACCGGGACGCGCGCCAGCTCGGCCCTAGTGCGCCCGGCCCATGTCCGCGCCCCGAGGCGCTCGAACTCCGCGAGCGCCTCCTCCAGCACCAACCGCGCTTCGCGCTTCTCGCGCCGACGGCGCAACACCTGCCCGAGCGCGAGCAGGGTTCGCCCACGCTCGAACGGCATCTCGATGTCGTCGTGGTGGCGCAGAGCCGTGCGTAATTCCGCGACGGCGCTGTCCTGATCGCCGCGCGCCGACAGCAGCAGTCCTCGGCATCGAGCAGTCGTCGCCAGGATCCATGGTCTCGGGAATGTTCGACTCCGCTCGTCCAGACGAGCGATCAGATCATCGGCGCGATCCAGATCGCCAAGACCGATCACGGCTTCCAAGTGGTCGGGGTGAAACCGGCACCTGACCGGCTCGCGTTGGCCCATTCCGTCGACAATTTCGGCTGCCTGTCCAAACTGGCGGTCGGCCTCGACCAGATCCTGGACAGACAAGGCCGAGAAACCCAACAACCAGCGACCAAACACGAGCTGTGGTTCAGGTCCGGCTCCGAAGACATCCAGGATTTGCTGGCCCGCCGCACTTGCCGCGTCGATGCGGCCCAGATGCGCGTCAACATATCCGCGGGCGAAGAGTGCCGACCCGAGGTACGCGGGCGAAGCGATCCGCTCGGTGAGGTCCATGGCCCTGGTGGCGTACTGGTCTGCTTTTGTCCAGTTGCCCGTCCAGCATTCGATCGCCGCGAGGTGGCCGAGGAATGTCTGTTGGCTGGCCTCATCACCCAGTGAGGCTGCCTCGGCAGCGGCCGCGACATAGCGTTCCCGGGCGAGTGTGAAGTCGTCCATGAACATCGGCCACGCGATCGGCACGGGGCTGGCATCTTCGCGCTGTTCACCGGACCCCAGCCTCATGCCCAGGTCGATTGCTGCCTGATCTGCGCCCTGGCCGTCGATCAACCGCAGATACGCCCTCTGCAGCAGCGCGTACGCGTAGGGGCCGGGGGCCGGTTCAAGTAGCCCAAGTACGGCGTCTTCGTGAGCAAGAGCGCGACCCGGGTCAAACGGCTCAGAGAGCCACGCAGCCTGGTTGTGGATCCGGGCCACGAGCAATGGATCCGCCGCGTGCGCGAGGGCCTCGATCAGGTAGTCATAGCCGCGATCGAAGTCCCGCTCGTACCAGCACGCGTTGCCAAGCGCACGGAGGATCTCGGCGAGAAGCTCTTCCGCAGGACGGGACTCGAGTGCTCGCTCCAGGAGGGACTTGGCCTCGTGCGTCTGGCCGACGTCGAGCAGATGTGTGGCTAGAGCGAGCGATCGTCGCGCTGGCCCGCTCGCCGCTGGGATCCACTGTCAACTCGAGGGCTCGGCGGTACAGATCGCACGCCGCCATGGCCGCACCACGCGCGGCGGCATGATCTGCCGCGGCCTCGAGCTCGGCGGCAGTGTCCTCATTCGGGCCGTCTGCGGCCAGCCCGAGATGGCGTGCTCGCTCCTCCGGGTCGGCCAGCCGCGCGGCGAGATCGCGGTGGACGCTGCGACGCTTGGGGCCTGACGCGGATTCGTGGACGGCCGCCGCGAGAAGCGGATGCGTGAAGCTGATTCGCCCGCCGTCCTCGATCACGACGATGCCGCTCTCCTCAGCGCGAGCCAGGGCGTCGGCGTCGACCAGCCCAACGGTTGGCTGCGAAAGGGACGCGGCCATCAGCAAGGCATCGCGGGTGCGAGTCGGGAGACGCGAGACTCGGGCGCGAACCAAGGTCATCAGCTCCTCGGGCACCCGCAAGGGCGTGCCCGGCGATGGGATGCCGGTTCGCCCCAGCTCGCGCGCAATCTCCACCGCGTACAACGGGTTGCCGCCGCTCGTAACCGCGATCTGGACGACCAGCGGACGCGGCAATGATTGGTCCAGCTCGCCTTTGATCACGTCGTGCAGGGCGGCGGTTGATAGCGGGCCCAAAACAATGTCGTTCCGCTCCCCTATGGGCAGCGCCTGTTCGAATGTCGAGGGCCTGTAGCCGTCGACACGGACTGATACCAGAGTCCGAACGGGCAGCTCGTCGAGGCGGCGCACCGCGAACGAAAGCGCATCAGACGACGCCGCGTCCAGCCACTGAGCATCGTCGACAGCGACAAGCACTCGATCCTTGGCGGCCAGAGCCTGCAATACGGACAGCAAGGCCGTGGCCACGACCCTGCCACTCTGACCCGAGGGTCGCACGTCGCGTCGCAGAAGTGCGATCTCGAGCGCCTCGCCCTGAACGCCCGGCAGCGCCGCGAACACATCCGCCGAAACGGTTGCAAGCAGGTCAGCCAGCCCGCTGAAGGAGAGGCGCGTCTCGGAGCCCGTCGGGTGGCCGGTGAGCACCTGGTAGCCCATGGATCGAGCCTGCTGGACGCCGTGACGCCAAATGGTGGTCTTTCCGATTCCGGCTATCCCTGTGATGGCCAGTGCCGCGGCGGCGACAGGTTCGCCGTCCAGGAAGGCCTGGACCTTCAACAGCTCGGATTGGCGCCCAAAGGCAGCATCGCTCGGCATCGCGTTACGGACATGGCCTCCAAGGGCAGTTTGATCCTAGCGCGCTCTCGGTGACGTGGCAGGGCCGGAGCCGAATAGACTCCCCCGCGCAATGGCTGACACCTGGGAAGTACCTGATCCGCGGTCGTTTGACTCGCTGCTCGATGTTCTCGACGACTCCGCGACGCGCTGGGCGGGCAAGCGCCAGTTCGCGCTGCGGACCGACGACGGGATCGAGCTGCCGTGGACCGCGGCCGACCTGCGCTACCGCTCGAAGCTGGCCGCGTGGCGCCTCCGCCGTCTGGGGCTCAACCCCGGGGATCGCCTGCTGACGTGGAGCCCGTCAACGCCCGCCGTGCCGGCCGTCTACTACGCCGCGATGCGGGCCGGGCTCATCGTCGTGCCGCTGGATCTGCGCATGACTCCGGAGGTCATCAAGCGCATCGCCGAAAAGTCGGACTCGCAGTGGCTGGCCATCGGCAGCGGCTTTGACGCGCCGGATGCCAACGACGTGGGGCTGGACCACCTGGGCATCAGAACCGTTGAGTGGCTGACCGATGACCCGGCACACCAGAGCGCCAGCCAGCTGGATGAGGGCGGTCTCGATGACCCGTTTCCTGACGATTGGGAAGCCCAGGTCGACTCCTGGGAGCGCCCCACTCGCGACTCGCTCTTCGAGGTCATCTACACCTCGGGCACGACCGGCCACCCAAAGGGCGTGATGCTCAAGCACGGCACGATCCTTGCCTCGCTCGAGGCGATCGGGCATCTGCTCCCGGCGCGCGAGCATCGAACGGTCAGCCTCTTGCCCGCCTCGCATCTGTTCGAGCAGGCGCCGGTGATGTTCTTCGGCATGATGATCGGCGCCGACATCCTGTACCTGAGATCGCGCACGCCGCGCGTCATCTTCGAGGCCCTTCGCGAGCAGCGCGTGACCACGATGATCGGCGTTCCGCAACTGCTCCAGCTCTTCTGGAACGGGATCGAGCGCGAGGTGAAGCGGCAGGGCAAGGAGACCCTGTTCAACCGCTCGCGGCGCATGGCGCAGTACCTGCCGTACTGGGCGCGGCGGATGCTCTTCCGCCGGATCCACACCCAGCTTGGGCGGTGCGCTGAACCTGTTCGCATCGGCCGGCGCCTACCTGCCGCCGGACCTGCAGAAGAACTGGGAAAGCCTCGGCGTAACTGTCATCCAGGGCTACGGAGCGACCGAATGCGGCCCCGCTTCTGCCACGACGGAACAGGATCACCCGACCGGCAGCGTGGGCAAGACGCTGCCGCCGGTTGAGGTCAGGCTCGAGGAAGTCACGAAGGAGATCCTCGTCCGCGGCCCGACCGTGTTCGACGGCTACTGGAAGGATCCCGACGCGACGGCGGCCGTGATGGCCGACGGCTGGTATCGCACCGGCGACGTGGGTTACCACGACTCGAGCGGCAATCTCGTGCTGTCCGGCCGCACCAAGAACATCATCGTGCTGCCGAACGGCCTGAACGTGTTTCCCGAGGACATCGAGAACGCACTGTCGGAGGTCGGCCTGCAGCAGGCGATCGTGGTCGAGACCGCACCCGGCCGGATCGAGGCGATCGTCCTGTCGCCCGATGCACCGCCCATGGTCACGGCAACGAGCCCCGCCCCCGCAGCGCCGCAGACCGAAGAGGAGACGCTCGCCCTGCGTAAGCGGATCGAGCCGCTGGTCAAGGCGGCCAACGCCCGCCTCTCGCAGCATCAGCGCATCAACGACTTCCGAATCTGGCCCGAAGCCGATTTCCCACGAACCCACACGCTCAAGATCAAGCGATCCGAGGTGCAGCGCTGGGCGGGGGCCGATGTCCCCCTGGCGCTCCAGGACACGCCCGACTGACGTAAGGCCCGCGAGGACTCGCCGCGCAAAAAGAGACGCGGCCCCGCCCGAGGGCCGCGTCTCTAAGGGAGAGGTAAGTGAGCCGGGAGGGGCCGGCCCACTCGATGAGTTCTAGATACTCGCCGTGCCGCGGCAGACCTCGCCGGTCGTCATGTTCACGGCGCGGCCGACGTAGCTATCCGATGCCAGCCGGGTTGCTGGTCACACGGCGAACGCTGAACGAGCCACTCGGCGCCTTGGTGACGCGGTTGCCCTGGAAGAACTGGCTGCCGTTCTTGGTGAGCGTGACGTGCCACGTCTGGCCGATCCTTGGGGTGTCAACCTCGAACTCGACCTCGGTCTGGCCGTTCTCCGGGCTGAGCTTCAGCTTCCAATCGCTGTGGTTCGAGCAGTTGCCTGTTCGAACGACGTCGCCGGACTTGGCGGCCACCAACGTGGGCAGGCTGAGCATCGCTGCCCCGATCAGGCCGAGCATCAGGACCGACGTGATCGTCTTTCGCATCTTGGTCATTTCTCTTCCTCCGAACTTTCTGTGTCTCACCCGCGGACTTGGCGCGGTGTCGTGTCTGTGGTCACAGGTTCGGCTCTGACCACCCGGCGCGCCACGGGCGGCAGTCGGGAAATGCAACGGACCTTGGTCCGACCAAACAAGAGCCGTTCGGCCGTAGGAGGAATCGCCACATGCACCTAGCATCCGCGCATGACCCGTGCGCTTGATTCCCCTGCCCTGCCCAGCGCGCCTGCGCGCGGAGCCGGCGCGCGGATCCGCAACGCGCTGGGTCGTGTTGGTAGATCGCTCGGCGTCACCGGCGATGCTTCCCTCGCGCGGAGGTTCCTGGTCGCCAGCGCGGTCGTGCTCCTCGTGGGCGGCGTAACCATCGGGCTGTGGGTCGGCAGCCAGCTCCAGCGCGGGATCATCGATCGCACTGCGTCGATCACCGCGCTCTACGTTCAGAGCTTCATCGAGCCCCACCTCGCGTCGATGGCGGCCGGCGAGTGGCTCAGCGACGAAGACAAATCGCAGCTGGATGGCCTGGTGAATAACACCCAGTTCGGGGAGAAGGTGGTGGCGCTCAAGGTCTGGCGACCGGACGGCGTGATCATCTACAGCCCGGACCGTGAGCTGATCGGCAAGCAATTCCCGGTCGACGACGACCTTTCTCAGGCCCTCAACGGCAACGTCACGGCCGACATGAGCACACTCGACCAGACCGAGAACGTCTCGGAGCGGGCGCGCGGCTTCGACCATCTGCTCGAGATGTACCTGCCGGTGCGCGAGCGCGGCAGCGACCGGATCATCGCCGTGGCCGAGTTCTACCAGCTGCCCAACGAGATCGACGCAGGAAGTGGCCGGCGCGCAGCTGCGTTCTGGGCTGGTGGTGACGGGCGCGGTCGCGTCGCCTACTCTGCTGCTCTTCGGAATCGTCCGGCGCGGCAACGACACGATCGTTCGCCAGGAGAACGCGCTGCGCACGCAGGTGTCGGAGCTCTCCACGCTGCTCAACCAGAACGAGCAGCTGCGCGACCGGGTGCGCACGGCGGCGGAGAGGACGACCACGCTCAGCGAGCGCAACCTGCGACGGATCAGCAGCGATCTCCACGACGGCCCGGGCCAGATGATGGCGCTGGCAATGCTGCGACTCGAACGGCTGCAGGCACAGCCGACCGAGACAGGCCGAGTACGAGGAGCTGCGCTCCGCCTCTGACGGACGCGCTGCGTGACATGCGCTCGATCGCGGCCGGGCTGAGGCTCCCCGAGCTCGAGGCACTGTCCACGGCAGACACCGTCCGGCGGGTGGTCGACGACCACGTTCGACGGAGCGGCACGAACGTCGAGCTCGCCATGGACGAGGGACTCGGCGAGGCCTCGCTGCCGACCAAGATCGCCCTCTTCCGGGCGCTCCAGGAGCTGCTGTCGAACAGCACACGCCACGGCGAGGGCCGCGATGTTCGTGTCAGGGTGACCGGCACCGCGACCAGGCTGCGAGTGGCCGTATCCGACAGCGGACCGGGCTTCGACGGCGCGAGCATCGGTGCCGAGGGTCACCTTGGATTGGCCGGCATCCGCGAGCAGGCAGAGCTCCTGGGCGGCAGCTTCGACGTCACGCCCGGGAGACAATGGTGGCGTGACCGTGAGCGTGAGCTGGCCGCTCGGATGATGGGCTCTGATGCCCGACGCCGGCCAACCATGACCGAGTCCATCCGTCTGGTCGTCGTGGACGACCACCCGATGTTTCGCGCCGGGGTGGTTGCCTCACTGGCAGACGAGCCGGATGTCGACGTCGTGGGTGAGGGCAGCTCGGCCGACGAGGCGATGCGTCTCGCCGAGAAACATGAGCCGGACGTCTGCCTGCTCGACATCGCCATGCCCGGCGGCGGCCTCAATGCCGCGCGCGACATCACGGCCGCGTTTCCCCAGACACGGGTCGTGATGCTCACCGTGTCCGAGGACGAGGACGACCTGCTCGCGGCGATGAAGGCCGGGGCATCCGGGCTACGTCCTGAAGGGCGCCGCCGGCTCGGAGCTGGCCGAGGTACTGCGCAAGGTCCACGCGGGCGATGTCTACGTTGCGCCTGGCTTCGCGTGGGGCCTGCTGCGCGAGATGAGCCGGCCGCGCTCCGCCCCGTTGGACGAGCTGACGGCGCGCGAGCGGGAGGTGCTCGAGCTCGTCGCCGAAGGGTTGAGCAACCAGGAGATCGGCGATCGCCTCGGGCTGGCCGAGAAGACGATCAAGCACTACATGACGAGCATCCTGGGCAAGCTGCGCGTTCGCAGTCGCGTGGAAGCGGCGCTGTTGGCCTACCGCGAGGGCATCACCCCGGTGCCGGTCATTCGCGAGGAGTAGCGTCCGCCGCTAGCCGGGCGGCCAGCCCATCGAGCGTCCACCCAACAGGTGGAAATGGAGGTGGTCGACGCTCTGGCCCGCCGCCGGTCCCGAATTCGTGACGAGGCGGAAGCCGCGCTCGGCGATGCCTGCGTCACGCGCGATCTGCGCAGCTACCGAGAACAGCCGGCCGAGCATCTGTGCGTCGGTCTCCGCCAGGTCCGCGGCCGAATCCAAGTGCTGTCGCGGGATCAGCAGGATGTGCGTTGGCGCCTTCGGGTTGATGTCACGAAACGCCAATACGAGGTCGTCGTCGTAGACGAAGTCGGCTGGGATCTCGCCGTCGACGATGCGGCAGAACAGGCATGTGTCGGTTCGTCGCGTCATCGTCCGCGATCTTAGAGGGTGGCCTAGAAGCTCGGCTTGGTGGACATCAGGAACGCGATGAGCCCCACCAGGCCGGCCATGACGTAGCTCACATAGCGCTGGCGGCGTGCCCATCCGCGCCATCTGTCGCGCTCGGCGTCCGTATCGATCCTGCCCATCCGCAGGAGTCGACGCAGGCCCGGCCGCTGGACGAAGAACGCCAGCAGCAGGTCGGCGGCATAGATGAGCAGCGCGATGAACAGCCACGGCTGGGTGAGCAGCTGCGGACCCAGGATGACCAGCATCAGGGTGCCCGTCATGGCCAAACCGATTCCGATCACCAGCGTCCCGTTGCTCTGCAGCCAGAAGAGGCCTTTGGAGATTCGACCCGGCTGTTGCTGCCACTGCCCGCCTCGCAGCCGCAGTCCGAACGGCAGCAGGATGCTCGGCAGGAACAGGGAGATCGCCAATACGACGTGCACGACGATGATGATCGGAAGGAAAGAGGCGAGATTCACCGACTAGAGCTCCCGGGTGGCCTCGAACGCCAGCCAATCCCCGTCGGCGGTTCGGCCGATGATGGTTAATCCCGCCAATTCGAACGCCTCGCGGACGTCCGCCTCACGCTCGTTGAAGATGCCGCTGGCCAGCAGCCGGCCACCCGGCCACAGAACCTCGTGGAGCTCGCTGGCCAAGGCGATCAGCACGCCGGCGATCAGGTTCGCCACCACCATGTGGAACTGGCGTGGCTCGGGTAGTGGGAGACTGCCTTGTTGCGTGCGGATGACCTCGCTGAGGCCGTTGAGCTCTGCGTTCCTGGCGGTCGTTTCCACGGCCAGGGGATCAATATCCACGGCCAGGACTCCGCCACCGAACTTCGCGCACGCAATGGCAAGGATGCCCGAGCCGGTGCCTACGTCCAGCACGCGTGCATCGCCCAGGAGGTGGCCGATGCCCCACGCCTCAATTCCCGCCAGGCACAGACGTGTCGTCGGGTGCAAGCCGGTGCCGAACGCCATGCCCGGGTCGAGCCTGATCACGACATCGTTTGGCTCGGGAACATATTCCCGCCACGTCGGCTGGATGACGATGTGCTGGCCGACACGCATAACCGGGAAGTGTTCTTTCCAGGCCTCCGCCCAGTCCTCTTCGTGCACGAGGCGCGCCGTCAGCTCGCCGATGTGGCGCAGCTCGAAAGCCTGCAGGTGGCCGAGGTCCTCAATCACCTGCTCCATTGCCGCGGTGGACGCCGACTGATCCGCCGCGAGGTAGCCGCGGACGACAGCAGGCTTCGATGTGTCGACTTCCGCCGCAAGCCCCTCTTCCAGGACCCTGAATTGCGCCTCGACAGACACGCCGCCGGTGCAGACGCGCGACAGGATCTCGCTGACCTGCTCGACTGCTTCATGATCGGCGGGAATCGAGAGTTCGATCCACGTTTCCCCGGCCGAGATACCTTCGTCGTCGCTCAGCTGATCGCATCCCGGAGCCGGTCGCGGATGCCCGGGGCGCGGCTTCCACGTCGTGCACGCTTGCGACCGTTCTTCGAGGCTGTCCCCGTGCCGGCGCCGTCCGAGGCCTCGCCATCGGCCTCCGGCTCGTCGACCTCGCCCATCTCGATGGCCAGCTGCTCGAGCAGCTCACGCTGGCGCGCGGTCAGCTTGTTGGGGACGTGGACGTCCACTAGGACGTGGACGTCGCCGCGCGAATTGGATCGGCGAAGGTGGGGCACGCCCTTGCCGCGCAGCCGGATCTCGCTGCCGGCCTGCGTGCCCGGCCGGATCTCGACCTGCTCTTGGCCGTCGGCCGTGGGGACGGTGACCCGCGCGCCGAGGGCGGCCTGGGTGATGCTCAACGAGAGCTCGTAGAAGAGCTCTGTGTCCTGGCGGCGCAGCTTGGGGTGCGCTGCCACGTGCGCAACCACGTACAGGTTGCCCGGCGCGCCGCCACGCGGCGCCGCCTCGCCCTCGCCGGAGAGGCGGATCTGATGGCCGTCGTCGATGCCCGCCGGAATGGTCACGCGGAGTTTTCGCTTCTGCGAGATGCGACCTTCGCCATGGCAGGTGTGGCACGGCGTGGGCACGATCTTGCCGGTGCCGTTGCACATGTCGCAGATCGTCACGTTGATCATCTGGCCGAGCATCGTCTGGCGGACGTTGCGCAGCTCGCCGGAGCCGCCGCACTTGGGACACGTGGTCGGCTCTGTGCCTGGCTCGGCGCCGTTGCCGCCGCACGTCGGGCAGGTGCTGAGGCTGGTGAACTCGATCTCCTTTTCGGCCCCCGAGATCGATTCGGCGAACGTCAGGCGCAGGTCGTAGCGCAGGTCGGCCCCGGTGGGCGTCCGTGGCCGGCGACCGCCACCCGCGGCGCCGCCGAACAGCGTGTCGAAGAGGTCACCGAAGCCCTGGAAGCCACCAGCCGAGCGCACCTGCACCGAACGGATCAAAGCCGCCGCCGGGCCGCCAGCGCCGGTGGCCGCGTGACCGAACATGTCGTACGCCTGTCGGCGCTGCGGATCGGACAGCACCTGGTACGCCTCGTTGATCTCCTTGAAGCGGACGTCGGCCTCGGCCGAGGTATTCACGTCGGGGTGCCACTGCTGCGCCTGCTTGCGAAATGCACGCTTGATCTCGTCGTCGTCGGCGCCGCGAGGCACGCCCAAAATGTCGTAGTAGTCACGTTGGGTGGCCATTCGTATTCGAGTATAGGTAGCAAGCGACGGGCGGACCCCGGCGCTCGCCGGGAGCCGACCGCTCGCGCGCAGCCGGACCCGGGACGGTCCCCGGCGAAGGAGATTGTGAAAGGCCGTTCAGCCGGTCACGGCAGCGGATCGGCCTCCTTTGCCCGATCATCGAGCCCCTTGGGTACCACCGTCTCCTCCGGCGCCGCGGACCAGGCTGCTCCGATTCGCCTGTCGCAGGACGAGGCTCGGCAATTCCTGGTTAGTCGCCACGGGCTGGCACAGCCGCGCTCCCTGCCCGCCCGGCCCGACAGCGTGCTCAAGGTCGTGGATCGCACCGGCATGCTCCAGTTCGATCCGCTCGAGGTGCCGGGTGCGCGCAACCACGATCTGGTGTTGCACTCGCGCATCGACGGCTATCGACGCGAGTGGACCGACGAGTGGCTGTACGGACCGGATCGGCGCCTCTTCGAGATCTACAACAAGAGCCTGAACATCATTCCCATCGGTGAGCTGCCGCATCACCGCGTCTCGTGGGATCGGCATGCCGCGCATTACAACGACGGCATCCTGCGCGAGCACGCCGACGTCGCGCACAACATCCTGCAGCGCATCGGAGCCGAGGGTCCGCTGACCACGGCCGCTTTCGCCGAGCATGGCAAGTCAATCGACTGGTGGTGGGCACCGACCCGCGTGGCCCGGGCGGTGCTCGAGGCCCTGTTCGTGGTCGGCCGCGTCGGAATCTCGAGGCGCGATGGCAATCGGCGCTACTACGACCTGGTGGAAAGGCTCGTCCCCGAGGAGCTGCTGAAGCGGCGCGAGACAGCCGAGGACGGTCACCTGCACCGCATGCTGTCGCGCTACCGGGCCGTTGGATTGACGTGGCCGTCGGCTCCGCCCGAGCTGATGATGAGCGCGGGCAAGGTTGACGAGCGCGTTCGGCGAACCCGGCGCCCTCGTCGAGCGCGGCGATCTGCTTCCGGTGGAAGTGGAGGGCCTGAAGGGGATGCGCTACGCGCCTACCACCGACCGAGCAGCTGCTTCGAGTCGCCCGGTCCCCCATCGGAAATACGACCGACGAGCCCGGCGTGGCCTTCATCGCGCCGCTCGATCCGGTGATGTGGGACCGGCGCCTGCTCCGTCAGCTGTGGTCGTTCGACTACGTCTGGGAGGTGTACGTCCCGGAACAGAAGCGCCGCTGGGGCTACTACGTGCTGCCGATCCTGTTCGGCGAGCGGTTCGTGGGCCGCTTCGAGCCGCGGGTCGATCGTGCAAGCAAGACCTTGCGTATCCTCGGCATCTGGTGGGAAGAAGGATTCTCGCCACGAACCGCGGACGGTTTCGTGCCGTCCATGCGCGATGCTCTGCGCGCGTACATGCAATTCGTGGGGGCGATCCGAGTTGAGTGGCTGCCACAGACGGCCGGGGCAGGCAAACTGTTCGGCACATTGAAGACAACGAGAGGAACAGCAAGCAGATGAATGGGTTTCGTGGTGCGGTCATGTCGTCGGCGGGCATATCGAGCGGCACGTTCAGCGGCCGGTCGGGCAGCGCCCCGACGCCATTCGACGCGGTGGATGGCTATCGGCTGGTGGGGCCGCAGGGCAGCCATCCGCTGGCCGCGCTGTCGATCGAGGAGATGCTCAAGCCCCGCTCCGACGGCCTGAACGGCGTCATCGACATCAAGCACCCCGTCCGCATCGGCGATGCCATCGACGGCCACATCCAGCTGACCGCGCTGAAGGACATCAACGCGCGCGGCGCGATGCTGCGGGTGCTCGGCGCAGTGATCACCGAGCACCAGGAGTCGTACGAGGAACGCGACAGCCAGGGCAACGTCACGCGCAGCGAGAGCTGGGTCCAGGTCAATGGCAAGCTCTTCGAGGAGCTGCCGTTCACGATGCCGGTGCTGCCTTCCGCGCTGACCAGCGGCCAGACGTTCGAGACCGACTTCCAGCTGCCGGCGCCACGGCTCGGTCCGCCATCGGGCCACTACGGATCGGCCATCATTGCGTGGGCAGTGGAGGCGCGCTGGGACGTGTCGATGGGCGGCGACCAGCGATTGGCCGCGCTCGTCAAGGTCGACCAGAACATCGATTACCTGCGCTCCGGCGCGGTGACGCTCGGCGAGGGCGCGCTGTTTGACGCGTATCAAACCGGTGACGCATCGATCGCCGTGTCGCCACTGCCGCCGATCGTGGCCGGCTCGGAGATCGACGTCACCGTCACGTGGCCCAGCGCCGGCGGCGGCAAGGCGGCGCGCATCGAGCTGCAGGCCGACATCGAGGCGCCCAACAAGATCGGCGACCTGGTGCTGTTCAGCGCCCAGCTCGACCCGAATGCGTTCCGCACTGGCGCCACGGTGCGCATCCAGATTCCGGCCGATGCGCCGCCGACGTTCAACTCGCAGGGCGTGGGCATCGACTATCGAATCCGCGCTCTCGTCGATCGGTCGTTCCGGTCCGATCTCGCCGTCGAGCGCTCACTCGCGATCATGTAAGGCCACACAGAGAGAGGGAACAGAACAATGAGCCTCAGTCGTTCACCTGTCGTAACCGCAATCCCGGTCACGGATCTCGAGCTGGCCAAGCCGTTCTACCGCGACGTGCTCGGATTGGAACTGATCGAGGACACGCCCTACGCGATGCGTTTCAGCGCCGGGCATACCTCGCAGATCTCGGTCTACAAGCGACCGCCGATCCAACGCGGCCACACCGTTGCTCATTTCGAGGTCGAGCGATATCGACAAGGAGGTGGCCGACTCTACGCTCCCGGGGAGCCGTGTTCGAGGAATACACGGTGGGCCTGTTGGCCACGACCGATGGCATCGCCACAGATCGGGACGGCGCGTGCGGCATGGCTCAAGGATCCGGAGGGCAACGTCCTCGGACTGCGTGACGGACCCGACCCAAGGACGGCACTCCGCGACGAGCTGACCGCCTAGCAAGCGGCGGCAGTCGGGCAACGGCGGCGGCTGGACGCTCCTTACTTGAGCAGCATCTTCCCCAGGCGACGCGACGCCACGTACATGAACACACTGCCCATCACCGCCAGGTAGATCACGTCGATCACCAGGTTCCAGCCCAGCGTTCCCGTCGTCAGCCCGCGGACGAGGTCAACGCCGCGATAGAGCGGTGAGAACTGCACGATCGTCCGCAGCGGCTCGGGGTAGGTGTCGATCGGGAAGAACGTGCCGCTGAACAGGAAGAGCGGGAGCGTCACCACGAACAGCAGGTCCAGGTCCTGCCAGCTGCGCATGAAGGTCGTGGCGGCAAGGCCGGCCGCTGCCGTGGCGAAGCCGATCAGCATCGACGCCGGCAGCGCCAGCACGCCCCAGGGCGAGGGCACGAGCCCGAAGACGAACATCACGACCAGGAAGCCGAGGCCATACAGCGCGCCGCGACCAAGGGCCCAGACGATCTCGCCCAAGGCGATGTCGCCGACGTTCATCGGCGTGGCCAGCATCCCGTCGTAGGCCTTCTCGTAACGCAGTCGAAAGAACATGTTGGTTGAGTCGTAGACCGCGCCGTTCATCGATGCCGCGGCCAGCAGCGCCGGCGCGACGAAGACCGCATACGGGATCGGCGTTCCGTCCGGGCCGGGCACGGTTCCGATGAGCGCGCCCAGCCCGAAACCGATGCCCAGCAGGAAGAACACCGGCTCGAAGAAGCCGGAGAAGATGACCATCCAACCGCGCCGGAAGATGAACCGGTTGCGCTCCAGGATGTGGATCGAGTGGCGGCTGCCGAAGGGCAGAACCCGGGTGACGCTGCTGCGCGAGACGCTTGGTGCAGCCATCAGACGACCAGCCTGTGCTTGAACGTGCGCAGGGCGAAGTAGATGCCGATCGACGCAAGGCCGACCAGGTAGGCGACGTGGACCAGCAGCACGGTCGGGTCAAGCTCTTGGCCCAGGGCCAGCGATCTGGTGAGTGCCACGCCGTGGAAGAGCGGAGTGAGCCAGGCAAACCATTCGAGTGCGTCGGGCAGCTGCTCAATGGGGAAGAACGTGCCGCTGAAGAGGAAGAGCGGCGTGATGATGAAGCGGAAGATGAAGGCGAATGACTGCTCGGTCTTGCGTGATGCCGTCCAGGCGGCCATCGGCATGCCGAATGCGACGCCGGTGAGCACCGCCGCGGGCCACGCGAAGATCGCGGTCGGCGATGTCAGCGCGCCGAACAGGAACGCGACGATCAGGAAGACGCCTGTGACGATGCCCAGCCGGACGATCAGCCAGTAGAGGTGGCCGACGACGATGTCGGAGATGCTCTGCGGCGTAGAGATCATGGCCTCGAACGTCTTGTTCCACTTGAAGCCGGCGAACAGCGGCCACGACAATTCCATCGTGCCGGTCTGCATCGCCTGGGCAGCCATGAGGCCTGGGGCGAGGAACACGATGTAAGGCACGCCGCCAAAGGTGGTCATCGTGGGCACGAGGCTGCCCAATGCCACGCCCATCGCGGTGAGGTAAAGCACCGGCGACACGAGCGTGCCGAAGAACGTGCCGCGCCAGATGCGGCGATAGACGATGAGGCTGTGCTCCAGCTTGCGGACGCCCGGGACGCGAACCCCGGTGCGTTCGGTCTGGGTTACTACGGCCATCCCTATTCAGTCATCCCTATTCGATCAGCGACCGGCCGGTGAGCCGCAGGAACACGTCCTCCAGGCTGCTCCGGCGAACGAGCATCGTCTCTGGCTCGAGGCCGCGCTCGTGGACGACATTCGCAACTGCCTCGCCGTCTGCGGCGTAGACGAGGACGCGATCGGGCAGGTGCTCGATGCGCTCGCCCAGCCCGTCCAGCTGGCCGTCGAGGGACTCCTGGACGCCCACCGGGAAACGCAGCTCGAGCACCTCGCGAGTGGAGTACTGATCGATCAGCTCGCGCGGCGACCCAACGGCCACGATCTTGGCCTTGTCCATGACGACCAGCCGATCGCACAGCTGCTCCGCCTCATCCATGTAGTGCGTCGTGAGCACGAGCGTGGTGCCGCCCTGCTTCAGTCGGTAGAGGCGATCCCAGACGAGGTGCCGCGCCTGCGGATCGAGGCCGGTGGTCGGCTCGTCGAGGAGCAACAGGTCCGGCTCGTTGATGAGCGAGCGGGCGATCGTCAGGCGCCGCTTCATGCCACCGGACAGGGGCTCTACCAGGTCTTTGGCACGATCCGTGAGCTGGACGAACTCCAGGAGCTCCATTGCCCGCTTCCGCGCCTCGGCATAGGACAGGTCGAAGTAGCGGCCGTAGATCAGCAGGTTCTCGAGGACCGTCAGCTCGGTGTCGAGCGTATCGAGCTGGGGCACCACGCCCAGACGCGCGCGGATCTTCGCGCCGGCGTCGTCCGGATCGATGCCCAGGACGGTCAGCTCCCCGCCCGAGCGCGGCGACACGGCGGCGATGATGCGCATCGTCGATGTCTTGCCGGCGCCGTTGGGGCCCAGAAAACCGAACGACTCCCCGGGCGCCACGTCGAAGTCAATGCCGTCGACCGCCACGAAATCCCCGAACTTCTTGGTCAGGCCACGGGCATGGATCAGCGGCTCGCTGGTTGGTTCCGGGGAGGGCATCGAGGCATGGTATCGACCCCTCGCGGATACCGCCGACGCGGTCATTTTGAGCGCAACACTGTGCGCGGACGTGGCGATAGTCCACAATGTCTATCTAATGAGGGTTTCCGCTAAAGCTGATTACGCAATCCGGGCGAGCGCCGAGCTTGCCGCGCTCGAGGGTGGCGGTGTAATGCGCGCCGAACGGATCTCCGAAGCGCAGGACATACCGATCAAGTTCCTCGAGACGATCCTGCTGGAGCTCAAGCACGCCGGGATCGTGCGTAGCCAGCGTGGCTCGGAAGGCGGCTACGCGCTCGCGCGGCCGGCGGCCGAGATCTCCCTGGCAGACGTCATCCGCGCGGTCGATGGGCCGCTGGCCAACGTCAGGGGTGATCGGCCGGAGAACGTCGCCTACAAGGGCGCGGCTGCCAAGCTGACTGACGTCTGGATCGCCGTACGCGCCAGTCTCCGCGGAGTGCTCGAGTCAACCTCGCTGGCCGACCTGGCCGCCGGCGAGCTGCCGGACCACGTCATGAACCTGGCGCGCGACCCTCAGGCGTGGGTCTCGCTCGGCCGAATTCGGGGAGTCGCCCCGAGCTAGTCGACCCATACGCCCGTCGGGTGTGTCGCGCGGACACTTTCCGTCAGTTGATGACCAGGCCGACGTTACGCGGGATCAGGCCAAGAAACGTTGGGCATCCGCAGCGTGGGCACGCTCACCGCGCGCTTCCGCAAGCCCGAATTCGGCCGTTAGATCCGCACTAAGTTGGCAGGGCAAGCAACTGACGGAAACTCATCCAGTCGGCGGCTACGTCAGACCGCGGACAGCTCGTCGACCTTCCGGCCCGAAGCCTTGCCGTCGTCGCCGAACACGTGCTTGCTGCGCGCGCGGGTGTAAACGATCTGTCCCCGGCTGAGCTCGAGCCGTTCCGCTTCGTCGCGCGGCACCTGCACGGACACCTGGCTGCCATCGCGACGGGTGAGCTCGACGCGCACCTCGAAGCCGAGGTACACAACACGGTCGATCATCGCCTCGGTCGCACCCTCGGTCGCGCTCTCCGTTGGATCGACCAGGATGTCGATGTCGTGCGGCCTCACCCAGTCCGTGCCGAGACGGTTGACCGGTCCGATGAAGCTCATCACGAACTCGTTCGCCGGGTGCTCGTAGATCTCGCGCGGCGTGCCTTCCTGCTCGATCCGGCCATGGTCCAGTACGACGATCTGATCGGCGACGTCCATCGCCTCCTCCTGATCGTGGGTCACGAACACCGTCGTCACGTGCGTTTCGTCGTGCAGCCGTCGCAGCCAGACTCGCAGCTCCTTGCGCACCCGTGCGTCGAGCGCGCCAAATGGCTCGTCGAGCAACAGCACCTCCGGCTCGACAGCCAGGGCGCGGGCGAGGGCCATGCGCTGGCGCTGACCGCCTGACAGCTGGGCCGGGTAGCGATCGGCAAACTGGGCGATCTGAACGAGCTTGAGGAGCTCGTTGACCTTGGTGCGAATCTCGTCCTTGGGGCGCTTCCGGATCGTCAGGCCAAAGGCGACGTTGTCGAACACGGTCATGTGCTTGAACGGCGCGTAGTGCTGGAACACGAAACCCACGCCACGCTCCTGGGGCGAAACGTGAGTAACGTCCTTTTCGCCCAGCCACACCGTGCCGGCGTCAGCCGTCTCGAGCCCGGCAATGATTCGCAGCAGCGTTGACTTCCCGCTGCCAGATGGCCCGAGAAGGGCGGTAAGCCCGCCGTCCTCAATGTTCAGGGATACGTCTTTGAGCGCCTGAAAAGTTCCGAAGCTCTTGCTGACTCCAGCGATGCGGATTGCCATCAGGCGTCTCCTCGTTTGGTGGTTTCAACTGGTGGCACAGGCCCGAGCAACAGGCCCTGCGGTTCCTCTTCGGCTACCCGACGATCGGTTAAGTCGGCCCGATTGGAATAGCTGCATGCCGAACAGGACCAGGAGCGCCATGCCGGCCAGCACGATCGACGCGGTATAGGCGCCGACGACGTCGAAGGCCTCATAACGCTCCTGCACGTGGGTGGTGAGCGTGATGGTCCTGCCGGAGATCTTTCCCGACACGATGGCAACGGCTCCAAACTCGCCCAGCGAGCGGGCCGTGGTCAGGATGACGCCGTAGAGGATGCCCCACCGGATGGCCGGCAGCGTGACGCGGAAGAATGTCCGCATCGATCCGGCACCCAACGTGTAGGCGGCCTCCTCCTGGTCCGTGCCGATCTCGCGGAGCACGGGCACGACCTCGCGAATGACAAAGGGCAGGCACACGAAGATCGTGGCGAGGATCATCCCCGGCACCGCGAAGATCACCGTTATCCCGTGGTCCTGCAGGAAGCCCCCGATCGGGCTGTTGCCGCCGTACACGAGGAACAGCGAGAGCCCGATCACGACGGGCGACAGGGCGAACGGCAGGTCAACCAGGGCATTGAGGATCGAGCGGCCCGGAAAACGTCGCCGTGCGATCGCCAGGGCCGTCACGGTCCCGAGCACCGTACAGATGGGCACGGTGATGATCGTGATCTCGAAGGTCAGCCAGAAAGCGGCTTGAAACGCGGGACGCGCGATGGCTTCAAGGACCGCGTCGATGCCGCCTTCGAACGCGCGCAGGAACACCATTCCAACGGGCAGGACAAGCAGCAGCCCCAGATACAGCAGCGCGATCCCACGCACCGTCAGCCGTGCGGCACGGGACGACCGAGCGCTGCCCTCTACCGGGCGAGCGCCCGTCGCGGCTGCAGTCGACGCGGCGGTCATGCGGCCTCCGAGTGACGGCTGATGCGCCGACGGATCAGGTCGAACACGGTCAGCAACAGCAGGGACACGACGAGCAGCACGATCGACACCGCGGCCGCGGCATCGGGTTGGTCACCCTCGATGAGTCCCTTGATGTAGACGGAGCTGACCTCGGTCTTCAACGGTATGTTGCCGGAGATGAGCACGACCGAGCCGAACTCGCCCATGCAGCGAGCGAAACCCAGCGCGCCACCGGTCAGGATCGCCGGTGCCAGGTTGGGCAGGATGACCCGCCTGATCGTGGTGAACGAAGTTGCTCCGAGTGACGCGGACGCCTCCTCCATCTCGCGGTCGAGCTCGAGCAGCACCGGTTGGACCGAGCGGACCATGAACGGGAGCGTCACGAACAGCAGTGCGATGAGGATCGAAACCTGCTGATAGGCGATGTTGATGCCGAACGGGCTGCGCGGGCCGTACAGCGCCAGCAGAGTCAGTCCAGTGACGATCGTCGGCAGCGCGAACGGCAGATCTATGAGGCCGTCGATGATGCGCTTGCCTGGAAATTCGTCACGCACCAATACCCAGGCGACGAGCGTGCCCATGACCGAGTTGATCAGCAGCACGACGAACGACACCGCGAACGTCAGCTTCAGTGCGGCGAGGGCCTGCGGGCTGGTAACTGCCGTAATGAACGCATCGAACCCCAGACCCAGCGACTGCCACAGGAGTGCGGCGATCGGGATCAGGACGATGAGCCCCAGGTAGGACGCCGCGAGGCCGGGACCCAAAAGGCCCCGGCCGTCGTAGCTTCCGAAGGTGCCCGGCCGCCTGAGCGGTCGGGCACCCGCAGTACTCGTCAATTCTCGATGCTCAAGTCGCTAAAGATCTTGGCCATGATCCCGTCCTCGGGATCGAAGAACTTCGGTCGTGCCTCTGCCCAGCCACCAAGGTCGTCGTCGACCGTCGCGAGATTCGTGGGCGTCTGGAAGTCCGGGAACTGCGCCAGCACATCTGGCAGTACGGACCTGAAGCCGTGGTTGCCGAAGATGGTCTGCGCCTCGGGCGTGTAGAGCCAATCGACGAATGCCTGAGAGGCCTCAGGCGCGTCCCCGACCAACGTGGGTGCGATGGCGTTCTCGATCAGCAGCGTGCTGTCCGGAACGACGTACTCGAGCGCCTGGTCCGACTGCTGGGCGAAGATCGCCTCGTTCTCGTAGCCGATGAGAACGTCGCCCTGGCCCGCCTGCAGGAAGGTGTTCAGAGCGTCACGTGCGCTGGGGTCCCAGACGACCACGTTCTGGGCCAGGTCGCTGAGGTACTGGGTGGCCTCTTCCTCGGTCTTGCCGGCGTCAATCTGCGCCTGGTAGGCGGCGAGGATGTTCCACTGGGCGCCACCCGAGGTGATCGGGTTGGGCGTGATGACCTGGACGTCGTCGCGGATCAGGTCGTCCCAGGTGTGGATGTTCTTGGGGTTGCCCGGCCGGACATCGAACACGACGACGCTGTCATGGATGATGCCGCCGTGCTCGTTGTCGTCCCAGTCGTCAGCGACGATTCCGGGCTCGACGAGCCGCTCGATGTCGGGCCACAGGGCCAGTGCCAGAACGTCGGCAGGCAGGCCAGCCTGGACTGCACGGCTCTGGTCGCCGGACCCGCCGTAGGACTCTTCGAACGTGGTGCCCGCGCCGGCGTCAGTCGCCTGGAACGCAGGGATCAGCTCCTCATACGCCTCACGCGGCGTGGAGTAGGCGACGAGGGTCACGGCCCCCGGCTGTGCGTCGAACGTTGGCGTCGGGGCTGCGCTCGGGACTGGTGGAAGCCGGAGCGGACGTTGCCGCGCCTGGCGTTCCGGCCGCGGGCGTTCGGCCGCCGCCTGGTGTTCCGGCCGCGGGAGCTGACGCCCCATTTGAAGCGGCCGGTGTCGCTGGTTTGGTGGTCGCTGAGCCACCACCGCACGCGGCCACGAAAGACAGAACGACTATTCCGGCAACGAGCCGGCTGCCTGCAAGGGAGTGACGGGAGCCTCTGATCACAAACCGAACCTTTCTCTCTTGACCTTTGTCTCTTGTTTGGTCAAGTCCATCAACTTAGTAGGATTAGTCGGCAAAGTAGAGCATGCTG
The DNA here is from genome assembly GCA_963736895.1 of uncultured Chloroflexia bacterium. GTDB lineage: Bacteria > Chloroflexota > Limnocylindria > Limnocylindrales > CSP1-4 > JALYGJ01. Next base: position 360,664 of record CAVTQU010000011.1, read on the forward strand.
TTTCTGGACTGTCAAACGCCGCTTGAAACGCTGCGCTGGTGCGGCGCAAAGAGAAGGGCCGTCGCCTCCTCTGCGACGGCCCTCCGGGTACGTTCTGAGTGAGCAGCTAGGTGCTCATCCGCTCATGTGCCGCTGAGGCGCGCAGCGATCTCGGTCAGCTGCCGCAGCTCCTCCACGTCGGCTCGTCCCTGGAGGATCTGCGACAGCTCGGCCGCCTCGCGCGCCACATCGCTGAGCGAATAGCCACTGACGTACGGGCTCTCGCGCAGGATCTCGGCGAAACCGGCCACGGTGGCCACCGCAACTGTGGATTAAGCCTTGTTACGGCATCCGAAACATGGCGGTGTAGTCGTGCTTGCCGAGCCGTTCCGGCGAGTTTCCGTCAGTTGCTCGGCCGGCCGACCTTATGCGGACCGAACGGTTGAAATCGGGCCAACTGCAGCATCATGCGAGCGTGAGCTGGCAGTTGAGGGCCGCCATTTCGGCGCTGCGTTCGGCTCACTGTCGGCATAGCCAGCAACTGACAGGAAGTGCCCGCCGAGCACTCAATTAACTCTTCTGCTGCAGACCGCGGCGGGTTCACGCGGCTGACAGGCCCGAATCCGAAGCGCGTTCGGCACGGAGCGCGCAAGCGCGCAGGGCTGTCAGCGCTGAGGGTCGGAGCCGGGCAGCCGCTTCGGCCGCCGCTGAGGTCGGACTAGACCTCCTTGAACTCGCCTTCGACGGCTTCCTCGGCTTCGGCGTCCGCTGCGGGCTCGCCTTCGCCTTCGCCATCGGGCTCGCGGCCGTCCTCGCCGCTCTCGCCGCTTGGACCGCTGCCATCACCATCGGCCGCCGAAGCGCCCGCCTGGTAGGCGGCCGTGCCGACGCGCTGGAGTGACTCGGCCAGCTCGCTGGAGCGTGACCGGATCGCGTCCAAGTCGTCACCCTTGAGCGACTCGCGCAGCGCGGTCGTCTTGGACTCGACATCGGCCTTGTCCTCGGACGAGACCTTGTCGCCGAGATCGCGCAGCGTCCGCTCGGCCTGGAAGGCCAGGGCGTCGGCCTGGTTGCGCGTCTCGACGCTGTCGCGTCGCTTGCGGTCCTCCTCGGCATGCTCCTGCGCGTCGCGGACCATCTTGTCGACGTCGTCCTTGGACAGCATCGACGAGGCCGTGATGCGCACGGTCTGCTCACGCGAAGTGGCGCGGTCCTTGGCCTTCACGTCGAGGATGCCGTTGGCGTCGATGTCGAACGTGACCTCGATCTGGGGCACTCCACGTGGAGACGGCGGGATGCCGTCGAGGATGAACCGGCCCAGCGTCTTGTTGTCGCCGGCCATGTCACGCTCGCCCTGGAGCACGTGGATCTCGACCTGCGGCTGGTTGTCAGACGCTGTCGAGAAGACCTGCGACTTGGACGTCGGGATGGTCGTGTTGCGATCGATGAGCTTGGTCATCACGCCGCCGAGGGTCTCGATGCCCAGCGACAGCGGGGTGACGTCGAGCAGCAGCACGTCCTTGACGTCGCCGGCAAGCACGCCGGCCTGGATGGCCGCGCCGATCGCGACGACCTCGTCCGGGTTGACGCCCTTGTGCGGCTCCTTGCCGGCGAACATGGCCTTGACCGCCTCGACGACGGCCGGCATGCGCGTCTGGCCACCGACGAGGATGACCTCGTCGATATCACCGGGCTTCAGCCCAGCATCTTTCATGCGCGGCCTCGACGGGGCCCTTCGTCCGATTGACGAGGTCCGCCACGAGGTCTTCCAGCTTGGCTCGCGACAGCGACATCACGAGGTGCTTCGGACCCGCCTCACCGCCGCCGCTGATGTACGGCAGGTTGATCTCGGTGGTCGTGGTCGTCGACAGCTCGATCTTCGCTCGCTCGGCCGCCTCCTTGAGGCGCTGGAGAGCCTGCTGGTCCTTGGACAGGTCGATGCCCTGGTCCTTCTTGAACTCGGCCAGCATCCAGTCGATGACGCGCTGGTCGAAGTCGTCGCCGCCGAGGTGCGTGTCACCGTTGGTGGCCTTGACCTCGAAGACGCCGTCGCCCAGCTCGAGGATCGAGATGTCGAACGTGCCGCCGCCAAGGTCGTAAACGGCGATCTGCTCGTCCTTCTTCTTGTCCAGCCCGTACGCCAGGGCGGATGCGGTGGGCTCGTTGATGATTCGCTTGACGTCCAGCCCGGCGATGCGGCCGGCGTCCTTGGTCGCCTGGCGCTGCGTGTCGTCGAAGTAGGCCGGGACGGTGATTACCGCCTCGGTGATCTTCTCGCCGGTGTACGCCTCTGCATCTGCCTTGAGCTTCTGCAGGATCATCGCGCTGATCTCGGGCGGCGTGTACGTCTTGCCGTCTGAGATCTTGACCGCGACGCCGTCGCTCTTGGGGTCCTTCTCGATCGTGTACGGCACCAGTTCGGCCGTACGGGTGACCTCAGGATCGCCCCAGCGGCGGCCCATGAACCGCTTGATCGAGTAGACAGTGTTAGCCGGGTTCGTGATCGCCTGACGCTTGGCCACCTGGCCAACCAGACGCTCCCCGTTCTTGGTGAACGCCACTACCGACGGCACGGTACGGCCGCCTTCGGCGCTCGGAATTACGGTCGGCTCGCCGCCTTCCATCACGGCCACGACCGAGTTGGTCGTGCCCAGGTCGATCCCGATGATCCTTCCCATTAGTTGACTCCTCCGGACTCGCCGTCAGCGGCGTAGTCGCTTCCATTTCCGTTAATGCTTGGGTTTGTGTCTTCGTTGTTGTGTGAGCCGCTCGGACTTGCCGCCACGGCGACCAAAGCCGGGCGCAGCACGCGGTCGCGGATCTTGTAGCCGCGCTGGAGCTCGGCTGTGACCGTGCCCTCGGGAACGGCCGTCGTCTCTTCCTGCTTCACGGCTTCATGCTGGTGCGGATCGAACGGCTTGCCCAGCGCCTCGATGGGCGTCAGGCCTTCCGAGTCCAGCAGCAAGCGCAGCTTTCGATCGATGGCCAGCGATGCCTTCTACCCAGCCTGTACCGCCGAGGTCGTCGGGCATGTGCTCCATCGCCCGATCGAAGTCGTCGGCGATGGTCAGCAGCTTCGCCAGCAGAACCTCGTTGGCCAGGCCGATCATCAGCTCGCGATCCTGATCGGTCCTGCGCTTGTAGTTGGCGAAGTCGGCCGCGGTGCGCTGCCAGCCCTGCTTGTTCTCGGCGGCTTCCTGCTCGGCGGCACAACCTGCGCCGCGCAGCTCCTCGACCTGTTCGGCGAGGGCCGTGGGAGAAGTGTCCAGCTCGGCGATGCGCTCTTCGGCGCGTGTTCGTTTGCGTGGTTCGTTCATTACCTGTCTCGTTCTATCTGTAGAGCTGATCGACCAGCTCGTTCATCAGCCCGCTCACGTAGCGGACGGTTCCGATTGCCTGCGGGTATGCCATGCGCGTGGGACCGAGCACGCCCACCACGCCCATCGCGCGGCCGGGCTGCCCGTACGTAGCGAGCACCAGGGATACGTCCTGCATCTCTGAGGGTTCGTTTTCCGCGCCGATCAGCACCTGGACGTCCCCCGAGGCGGCCAGCCGCCGGACCAATGAGCCCAGGTACTCGTGGTTCTGCAACACCGCGAAAACCCGACGGAGCTTCTCGCTCTGGCTGAACTCGGGCGCCTCCATGACGTTCAGCAGACCGTCCGAGAAAACGTCCTCGACCGATGCGAGGTCGAACTCGCGCATCATCCGCTCGATCCGCTGCGTGATCCGTAGCGTCAGGGCTGGCGCGTCAGGCTCCGCGGCCAGCTGCTCCATCTTGTTCGCGACCTGACGAGCGGAGCGGCCGCTCAGCTCGGCGTTGATCAGGCGGGCGACGTCGTCCAGGTCGGGCTGGTCGTACGGCTCGTCGAGCGGGATGAGCTCCTGCTTGACCGAGCCCTCGGCAAGGACGACAACCAGGCTCGCCGTGCGGGTGCTGGTGGCGACAAGATCGACGTGGCGCAGCCGGCACGAACGCGGCTTGGCCGGCGTCGCCAATCCGGCCGCGTGAGTTACCCCGGCGATGGTCGCGGCGGCGAGTCGAAACCACTGCTCGCTGGCGAACTCGACCTGGCCGAACTGGTGGCGAATCATCAAGCGCTCGACGGGAGCGAGGCTGATCTGTGGAGCGATGGATTCGACGTACAGTCGATAGCCGGCATCGGTTGGCACTCGACCCGCGCTGGTATGCGGGTGGGTCAGGTAACCGGCCTGCTCGAGCTCAGCCATGACGTTGCGAACCGTGGCCGAGCTGACGCCCAACCCGAAACGGTCGACCAGCGCCTGGCTGCCGACCGGCTGAGCGGTTGTCACGTATTCCTCGATGACGGCCCGCAGGATTGCCTGCGATCGTGGATCAAGTGGGCCAGCGGGGCGGTCCTTGCGACGCGCCATTCGGTCCCCTCTGCTGGTTCGCGTGGGTGTTAGCACTCTCGATGGTGGAGTGCTAACCGAATTGCCGCATCTTACAGCCGTCGTTAACGGAGGTCAACGAGGTGGAGCCGCAATTCGCGTGACAATTTGCGGCATGCTCGCTCGTCTGGTCGTTCTCTGCGCGCTCGTGGTCGCATGTGGCGGGCTGTCTCCGTCGGCTCACGAGCTCGCGCCCGCCTCGCCCGGTTGTGGTTTCGTCCCAGCGACACCGATACCCAACCTGCCATCTGCCGCGTGTGCAACGCCATTACGACCCACAGAACGACCGACGCTTTGCCGACGCCATCGTCGACGGTCGGTGCGGTTTTGGAGCTACCGGGGCCGGTCAATGAGATCGATCCCGGTCGCTACACCAAAAGCGCATTCACGCCCGCGGTCTCGTTCGAGGTCGGCGACGGCTGGACAGCCGAGCAATCGCGGTCGGGCTTCTTCGACATCGAGGACGACCCCGGCTCGCTCGACGTGGTTGCCGTCCAGTTCGCCAACCTGGTCGGTCCGGAAACGGCCGAGGCGGCAGTCGCCGAGATCGCCGCGCGCGACGGACTCTCGATGACCGAAGCCGTCCCGATCGCCATCGACGGCGTCACCGGCCTCCAGGTGGTCGTCGACACCACCGACCCGGCCGACACCGATCCACCGATCTTCCGACCGGTATTGACCGTGCCGCCGGGACCGCTGTCGATTGGCTCTGGCCGACGCCTCCAGGTCAGCCTGCTCGACCTGGACGGTTCGGTTCTGGCCATCCTGGTCGGTGGCTCGATCGCCGAATGGGACCGTGCCCTCGAGCTATCGCGACCCGTCCTTGAGTCAATGACCATTGCCTACTAGGGAGCCGGTCTCCGTGGCAACGTATCAAGTGATCGTTTTTACACCTGACAAATGGCTATGCTCCCGAAACGTCACTAGACGCGAGTGAGAGGAGCGCCCACGAATGTCACTGGATGCATTGTTAGTCGGCCTGCTGGCGTTGGTCGTCGGCCTGGCCTTTGCCTTCTACGGATTTCGACTTTTCCTGATCCTGCTGCCCATCTGGGGCTTCTTCATCGGCTTCCTGTTCGGAGCTGGCCTCGTCACCGCGCTGTTCGGGGATGGCTTCCTGTCGACTGCCCTCAGCTGGATAGTCGGCTTCGGGTTCGCGGTCGTGTTCGCCCTGCTGTCGTACCTGTATTACTGGTTCGCGGTCATATTCCTGGGCGGCTCGATCGGCTACGCGCTGGGCCTCAGCCTCATGGCGTGGCTGAACATCAACGGCAACCTGATCACGTTCATCGTGGCCATTGCGTTCGCCGTCGTGTTCGCGCTCGCCTTCGTCTTCCTGCGCGTGCCCAAGTACCTGGTGCTCGTCGCAACGTCGTTCGGCGGAGCATTCGCGGCGGTGGTTGGCGTAGCGCTCATCCTCAATCGGGTGCCGCTCGCAGCGCTGCAAGCTGGCCTCGCCGGCGCTTACGTCCGCGACAGCCTGTCGTTCGTGTGGCTGGCGGCGGCGATCGTCCTGGGCGTGATCGGCTACTTCTACCAGTCTCGCCTCGTGGCCCGCGCAGAGATGTTCATGTACGCCGACTACCGAAATCCGGGGATGACCACCGACCCAATGGCGTAAACGGCCCCGCCGGGTCTGCCGGGATCTCCGAGCAGCCGATTGGCGTTCTCCCCGAGAGAAGTAACGGCCAAATAGACAACCGCCGCCCGGCTTAAGTGGCCGTTTGTTCACACGCGTCGAACAGTCGGCCAACATAGCGCCCGAATTGGCCCTTCTCCCCGAAGAACAGTCGCTACCGAATCGGCGATCGCGAAGCAAGACGACTACGCGGCGCGTGTCTCTGCCTGGGGCAGCAAGCGCATGAAAACTTCGTTCGACAGCAGCCGACCGCGCAGGGTCAGCCGCACCGATCCGTCGGTAGCCTGCTCGGTCAGCTCGTTTGCTCGCGCCCAGCCGAGAGCTGAAGCGAATTCAGGCCGATCCGCGTACTCGGCCGGTAGGCCGGCCCTGGTCCTGAGGCGCGTGATCGCATGCTCGGAGATGGCCGTTGCTCCGTCTGTTGTCTCGACACCGCCGGGTGGCAGCCGTCCGCCCGATTCATCGCTCGGCCGCAGCGCGGCCACGTAGGCGTCCAGTCGGGCCGCGTTCCAGCGCCGGGTGCGTGCGCCGTCGAAGGCATGAGCACCAGGCCCGACCGCTTCCCAGGCGAAGCCGCGCCAGTAGGCAAGGTTGTGGCGGCTCTCTCGGCCGGGCCGTGCCCAGTTCGACAGCTCGTACCACTCCAGGCCGGCCGCTGCCAGCGTCGAGTCGGCAATCTCGTAGAAGTCGGCCGCCCTGTCGTCGTCCTGTTCGAGTCGCGCACGCGTGCGCCACAGCCGCGCGCCGCGGCGAAGTGGCAGATGGTCGCCGCTGACGCTCGGTGAGGCCCTCCGCATCCGGGTCGTCGAGCGACAGCGCGTAGGCCGAGATGTGATCTGGACCAAGATCGAAGCGCTGAGACGAGGCTGAGGCGCCATGAATCGGTGGTCTGAGCCGGAATGTCGTACAGCAGGTCGAGGCTGACGTTGTCGAAGCCCGCGCGCCGGGCGTGCCCCGACGCTCTGCGCCACGTCAATCGCCGAGTGACGCCTGCCCAGCCGCCGCAACTCAGCGGGATCGAAGCTCTGCGCCCCGATGCTCAGCCGATTGACGCCGGCAGCGCGAAAACCAGCGAAGATCGCCACGCTCGTCCTCGCCGGGATTGGCCTCGAGCGTGATCTCCGCGCCGGCGGCTATCCCGAACGCCGCATCCGCGGCGCGCAGGATCCGTTCGACCTGCGACGGGCTCATCAGCGACGGCGTGCCACCGCCCAGGTAGACGCTCGCCAGCGGCGACGGCGACGACTGCGACGCCCGGGCACGAAGCCCGATCTCGGCAGTGAGCGCCTGGACGAACAGCTGACTCCGGTTGGACGGTCCGCGCGCGTCATGGCCGGCGTAGACCACGAAGTCGCAGTACGGACAGATGCTCAGGCAGAACGGGAAATGAACGTAGAGCGCGACGGGCGCCGATCCAGCCTCGACTGCCAGGTGCTGCAGACGGGTTGTCGATCACCAGCGGTAGTCGCGCGGACCTGTCTCCCGGTCGGGGACGACCTCCCACCCGGCCGGGGTCTCCGCGGCGGCTCCGACCATCGCCTCTTCCTCCTGCTCCTCGAACGCGGCGTTGATCTGCCCGGCGTGTCCGGTCGCAACGAAGACTGCGAACCGGGTCAGCGCATGGGCGAGGAACGCCGCGCCGATGCCACCCGTTTCGACGACCAGCCAGCCTCCGACCAGGCCTACCAACAGCGACAGGACCAGCATCCCGAAGGGCCGGCCCTTGCCGGCGAGGCGGGTCGAGAGCGCGTACAGGACAGCCTGGAAGGCGATTGCGTACTCGACCGGCCAGTTCGAGGCGAGCAGCAGGCCAAGCAGGATGCCGCGGAAGGTGGCCTCGTCGATGAACGTGGTGGCGATGACGTTGAGCAACCCGGCGGGATATCGACGCGCCGGCGGCAGCCTCAGCTCACGGAACCGCCACCAGGCATATCCAAACGCGTACGCGCCGCCCAGGAGTCCGAACAGCAGGCCGTACAGGAGGACCGTGCCGCGAGGCGAGCCGATCTGGAGGTGGAGGACCGTCAGCGGTTGCGGGTACAGGAAGTAGACGACCAGGATCAGTACGAAGCCGAAGCCGTACCAGGACAGGCGCCGAATCCACGTTCGCAGCCCACCGTATGCCTCCTCGTCGTCGTACTCGGCGGCACCGAAGCGCCGCGCGTCGAAGCGCAGCAGCACCAGCAGACCGATTACGGCCAGGAGGATGAGCCCCTCGATCGACGTCTGCACTCTGTCCCTCTTATCGACCGTCTAGTCTTCGCCGCCGCCGGAGCGGAGCACGGCGAGGAAGGCTTCCTGCGGAATCTCGACCGAACCGACGCGCTTCATCCGCGCCTTACCGGCCTTCTGCTTTTCCAGCAGCTTGCGCTTGCGCGTGATGTCGCCTCCGTAGCACTTGGCAAGCACGTTCTTGCGCATCGCCCTAATGGTCTCGCGCGCGACAACATTCGAGCCGATCGCGGCCTGAACGGGCACCTCGAACATCTGGCGCGGAATCAGCTGGCGCAGTCGCTCAACGAGCTCGCGGCCGGCGGCGATTGCCCGCCCTCGGTGGGCGATCAGCGACAGCGCGTCGACCGGTTCGCCGGCAATCAGGATGTCCAGCTTCACGAGGTCGCCCTCGCGATAGCCGATCTCCTCGTAGTCGAGCGAGGCGTAGCCCTGGCTGCGGCTCTTCAGCTGGTCGTAGTAATCGACGATCACCTCGGCCAGCGGCAGCTCGAAGGTCAGCAGCACGCGCTCGGGATCGATGTATTCCATGGTCTGGAAGATTCCGCGGCGTCCGGTTGAGAGCTCCATCAGCGTCCCGATGTACTGCGACGGCGTCACGACGCTGACCTTCACCCATGGCTCGTCGATCGTCTCGATCTCGCCGATGGGCGGCAGCCGTGCCGGATTGTCCACCATGACCTCGCCACGATTGTTCATCAGGTGCACCCGGTACTCGACCGACGGCGCCGACGCGATGAGGTCCAGGTCGAACTCGCGCTCAAGGCGCTCCTGGACGATCTCCATGTGCAGCAGGCCCAGGAAACCGCAGCGGAAACCCGTCCCGAGGGCGACAGAGGTTTCCGGCTCAAAGCTGATCGAGGCGTCGTTGAGGTGCAGCTTGTCCAGCGCGTCGCGCAGGTCGGGCAGGTCCTCGCCGCGCACCGGGTAGAGGCCGGCAAACACCAGCGGCTTGGCCTGCTTGTAGCCTGGCAGCGGCTGGGTCGACGGCCGTGTGGCGCCGGTCATCGTGTCGCCGACCTGGCAGTCGCGCACGCTCTTCAGCCCCGTCGCGACGTAGCCCACCTCCCCGGGTCCGAGCTCTTTCACCGGGACGAGCTGCGGCCGGAAGACGCCGATCTCGAGGATCTCCGATTCGGCTCCCGACGCCATGAGGTGCACCGTCTCATGCTGGCCAAGGCGGCCGGCGAACAGTCGGACATAGGCGACGACGCCCTTGTACGGGTCGTAGTGCGAGTCGAAGATCAGGCCCTGAAGTGGCTGCGCGGCATCGCCCTTGGGCGGCGGGATGCGCGCGACCACCGCCTCGAGGACATCCGGCACTCCGGTGCCGTCCTTGGCCGAGACGAGGATGACCTCCTCGCGCGGGATGGCGAGGATGCTCTCGAGCTCTTCGATGACGACGTCCGGTTGCGCCGATGGCAGGTCGATCTTGTTGATGACCGGGATGATCACCAGGCCCTGCGCGAGCGCGAGGTGGACGTTGGCCAGCGTCTGGGCCTCGATCCCCTGTGCGGCGTCGACGACGAGGATCGCGCCCTCACACGCCTGGAGGCTGCGACTGACCTCATACGAGAAGTCGACATGACCCGGTGTGTCGATCAGGTTCAGGCCGTAGCGCTGGCCGTCCTTCGCGTCGTACTCGAGGCGCACCGCGCGAGCCTTGATGGTGATGCCCTTCTCGCGTTCGAGGTCCATCGAATCGAGCACCTGGCTCTGCATCTGACGGCCTTCGATGGTGTGAGTGAGCTCCAGCAGGCGATCGGCAAGCGTGGATTTGCCGTGATCGACATGGGCGATGATCGAGAAGTTACGGAGACGGGATTGGGGGATGGCCACGGTGCCGGAGTGTATGTCGGCCAAGGCCGTCGAAGCGCTGCTCGGCGCGTGTACAGTCGAGCGCGCCATGAAACGTCTCGAGGGAGCGCGGAAACGCGGACCGGTCAGTCGAGCAATCGACAGGTTCCTAGCCGACCCTTCGTCCGGCCGGAACGCGATCGTGCTGATCGTTATCGCCAATCTCGCGACTGTGGTCGTCGGCGGCGTGGTGATCTGGCTCGTTGACCGTCGGGATTTCGAACATCTGACCGAAGCGTTCTGGTACATCCTCCAGACCATCACGACGGTCGGCTACGGCGACGTTACGCCGATCGAACCTGTCGGACGCCTGGTTGGTGCCGCCGTGATGCTGCTGGGGCTTGCGTTCATCAGCATCCTCACGGCGACCATCACGTCCTCGCTCATCGAGGCCCGTCAGGCGGAACGCCGCGCGAGAGAGATATCAAAGAAGAGGAGCACCGGGCCCGTGTCGAGGCGCGTCTCGACAGGCTCATCGAGCGCCTCGATCGCATCGAGAACGCCGGGGCGCCGGGTGAGGGCAGAGACCCGATCTAGTCAATCCGCGATGGCCAGGCCGTGGGGCGAGCGTGGCTGTACATGTTGCCTAATGCCTGTCTGCACTACTGTCACCGGGGGTCCGAAGGCCGAACATCAGGTTGGGCCGTGAGGGAGAGCAAGTGAGTCGGATCGTCAATTTCTATCGCACCCAGGTCGAGCTGCTGTGGAAGTGGCGGCTTGGTCGGTGGGCGCTCATCAAGCGGGCGATCGTCTCGCTGGTCGCCGCACTGATCGCCCTTTACGCTCACCGCGTGGCTGTTCCCGAACCATCTGCAGATCACGCAGCTGGGCGGCGGCCTGCTGGCGGTCGTGTTCATCGCCGCGCTCAACCTCCTGATCAGGCCGGCCATCCTCGCCCTCGTGGCCAGTCGCTCGGTCGTGGCTCTGGTGATCCTGACTCTCATCTTCCAGGCCGTCGTCATTTGGCTTCTGGGACCCTTTGTGCCAGGCATCAACTTCGCCGGCGGATTCATCGCCGCGTTGATCGTCTCGTTCGCTTTCGGCTTTATCTCGACGGGGATCAGCCTCGTCTTCGGACTCAACGAGGACGACTCGTACTACGGGGCCCTGGAGCGAACACTGGCGAGCCGCAATCCGGATGTCATCCACAGCGAGGAGCCCGGCTTGGTCATCATTCAGCTCGACGGACTGTCACACGACGTCTTGTCGCACTCGCTGCGTGCTGGCCGGGTGCCGGAGATGGCGCGATGGATGCGCAACCGGCACTCACAAGCTGCACCACTGGAACGCGCTGCTGCCGTCGACGACACCGGCGAGCCAGGCGGGCATCCTGCATGGCAACAACGACGGCATCCCCAACTTCCGCTGGTGGGAGAAGAAGAATGGCCAGCTGCTCGTTGCCAATCATCCCGAGGACGCGACCGTCGATCGAGAAGCGCATCTCGAACGGCGAGGGCTTGCTCAGCCCGGGTGGCGCGAGCATCAGCAACATCTTCACCGGTGATGGCGACCGCGCCTTCCTGGTGATGTCCACGATCAAGGTCAAGGAGCGCGGGCTGGGCACGAGCGATGCCTTCGCTTGGTTCTTCGTCAGCCCGTACAACTACATGACCATGCTCGCCAAGTTCTTTGCCGAGGTGATCAAGGAGAACGTCCAGAACCGACGCCAGATGCGTGCCGGAATCGAGCCCAACATGGGCAAGCACCGCGGCTTCCCCTACCCGTGGGTGCGCGGCGCCACCAACGTCGCGCTGCGTGCAATGGGAACGTCACTCGTCGTCCAGGAGATGCTCCGCGGCACGCCGGTGATCTACATGGACTACACCGACTACGACGAGATCGCCCATCACAGCGGCCCAGAGCGGCCGGAGTCCCTTGACGCGCTGGACGGGGTCGACCGTGAGCTGCGCACGCTGCTGAAGGCTTCCAAGGATGCGGCGCGTCCGTACAAGTTCGTGGTGCTGGCCGACCACGGCCAGAGCCTCGGCGCCACGTTCCTGCAGCGCTACAAGGTGACTCTCCAGGACGTGGTGCGCTCGCTGATGGGCGGCAAGGCCTCGGTCGCGGCCGCTACCGCGCAGATCGAGGACTGGGGCCAGCTCAATCAGTTCATGGGCGAGGTCTCGAAGACGAAGGGCATCACGGGCAGGCTCGCCCGCGTGGCGACGCAGGACGGAGCAGCAAGGACGGCGCTGCCTGGCCTGGGACCCAAGGACGCCGAGGTGACCGCGCGCGGGGAAACGATCACGACGACCGGCACTGCCGACAAGACAGCCGCCGCGGAGCCGGCCGACCTGATCGTCGTGGCCGGCGGAAACCTGGCGCTCATCTACTTCAACGTCAGCCAGGAGCGGATGACGCTCGAGGACATCGCCGAGCAATACCCCGACCTCGTCGATGCTCTGGCCAACCACCCCGGCATTGGCGTGCTGATGGTTCGCTCGGACGATCACGGCCTGCTGTGCGTCGGCAGGAAGGGCATCAACTTCCTCGACGAAGGGCGAGTCGAGGGCGAGGATCCACTCGAGATCTACGGGGACCTGGCGGCCGCTTCCTTCAAGAGGCTGGATTCGATTGCCAACGTCGGCGACATTGCGGTGGTCAGCCATTACGACCCGGAGACGATGGAGATCTCGGCCTTCGAGGAGCTGATCGGTGCCCACGGCGGCCTTGGCGGCCCGCAGACCCGGCCGTTCCTCCTCTATCCCGCGGAGTGGGAGCTCGACCTGGCGCCACTCATCGGGGCGCCAATGGTCTACCAGCAGCTCCGTCGCTGGATGGAGGGCGAACTGGGTATGAAGTTCGGGCCACAGGGTGGCAAAGTGGCGGCACAGCCTGACGCGAGTCCGACTCGACAGCTGTGCGACAGCGAGCCCGCGGTGACCGCCAACTGAACGGCCCGCCGACGGCGGAAGCCGCCGAGTGCTGGTACCATCCTGCGTCGCGCCTACCGCGCTCTTGTCAAGACGCGTCACGCGCCTTCAATAGACACTTCCCAGAGGTTCACCTTGGCACATTCCCAGCGTGGCTGGACCGGCGCACGAACGCCATCGGCCATCAAGCGAGTCCGACAGACGGAACGCCGTCGAGCCATCAACCAGCCGCGCCGCACCGCGGCCAAGACGCTGATCGGCAAGGCAATGCTTGCGGCGACCGATGCCGCGACCAACGGTGGCTCGCAGGACGAAGTCCGCGAAGCCGTTGAGCGAGCCGTGTCCGCGCTCGACCTGGCAGCCAAGCTGGGCGCCATTCATCGCAACGCCGCGGATCGCCGCAAGAGCCGGCTGATGCTCAAGGTCAACGCCACGCTCGGTGGAGAGACGGTCACGTCGACGGCGAAGGCCGTTCGCCAGACCAGCAAGGCAGCGGCGGCAAAGGAAGCCAAGGCTCGTATCGCAGCCGGTCGCGCAACAAAGGCCAAGGGCGCTCAGACCGCCGCCGGCAAGGCACGCGCCGCGCTGGCACGCACATCACGTGACGCAACGACCGACCAGCCAGCGACTGCGGACGCCGAGACGTCGACGGCCACGAAGACAGCCGCCAAGCCGGCAGCGAAGTCAGCGTCGAAGACCACGGCCGCCAAGGCTTCGGCCGCCAAGAGCTCGACCACCAAGTCGGCTGCGGCGAAGACGACCGCCTCCAAGACGGCGAAGAAGAGCTAGCCCGACCTTCCGCTCGTTCGCCTGTTACAGCCGGTGACGGGCTCGACTCGAAGAATTCTGGCGAGTTTCTGCGTCAAGTAGACACGACACGCCTTATTTGTCGGTAGTTCGGCCCGCGAGGGGCAGTTTCTTACCGCAAGGTATCCAGCTGCGCAGCAAGGTTCGACTTCAAACGGATTCCCAGCTCGCTGCGCTCAGACCCAGGTGGGCCAGCGTTCTCGAATTGCCTCTTGGTGTCTACGTCAAGTGGAATTCCGCGAGAGATGAACTCAGGCCCTGGCGGCCGGCGTATAAGCGCTCGCTAGGTGTGCTCGACTGTCGCTTCGAGCGACCTGCTCCTCGACGAACCCGGCTGAGTCGCCAGGCCGCGGCCTATGCCGCCGATCGCGCTACCGCCGAGCGTCAGGATGAACAGGCTGGCACCGGTGAGCGCGAGGCTCCGCCACGCGAACGCTTCGAGCGACTGGCCGTCGTGGATGCCGTTCGAGGCCAGGTCGCCGGTCGTGCCCGTCCGCTGCTCTTCGATGATCAGCCGCTGGTAGACGCAATCTGGCCCGGTCTGGCAGGTAAGTGACGTGCCGTCGGGCAGCGATCCACCGTCGCCGTAGATGAAGACCAGCCGGATGACCACGTAGAAGACGGCGATCGCAAGGCCGGTGACGGCACCGGCGTAGAGCGCGTTGGCCAGGACACGGCCGCGCGGCCGCCACCGTTCGGCACGGACGTTCGCGTAGACGCCGATCAACACGCCCATGAACGGCGCGAAGACGAACACCAGCGCCTGCAGCGGGATGATCAGCTCGAACGCGAGGGCGATGACGATGGCCATGCCCAGACCGACCCAGCCGGCGAAGACTGCTCCGTTGTCGATGAAGCGATCTCTCAACGCGATACGGCCAGCGCGGACGCTCCCGGGAAACGCGCGGACGGGCCCAGCTCGGCCTCGATGCGCAGCAGCCGTTGAACTTGGCGACACGCTCGGAGCGCGAGGGCGCGCCGCCCTTGAGCTGGCCGGTCCCCGTCGCGACGGCAAGATCGGCGATGGTCGTGTCCTCGGTCTCGCCGCTGCGGTGGCTGATGACAGCGCCCCAGCCATTGCTCACCGCGAGCTGGATCGTCGTCATCGTCTCGGTCAACGTGCCGATCTGGTTGAGCTTGACCAGCACCGCGTTGGCGGCGATCTTCCTCGAGGGCGCGCTGGACGCGCTCCGAGGTTGGTCACCAGGAGGTCGTCACCGACCAGCTGGACGAGCCGTGAGCCGAGCCGCGCGTTCAAGCGCCTGCCAGCCGGCCCAGTCGTCCTCGGCCAGGCCGTCTTCGAGCGAGACGATCGGGTACCGATCTTGATCCAGTCCTCCCAGAAGTCGATGAGCTCGCCCGTGCGCAGCGTACGGCCCTCCTTGGCTCAGGCGTAGGTCAGCTCGCCATTGGAGTCGGCCGGCGTGTCGAGGTCGACCAGCTCGCTGACGGCCGGATCGAGTGCGATCGCAACGTGCTCGCCGGGCGTGTAGCCGGCCAGCTCGATCGCCTTCAGGACGGCCTCGATGGCTGCCTGGTTGGACTTCGAGGGACGGCGCGAAGCCGCCTTCGTCGCCCTGGCCCGTGGCGAAGCCACGATCGTGCAGCGTCGTCGTGCAGGGCGTGGAAGACCTCGGCGCCGGCGCGCAGGGCCTCTGTGAAGGTCGGCGCGCCGATGGGCATGACCATGAACTCCTGGAAGTCGGTGGAGTCCACGGCGTGCTTGCCGCCGTTGAGGATGTTGAACATCGGCACGGGCAGGGTGTTGGCCAGCGCGCCACCCAGGTACCGATAGAGCGGCATCCCGTATTCAGCGGCCGCGGCATGGGCACAGGCCAGCGACACGCCGAGGATCGCGTTAGCGCCGAGGTTGCCCTTGTTGGGCGTCCCGTCGAGATCGATGAGCAGCTGATCGACGGCCGCCTGGTCCGACGCGTCCTGGTCGAGCAGCGCCGGGCCGATGATGTCGATGACGTTGGCCACGGCCTTGAGCACGCCCTTGCCGCCGTAGCGCTCCTTGTCGCCGTCGCGCAGCTCCACGGCCTCGTGCGCACCGGTCGATGCGCCCGATGGCACGGCCGCCCGACCAACAGCACCGGAGTCGAGCACGACCACTGCCTCGAGCGTGGGGTTGCCGCGCGAATCAAGGATCTCGTGCGCGTCGACGATCTCGATCATGGTCACTTGGCGCCGGCCTTGGCCGTTGCGCCTGATTTCTTGGCCGCGGGTTTGGCGGGTGCCTTTGCGGCTGGTTTGGCCGCTGGCTTGGCGGACGCCTTTGCTGCCGGCCTTGGCCGCCGGTTTGCTGCCTGCTGACGGCTTGCTGGCTGCCTGCCGCCTTCGCGGTCGCTGGCTTGGCGGACGTTTTGGCGACCGCCGGTGGTGCCTCGGCCGGCTCGCGGTCCTTGAGCACCGAGATACCGGGCAGCTCGCGACCCTCGAGAAACTCGAGCGAGGCGCCGCCGCCGGTGGATATGTGGGTCATCTTGTCGGTGACGCCGAGCTCCTCGAGGGCAGCAACGGAGTCGCCGCCGCCGACGATGACGGTCACTCCCTCGTCGGCGCGGGCGGCCAGGTAGCGCGCAATCGTGCGCGTGCCGTCACCAAAGGTTGGCACCTCGAACACGCCGAGCGGCCCGTTCCAGAAGACTGTCCTCGCCGGTGCGAGCGCGTCCTTGAACGCTTCGGTGGTCATCGGTCCGATATCGACGGCCGACCAGGAGTTCGGGATCTTGTTGACCAGCACGACCTTGTGCTCAGCGCCGCGAGTCACCTCCTTGGCCACCACGACGTCCGTTGGCAGCACGAACTCCACGCCGCTCTTCTCGGCCTTGTCGAGGATCTGGCGGGCGTCGTCGACGAGGTCGCGCTCGAGCAGGCTCTTGCCCACCGAGTGGCCCTGCGCCACGAGGAACGTGTTCGCCATGCCGCCGCCGATGATGAACGCGTCGACCTTCTGCATCAGGTTGTTGATCACGCCCAGCTTGCCCGACACCTTGGCCCCGCCGATGACCGCGGCGAACGGATGCTCGACCGACTCGAGGAGCGAGCTGAGGGCTTCGATTTCGCGCTCCATCAACAGTCCCGCGTAGGCGGGAAGGTATCGAGTGACGCCCACCGTCGATGCGTGTGCACGGTGAGCGGTGCCAAAGGCGTCGTTGACGAAGACCTCGCCGTAGCTGGCGAGGGTCTTCGCGTATTCGTCCTCGTTGGCCTCCTCCTCCGAGTGGAACCGGAGGTTCTCGAGCATCATCACCTGGCCGGGCTTGAGCCGCGCCACGGCGTCGCGCGTCCCGATGCCCAGCGGATCGCCGGTGATCGGCACCGGGCGTCGCAGCAGGGCGCTGAGCTGCTGTGCCACCGGACGAAGCCGCGAGGACTCGATGACCTTGCCCTTGGGGCGGCCGAGGTGGCTCATCAGGACAACGGCCGCGCCGTGCTCGAGCAGGTACGTGATCGTCGGCAGGGAGGCGCGAATGCGCGAGTCGTCCTTTACCCGGCCATCCTCGATGGGGACGTTGAAGTCGACGCGGACGAGGACGCGCTTCCCCTGCGGGTCGAAGTCGCGAACGGTTTGCTTTTCCATTGGTGGGCTCCGGCTGGGCTACGGCTGGCTGGGCTGTCGGTCGGTAGCTGCGAAAACGCTCAGGCTGGGCTGGCCGCAGTCTCCATCGGTCGTCCACTCGGCAGTCGCTCAGCGACGTACGCCACCAGGTCCGCGATGCGGCACGAGTAGCCCCACTCGTTGTCGTACCAGGAAACGATCTTGACCATGTCGCCCAGCACGATCGTGTCGAGGGCGCTGACGATGGTCGAGTGCTCGTTGCCGCGCAGGTCCGACGAGACGAGCGGCTCCTCGGTGTAGGCCATGATCCCCTTCAGATCGCCGCCGGCGGCCTGCTCGAAAGCGGCGTTGACCTCCTCCTTGGTCACCTCGCGGCCGAGGATCGCAGTGAAGTCGACGACCGAAACCGTGGGCACCGGCACGCGGAACGCCATGCCCGGTGAACTTGCCCTGCAGCTCGGGGATGACCAGGGCCACCGCCTTGGCCGCGCCGGTCGGAGACGGAACGATGTTCTGTGCAGCGGCGCGGGCGTCGCGGGGATCCTTGGCGGCGACGTCCAGCAGGCGCTGCGAGTTCGTGTAGGCGTGAACGGTGGTCAGGAAGCCCTTCTCGATGCCGAACGTGTCGTTGAGCACTTTTGCCACGGGCGCCAGGCCGTTGGTCGTGCACGACGCGTTGCTGATGATGTTGTGGACCTCCGGATCGTAGGCGTCCTCGTTCACGCCGAGAACGATCGTCACGTCCTCGTTCTTGGCCGGGGCGCTGATGATGACCTTCCTGGCGCCGGCGTCGAGATGTGCCTTGGCCTTGGTACCGTCGGTGAAGAAGCCTGTTGACTCCACGACCACGTCGACGCCGAGGTCGCCCCACGGCAATGCCGCAGGGTCCTTCTCGCTCAGGACCTTGATCTCGCGACCGTCGACGATCAGCGCGTTCTCGGTGTTGTCGACGGTGCCGTCGTAGTGGCCGTAAGTGGAGTCGTAGCGGAACAGGAGCGCGTTCATCTCGGTGTCGACCAGGTCGTTGATCGCCACGACCTCGACATCCTTGGCGCGCTCGAGGATCGCCTTCAGCGATTGACGTCCGATGCGCCCAAAACCGTTGATACCGACGCGAACTGCCATCTCGAGTGACTCCTTTTCAGCAGGCCAGTTTCGTGGCCGACGCGGCGCCTTCCCGTCCGATCAGGGCGCCACGCAGTTTGTGGATCGTGTCATCTGCCATCGTCCTCGGGCGACGGCGAGGCGGAAAGGGCCGGTGCGCCCTATCTCGTTGGGCTGGTGTGCAGACCCCAATGATCGCCTAAGCGGGCAAGGCCGACCAGCGACAGGGCGCCGATCAGCCCGACGTCGTCCCCAAGCTGCGCCGGAACGATCTGCATCCGCTCCGCCTGATGCGTATATCCGGACTGCCGAAGGGCGTCGCGGGCTGGTTCGAGCAGCCGATCGCCTTGCCCAATGGCGATCCCCCCGCCGACCACGAGCAGGCTCGGGTTGAACACGTCGGCGATCGACACCACGGCCGAGGCAAAGGCACGCCGGGCGTTGTCCATGATGCTCGCCGCGATCTCGTCGCCCTGCTCTTCCAGTCGCGCCACGTCGACTGCCTCGGCCGAGCTGCCGTCCGCGCGACGCAGACCCGCCTCTGCTGCTCGCTTGGCAATACCGGTGCCGGAGGCAACGCCTCCAGGTGGCCGGGCATGCCGCAACCGCACAGCGGCCCATTCATGTCGATGGTCACGTGGCCGAGCTCCCCGGCCATGCCGTCGGCGCCGCGCAGGAGCCTGCCGTCGCTGACGATGCCGCCGCCGATTCCCGTTGAGACGGTCATGTAGATGAAGTTGTCGTGGCCACGCGCGGCGCCGAACTCGCCCTCGGCAAGTACGGCTACCTGGGTGTCGCGCTCCATGACCGCGGGCAGGCCGAGTTGGTCGCCGACGACCTTTGCGAATGGGAAGTCCCACAGGCTGCGATCCAGGTTGGGCGGCGTGAGGATGATGCCGCCGAAGGGATCGAGCGGCCCTGGAGCCGAGATGCCGAGCTCGGTGGGAGCCGGCGTACCCCTATCTGACGCCTCGGCAAGTGTCTCGCGCAACTGGGCCACGCTCTGGCCGACGATGGAATCCGCGTCGCGCGGCGTCCGGCTGGCGCGGCGCCCGACGATCGTGCCGTTCGCCAGCGCGACAGCCGTGCGGATTTGGGTGCCCCCGAAATCGAGCGCAAGGACCGACTCAGGCGGCGAAGCTCCTGTCACCGTGAGTTACCGCGACTACCGGGAATCAACAAGGGGTCCCGGCTTTCACCGGGACCCCTTGTTCTAACTCTGACTTTCGCGGCGTCAGGCGCCGATGCGGAAGACGCTGTTCCCGCAGATCGGACAAGTGCCTTTGGTGGCCGGCTTGCCGTTCTTCATCGTGATCTTTTCCGGATTCTGAATCTCCACCTTTTGCTTGTCCCTGACGCAATAGGCTTCAGCCAAGGTTGCCTCCTTTTACTCGCTTTCTGAGCCGAAACGAGGGTTTACCTCGCTCCCGCTATTTGCTCCCTCTCAGGATGCCACCGATGACACCCAGAGTGAGGGCCGCCAGTGCACCGCTCCCACGGCACGCGTGGCGTCATCCATTTCGGCCAGCAGGCGAAGTGCCTCCAGCCCCGTGTCGATACAGGCCGATTCGGCCTGTTCCTTCTGCGCGCCCTGGACGAACGCGCCACTCACACGCTGAGCGTACGCTGTGCAGACGACGCCTGCTCGGCATTTCGCCAGCCCTGCGAGCACGAGAAGCGCCGATGCTTCCATCTCGAAGTTGACTACGCCCTGGCTGGCCATCTCCTCGGCGAGGTTCGGAAAGCGGATCGGCAGCTGCGGAATCTGCCTTCCCTGGGCTCCGTAGAAGCCCGGCGCGGTGGCCGTGATGCCCACGTGAGCGCGTTGGCCGAGCGAATTTGCCGCCTCGACCAGCGCCGCCACGGCTGCGTAGTCGGCAACTGCCGGGTAGCCCTCGTGAACGAAGTACTTGGTCGTCGCCTCGAGGCGCACCGCACCGCTGGTGATCACCAGCTCGCCCAGGCCGATGTCGTCGCGAAGCACGCCGCACGAGCCGATCCTGATGAACGTCGGGTGCTCCGTGATGGCCAGGATCTCGGCGATAACGATCTCCATGTTGTCCGTGCCGATCCCGGTCGACACGCACGAGACGCGCCTGCCCTTGTACGTGCCGGTAGCAGAGGCGAACTCGCGGTGGCGCTTCTGGAACTCGACGTTGTCAAAGCGCTCGGCCACTTTCGCGGTCCGATCCTGGTCGCCGGGCAGCAGGATGTACTCCGGCCAGCTCGCCCGGACCAAGGTCGATGTGGTACTGCACCGGCGTGTCCGGCAGCGCCACACGGCGGTCCGCGATCGTCAAACGCACCTCCTGTGCTCATGTCTGTTCACGCTCATTCGAGCGTGGCTGAGCGTGACCATAGGCACGTTTCCAGCGTGGCGTCAACTTGCGCGGAGCTGTCCGAGCCTCCTTTTGAGCCCGATTCGGCCGCTCGCTCAGCCACGCTCGGAGGCGCGCACGGTTGCGCGGAGTGGCCGCGAGCGCACCGCCCAGCAGCAGAACGGACGCCACGAGGAGCACGGCGACGGCCGCTGCCGTGGCGTCCACTAGGCCCTCGGTGTCGCTCAGCACCGCCGGTGCGAGGCTCGGATCCGGACTGGCGTTCGCGGTCGCGAATGGCGTGGCGCCGATCTCGATCGCCGCCAGCCACGTGAACGCGGCCGGGTCATCGACGGCGACCTCGACGCCACCGTCGGCGTTGCGATCCACGACACCAGTCGCGTTCACCAGGTCACCGATGGCGACGAGTGATGCCATCGCGCCCGCATCGCCGACGAGCCTGATCACCGCGATCGAGGATCCGTCGTCGACGGTCAGGCGTGCGCCGTCGATCGCCGTCACCGTGCCGCCGATCGTCACTCGCTCGCCCTGGTACGACGCCAGGTCGGCGAGCGCGGTCGTCGGACCGGTCGAAGGCAGCGACGTCGCACCTCCGGGGACGGAGCTCGCGCCAGGAGCGCCGTCGGTTGGCCACGGGCCGATGACGCCGCCGTGATCGTCGGTCGAGCCGGGCTCGGCGGTCGCATCAGTCGGGATCGGACTGTCCGGCACCCAGCCGAATGTCGGCCGATCGTCCGCGGAACGATGCGCGAAGCGCTGGTCCGATGCCGTGGGATACGCACGCTTGACGACGCCGACAATCGTCGCCGAGCGACCTTCGACGAGCGCGGTCGAATCGATCCCACTGCGCGCGATGCCAGACGATCGGCACGGTGCCGCCGGAAAGAGTGATCTCAGCCCGCCACGTGTCGCCGTCGCGATGGACCGACTCGACTTGCCCGCTGATCGTCACCAGGCGCCACTCCAGCGCGGCGGCGAACGGAGCCGTCCGGACCGACAACGCGTCGACCGAGCTCTCGCCCGACCCTGGCTGCGACCTCGGCGGTCATTTGGGGCGCGCCGTAGTAGGTCCCTATCTCGCCCGACACGCGGAGGCGCTGTCCGATCTGCGCGCTGAAATCGGATGGCAAGCGCACGAGGATGGCTGCGCTGGAATCCTGAACCGTGACCCGGACAGCCGTCGGAGTCGAGCAGGCCGGGACGGGTGGTGACCGAGCCGTCGATGGTCACTGTCTGGCCCTGGCGACGAAGCGCGTCGGCGATGCTGATCGACGCTTCCTCCGCCTGGCGTCGGGCTGGCTGTTTGTGTCGGCGTCGGGCAATGCGTCGCCGTGGGAGTCGGTGTGCGCGATGGCGTTGGACTCGGCGTGCGGGATGGGGTCGGCGTCGGCGTGTGCGACGAACTGGGAGTCGGCGTGGGGTTCGTCCTCGTCCAGCACTTCGATGTCGAACTTGCTGCGCGGCCACAGGCGATACAACGCCAGCCTGTCGCCTACGAGTCCGATGACTGCGATTCGCTGACCGACGGCGAAGTCACTTCGCGTGAGCCCTAGTGGTGCATGGGCGTAGACGCGACCCTGGCCCGAGTCGTCCTCCACGATCAGCGTCAGGCTCCCTGTGGAGCTGGGCTCGATCGTCGTCACCGTCGCTTCGATGCGCGCCAGCACGCCCTCGTTCGCTTCGCCGATGTCGCTGACGGTCAGGATCCGCGGCGCGGGCGGCACGTCCATGTCCAGGATCTGGACCCCGCTGGCAATCGGTCTGAGCTCGAGGTTGCCGTACGGGCTGGCGAGACGTTCCGTCGACCTGCAGCACACGGCCGGGCACGACCAGGTCGAGCGGCGGGTCGACGAGTCGGACGTAGATGCCGCCGCTGCCGTCCTGCAGGGCGATGGTCGTGTCGCCCAGGATCCAGCCGGGACCCACGGTGACCACGCCGCGGACCGTGACGCGACTGCCCAGCGACAGGGATCGCGCGGCGGCTACGGTCGACACGAGACGGCGTCGGCGATGGGCTTGGCGAAGGACTTGGCGACTGGGCAGTTGGCGCTGGGCGTCGGATGCGACGTCGGAGTCGGCGTGGCGAGTTGGCGTAGCCGCTGGGGTCTGAGTCGGCGTCGGAGTCGGAGTCGGAGTCGGTGGCGGAGCGACCAGCACGACGTCGTCCAGCGACCGCAGGTAAAGCCGATAGCCAGCGCCGGTGCCCGCTGGGTCGGACTGACCGAGCACGCCCGTCAAACGGACCCTGGCGCCGACTTGCAGCTCTGATGGATCGATGCCCGTACCAGGCTCGGCGATGATCGACAGCCCACCGGTCCCGTCGTCGACGAGAGCGGCCATGCCACCGCCGTTGAGCGTGAAGCCAGCCACGGTCACGAAGGCATCGACGGCGACCACTCGTGCCTCGAACGGCTCGCAGGCGAGCCCGGTGGCCACCGCGAGGGCATCGCCGAGCGGCGTGACGCCCGACCCCGACAACGCCGACTTGCTGTCGAGATCCACGACGAGCAGGCCATCGTGACTGGCGAGCGTGCCGGCCGCGACCACGTTGCTGCCCATGGGCAACGGATCCCAGTCGCCAGCGTCCAGACGCAGCGCGATGCCGCCGGTGCCGTCCTCGATGAACGCCGTCGTGCCGTTGTCGACCAACCCGAGCGGAGTGGTCAGGTGACCGCGCGCCACCACGGCTGAGCCAAGCGGAAGCGCCTCGTATCTGCGTCAGGTCCAGCTGGCCAGCAGGTGTTGGCGACGGTGCGGCACTGACGGTTGGCAACGGGGTCGCCGTGGGTGGAGGCGTCGCCGCGATAGTTGGCGTCGGTTCGGGCGTAGGTGCGGTGGAATGCCGTGACGGTCCGACCGGGCGACTCGGTCGGCGAGGCATTCGTCGCCGTAGCTGCCTGGGCTCGCCGAGGGCGCGACGCTCGGCGTGGGAGTCGCCTCGAGACTGGACATCGGACTGGGCTCCGGCGTCGGTTGAGGCGTTGGCTCGGGAGTGCACGACTGAGTCGGCACAGGTGTGGGCGTAGGCGTTTCGACGGGAGTCGGAGCGGAGCGGTGGGCTGGACAGTCGGCTGGACGGTGGCGACGGTGAGGCCGAGGCGACCGGAACGGGATCGGATGCCAGGGACTGAGGTTGTGGGTTGGCCTCGACCCGGGTATCGGCCAGGTTGTCGTTCGTGTCGGTCGCGTTGCCGGCAGAGCCCGCCGGGCTTGCGCTCGAGGCTGGATCCAGCAGCCGGCGCAGGGCCTGCGGCGCCCTCCACGAACGCGCTGCCGGCATCACCCCAGCTGAGCGAGTCGACAACAGCTCCGCCGAGCGTGCGCAGCACGATGCTGCCTCCGGTCGCGGCGAAACCGCCGGAGTACAGGCCATCCGCGCCGGCCGCCCACTTGCCCGCGGAGTTGGCGAGCAGCAGATGCCTGTGCGACCCAATGGTCAGCTGTGTCCAGGTCTGCTTGCGCGTAACCGTCGACCCACTGGCCGTGGCGTAGACGAGCTCGAGTCCACCCAGGTCCCGATCCGTCGCAGACGCGTTGTAGATCTCGACGAACTCGTCCGAGGCCGATCCGGCGCCCGTGACGACCTCGCTGACCAGCAATCCGTCCGACGGCGGCCACGCGACGGCAGCCACGCTGTTGGCAGCGGTCAGCTGGGCGAGAGAGTGACGTTGCTGGGCGCGCCGCGAACGGTGGTCGCCACCACGATCGACGCCACGATGAAGAGCGCTGGATGAAGCCAGCGGAGAGAATTCGCCTTGGCCATGCCGATCTCCAACCCATTGGCGGGTCACGGGCGGGTCCAGTGAGCTAACCAGGGCGGGAACGGCGTCAGCCAGGGCGAACAGGGAGTCTCCGCCGGCCAATGCCAGTCTGGCCGCGGCCGCTTATCGGCCGATCAACGCCGACCAACCTCGCGGTTCACGCTCAACGGCCAGGTTTTCCACAGGGCTCGACAACGGGCGTTCGCAGCGGCATGCGCTACGATTCAGTCACTGCCCGTCACCTCGGAAGGAGATCCTGAACTGGCTCGCGAGAAGAACATGTCACGCGCCGAAGCGCGGCGCCGCACACGCGACATGCAGCGTGCTGAGGTGGCAGCCGAATCGGGCG
The DNA here is from genome assembly GCA_963736895.1 of uncultured Chloroflexia bacterium. GTDB lineage: Bacteria > Chloroflexota > Limnocylindria > Limnocylindrales > CSP1-4 > JALYGJ01. Next base: position 385,582 of record CAVTQU010000011.1, read on the forward strand.
AGGAACTCGAGTACGCGGTTTCGACCGAAGAGACAGAGAAGCCGGCGCGCAAGCCGCTGTTCAAGATGCCCAACATCCGCGAGGACATTCGGCTCCTGCCGAGCATCATCCGCTCGAAGCCGATCCTTTTGCTGCCCCTTCTCCTGTTCGGGGTAGGACTGGTTCTCTTCATCCTTGTCGCCAACGGCAGCCTTTCGGCTGACATCACGAGCATCGCGGGCTACTACATCCAGTTCTTCTTCGCGCCGCCGGCGCTGTTCACGTTCTTCATCGCGGGTTCTTCGCGCCCCGTGCGTCGTACCTCATCGGCTTCATCTACGGCCTGCTGGCCGGCGTGGTGTGGTCGATCGCCATCCTGACCGTCGGCAGCTCCACGGATCCATCGACGACTGGGCCGCCGTTACGGACGCGCCAGTCCTGGTTCTGAACATGCTGGTGATCGGGATGCTCTACGGCACGCTCGCCGCGGCGCTGGCCTCGTGGTACCGCGAGTTCCTGCGCGGCATGCAGGAGCGCGGCAAGCAGAACCGTGCCAACAAGGAAGTCGACGAGCGAGCCAAGCGAGCCGCTGAGCGCCAGGAGGCGCGCAAGCTGGCCAAGCAGAAGCCAACTACCTAGCCGCTAGCCCTGGCGGCGCATCCCGGCGTGACCCATGTGGCGCACGCCCTGCGGCTGCGACGGCCCACCGGCCGGTCGCGCGACGTCTGAGAGCGACTCGACCTTGTCCGCGATCACGTTGACCACGTTCGATTCGCGCTCGAGCCTGCCCTCCACGTAGAGCAGCGCATGGCGGCGCACCGTGCGCCGGAACCGCGCCCAGATATCCGGCCACATGGTCACGTTGACCATGCCGGTCTCGTCCTCGATCGCCAGGAACACCGTGCCGCGAGCGGTCATGGGGTGCTGCCGCGTGACGACCAGTCCGCCGATCCTCACCTTGCCCGGTCGCGCGTCGGCCAGCTCGCCCGCCCTGAGCACACCCAGCCGATCGAGTGCCGGCCTGAACAGCTCGATGACCTGCCTGCGCGCGTCGAGCGACAGGATCGCGTAGGCGTCGCCGATCCTCTCGAGCTCGGTCGGCGGTGGCAGGTCGGGTGCCAGCGTCGGTGGCAGGCGGAGATCGAGCGGTCGACCCTGCGCTTTTTTCGACCCAACGGATCGCCCGTCGTACCGACCACGCGTCGCGCCGGCGACTTCGCGCAGCTGCCACAGCAGTTGGCGGCGCGGCTCGCCCAACGAGTCGAGCGCACCCGAACGGATGAGCCTCTCCACCACTTCCTCGGACAGCCCGGTCCGTGCCACGAGATCGGCCAGCGACGTCGAACGGGCCGCCCGTGCTGATCTCGGCGTCGAGCGCCTCACCCTCGGCCTCGCCGATGCCCTTGACGAGATGCAGGCCGAGGCGGATGCCGTAGCCGATCGACGTTGGCGCCGCCCAGTGGTCACGCGCCTTCTTGTCCGGCACGACACACGCTGACGACTTCACGATGGGCGGCCGCTCGTCTATGCCGGCGCCCTCGGGGAGCGGCTCGTCGGGCATGCCCACCCACTCGCTGGTGGTTCGGTAGCGGCTCCGGTTGACGTCCACCGGCAGGACACACACGCCGTGACGCTTCGCGTCGTTGGTCAGCACCTCGACCGGGTAGAAGCCCATCGGCTGGGCGTTGATCAACCCAGCCACGAACTGTGCCGGGTAGAAGAGCTTCAGGAACGAGCTCTCGTACGCGGTGCGCGCGAACGCGGCCGCGTGGCTCTTGTTGAAGCCGAAGCTGGCGAAGGCCGCGACCCGGCGAAAGAGCTCCTCCGCCTCCTCGCTGGTCAGGCCGTTGCCGGTGATGCAACCATCAACGAACTTTTCGTGGAGCTTCTCCATCTCGCGGCTGGAGCGCCACGTGCCCATGGCTCTTCGGAAGCCGTCCGACTCGGCGGCCGTGAACCCGGCCACGTCGATCGCGATCTTCATCACCTGCTCCTGGTAGAGGATCACGCCGAGCGTCTCCTCGAGCGCCGGTTGGAGGCTCGGATGGAGGTACGTCACCTCTTCCTTGCCCTGTCGGCGGCGCAGGTACGGGTGGACCGCGTTGCCCTGGATGGGCCCCGGCCGGATGATCGCGACCTCGACCACGAGATCGTCGAGGTTCTCCGGCCTTGATCTGGGGAGCGTCTGCATCTGGGCGCGCGACTCGATCTGGAAGACGCCCACCGTGTCGGCCGCCTGGATCATGCGGAAGACCTCGGGAATGTCCTCGGGCAGCCGGTCGAGGTCGACGACGACCGCGCAGTCGGCGGTGATGTCCCTGAGCGCATCGTCGATCGCGGACAGCATGCGCAGGCCGAGCAGGTCGAGCTTGATCAGCTTGATCGTCTCGATGTCGCGTTTGTCGTACTGGACCACGACACGGCCGGGCATGGTGGCGCGCTCCAGCGGGGCAATGTCGATCAGCGGCGCGGCGGTGATGAGCATGCCGCCGGTGTGGATCGACAGGTGGCGCGGGAAGCCATCGATGCGCGCGGTCAGCTCGAGCCATCGATCCCACGGCGACATGTCCACCGTCGAAGGCCGATCCGGCACGGCCCTTGAGTCATCCGGCGCCGCCCCGACGGTTAGGCCCTTGACTGTCAAGTCCGATTCGGCTTTATGCGCACTATTGCTAAAGGCCGCCCTGACTTCGTCAGCTGTTGTCGAATCGGGCTGATCCGACCCCGCTTTCGTCCCGTCGCCAGCGTGAAACGGGATGACCTGCCCGGGATCCAGGCCCCCGCTCGGCTGTGTGCTGTCGGTTACGCGGCTTTTTACGAATAGTGGGTATATCGGCGCCTTCAAAGTGGATGGGCGGTAGTCGTCCGCCTCGTCAGGGGCCGCCTGATCGCTGCGCTCCGGATTGGACTCGCCACTAGCGGCCGCGGCGTGATCTGGGTCGATGGGCCGCGGCCGGCGAACGAGCACGGGATGGATCTCGCCGTCTGCCTCCTGAGCGTCGCGTTCTGCATCGCGCCGCTGCCAGCCGTTCCTCCGACAGCCAGCGCACAGAAACCGGGGTGTCGCCGGGGCCGCCCTCGTCGTCCGAGATGCCACGAGCCGCACCGCGCCGGCCCATCCGTTTCGTGTCAACCGGTGCCGGTACGGGGACGGGCCCGCGTCCATCGTTGAGCTGGCCCATTTCGTCGAGCAGGCCGCGTTGGACCGCCGCCAGGTCACTGCCCGCGCCAGCGGCGTCCTCGGCCGGCGCGAAGAACTCGGCGAAGCCGCCCTCGGCCTCCAGGTCGCGCCGGACCATGACCGAGTCGTATGTCTCGAGCGCCTTCGCCACACGGTCCACGAGCGGCCGCGGAAAGCCGAGCGCGTAGCCGACCTCCCTGACCGCAGACCGTGCCCGGTACGTGACCAGATTGCAGACCATGCCCGTGTGTTCGGCGCCGTAGCGCTCGTAGCAGTACTGGATGACCTCCTCGCGACGTGACGAGGCGAAGTCGATGTCGACGTCCGGGTACGAGGTTCGGCCCTCGTTGATGAACCGCTCGAAGAGCAGCTTGTGGCGGATGGGATCGACGCGCGTGATCCCGAGCACGTAGGCGACGATCGAGTCGCCGGCGCTGCCTCTCCCCTGGGCGGGGATCCCGCGCTCGCGGCAGAACCGCATGATGTCCCAGCAGATCAGGAAGAACTCGGCCAGCCCGGTCCGCTCGATCACCTCCAGCTCGTGGGCCAGCTGCTTCACCACCGCGGGCCGCAGCGGGTGATAGCGGCGCCGCATGCCCTCGTGACAGAGTGTCTCGAGATAGGAGAACGCCGTCTCCTGGACCGGCACCTCGAACCCCGGGAAGCGGTACTGCTCGAAATCGAAATCGACCGAGCATCGGGCGGCCAGCTCTCCGGCGTTGGCCAGCCCATCCGCCCAGGCGCTGGCGACTTCGTTGCCCAGCATGCCCGTTGCCACCGGCAGTGCCTGGAGAGCCTCGAGGCCCTTGAGGTAGTACTCGCCATTCGGACGGCGAAGGTGCGCGCTCTCTTCGAGCGGCTTGCCGTGACGGATACAGACCAGCACGTCCTGCAGCTCGCGATCGGCTGGGTACGCGTAGTGCGCGTCGTTGGTCACGACCATCGGCAGCCCGGCGTCCGTGGCGAGCCGGACGGTTTCCGTGACCAGCCAGTCGTCGTCGGGCAGCAGGTGATGCTGCAGTTCCAGGAAGAAGCCTTCCGCCCCAGTCGCGCCAGTCGCCGCCTCGGCGCGGAACATGGCCGCCAGGGCCACCGCCGCGGCTGCCGCGCCCTCGCGATCACCGGCAAGCAACCTGCGTGCCACCTCACCGTGGCGGCAGCCCGACAACGCCACGAGGCCCTCCGTGTTCTCGGCCAGCAGCTTGTGGGTGAACCGCGGCGCGCCCTTCGTTCCGGCCAGGTGGGCGTTGCTGGCCAGCCGGCACAGGCTGCGGTAGCCGGTCATGTCGCGGGCGATCAGGACGAGATGAGGACCGAGCTCGCGCGATCGAACCCCGCGCATGTCCTCGCGTCGTGGCTCGCGGTGGCCCGGCGGCCGCAGCCGCTCGATGCGTGGCCGCACGGCCCGTCCATCGGTTGGAGCAAAGGCAGAATCACCCGAGGAATCGGCCGATTTGTCACCCTCGGCCCGATTTGCACGCTTGCGCCGGCGTCGCGGGACGATCAGGCCTTCGGGATCGGGCGCGATCGCATCGAGCAGCTCGATCTCCATGCCGACGATCGGGCGGAGGCCGGCCTCCTGGGCTGCGGTGGCGAATCGGACTGCTCCGTACAGGCCCTGGTGGTCGGTCAGGGCGAGGGCGCTCATGCCCAGGTCCACGGCTCGCTCGGCCAGATCGTCCACGGACGAAGCGCCATCGAGGAACGAAAAGTTCGAATGGCAATGGAGCTCCGCGAAGGCACCGGACACCGTTCGATAATAGAACAGATGTTCTAGTTTTCCGATCCCCTATTCGGTCGCGACGGTTGCTCCACACGAACAACCGGCGCGCATGGTTTGATAGACACCCATGTCATCCCGTCGGCCGCTCTATCTCGCCCTGTCCGTCGTCGCCCTCGTAGCCCTCGTGGCGTCGGCGGTGCTGGTTTTCACCTATCGGCCGTCGGACGGCAGCGTCGTCGCCGTCGTGCCGACGCCCACGAATCGGGCTACCCGGCGCAGGCGGCGACGCATCGGTCGGCCCGGGTGAATCACCGATCCAGGTCACCCCGGAACCGGCACCAACCTCGACTGACGGGTCGCTGGTGACGCCGACTCCCGGCTCACCGCTCATCAAGGATGCGCAGTCCGGCAGCAAGGACCCCGCCGAGCTGACCGGCTACTCCTGGCCGATTCGTAACTCGTTCATCACCGGACGCGAGGGCCCGCGGGAACTCGGAGCCTTCATCATCGTCGACGGCCAGGGCGTGCATGACGGGCTCGATATCGCCACGCATTGCGGCGACAAGGTCCGCGCCGCGCATGACGGGACCGTTCTGTATGCCGGACGCAACTTCGATCCGTACATCGGATATTGGGGCGACCCAACGCCGATCTACGCTCGCCTGGAGCGGCTCGGCCGCGTCAACGAACAGCCGATCGTCGTTGTGGTCGACGACGGGAACGGTTATCGGAGCATGTACGTGCACCTTCAGGAAGCACTGGCCGAGCCGGGCACGGCCGTCAAGGCCGGGGATGTCATCGGGCTCGAGGGGATGACCGGCTTTGCGTTCGGTTGCCACCTCCACTACACGATGATCCGCATGGACGGCGTCTGGTATGCGACCGTTCCACGGCTTGCCAAGTTCGGCTACCCGCCGCTTGTCCGGGAGCGAATCGATCCGTTGAAGGTTCTGCCCTGGGGCGATCAGTACGCACCGCAGAAGCTCAAGGATCGGATCTACGGCACGCCGTCACCGGGCCCGGAATCGCCCGTTCCTTCCACGTTGGCGCCCTCGACGATAACGCCGTCACCGGCACCATCTGGCGCACCCCTTCAATGACGACAGAACCGATCCCTCAGGAGCTGGAGCGTCACATCGACGCCGACACGGCCGTCTCACGCTCGATGGCCCGCTTTCGCGCCGCTGCGCCACTCCTCCGCGCGCTCGTCCTTGTGGGCATCGTCATCGTCCTCATCATGTTCGCGTTGCCGCGCGTCCTGGCAGCCGCCGCGGCCGCCTCTCTCTAGGGCCACGGCGACGAGCGGTCGCCACGTATTCTTTCCCCTGATGCGACCTACCTGGTTCGAGCTGTTCGCCGCTGCCGCGCTCGTCGTGGTGCTGGCCAGTGTTGTCGTTGCGATCGTGGTGCTGACCATCCCGCCCGGAGGCCCGCCGACTCTGCGCTGAGGCGACTCGACGCTGCGCTGAGGCGCTTAGCTCGCTGCGCTGAGGCACTTGTTTCGCGCCCGCTGGGAACCATGCGCCGGAGGGTCGCGTCCTCTTGGCAGATTCGCAGGTTCATTTCAGTTTTCGGGTCGCCGCGACGCACGTCACACGCCCGCTGGAAGGGCCGTCAGATGAAGTACAACCGCGGTCGTGTGGCCTGGCTCCTCCTCTCCAGGTCAATTCCGACCCGCTCTCCCTCTCGGCCCCGGTCTCCCCCGGGGCCGAGCTGTTGGGGGATCGGCGCGGCTCAGTCGTACACGCGCTCCAGGTGCCACGTCCCGTCGACTCGGTCGAGGTAGACCAGCGCGAGCATCCCTGTGCCGGCCAGCTTGTAGTAATCCCGACTGACCGGCCGACGCCACCACGCCTCGTCGATGCGCCACTGGTTGCAGACCTCGACCGCTTCTGCGCCGCCGTCCCAACGCAGCACGCACGGCTGGCCGATCGCGTCCAGCTCCACGTTGATCTGCGGATGGTGGCCCAGCAAACGGGTCACTGACTCACCGACTCACTGGCCCGAGCCGGCCACGCTACTGCCGTCGAGCCCGGCATTCGACATGGGGTCGGCGGTGGCAGGAGACCAGCCGATGCGCAGTTCCGACACGGTCGCTTCGGGGTCGATGATCCGGGCACGGAGCAACCGGTCGGCGCCGAAGCGCAGCGCCAGGCCGGTCAGCTGCCAGTCGAGTCGCGCGGCTCGCGCGAGCTGTGGCGCGAATAGCCCGAGCTGTTGTCCGGAGACCGATTGCTCGCCGCGCAGCTCGAGCGCGAGCCGCGTCACGCCCGAGGTTGGCGGCGAGGCCGTGAGCCGCGCGACGAGGAGGCGCTCCAGCAGCTCTGGCGCGGCCGCAGGCTCGGGCAGGACCTGGTCGAGCTGGAGCGGCTGGCCGCTCTCCATGTCCAGCACGAGCAGTGCCCGTGTCGCGCCAGCGCCGCGTGCCGTGAGCTGCTCGCACAACGCTCCGCATAAGTTGTGCAGCACGAAACGAAGCGGCTCGACGTTGTCGACAGGTGGCTCCAGCTCCGCTTCGGCGCGCAACCGCTCGACCGGCTTGCGCGGCCGGAGGCGGCGGCCGTCCATGCCGCGCGCAAGATCGTGGAGCATCCCGCCGTGCTGGCCGAAGCGGGCAATCACGGCCGACCGGGCGAGCGCGGCGTACTCGCCGATGCGCGTCAGGCCGAAGACGCGCAGCCGCTCTCGAGTGTCTGCCTCGGCAGGGAGCAACAGGATGGACAGCGGCGCGAGATAGGCCGCCTCGGCCGCGCCGTCACCAATGGGAATTGCCTCGAGCGTGCCGCGGCCGACGACGGCCGCCACCTGCGCGCCGAAACGTGAGTTGCCGATTCCGAGGCGCGGCTTCCCGGGGAGCAGTGGCTGAACCGCGGCGGCCATCCGCGCAGCGAGCGTCTGTTCGTCGCCCCACAGCCGGTGGAGCCCCTCGATGCCGAGCAGGATCTGGCCGAACGTCCGTGCCCGCGGCGAGCTCTCGGCTTCGAGCGATGGCGTGAACTGGGCCAGAGCCTCGAGCGCGGCCTCGATGCGCTCCCGGTAAGCGTCCCTGTCGGCAGACAGGAACTGCGCCTCCGGGACGAGGCGGTGGGCCGTGCCCAGGGGCTGGTCGCGTGCCACGCCCAGACGCTGCGCCGCCGGGCTGCAGTCGAGGACCGTGCCGGGCTCCCATGGCTGACCGCCGACGACGACCAGCTCACCGAGCTGGGCTCGCGCAGCCTCGATCCGGTAACAGAGATGAGGCCAATCGAGATAGAGAAAACGCATGAGGTTGCCTTTGCAGTGGCGCTTCGCGCCCTGCCACGCCTCGGACGCTGCCACCGCGCGAAGCACGGTTGCTGCGCCCTCGTTGCCCGCGGGCTGGGATCCGCTTGCTGAGGTTTGGTTGCCGAGGATCGGCTGGATTTGCTGTGGCCGAATCGGCCGGAGTCAGTTGGTCAGTCAGTCAAGTGCTGGCTGCAGTCCCATATGCGCTCCTGGTGGTTGTGGGCCGTCACCCAACCGCCAGCTGACTGAATGACCGCAAATCCGGCCCGTTTCCGGGCAAGGCCCGCAGGTCAGGCTGGACAAGAGTCGTCAGGTGACTTGCTGACTGACTGTGGGCGGAATTGAGCGGCACGGCGACGTCACGGATCGCGTAGCGCTCAAGCGCAGGCTCGATCTCCGTCTCGGCGAGGTAGCGAATCTCGATCTCCGTCTGGCGTCCCGGTGGCCCAAAGCGGTTCTTGGCCACGTTCACCGAGACGCATCGCCCCACGATGTCGCGGCCGGCACGCAGCCAGGCGCGCTGTTCCAGCTCCAGGCGCAGCGCCACCAATTCGGCGAGCGCGCCATGGACGGACGCAGCGAGGCCAGTGGGCTCGAGCACGATCATGCGCACGCTCGACCGCCGGGCATGGGCGGCGAGCCTGCGCAGGGACGTTTCGTGGCTGGCACTGAGCCGCGAAGGAAGGTCCACGACGAGGAGGTCGATCTGGTGACCGGCGACAAGTGCCGCGGCCAGGGCCCAGCCCTCGTCGACGTCCGCCGGCCGGAGCACCAGCAGCCAGCGAAGGTCGACACCACGGCCGACAGCCTCGAGCGGATCGAAGATGCGGCACAGGTCAAGGAATGCGACGATCCCGCCACGCGCCTGCGCCTGGGCAAGGCAGTGCAGGGCGAGCGCGGTCTTGCCGCTGGAACGCGCGCCACGGAAAGAGGCGCTCACGCCGCGTGGCAGACCGCCCGTGCCGAGAAGCGCGTCCAGGCCCTTGAAGCCGGTGGGCACGATCTCATCAGGCAGCGACGGACGTGTGACGTCCGTTGGCTCGAGCTCTGGCGCCGGCTGGGCACGAATAGCCAGCGCCAGAGCACCGTCCACCTGCAGAGCATTCCCCTCCGCAGTCGACCTTTGGCCGCCGCTGCGCGCGAAGCGGTCGGCTCCCGACGCAGTCGGGGTCCGCCCGTCGCTTGCGGGCTCGCTATCGACATACCCGGTCCCCAGACCGGAGCCGACGCCTGTCTCCGCAGTGATCTTTGGAGCGACCCCTCGCATATCGCTTGCGAGCCGCACCGCCGCGCTTCCCCAACGCGATTCGAGCCGGGCCAGAGCGTTGGAAAGGGTTTCTTCCGGCATTTGGCCATAGTAGAACAAATGTTCTATTCGTCAACTGTTTCCTCCGCATTCCTGAGGACTGCTGCGCGCGAACCGTGCGATCCGCGCATCAGCACGTTTCGCACATCGCTTTGCGCCCTAACCTGCCCGAGATGACTGGTGAGATGACCGACGAGGATCGCGACTTCTACCGCTGGTACGGACCCTGGACACCGCTCACGCCGACTGGCGTCAAGCGGCTCATGCGCGGCTCTGGAATCCGTTGGTGGATCGTCGGCGGCTGGGCCGTGGACGCCTTCACCGGAGTGTCTCGCGAGCACGAGGACATCGACGTTTCGTTCTTCCGATCGGACCTGCCCCGCATGCTCGAGCACCTGGCGCCGCGCTACTGCGTTTGGTCGAATCTCAGCGGCACTCTTCGACCGCTGCGTAAACCCGAAGACCTGCTCGAGGGCGCGCGTCAGCTGTGGGTGCGCCGCGACGGAGGCAAACCGTGGGTCATGGACCTGGCCATGAACCCACACGACCGAGACACCTGGATCTCGGCTCGCCACGAAGAAATTCGGATGAGCTTCGACGAAGCAACGTACGTCTCGCACGGAGATGGGATCCGATACATGAAACCGGAGATCGTGCTGTGGATGAAGGCACACCGGGAGCGCTCAATTGACGAGAGCGACATCGCCCACATCCTGCCGCTCCTGAAACCGGACCAAATGGGCTGGCTGCGCTCAACCCTCGAGACAACCCATCCCGGTCACCGCTGGCTCACACTTCTGCCGGCATGACCACTCCCGACTTCAAGCCGCCCAACTACTACACGCCGCGTCGGTCGCCGTCGCCGTTGCTCGTGGCCGTGATCGCCGGTGTGTTGGTGGTGCTGATCGGCGTTGGGCTTGCCTTCCTGCTGCAGCTCGGCCCATTTGCACCCGGGACATCCCAGCCGACGACGCAGCCGACTTCCTCCGCCGGCTCGAGCACTCTGCCAACCGAGCAGCCGAGTCTGGAGTCGCCCCAGGCGACGACGAATCCGCCGTCCGAGCTACCGACCGCGCCGCCGCCCGTCAACACCGGGCCACCTCCCACCGCCAATGACGCGACGGGGCAGCTGCTTGCCCACGTGCCCGAGGCAATCCGGCCGACGTGTACGGCCGCGGTGTTCGCAACGCCAGTCGTCGCATCTGTGAGCTGCGCGTCGGGCGCCGAGGTCGCGGTGACGTACTTCGCCTACCCCGATTCCGGAGCGATGTACGTCGACTACGACGCCAGCGTCGACAGGGCACAGTTCGACCGCGACAGCGGCCTCTGCTACCAGACGAATCCGGACGGGACAGTCACGGCGACGACCACGAAATGGCCGTCGGAGCATCCGTACTCGGTCGGCGGCATAGACATCGGCCGTTACTTCTGCATCGAGCGCGAGCTGCCAACCGTCACGTGGACCGACGACCGACTCAACATCGGCGCCGTCGCCACAGCGTCAACCGGAGACTTCGACCGACTGGTCACCTTCTGGCTTAACGAAGCGGGGCCGATCCCCTAAAGCGACCCCGCCAGGCGAACGGTCAGCCCGCCGGCGCCATCTCCGGCTGCAGCTCGTCCTGCGGCGGCGCCTGCTCGACGCGTTCCTTGATACCAAGGAGTTGCTTCCGCGCCATGAGCACGATGCCAGTTCCCATGGCCTCCCGGGCGACGGCCGCCGGGGCGTTGCTGGGAGCCTGGACTCGGAATCGCTCGATAAGTCGCGTCTTGTCCTCGCCATCTGGTTGCAGGATGAACGCCCATGACCCGGCGAAGTCGGGCATCTGTCGAACTGCCTCGGCAACCTCGTCGGCATCGATATCCGGCTGGTCGGCGACCTCGGCTCGAGCCGCATCCATCATCTGGTTTCGAGTGAGGGCAGTGTCGGCAAAGAGAACGATCGCATGCTCGGGATCGACCGTCTTGACCTCGAAAGAGAAGCCCGGATAGGTCGGCATCATGTCGCCCGCCTTGAGCTCCTGGAACTCGGGCAGGATTTCCTTGGCGCTGGGGAGCTTGCTGTCGAGTGGCTCGTAGCTGTACCAGCCACCTCGCCCATAGCCCATCTGAACGAGCCACGGCCAGACGTCACGCGGGGGCGCGTCGATGGTGATGCCTCGAGTCTCGACGGCTGTTGGGTCGGCTACGAGCTCGTCACCCGGCAGGGCCAGCTCGGCTTCCTGGGGGTCAAAGCCCCACGCCCGAATTCGCGGACGCAGGAACGCAAAATAGGTCGCGATCGACGCGACGACTGCTGAGACCACGGCAATCAGCAGGACACCTAGGACACGCATATGTCTGTCACCTCCATGTCGATCCTGACACTTGTGCCGAATACGTGCCAGAGCCGAAGGTCCCGACATGCCGCGCGAAGGTGACCAGCCCCATACCGACGAGCAGCCGAAGGGCACAGGTTCGGCCGGCGACTTCCTGCCGGCGCATCCTTCGCTGCCAAAGATGGCCGAGGCGGTCCAGCGCTGCCAGGGGTGCGGTCTCTACGCGTTTGCTACACAGGCCGTCTTCGGCGAGGGTCCACGAAACGCGACGCTGATGCTCGTCGGCGAACAGCCGGGCGACCGCGAGGACGTGGCTGGGTCGCCGTTCGTCGGGCCGGCGGGCCAGTTGCTGGATCGGGCATTGCGGGCGGCGGGGATCGATCGCAAGACGGTCTACCTGACGAACATCGTCAAGCACTTCAAGTGGAAGCACGGCTCGGCGACGGATGCGCGGCCGCCGGGCAAGCGCCGTTTGCATGACAAGCCCAACGCCTACGAGGTCAAGGCGTGCAAGCCGTGGCTCGTGGCCGAGATCGAAGCGGCCAAGCCGCGCCTCGTCGTGTGTCTCGGCTCAACGGCGGCCCAGGGACTGCTGGGCTCCGACTTCCGCGTGACCCGTCAGCGCGGCGAGTTCTTCGAGTCTGAGATGGGGCCGCTGATCACGGCGACGGTCCATCCATCGTCGATCCTGAGAGCCGAGGACGAGGCAAGCCGACAGCAGGAGCTGGCCGACTTCATCCGCGACCTGGAGCGCGTTGCGATCAAGCTGGAAGAACTGGACGCCTAGGGGTTCCGAGTCGACCCGCGGCTATACTTTCGCCTCCCGTGGGGATGTAGCTCAGCTGGGAGAGCACTGCGTTCGCATCGCAGGGGTCAGGGGTTCGAGTCCCCTCATCTCCACCACTCCCCAACCTTCTCCTTAGTTGTTTTTGCCTAATTCCAACCGGTGTGACGCTAAGTGAAGTTTGTCCGCCGGCGGGTGGGAAATGAGGCATTGCCTGAGCGTGGAGAGCCCGCCAAACCACGGGTCGGAGGCCGTTTGGAGGCTGATGCGAAGCCCGTAGTCCGCCTAACGTTACGTGGGTTGCCGTATGGCAAAAATCCCCTGACTCCGACTGCCCGGGCGGTCAGTCGAGGGCGTGCCTGATCTCGTCGTGATGGTCGCGCAGCCAGCGGCGGGCGACGCGAGCTTCTGGAAAGTGCCGTTCGACCAGCCGCCAGAAGCTCCGCGGATGGCCGTTGACCTTCAGGTGCGCCAGCTCGTGGACGACCACGTAGTCGAGCACCGACGGTGGGCACATCACCAGGCGCCAGCTGAAGGACAACGTCCCGCGGCGCGAGGCACTCCCCCACCGAGTCTTCTGGTCTCGAACCATGATCCGTTTCGGGGCGAGGCTCATCTGTGGGCCGCGCACCGCGATTCGTTCCTCAATCGCCGCCCGGGCGCGCTCGCGCAGCCAGCCATCGAGGATCTCGGCCGTGGACTTCGGCTCGAACGGCGCGGTGGTAACGACGATGTGGCCGTCCACCTCGCGGATAGTGGGCCGGGTGCGGCCGTCGATCGCGGCGATCGATACGACGCGATGGGGCTCGCCGCGAAACAGGATCTCCCGCCCCGCGCCGAGTGGCGGGCGGGCATCGAGCGCAAAGCGCTGGGCGTGGATGCGGCGCTGGTGGTTGGCGATCCAACGCCGGTGACGACGGACCAGTTCGGCCGCGTCCGCTTCGGCCGCGCGCATCGGAAGGACGACGACCGCGTTGCCCTCGTCGGTGATGGTCAGGCGCGAGTGGCGGGCGCGCGTCGATCGTCTGATGCTGAACTCGGGCAGGACGAGCGTGCGAGCGGCTTCCACCTCGATCGGATGCTACCGTCCGCCGCATGGGTCGGTGGGCGACTTTGAGCGCAGCGGCACTCCTTGCGGGCGCGTGTGCGTCGCCGACAATCGTGCCGACTGCCGTGCCGACCGCGACGCCGGCCGTCGCGTCGCAGAGTTCCAGCAAATCAGCGCCGCCGTCCTCAATCGATCACCCAACGGGCGCCACCGACGTCCTTCTCCGCGTAGAGGACGTTCCGAGCATGGCGCCCTATCCGGGCGATACGTTCCAGGAAGGCCCGCCCTTCACCTTGTACGGCGACGGCCACCTCATCTACTCCGAGCCACCAAGCCGCGAAGGGCCAACCGAGCTGCTGCACGTGCAGCTATCGAACGATGAGGTCGACGCCCTGCTCGCGGACGCTCTGGTCGCTCTCGGACCGGCTCGAGGCGTTTACGACGATGTTCCCGGATACGACTTCGGTTGGACTCATTTCACGGTCAATGCCGGAGGCGCCTCCAAGGTCGTGCAGGTCTACGGGATCGACTCGTTGGATTACGCGGGTTCCGATCCCGCGGGCTTCACGGCGCTGGGTGCACTGAAGACGTCGCTGCTCGAATACGGCAGCACGTGCGGCAATGGCGAGGCCGAGTGCCTGGGCGATTATCAGCCGCTGGCGTACCGAGCCACCCTTGTCAGCCCGTGGTGGACCGATGACGAGGCTCCGACCAATGCCGAGTGGCCGTGGCCCGACCTCGACTCGACCGACTTCGTGACCGGTAACGCAGAGCTCGCCAAGACGATGGATGCCTCGCAGGCTGCGGCCGTCATCGACCAGGGCGTGGCAAATTCGATGACCGCCCGCGCGCCAGACGGCGAGGTGTACGTGATTCGAATTCGGCCGCTGCTACCAGATGAGGTTTCGGACTAGTCAGCCAGCGAGTCGCATCGCGTGCCCGACGACTTTCAGGCCACCTTCACCCAGGTGCTACCGCCCTTGCAGAACCAGAGGTTGCCCGCGCCGTCGACAACGAGATCGCCCATCAGACCAGTCGCGGGATGCTTGGCAACTGTCGGCAACAAGCGGATGGCGGCTTTTCCTCCGATGAATATTCCCCCACGACCGTACGGCGCTTCACCTCGCACACCGACGGACAAACTGTTCGACTGACCCGCATATCCATGGACGCCAGTCCTGGTTTGATTCGGCGTTTTTGTGGAACCGCTCTGTCCGAGCACGCCCGTGTTGCTGCCGGTCGAAACTCCGGTCACAGCCGGTTTCGCCGTCGACGTAGCTTGCCCATCCAAAGCGACTTCGCCGTGGCCGGTCAGCGCGGTGCCGCGTGCGGCTTCGCCAAACACTCCCTTTCCACCGAGCACGTTGCTCCGGCCGTACGTCCCGAAGCCGCCGGCCGTGTTCGTTCCAATCACCCCGCTTGCTGTGGAGGATGCCAATTCGCCGGCGGCTCCGTTCGAATCTGAGCTGCTGCCGTGGACTCCCTCTCCCCCTCCCTCAACCGTTTCGCCGAAGACCCCGTACCCATCCGAATAGGCCGAGTATCCATGAACGCCGGTATGTGGACGCCCCTCGGGCGTGCCCTCATCTCCGCGCCAGAGCTGGTCGCTCGTGCCGTAGACACCCGTGCCGTGGAGGGCCCTACCTTCCACCCCGGTTCCATTGCCCGCAAAACCCTTCACGCCCCAGTAGTCGGCTCCATTCCCTCTAACACCGGTACCCGACGCGCCGTCGATGTTGGTACCACTGATGCCGACACCGTTGGGAGCGTCAGTCTCGCCAGAGAACCCCACGTTCCCTGTCGTGATGACTCCAGTCTCGTTGGACGAAGCGACCACCACACCGGCTTTCATCTGATCGCCATTAGCGGCGGCTACCGGCGCCGCGCGGCCAAGTGAGCCTGCCAGCCACGCTCCAACCGCGCCCACGGCGGCGCCCATGATTGTCCGTCTGCTCGAGACACCTGCTTCCATGGAGCCCTCCTTTCGGGCAAGGCTCCGTCCAGAGACTGGCTCTCGCAATAGGGGAGGTCCACATATGTTTGACCGCGGGTGCGCCGGCGGGGGATCAAGGAGTCCCCTGAAGGATCGCTGCTAGAATTCGCGGCCGGCACACGGGGCGATAGCTCAGTTGGGAGAGCATCTGCATGGCATGCAGAAGGTCCGGGGTTCGAGCCCCCGTCGCTCCACCATTTATCTCCGTCACGGTCCTGATCTGACCGCTTTAGCTGGCGATGTTCGAAGCCCCCTCCGTCCCCAACGTCGTGAAATCGAAGCACGCCACGCGCGCCGTGATCGGTCGCCTGTTGGAGCTCGAGGCGATCGAGTCGGCAGTCGAATCGGCCCTCGAATCGCTGGTCGGGATCAGCCTCGAGGGAGAGCCGGGCATCGGCAAGACCACGCTCATCAATGCCGCCGCGGACATTGCCGCTGAGCGCGGGCTGACGCCGGTGCTGGTAGTTGCCGACGAGGAGATCCGCGGCCCCCTCCTGCTGGCAAGATCGATCTTCGACAACATCGAGCTTCGTTCCGGCCGATCCGAAGAGACCGCCGCCGCCATTAATCGGGCCAGGAATGCCCTGCGTGGCGATGACGAGTCGGGCATGTCGACGCTGCCGGCGGACGAGCGCCTTCTACGCGCATTCGACATTGCCGCAATGGCGATGCTCGAGATCTCTCGCGAGCGGCCAATTGCTCTGTTGCTCGACGACCTCCAATGGGCCGACCAGGACAGCATCCGCCTGCTGCGCTACGTGGTCCGCGCCAACGCGTCGGCGCCGATGTACCTGATGATGACCATTCGACCCGAGGAAACGGCCCAGGTGACCGAGATCGTCAACCTGCTGGCGGACCTCGAAAGACTGGGCATCCTGCGGCGAATGCGTGTCGAGCGACTGCGTCAGGCCGAAACGTCCGCCATGCTGAAGAACATCCTCGGCGGAGAACCCACCTCGGCGGCCGCGGCCACGATCCACGCTCAGGCCGAGGGCGTGCCGTTCATCGTCCAGGAACTGACGCGCACGTACCGCGAGGCCGGGCTGTTGCAGCCCATCGGCAACTCCTGGGGCCTGGCACGCAACGCAGATCGGCTCGTCCCGTCTGCGGTCCGGACGCTCATCCAGAGGCGTGCCGCATCACTACCTCCCGAGACCCGCGAACTGCTCGCCACGGGCGCCGTGCTGGGCCGTGCGTTCCGCATCGATGACCTGTGTGCTCTCCGTGCGCGCCAAGGCGAAACGACAGGAATCGAGCCTGCGCAGGCATTCGAGCTCCTCAAGCCAGCGCTCGCAGCAGGCCTGATCAGCGAAGCCGGCGACGAAGGCGACAGGCATATGACCTTCACACACGAGCAGGTGCGGACCTTCGCGCTCGATGGGCTGTCGCCCTCGCAAAGGCAAGCCCTGCATTCGTCGATCGTGCAGATGCTGACGTCAAACGGCGATCCCGGTCCTGAAGCGCTGCCGGTTGTTGTCCGCCACGCGCTGGGCGCCGGCGACACAGCGCTGATCGCGCGCTACTCCCTCGACGCTGCTCGCGCCGCCCTGTTTTCCAACGCTCCCGAGGAGGCGCTGCGGTTGGTGGAGGAGGCGCTGGGTGTCGTCTCTCATCCAGCTCAGAGAGTCCAGCTCCTGTGCATTCGCGACGACGCCCTGCTTGCCCTTGGTCGGGCTACCGAGCGGCTCGAGGCGATCACCGAGCTGACGGCGCTCGTCGAGGCAGTCGGCGACGTCGAGGTCGAAATAGATGTTCAACTCCGTCGTGCCGCGGCGCTGCGTGACGACAACAGGTTCGAGGCAGCGGCCGACGTAGCGCGCAGGATCCAGACCAAGGCCGCTGCAGGCGGAGACGCCAGGACGGAGCTCGCCGCGTCCATCGAGCTCGGCCAGGACCTGCTCCGTTCGTCGATTGGCGAGGGCTACACGCCGTCCACCCTCGAGTCTGATCTGGACGGCGCCGAAGAGGCATTCGAACGGGCTCGAGTGTTGGCAGATCAGCTCAAATCAGACGCCCAACTGGCACGGGCCCTGCGCGAGCTCGGCGCGATCGCGTCGGCCAGGATTCGCGCCTGGTTCGTCGATCGCGTCAGGAACGGCGACCACATCCCAATCCTGGCCAGGATCGCCAACGGCGAGTCAATCCAGGCCCTGGAGCGCGAGCTGCCCATCTACGGCCTGCTGACTGAAGCCGAAGCCCAGTTGACGCAGGCACTGGAACTCTTCGAGAAGGTCGGCGATCGCCGGGGCGCCATGTCGGCGATCGTCAGCCTCGCCTACCTGAATTGGGGACCCGAGCTTCACCTCGGCACAAACCCGGCCCAGCGCTTCGAAGGCATCCGCCAGCTGGCAACGGCGATGGCGAGCCTCGTCCAGGGCAGCGGACGCGAGGCGGCAGAGGGGCAGATGTTGTACGGCGCCCACGTGTTCGCACGGGCCAAGGTGATCCCGGACATGGCTCTCGAACGCGGTCAGCAGGCGTACGACCATGCACGGTCGCTCGGTGACAGCAACCTCGAGTTCCTGTCGGCCATTGGACTTGCCCACGAATACCTCGAGCTCGGCGATGTTGATCAGGCCGAGTCGTGGCTCAACCGCGCTGCTGATCGAGCGGCAGCGGTGCCAACGCCGAATCGCGCGCGGCAGGTCGCAATCGTCAGCGCCTTGATCGACGGCGGTCGCGGGAATCCGGATGGCATGGTGGACGGACTTCGCAAGGCCGTTCGTATGGCCGCCGCTCAGCGAAGACCGGCTGCCCAGGCCGAGGCACTCGCGCTCCTCGCGCTCGAAGGGGCCCGCCTGGGGGCGTTGCATGAAGACTTCCCGCTTCTCGAGGTTGCCGAAAGCTCCGCTCGAGACGCTCGGCGGCTCGCGGGCCAGATGTCAGGGCGGCCACCGTGGTCGGCCCAGGCAGACGCCGCCGAATCACGGATCGCACTGGCACGCGGCGAGGCGCAGGTAGCGCTGGAATTCGCGCGCTCAGCCCTGTCGTGGCTGCACTCGTCACAGCGCGAGGATCCTCATTTCGAGATCCTTCTGGCGGCCGCTCGCACGATCGTCGCGGCGGGCGATCAGGAAGAGCAGGCTCAGGTGACGGGCGAGCTTCAGCTGAACCAGGCTTTTGGTGCGTCGCGAATAATGGACGAGCAGATTCGCATTCGCTGGTTCCGTGGTCCCGTTGGCAGTGAGCTCGCGCAGCTCGCCGGGCCGATCAAGCCCCCTGAGTACGACGCGTCGTCTGAGCAACAACAGCTGGGCGACAGCGAGAGCGCGCTGCTTCAGCTCCTGGTCCAGGGCAGGTCAAACAGCGAGATCGGCGAGCAGCTCGGCGTTGACGATGCCGGCGTGACCAGCATGTTGAGCGCGCTTTATGCCCGCATCGGCACGTCCTCGCGTGCCGAAACGACGGCTTTCGCGTTCAGGGCGGTCTAAGGCAGACGATGGCACTGCGAGTCACGATCGATCGACCGGTCTGCATCGGCGCAGGCAACTGCATCACCATTGCGCCGACCGTGTTCGACTGGCTCAAGGGCGACTACGCCAAGGCCGAGGTAGTCGATACCGACAGCGTCGACGAGGAGGTCCTGCGCGAGGCGGCGCTGGCCTGCCCCACCCTCGCGATCCGCATCGAGGAGATCGGCGAGGTGCTCGCCTGGAAGCTGCCCAAGGGCCGCGACGAGGCGCGCCGCGTGGTCAAGACGTTCATGTTCACGGACATCGTCTCCTCCACCGGCCTTGCCGAGCTGCTCGGCGACGAGGCATGGACGACGCTGCTGCGCTGGCACGACGAGACGTTGCGTGCCCTGTTCGCGACCCATCGTGGGCAGGAGGTCGTGGCAACCGGCGACGGTTTCTTCATCGGCTTCGACTCGCCCGACGACGCGCTCGCCTGCGCGGTGGCCATCCAGCGGACCCTCGCCGCGCATCGACGCGATCACGGCTTTGCCCCGCAGGTGCGCATCGGCATCCACCTTGCCGATGCAACGCAGGTGGGCCAGAACTACCAGGGCATGGGGGTAAACCAGGCGTCACGCATCGCGTCCGTTGCAGGTGGCTCGGAAATCGTGGCCAGCATCGAGACCGTGACCGGCACCAAGTACCGGACTTCGGAGCAGCGGAGCGTCGATCTCAAGGGCATCTCGAAGCCGGTCGAAGTGGTGTCCATCGAATGGCAGTAGGCACCGTGGCTAGAATGTGCAATCTCATGGCATTCGTGATGGATCAACTCGGCCGCTCGAGCGCCGACCTCGCGCTTCTCGGGGTCGCCGGCGTCTGACGCCGCGCGGCCCGAAACAGCGCCCAATCCAAGCACGATCCAATCCCGCCCCAACCGGGGCCACTGAAGGGGCCATGCCATGACCTCGCCGACTGACATCCGACGCGACCGACAGCCACGAGGCAGCGGTTCGCGCATAGATCGCATGGATCCGTCCGAGTTCGAGCCGCGCTGGCAGGCGCGCTGGGACGAGCTGGGCATGCACAAGACCGACCTCGACGATGACAGCAAGCCCAAGTACTACGTGCTGACGATGTACGACTACCCATCGGGCGACCTGCACATCGGCCACTGGTTCGTCAAGACGCCGACAGACACGATCAGTCGCTATCGGCGGATGAACGGCTTCAACGTCTTCTTCCCGGTGGGCTTCGACGCGTTCGGCCTGCCCGCCGAGAACGCGGCTATCAAGAGCGGCGTCCATCCACGCGAGTGGACCTACAAGAACATGGACAACATGCGCCGCCAGCTGCGCTCGATGGGCGCGACCTGGGACTGGAGCGCCGAGGTCGTCACCTGCGATCCGGAGTTCTATCGCTGGAACCAGTGGTTCTTCCTGAAGTTCCTGGAGGCCGGCCTGGCGTACCGGGAGATGGCGCCGGTCGACTGGTGCCCCAAGGACGAGGTCGTCCTCGCACGCGAGCAGGTCCTGGGTCCCAACCGTGTGTGCTGGCGCTGCGGCACGCAAGTCATCAAGCGCGACCTTGAGCAGTGGTTCTTTCGAACGACCAAGTACGCCGACGAATACCTGTCGTATCGGGAGATCGATTTTCCCGAGCCGATCAGCGTCATGCAGACCAACTGGATCGGGAAGTCCGAGGGCGCCGAGATCGAGTTCGAGATTGCGCCCGAAGATCGTCAGCCCGGCATCGAGAAGATCCCGGTCTTCACCACCCGGCCGGACACGCTGTTCGGGGCCACGTTCATGGTCCTCGCGCCGGAACACCCGTTCGTAGATCAGCTGACCCACGATGACGTCAAGAACGAGGTGGCGGCGTATCGATTCGAGGCGCGCCGGAAGTCGGAGATCGATCGCCTGTCGACCGATCGCGAGAAGACGGGCATCGCCCTGGGCGCGCACGCCATCAACCCGGTAAACGGCGAGCGGATCCCCATCTGGATCGCCGACTACGTTCTCGTTGGTTACGGAACGGGCGCCATCATGGCCGTGCCCGCACACGACGAGCGCGACTTCGAGTTCGCGCGCAAGCACGAGCTGCCCGTGCGCCAGGTCGTTGCGCCGCCCACGGTGGGCATCGGCGAGCCAACCGACGGCGCATACGTCGGGCACTCGCAGGACGAGATCCTGGTCAACTCCGGGGAGTACACCGGCCTGCTCGCCGTGGAGGGCGGCCGGCGAATCACCAGGGCGTTGGAGTCGCGGGGCGCGGGCCGGAGCGCGTTGACCTACCGGTTGCGAGACTGGCTCGTCAGTCGGCAGCGCGCGTGGGGTACGCCCATCCCCGTCGTCTATTGCATGAACACGCCGTCGGACGGAATCGTTCCCATTCCCGAATCGGAGCTGCCGGTGTTGCTCCCCGAAGACCTCGAGTTCCGTCCGCAGGGCGGCAACGCTCTGGAGTTCGACGAGCGGTTCGTGAACACGACCTGCCCCAAGTGCGGCGGTCCGGCGCGGCGCGAGACGGACACCCTGGACACCTTCGTCGACTCGGCCTGGTATTGGTGGCGCTATCTCTCCCCCCACAAGGACGACGGCCCGATCGATCAGGCTCTCGAGCCCAAGTGGTGCCCGGTCGACCAGTACACGGGCGGCTCCGAGCACGCCGTGCTGCACCTGATGTACGGACGCTTCTTCACCAAGGCGCTGAACGACTTAGGTCTGGTACAGGAGCGCGAGCCGTGGCTGCGCCTGTTCAACCAGGGCCAGATCCTGGGCGCGGACGGCGAACGCATGAGCAAGTCACGCGGCAATGTCCAGGATCCGGACGAGCTGGTGGCCAGATACGGCGCCGACTCGGTGCGCCTGTTCCTGATGTTCATGGGGCCGTGGGATCAGGGCGGCCCATGGAGCCCGACGGGCATCGACGGCGTGCATCGCTTCCTGCGCCGAGTGTGGACGGTAGTCCTGGATCCGCAGGGTTCCGATTCGGCCGAGAGCGCCGACTCCACCGATGCCACGGACGACCCGCCGTTTGACGACACGGCCTACGCCTCGGCCACAGACAAGCTGCGCCGCCACGCCCACCGAACGCTCGCGAAGGTCACCGAGGACCACGCCGACTTCCGTTGGAACACGATGATCTCGGCGCTGATGGAGCTCACCAATCACCTGTATCGCGCCCGCGGCACAGACGTCGTGACCGGCGCGGATTGGGACGAGTCAGTCCGCCTGCTGCTGCTGATGCTGGCGCCCATCGCGCCGCATGTCAGTGAAGAGCTGTGGAGCCGCCGCGCACAGGCGCGAGGTGAGGAATGGTCCTCGGTCCACGCTCAGCAGTGGCCGGACTTCTCACCCGATCTGGTTGCCCAGCAGCAGATTGACCTGCCTATCCAGATCAACGGCAAGCTGCGCGACGTCATCACGGTTCCGGCCGGCCTGTCGGAAATAGAGATCGAGCAGATCGCGCTGGCGCGCGACAAGATCGTGGGCCAGATGAGCGGCAACGAGATCGTGCGCATCATCCACGTTCCCGGCCGCCTGGTGAACATCGTCGCGAGGCCGTCCCGATAACCGAGCCGCAAGACCAGAGAGACGAGGGCAAGCCCGAAGGAAAGCTGGAGCCAAAGCCAGGCGCCTTTCTGGGCCTCGGATTAGCCCTCGGCGCCGGCATCGGCGCGGCTGTAGGCGTGGCCCTCGGGAACATCGCGGTCGGCGTGGGCGTGGGCGTGGGGATCGGCCTGTTAGTCGGCCTCGCGATCGGTTACCGAAGACCCGATCCGCGACCCTAGGTTCGTCCAGCCGTCAGCTTTACCGCGTCTTTCTGGTTCGTGTCGTTGCCCGAGGTGATGGTCACCAATCTGGTCACGTTCGCGCCGTGAGCCGCGCTCGAAGCAACCGTCACCACGGCCTTAATCGTGACCGAGGTGCCCGGCGCCACCTTGGTCACCTGGAACGTCCCACTGTTGACGGCCATGGTGATGTTGGTCGTGCCTCTGAAGTATTTGATCGTCAATCCGGTCACCGACGATCCGGTCGCATGAACCGTGAACTTGTCCTTGGCGGTGCCATCGTTCTGGAGCTTGATCTGGAAGGTGACCTTCTGGCCCGCGGTGGTTGTCTTCGACTTCGCCTGATTAATCCCATCCGTGTTGTAGACGTTGTTGCCGACGAAGGCACCGGAGCCGAGGGCTATCTGGCCGTCAGGTTTGCGAGTTGGGCCAGTGCTAATGACATTCAAATGGGCACTGGTGCCGGTGTAGCTGACGTTGAAGCTCTTGCTGCCGGGGATGGCGAGGCCACTTGTGGTAGCGAAGGTGCCGGTTCTTCCGGTGGCAACCAGCGGGTCATAGGTGAACGAGAGGCCGGGCACGAACGAATTGATCAGCGAAAGCTGAAGCGTGCCGCCGAGGTTAGCGGTCCCAATCACGTTGAGTCGATCGGACTCACTGCCTATGCCCGTTCCGCCGATCTCGATCGCCAGAGTCCCGCCAAGGGTCTGCTGGTAGTTGCCGGTGATGCTCAGCGCGGCGGGCGAAAAGCCCGGGCTGACGATTCCGCCGAGGTTCGACACGTTGCCGGTGATGCTGCCGGTCCCGCGCAGCGTTCCGCCGTTGATCGTGAACTGAGCGGAACTGCCGGTCAAGTTCAAGCTACTCGTAAGCGTGCTTGTGCCAGCGGATTGCGTGATGCCGGCCGCAGCCTGGTTGAACACGGTCGGATAAAAGACATTGAAATCCCCGGCGTTGCTTAATGGGGCACCGATCACCATCGCTGGTGGCGCGGTCGGCGCCGAGCCCTGCTCGGTCTGCAGCGTGCCGTTGTTAGTGAGAGTGCCGCTGCTGAAGCTGATCTTGCCAACGTTCGTTGCTGTCGACGAACGCAGGATCAGCGTGCCGTTATTCGCACGCGACGCCGAGGAAGTCAGCTCGCCGTTGTGGCCGTTGAGACCGCCTTCCACCACCAGGACCTCGTTGGCCGCTATGTCGCTTGTGAGGACATTGCCAAGTTCGCTTACCAGGAACGTTCCGCCTCCGGTTGAACGCGGCTTGAAGCTCGTTACGCCAACGAGGTGGACCGGCACGAACGGAACTATCTGGCCGGCGGTGTGATCGAACGTGCCGCCGATCATCGTCAACTCGCCCTGTCCGACAATCGTTCCGCTGGTTGTGAAAGACCCGCTGCTAATCGTCTGGCCCTGAGTAGGCGTGCCCCAGGTACCGGCGTTGGTGATAGTCGGGGCGAACTTGGTGATTGCGAGACTCAACTGTCCCAGAACTCCCCCAAAGGTTCCGGTGCTGACGTTGGCATCGAGCTGGTTGCCCAAACCGCGTGTATCGACTAGACCGAGGGCGATGCCACTGCCGTCGACATGTAGTGTGCCGGAAGTGCTGGCGAGCTTGGTGGTGCCGTGAATCCCGGCGCCGGTGCCAATCTGGATTGTTCCGGAGGCCACGGTGATGTCGTTGGTGACGGTCAGCGTGGTCGCGTTCAGGCCATTGGTGTTGGACTCGTCTGATTGGAGCACCAACGTCGCCCCCGCCTGGACGTCAAGAGCCTTTGCGACCCAAGTACTGATATTGGCGTCGTCTGCAGGGATCGTGACCGTGTACGTGCCTGGCGGCAGGCAGGTGTTCTTGGTGCTGTCCGGAAGGACGTTGGGGTTCCACTTCGTCGTGTCACCCCAGCTGCCGGAAACGGCCGTATTGGCCCAGCTGACATCGCACGCGACGACGCCCGCCACGGCGATGGCCGGGCTGGTGGCCACACCCGCCCCCAGCAAAGAGACCCCGACTACGAGGCGCGAAAGAGAATCAAAACGGCGGCGCAGCGTGCCCACAAGGAAGCCCTCCCCGGCATCTGACACGGATTCTCAGACGGCGGGCAGGTGGCGTCCACCGTGTGGGCACCCTCAGAAGCTCAGACTTAAGGCCTACTGACGGTCATCTTCACCGCGTCCTTTGCACCGCTGGCGTTGTTCGAAGTGATGGTCAGGAGTCGGCTGACGGACGACCCGTGTGCCGCGGTCGAGAGCACCTTGATCCTGCATTTGACCGAAACCTGGGCCCCGACGGCGATCTGGCCGGTCAGGTACGTGCCGTTATTGACGGCCGTCGTGATGTTCGTCGTGCCCCTGAAGCACTTGAAGGTGTAGCCGGTGACGCTCGTGCCGGTCGCCTTGAGCGTGAATCTGTCACTCGCGCCCGTGCCGTCGTTCTGCAGCTTGATGAAGAACGTTGCTGTCGTGCCCGCGCCGATGCTCTTGGACTTCGTCTGGCTCGTGCCGTCGAGGTTGTAGACGTTGTCGCCGGCGTAGGGATTGGTGATCTTGCCAAGCGCGATCTTGCCGTCCGGCTTGCGCGTGATCGACGGGCCACCCGTCACCGTGAGTGTCGCCTTAGGGCCACCAAGCGTGTTGATGAAAGTTCTGCCATTCCCCGCGTCCGTGCCCGTCACGGAGGAAAACGCGCCAGTGGCACCAACGTCATACAGCAAGTAGTCGTAGCTAAACGCGGCACTGGGGCTGAAGCCATTCAGCCGGGAGAGGGCCAGGGTGCCGCCGAGGGTCGCGGGGAAGGTCACATGCAGCCTGTCGTTGTCTGCCCCCGCGGTCGTGCCGCCCAGTTGAATCGCGAGTGTTCCACCGGCGGCCTGTTCGAACGCTCCGTTGATCGTAAGGATGCCGGGCGAGTTGCCGGGGGCCACCGTGCCGCCATTGTTCTGCAGCTTGCCCTTTAGTGTGCCGGTGCCGTTGACCGTGCCGCCGTTCAGTACGAACCGCGGATCGGCTGTTGTTCCGGTGACGTCCAACTGGGCTGTGAGAGTGGTGGTGCCGGTGGACTGCGTGAGTGCCGCAGTCCGGCTGTAGTCGGTGTCGTAATCGATCTTCAGGGTCCCGGCATTGATTAGGTTGGCCCACAGACCTCGGTGAGGCGTTGTCGCAGAGCCGGTTCCTTGGATCGTCTGGATAGTTCCGTTGTTCGTCAGAGTCTTGGCGAAGTTGACGTCGATGATCCCAGTACGTAGAGGGGCCACCGTTGAAGCTGACGACAGCTTGATGGTGCCGTTGTTGACCCGGCTCTCCGACGAATTGAGCACGCCATCGAATCCGCCGAAGCCGCCCTCGACGATGACGGTGTCATTGGCGCTGACGTTCGACT
The DNA here is from genome assembly GCA_963736895.1 of uncultured Chloroflexia bacterium. Classification (GTDB taxonomy): domain Bacteria; phylum Chloroflexota; class Limnocylindria; order Limnocylindrales; family CSP1-4; genus JALYGJ01. Next base: position 411,732 of record CAVTQU010000011.1, read on the forward strand.
GAAGGAAGTTGTCCTGCTTGACGACCCGGATGGTTCCGACGCCGCCGCTTGAACGCGGGTAGAGGAGGACGTTCTCGGCCGCCAGGTCACCGTTGATGGTTCCGCCCTTGTGGTCGACCGTGCCGCCAACGACGTGCAGGGTCGAGGTCCCACTGACTGACGATCCGACGTTCATCGTGAAGGTGTTGTTGGTCAGGATGTCGAACTGGCCGTTGACGTTCATCGTGCCGTCGTTCTGGAACACGGAGGCGGATTTCCCGTTGGTCAAATTGGACGAAGCCGCGACGGTGAACGTGCCGGCCGCCATATTCACGACATTCGCGTCGAGATGGTTGCTCGTGTTGGCGGTCGAGAACGAGCCGTTGTTGTTAAACGTGCCGCCAATGGAGATCGTTGCCACGCTATGCAGTGGCGCCTGGCCGATCACGACCGCTCCGCCGTTGTTGAATAGACTGCCGCCAGTCGTGAGCGTGGCAACGCCGCCTGTTGCCTTGACCTGCAAGGTGGCGCCGGTATTCACGACGACCTCGTCGGCCGAGGCAGTGTTTTCAATGGCCACTGTGTAGGCGGTTCCGCTCGTGGGCAGACAGGCGTTGTCAGTGGCCGTTGGCAGCTGGTCCCCGGCCCAATTGGTCGCGGTGTTCCAGTTGCCGCTGGTGCCAGGGGTCTTCCACGAGACGTCGCATGTGATCGTGTCCGCGGAGGCGAACCCCGCCTGCAGGAAGAGCGCAGATCCGACGAGAGCGCCGGTCAGTCCTGCTCTGGCGAGCAGTGAAGCCAAGGAATTGAACGTAATCATCGGGAATGCCCTTCCGCTGCCAGTCATGTCGGGGGCATTCTCAGTTGAGACCCTGGTCGGCTCCTACGGCCAAATGACTTAGCCGACCTCCTCAAAAAGGCAGAGGTCGACCAGCGCCGAAGCGCAGTCGGTCAGGTCAGCAGCGTTGGCTGATCGTCCGAGTCGGTTTCGGCGTCCCTTGCCTTCTGGCGCTCGCGGTGTCGTGCGGCCTTGGCACGGTTGCCGCAGGTGGACATGTCGCACCACTTGCGCCGACCGGCCGGTGAGTAGTCGCGGAACACCCAACGACATTCATCGTTGGCGCAGATGCGCAGTCGCCTGGGCTCGCCCTGGGTGAGCTCCCGAGCAATCGCCTCCGAAAGTCGCGCCATGGCGCCATTGACCGGATCGCCCTCGTGGCGATGGTCCAACGAAACGCCGTCTGAGGCGGGCACCAACTCGATCATGTACTGGGCGCGCAGGGCGCGATTCACCTCGCGCAGCGCAGCCGCACTCGGCCGGCGATGTTCCACCGTTGCATCCAGCAGCTCGCGCAGCGCCTCACGGGTGCGCCAGATGCGGTTCATCAACGGTGCCCCGTCCTCGGTCTCGTATTTGGTGAGGAGGTCGTCGACCATCTCGCGATGCAGCAGGGCGTGGTCCTGCAGCCAGTGCACCGCAGTCGGGACATCCTTCAGGTAGTCATCGGGGACGCCCTTGTCGTATTCGAGCGTGTTCACGAAGTCGAGCGCGTCGCCCAGCGACGCCTGGTGGCCATGACGGGCCTCTCCGTGTGAGTGCTCGTAATCGTCGTGATCTGGGTGCGAGCCGGTTTCCTCGTGGCCGTAGGGCGGCCCGGGGTTATCTAGGATTTCCATGACAGTAACCCATTATGCGCCATTGACAGGTTACTCGCAAGTGGCTATTCTTCGAGTACAAAGTAACCGCATCAAGGGCAGCAAGGAGTTACGTGATGGAAGCAATCCTGATCCTCGCCGTGTTCGCGTTCGTTGCCCTCATGGGTGCAGCTGCAGCGATCTTCGGCACCGACTCTCGCGACAGCAACACCAAGACCATAGACGGACTGGGAGCGTAATAGATGTATATCGAGATGGAGCTCCTGGCGCGCGAAAGATACGAGACACGACTTCGTGAGGCCGCGGAGATCTACCGCCACCGAAGCTTTTCCGGGCCACAGCAGGGACGGGCACGCGGCCCGCGAAACCTGCCACTCCCGCGACTGCGCCACAGGTAACCGAATCAACCTTCGCTAGAATTAGTTCAAGCGATCCCTTCGACCCGCCGGATCCTCCTCCCGGCGGGTCGTCCCATGTCTGTCTCAGCTCGGCCCACGCCATGGTTGGCCGCCTTTGCTAGGCTCCGCGGCATGACTGATATCGCTTCAAGCACCACGGAGAGCAGCTCCGAGATCCGATTTGGCGCTCTGTGCTGGAACCAGTACACAGACTGGCAGTCGATGCTGGATGCCGGCATCCGTGCCGATCGCATCGGCTTCCACAGCCTCTGGACGTGGGACCACCTGTACCCAATCGTGGGCTCGCCGGATGGCCCGATGTTCGAGGGCTACATGGCTCTCGCGGCGTGGGCGCAGGCGACGTCAAGGATCCGCGTCGGGCTGATGGTCGGTGCCAATCCGTTTCGCAACCCCGCGCTGACGGCAAAGATGGCCACGGCCCTGGATCACATCAGCAACGGACGGGCGTACCTGGGCATCGGCTCGGCGTGGAATGACGACGAGGCGCACGACTTCGGGATCGAGTTCGGGGAGTCGCCCGCGGAGCGGCTGCGCTGGCTGCGCGAGGCGCTGCCGGTGATGCGCGGCATGCTCCACGGCGAGGTGCCATCGGCCGCCGGGCCGCACTACGCCGCTCATCACGTGCGTAACGATCCACGACCGGTCCAGGCACACATGCCGCTGTTGGTGGGAGGCGGCGGCGAAAACGTCACGCTACGCCTCGTCGCCCGTTACGCGGACGCGAACAACATCGGCTTCGCGGCGGGCATCGACGGCTTCAAGCGCAAGGAAGAGGCGCTGCGCAGGCACTGCGAAGAGGTTGGTCGGGACGAGCGTGAGATCGAGCGCACGCTCAACACCGGCCCGCTGATCATCCGCGATTCGCGCGAGGAGGCGGCGCGCGTCCTCGAGGAGATCTATACCCACAACGGTGGCGCGGAGACGTGGGCCGGTCGTCCCGCCTCAGCCCAGCCAACCGGATCGCCCGACGAGATCGTCGAGCTGCTCCTGCCCTTCGTGGAGCACGGCTATCACCACGTGGTGGTCGGCTTCCCAGCGCCCTACGACCAGGAAACGATGGAGCGCCTGATCGCCGAGGTGCAGCCTCAGCTCAGCGCCGCTCTGGAGTTGGCGACCGCCGCTTCCTAACCAGAAGGGTCGCGCGGGTGTTGGATGCCAGGGGCCCTGATCTCGCGTATTGCGAGCAAAGTGATCCACAGCCATCCAACGATGACCGTCAGGCGCTGAATCACTCCGCCAAAACGGGTCAGCTCGTTTCTGTCGGAGAAAGCCGTGAACATTGCCACGAACCCGATCACTACCAGCACTGCCGTGATCCCCGAGTACCACGCCCACGCTCGGTCGTTCATCCTCGCGAAGGCTCGGCCGAAAACCAGGCTAGCCAGGGCGAGTGATGCGAAGGTCAGCAGCGTGAACAGGTCGTGGAGTGTGCCCGTGCTCGTGGAGCTAGCCGGAACGCCGGGCGGATAGCCGCCGCCGGGATCGGTCGGAAACAAGCCGACCGCGATCAGCCCCAGGCTGAACAACGTCATCAATACGGATCCGACCTTGGATTGGCCGATGCTCCACAGCCCAACGGAAAAGGCGAGCATCAACACACCAAACACGAGGAAGTTGAGTGTCTGAGTCCAGCCCATGTCGCCCAGTGACAAGAGGCTGATGGGCAGGCGTATTGGGTCGTAGCGGGAACGAGTCGTCCCTTCGATCAGGGCGACGAGAACGAACAGCGGCGGACCAATCACGCCGCACCACAGCAGACGTTCGGTCGAACGGCGATTCATAGGACGCGACCCGACGTTGAGTTTATGTTCAACGTCAACGCTCGGCGTGCCACGGCCGCCGCCCGCCTCAACTGCGGCCGTGGATAACTGGCGCCGTGGCGAGTAACCAGCCGATAAGCGCCTCTGACTAGATTGATTTAGCGCTCGTCGATTGCTCGAAGTGCCCCGGGTAGTCGACGAGCCAAAGCTATCGCCCGCCGGTCCCGCCGGATGTCGACCTCCCCGCCGCGGAGGGACCCGATGGACCGGTTCGGAGAATGGCGGCCGATCGAGCCGGCTGCCGATGACGAAGGCAACAAGCCGTCGTCCAACGATGTGCCCGCCAAGCCCGTCGAGCCCGCCAGGCCCGAGGCGAACGTGATGAACGTCCGCCTCCTTGGCCTGCTCGCCGCGGGCGTGTTGACCGTGGTCGGCGCCGTGCTATGGGTGATGTCCGCCGGAGCGCGGCCGTCACTCGAGCTCAGCGGAGGAGCGGCGTATTTCGACGCGCAATCGAGCGGCGCGCCGGGTGGCGCCGTGGCATCTCAACCTGCGGCGGCCACAGAGTTGGTGATCGATGTGGAGGGTGCCGTCGCTCGACCGGGTATCCACCGGCTGCCGGATGGAAGCAGGGTGGGCGACGCGATAGAGGCGGCGGGTGGCTACGCGCCCCAGGTTGACATTGCGGCCGCCGCGGCGTCGCTGAACCTGGCGCAGGCATTGACGGACGGCGCAAAGATCCACGTGCCCGCGCGCGGCGAAGCGGTGGCGGTGACTGCAGTGCCACGCGAGCCGAGCGCCGTTGGACCGGGAGGCGCCGGTGGCTTGATCAATGTCAACACGGCAACCAGCGACGAGCTCGACACACTGCCCGGGATTGGACCCGTGACCGCGGCCAAGATCATCGCCGCGCGGGAGCAAACGCCGTTCGCCACGATCGACGAGATGGTGTCGCGCGAGGTCGTTGGCGCCGCAACCCTGGAGAAGCTGCGCCCGCTCGTAACTGTTGGCCCCTAGCACGAGCGTCGCCGTGCCTCGTTCGGCGTGGCTCGCCGTTGGGGCGGTTGTTGGCGCCGTTCTGGCCGTCGAGATCGGCCTGGGGGTTCAGATCCTCGTGTGCATTGCGGGCGCGGCCGTCGCTGCCAGTGTCGTCGCGACCGCGCGCCGACATGCCGGGTTAGCTGCCGCGTCGGTGGCGGTCGCCGTGGTGGGAGGGCGGGCGATCATCGGCTTGGTCCTCGTGTCGCCAGCGTTGCCGGTTGTGCCCGGTCAGATTGACACCGATTCGTGGAGTCACGAAGCAGTTGTCCTGTCGCTGAACGCACCCGCGAACGGCCAGCAACGCGCCGTGCTGGAACTCCGGCCGCCGGACGCCCCCGAGCGTGTGTGGGCCTCGCTGCCGCGCTATCCAGACATTGCGCCGGGAGACGTCGTCCGCTTCGGCGGCGCTCTTGAGGTCGCACCGACGGACGAGGGCTTCGGCCAATTCCTCGTGCGCAGCGGGATCGGCTACACAACCCTCGCCCGAGAGCTCGAACGGCTCGGCGCGGACGGCTCTCCACTTGCCGAGCTCGAGCAGATCCGGCGCGGCGCGGCCACCGCAATCTCCCTGGCCCTCCCCGAACCGCAGGCGGGGCTGGCTTCGGCAATGAGCATCGGCCTCCGCGACCTCGTCTCACGCGACGTTTCGAATGACTTCCGCATAAGTGGGCTCAGCCACGTGGTCGCGATCAGCGGCTGGCACATCGCGATGCTCGGCGCCGTCGTCGCTGGAATGCTCGGCCGGATCGGTCGTCGACCGCGAACGATGATCGTCCTCCTCGCGATCTGCGCCTACGCGACTTTCGCAGGGGCGTCGCCGAGCATCCTGCGCGCGGCCGTCATGGCATCGATCGTCCTGGTGGCCCGCGAATCGGGAAGAAGGGGCTCCGCCTCGGCCGGATTGGCACTCACCGTGGCCGGGATGCTCGTCGTTGATCCGGTAACGATCAGTGACGTCGGGTTCCAGCTCTCGGCGGCCGCCACCGCGGGCCTCCTCGTTTGGGGCACCCGCTGCCGCGATTGGCTGCAGACCCGGCTCCCGCGACGTACCCCAACCTGGCTGCTCGAGTCATTGGCTGTTTCCAGCGCCGCGCAGGCAGCGACCCTGCCCTTGGTCCTGCTCCATTTCGGAACACTTTCCCTCGTTTCGCCACTCGCCAACCTGTTGATCGCGCCACTGGTGGCGCCGGCAATGCTGCTGACCGCGGTCGCGTTCGCCTGTGGCGTGTTCATCGGGCTGGGCGTGCCGGCGCTTCTGTTCGCGCCGCTTGCGCTGGTCGGCAGCCTGACCATCGGCGCCACCATCGCCATCGCTCATCTCTGCGCGTCGTTGCCCATGGCAAACGTCGTTCTGGCCACGCCGCTGAACCTGGTTGCAGCCAGTGCCTGCCTGGCGGCCGTGGCGTGGCTGGTGCGGCCGCGTCGGGCGCCCAACCCAGCGCTCACGGTGCTGCCAGCCTCGCCAACCGTGCCAGCTGTGGCGTCGGCTCGCGAGCAACCCGTGGCAGCTCACCGCTCGCGGCGATTCGCAGCTGCCGCGGCCACAGTCGCACTGGCCGTCCTCCTGGTCGCGGCGACTGGATCGCGTCCCGACGGGCGGCTGCACATCACCGTCCTCGACGTCGGCCAGGGCGACGCCATCCTGCTCCAGGGACCCAACGGTGGCCGTGCGCTCGTCGACACCGGGCCTGATCCGGACCGACTCATCTCGCTACTCGATCAGCGGATACCGGCATGGGACCGGCGCCTCGACCTGGTCGTCCTGACTCACCCACACGAGGACCATGTGGCCGGGCTGGCCGCGGTGATGGACCGCTACTCGATCAAGGAGATCGCCGAGCCGGGAATGATCGGTCCCGGCCCAGGCGACGCTGCGTACCGGCGCCGGCTCGCCGAGCTCGGGCGGCAGAGCCGGACCCTCGCGGCAGGCGACGCCGTATGGCTCGACGGCATCCGCATGGACGTGGACTGGCCGCTGCCCGGCACGGTCCCGCTCAAGCCTGTCGACACCGGCACTGGGATCAACAACGTATCGATCGTGCTGGACCTCCACTACGGATCGCGGCGCGTCGTGCTCGCCGGTGACGTTGAGCAGCAGATCGACCCGCAGCTGCTTGCCGAGGGCATTGCCCGCGACCAGCGTCCGCTGGACGTGCTGAAGGTCGCGCACCACGGGAGCGGCACGGCAACCACTGACGAGTTCGTCGAGCAGATGCAGCCGCGTGTCGCCGTGGTCAGCGCGGGTTGGGGCAATCCCTACGGTCACCCGTCGCCACAGACCGTCGCGCGCCTCGCCGCTACTGGCGCGAGGGTCTATCGAACAGATCTGGATGGCTCCGTCGAGGTCAGCACCAACGGCACGGACCTGGTTGCCAATGCCAGTGGCGGGCGGCCGCATCCAGCCGGACAGCTGCCTGCTCGGCCGCCAGGCATCGGTTTCTGCCCGATCCCCGATGCCCCGATTCGCCGAGCCCGCCGCGGCGTCAGGACCTCTTGGCGACGAGCTTGACGACGTCCACCTTGGACGGTTCGTTGACCGAGCTGACGGTCACCAACCGGGTGACCTTGGCGCCGACGGCCGCTCCAGCGTTGACCTTCACCTTGGCGGTGATGAGCTTCGTGGCGCCGCTTACCAGGCTGCCGGTCGAGTAGGTCCCGTTTACCACTGCGCTCGTGATGTCGGATGCACCATCGAAGTATTGGACAGTGAACTTGGTCGTCGCCGTGCCCGTCGCGTGAAGCTTGAATGAGTCACTGCCAAACCCATCGTTCTGCACCGAGATGCCGAAAGTGATGGTCGCGGCCACGGCGCCGGAACCGGTCTTCGACTGGCTCTTGCCAGTGTCGTTGTAGATGTCATTGCCAGCCAATGCGCTCGCGCCCACCTGGATGCGGCCGTCGGGCTGGTTCATGGTGAGCGGTCCGAACGCGGCCACTCGATCCGCCTCAGCGATGCCGCTGGCGTTGAGGAAGTAGCCGCCCGCGAACAGGGTCGCGGCCGTCGCCGCGAGTGCGTTCACCTGGGCGGTGAACAGCGGGTTGCCGAGGGCGTTCCAGGTTGCCCCGTTCCAGCGCGCCACGATCGATGCGTGGACCTGTCCGCCAGCATCCTCGAACCCGCCCGCGGCGTAGAGATCGGTGCCGAATGGGAGCAGATCGAGGACCGGATCGTCCAGCGCCGCGTTGGCGCCATTCGACCCAACGGCGGACCATGCCTTGCCGTTCCACCGCGCGAGGTTGTCGGCCTTGGCGATGCCCGCTGCGTTCTGGAAGTCGCCACCGACGAAGACGTTGCTGCCGATGACCGCGATAGCGAAGACGTTGCCGGTGAAAGCGGCGGTAGGGCCCAGAGCCGACCAGGTCGTGCCGTTCCAGACCGCCAGGTGATCGGCGTTGGCGATACCCGCGGCGTTTGTGAAGGTGCCTCCGAAGTAGACCTTGCCCCCGCCGGCCACGATGGTGTGAGCACTGCTGTTGAGGGGGCGGCCGTTCGGCCCCGTTCCGACGGCGGACCAGTTGCCGTTCCAGCGTGCAACGTAGTCCGCGTCGTCGATCCCGCCGACGTTGGCGAAGAAGCCACTCACGTAGAGGTAGTTCGCGTCGCTGCCAAGGGCGCTAACTACGCTGTCGAGCGCGCCGTTGCCCGATCCATTCGAGCTCACGTTCGACCAGTTGGTGCCGTCCCACTTCGCGAGGTAGTCGGCCGTGGCGATACCGTCGGCGTTCACGAAGTCACCGCCGATGTACAGATCTCCGTTCCAGACGGCGAGCGAGGTTGCGGCCGCGGTCAGCGAGCCGTTACCGCCGTTCGAGTCGAGGGAGTGCCATGCGCCGCCATCCCACCGAGCGATGTAGTCGGCCGCGGCGATACCGGCTGCATTGGTGAAGGTGCCAACCGCGTACAGGTCGCCCTTGTAGATGGCCTCGTCGTAGACCTGCCCGTTGAGGGCGCCGACGCCGGGTGACGTCGAGCCGAGGGCCGACCAGGTCTGTGCGGCCGATGCAGAGCCGGCCACCAGTTGAAGTCCTATCAGCGCGGCCAGGGCCGCAGAGATGAAGAGCGAGCGCACGGTTTCTTAACCTCGGTTCGGTCGCGATGTGCCATTTGTCAATTGCCATTGGCAACGATGGGCCTGCCTCGCCGACATCGCATCGGGCTTGGGTCGCATCCCCGCTTACGTCATTCGGCACACGTAGCCGTGATAAACCAGGGCGAATCTACAATCGGCCCGATGACGATCCCGACTCGAGCCGAAGCCGCGAAGATCCTCAAGGACCTCGATCCGCCCGAGTGGCTCCTTGCGCACAGCGCGGCTGTTGCGGACGTCGCCGCCTTTCTGGCCGAAGCGATCGAGAAGCGCGGGCACACAATTAACGTTTCGCTCGTGGAGGCGGCTGCGCTGCTCCATGACGTGGCCAAGGCGCTTCCGAGGGACAACCAGTTGAGGGGCATGGGGCACTCGGACGCCGGCGCGCACCTGTTGAGCGACATGGGGCACGGCGAGCTGGCGGATGCAGTGGCCGGTCACCCCGTGACCAAGCTTGGCGACGACGAGCACTACGCTGTCTGGTCGCGCAGCGCGACCGTCGAAGAGCGCGTGGTCGCCTACGCCGACAAGAGAGCCAAGTCCGATCTGGTCCCCATGCAGGATCGCTTTGGCTACTGGATCGAAAAGCATGGCGACACCGAGATGATGCGCGTCGCCTTCGAGCGGGCCGGGATCCTGGAGAAGGACGTTTGTGCCGCGGCCGGTCTCGCCCCCGCCGATGTCCAGCGTCTGCGCTGGGCCGACGCAGCCCTCGAAGAGGCAATTTGAGCGTCCCGGCACTTGCCTATTTCTGGGGTGAGGACGCGTTCGGCCTCGATCATGCCGCCGAGCTTTACGCGAAAGAGCTGACGGACGACGCCGGTCAGCCGCCCGATATCTGGCGAACCACGGCCAATTCAGACGACGGCGGCGACGAGAACGGCAGCGGCGCCGGCCGACGACGCAGCACGCGCGTGCTGGAACAGATCGACCAGCGCACCTCCACCGGGACTCTGTTCAGCAGTGGCGCCATGGTGATCGTCCGCCAGCCGGCCTCACTGGTGCGCGAGCAGGCCTCACGCGACCTGCTGATATCGCTGCTCGATGGCGTCGCCCCAGGGAACACTCTCGTATTCGTTGATCTGATCGCCTCTGGCGGAAAGGGCCCAGCCCAGGCAGGTGCGCTGCGCGACGCCGTCGCCCTGCGCGGCGGACGCGTCCAGGAGTTCCCGGCACTCTCTCGCGAACGCATGGAGGGCTGGATCGGGGCGCGCGCCAAGGAGCTCAACGTGACACTCGCCTCAGGCGCCGCGCACCTGCTCGCCGAACGTGTCGGCGCTTACGTGCGCGAGGGCGACGTCGACCGCCGCCGCCAGACGGAGCTAGCCAATGCCGAGCTGGAGAAGCTGGCCCTCTACCGCCCGGACGCGCCCATCACAACGAACGACGTTGACGAGCTGGTCGGCGAGGCTGTGCCTGGATCGACCTGGGCGTTCCTCGACGCGGTTGGTGCCCGTCGCGCAGCCGAAGCGTCGACCCTCATAAACAGGCTTCTCAACGAGGCATCGCCGATGCCGGTGATGATCAGCCAGATCCATCGTCGGCTGCGCGACCTGATCATCATCCGCGAGCATCTCGACGCGGGGAGCAAGCCACCGGACATCGTGCGCGAGATGAAGCTCCAGCCGTTTCGCGCGCAGAAGCTGACCGAGCAGGCGCGGACGTGGGAGCAGGCGGAGCTTGACGAAGCCCTGGGCGATCTCTACGAGCTGGACCTGCTGAGCAAGGGCATCGCGGCCGATGGTTCGCCGCACTCGCTGTCAGATGATCGATCCGAGCTAGCCCTGGTTGCCTGGCTGGGACAGCACGTCGGCCGCGTGGGAGGAGTTACGCGGCCGACGGCTGCGGGTAGGTCGGCGCCGGCGGGCAGTCGGCGCTGACTGGTCAGGTTCGGCTTGTTGAGCGCCCGAACCCGTATCTAGTAATCAGCGCTGGACCACGCGCCTCGAAGCAGGACCTGGTCCGACTCGATCGCGAACGTGCATCGACCCTCGGGGACCTCGAGGAGGTCGATCAGGTCGGGATCGAGGTAAAGCTGCTGGCAGACTTCGCACAGGCTGGCCGGTAGCCCGAAGAAGAGCCTCTCGTCTCCCTCGGGGAGCTTGAAAGTCGCGTCGAAACGCGAGCTTACGAGGCTGCGTGAGCAGACCGGACAGTCATTGGCGATGCGAGCCATGCAGGGACTCTAGGTGCGCTCAAGTGCACTCCCACATGACCCAGCGGTACCTGCGATTGCGCCGAGTGTCCTACTGGTTTTTTGCCCCTATTGGAGCCTCAGCAGGAGCGGCGCCTCGGCCCACAGCCGTTCGAGCTGGTAGAAGTCGCGCTCCGGCGGGGACATAACGTGGACGATCACCGACCCGTAATCGATCAGCAGCCAATGCGCGTTGGCCGAGCCTTCACGCCCGATTGGCTTCGTTCCCTCCTCGCGGAGGCCCTCGATGATGCCGTCCACGATGGCGCCGAGCTGGCGATCTGACGCTCCCGAACAGATGACGAAGTAGTCGGCCACGGTCGTCAACCCGCCGATCTCGAGCAGCACGATGTCCTGAGCCTTCTTGTCCGAGGCGAGGTCGACGATCCTGCGCGCCAGCGCGAGCGCCTGCTCCTCGGCCGTTTGGGTGCCCTTGGCGCGCGCAGGGTTGCGTGCGGCGGCTCGGCGGCGCGGCAGGCCGGATCGGATCGGCGTTGGTTCAGGCAGCTGGTCGGTCATTTGATCCGTTCGTCTCCTTGTTCGAGTAGAGGTCGTTCCCGCTGATGAATGCCTCCACCACGGGCGGCACCAGGTAACGGATCGATAGACCCTCGCTCCGTCGTTCTCGAATGTCAGTCGCCGAATGGCCCAGGTGGGTCGTGTCGACGAAATGGAACTTGGCCTGGCGACCCGGGAACACCTCGTCGAGCCACTCGCGCTTGACGTCGTCGTAGCCGAGCCTGGGCACGATGGCCACCTCGGCGAGCTCGATCAGGCGCAGTGGGTCGCGCCACGACGGCAGCGCCTTGGCGGCCTCGGCCGACATGATCAGCACGAAGTCGTCCTCGGGATGCTCGGCAGCCAGCTGCTCCATGGTCTCAACGGAGTAGGAAGGCCGATCGGCCTCCACCTCCATGGCGCTGACCAGGAAGCGTGGGTTGTCGGCCGTTGCCAGCTGGACCATGCGCAGCCGGTCGGCAGCAGTGGCAATCGGCGGGTCACGGTGGACAGGCTGACCAGCCGGGATGAACAGGACCCCGGCAAGCTCGAGTGCGTCGGCAGTCTGTTCGGCGATGGCCAGGTGGCCGTAGTGGATGGGATCGAATATGCCGCCGAGTATGCCCCAGCGCGACTTCACCCGCGCCTCAGCCACGCACGCTGCTCGTTTCGGGCTCCCATTCCAGCTCCACCGCCCCAATTTTCACCGTGTCGCCCGCCTCGACTCCGGCCTTGACGAGCTCGCGCTCCACGCCGAGGCGGGCAAGGTCGCGCTGGAAGCGCTCGGCTGATTCCTCGTTGTCGAAGTTGGTTTGGGCGGCCAGGCGCTCAATCCGTTTCCCGACAACGCGGTAGGCGCCGTCCTCGTGGCGAACGGTGAAGACGTCGGGGCCCGATTCGAAGCGGTGGATGACAACGCCGGCGGGCTCGCCCGGCTGGGCCAGGGTGTCGGCGTCTGGGAGGAGACGAGCCAGGCCCGCGATGAGCTTGCCGAGTCCCTCCCCGGCGGCCGCGGAAACGGCCACGAACTCGTGGCCTTCCTTCTTGCGGGCCCTGGCAAAGGCCTTGCTGTTCTGCTCGCCGTCCTCGAGGTCAACCTTGTTACCGACGACGAGGGTGACCTTGTCGAGGAGCTGGGCGTCGTGTGCCTCCAGCTCCTCGCGGATGATCTGGTAGTCGCGTTCCGGATCGGCCGCGGCGAGATCCACGACGTGGACGATGACGCGCGTCCGCGAGATGTGGCGCAGGAACGCATGTCCGAGGCCGGCGCCGTTGCTTGCCCCTTCGATAAGCCCGGGCATGTCGGCGATGGTCACGCGGCGCTCGTCTTTGGCGTCGGCTACCGACAGGTCAAGGACGCCCAGGTTGGGCTCGAGGGTCGTAAAGGGGTACGCCGCCACCTGCGGTGTCGCCGCAGTCAACGCTTTCAGCAAAGTCGATTTGCCGGCGTTGGGGAGGCCGACAAGCCCGACATCGGCGATCAGCCGAAGCTCCAGCTTCAGCCTGCGCTCCTCCCCCGGCTCGCCCTTCTGGGCGTGGGCGGGTGCGCGGACCGTGGCCGTCGCGAAATGGGTGTTGCCTAGCCCGCCGCGGCCGCCCCGCGCCACGAGGACGCGCTGCTGGTGGGCCACGAGATCTGCGATCAGCTCGTTTGTGGCGAGGTCGCGAACGACAGTTCCGGGCGGAACGCTTAGGTCCATGTCGTGGCCCGCCTTGCCGTGTTTCTTGGAGCCCGTGCCACGACCGCCTGGTTCTGCACGGAAATGACGCTTGTAGCGGAAGTCGCGGAGCATCGTCTCGCCCGGATCGACGCGCATATAGATGCTTCCGCCGCGGCCGCCGTCGCCGCCATCGGGGCCGCCGCGCGGCACGTGTGCCTCGTGTCTGAAGCTCGATGCACCGTCGCCGCCTCCTCCGGCGCGAACGGTGATCGTCACTTCATCGAGAAACATTGGTTCGAATCGTACGCGCGCCACCGCCCATGGCGTGCCTCTGCCTTGTTTGCCTAGAACATGCCGATATCGCCCACATGCTTACGCCAGCGCGAGTCAATGCGATAAGCAATGGCGGAACGGCGCTTGAGGCGCGCGGTATCGCCCACATGATTATCTGGAGGGTATCTGCCCGATAAGGCCCCGACAGACCGCCCACTCAGGCGGCCATGACGGACGTTATCGACCGACTACCCGCTCGCGTAATGATGTGAGGAATATCGGGCGTCGTAAGGCGGACCGTGGCGGGCGCCGCGGCGGCCGAATTAGCTCTCGACGCCCGCGCCGGCCTTGGTGAGCGCGGCGAGGAACTCGGCGTTCGAGTTCGACTTCGAAAGGCGGTTGAGCAGCAGCTCGATGCCCTCGTTGGTGCCGACGGCCGACAGCATGCGGCGCATGGTCCAGACCATCTTGAGAGTGCCTTCCTCGAGGAGCAGCTCCTCGCGGCGAGTACCCGAGCGCTGGACGTCGATCGCCGGGAAGACGCGCTTCTCGGCCAGCTTGCGATCGAGGATGAGCTCCGAGTTACCGGTGCCCTTGAACTCCTCGTAGATCACGTCGTCCATGCGCGACCCGGTATCGATCAGGCACGTGCCGATGATCGTCAGCGAGCCACCCTCTTCGATCTTTCGCGCGGCGCCGAAGAAGCGCTTGGGTGGATAGAGGGCGATCGGGTCGATACCACCGGACAGGGTTCGGCCGGACGGTGGCAGCGCCAGGTTGTAGGCACGTGCGAGACGCGTGATCGAGTCGAGCAGGATGACCACGTCGCGACCGGTCTCAACCTGTCGCTTGGCGATCTCCAGCGCCATCTCGGCGGCGCGGGTGTGGTTCTCGGTTGGCTCGTCGAAGGTCGAGGAGATGACCTCGCCCATGACCGAGCGGCGCATGTCGGTGACCTCCTCAGGTCGCTCACCGATGAGCGCGACCATGAGCAGGATCTCGGGATAGTTGGCGGTGATGCCGTTGGCGATCTGCTTGAGCAGCATCGTCTTGCCCGCCTTGGGCGGCGACACGATCAATGCGCGCTGGCCCTTGCCAAGCGGGTTGACCAGATTGATCAGTCGCTGGCTGAGGTTCTTGGGGTCTGTTTCGAGGTTGATCAGCTCAATGGGGTGAATTGGGGTCAGCGCATCGAAGTGCGGGCGACGCTTGGCGGCCTCGGGGTCGACGCCGTTGACGGACTCGACACGGACGAGCCCCCAGTACTTCTCCCCGTCCTTGGGGGCACGGACGACGCCGCCAACACGGTCACCGGGTCGAAGGCCCGACCGGCGGACCTGCGAGGACGAGACGTAAACGTCGTCCGGCGACGGCATGACGCCGCGCCGGCGCATGAAGCCGTAGCCGTCGTCGACGATGTCGAGGATGCCGGTCGCGTAGACCTGGCCGCTGCGCTCCACCTGGGCGCGGAGGACTGCCTCCACGAGATCGTCCTGGCGCATCTCGCCGGCGTCGGCAACGTTGAGCTCGCCGCCGATTTGGACGAGCTGATTGAAGTTCTTGCTTTTAAGTTCGTTGATGTTCATTCAGGTTGTACCTGGATCTCCTGCTACCCCACATTGCGACAGGACGGCTGCGCCAATGCGGGAGCTACACGGGTAACGTCGGGGAGCTACCGCGGGCACGCGGGGAGCGTCGACCGACGCTTTGGGAAGACCCCGAGATCGACGGCCATGGGCCAATCGACTTCAGTGTTTCGGGGACCTGTGAATCATAACACCGCAGCGTGGCCGGTCAATACGTCACTTGCGAATTGCTGTGCGCCGGCGCAAATGAAAGCGACCTGACACCTGTGGCCCAAGGCGCATTGACCCGCTCGATTCGCGCTCACGGCGACGATTTACAGCATGTCCCCGACTCTTACACCCGGCAAGACCGCGCCCCACGACAACGAGTCGCAAGAGGCTGCTCCGCCGTCATCTGTGGAGACGTCCGTCTACTCGAGCGCCCCGGCGAGTGATTCGAAATCGAAGCGCTACCGACTGATCAGCGCGATCTCCGAGAGCCAGACGTCGTCGGTGTGGCTCGCGCGCGACACGCTCTCCGGCACCAAGGTGGCAGTGAAGCGGCTGACGAGCAGCACTGATGACGTTGCCCGCCAGCGCCTATCCGACGAGGCACAGGTAAGCGAGAGGGTCACTCACCCCGGGCTCGTTCCGGTTGTCGATAGCTGGTTCGAGCCTGGCGAAGCGGCGCTCGTCTTTCCCTACGTGCCAGGGGAAACCCTTGCCCAACGCCTGCACGAGACCGGACCGCTCGGCCCCCGCGACGCGGCGGCCGTGGCCCTTGATCTTTCCGACATCCTGGCCGCCACTCACGACGCGCAACTGATCCATCGAGACGTCAAGCCAGGCAACGTCCTGCTTGCCAAGGACGGTCGCACGCGGCTCGTCGACTTCGGCATCTCGGCCAGTGGCGACGTCGAGGAAGGCTCGCTCGAGCTCACCGGCTCGGGCATGGCGATCGGAACGTTGCCGTACATGGCGCCGGAACAGCTGACAGGCGGCACGCCGACACCGGCCGTCGACGTCTACGCGCTCGGGATCGTGCTGTACGAGATGCTCAGCGGCACGCGGCCATACAACGGCAAGTCGCCGAGCGAGCAGCTTCAGCTACAGCAGACCCCGCCGCCCTCCGATAGCCGCGCCGGGGGCGATCACCGCGCTCATCCTCGCGGCTCTCGATCCGATTCCCGAGCGGCGGCCCTCCGCGGAGCAGCTCGGCCGCGCGCTACGGGCGTGGCTCGACGGCCGGATGGATACGGAGGCACCCACGGCGGTTGTCGCGGCGGCAGGAGCAGAGGCGGCAGGAGCCACGCCGGTGCCGGTCGGGGCTGCGGCTGCGGCTCCCGGACTGGGCGAGACATCGATGCCTGCTGGGTCATTTCGACGGGGTGACTCGCGGCCACATCGTCTTGTTGGCGCCGCGATCGTCGTGGTCGCGGCCGTTGGACTGGCCGCGCTGGCCGCCTTCGCCCTGAGTGGTAGCTCGGACTCGCCGGATGGCCAGGCAACGAACGTCTCCGCGCTCGCCGTGCAACCGGAGCCGTCCGCCAGCCCAGGTCCGGTTGAAGCATCAGCTCCTCCAGCCGCCACGCATCCCGCCGCGCCACAGGTGGGAGTGGTCCCTGACGACGGTCCTGCGGCCGTGTCGAACGCCGCCCCAAATCCGTCCAACCAGGGCGCCGATCCCCACGTCAAACACAAGCACCATCACGGCCATCACAAGCATCACCACAGGCACGGCCACGGCCACCACGGTTGAACAGTCCCTGGCTAAATCGGTTGATTGGGGCGCCTCGGCCTTCGAGTGCAATAGTCTTCAGCACGTTGCCGTAGGGCCCACTGGTTGGGCTTGGCCAACGTAAAGAAACGTCACCGGCATCCGAGCCGTTCACAAGAAAACCTTTGGAGGGTTCGTGCTTCTGTCACGCCGCGCGCTGATCGCGCTGCTTTCTGGTCTATTGATCCTGCCGCTGGTGCCCGGAGTGGCGCTCGGCGGAGTCGTCGCATTCAGCGCGAGTGCCGAGATCGCACCTGTTCGGCCGTTGGTTGGCGATTTAACGGGCAGGCCTTACACCGTCATGGTGCGCAACACCGGAGAAGGCGTCGGCATCGGCGCAGTCGAGATCAAGCGCCCATCCAACTTCTGGACAATCCTTTCCTGCCCCGGCGCGCCAACGGGCTGGACAACCGTGCAACTGGCGGATAGCTGCCGATACTTCAGCGCCGCCGGGACTTCGGACAACCTGTTCCCGGGCGGCCCGGACGTCCCGTTTACGCTGACGGTCGGCACGGCCGATTCGGTTCGCGACGTGGGCGGCAAGTGGTCCGTGCTGGTGAGCATGACCGACGACCTGGACAGCAGCGCCACCGTGACGCTAGCGACACCGATGGGCTTCGGGCTCAGGACACGCGCATTCAGCTTCCAGATCATGGATGCCGTAGTTGCCGACGGTCCTGCCACGGTTGGCTCGGCCTGCCCGGCCTCGAATACGAGCGCCGACGCGGGCAGCACGCACACGATCGTCCTGTGCGGGCGCAACCGAACGACGCAGATTCAGACGCTGAAGCCGCGCTACGCCGGGTTGAAGGGCACGTTCATCCGCAGCCACGGTGCGTTCTCGTCGGGCCCGGTCGCCCCCACCGCGACCAGCGTGGTGCTGGGCAACTGGTCCAACGTCAAGATCACCAGTGCGGTCGGCGAAGACATGACGGTCCTGGCGCGGGTTCGCTCAGCGCCAAAGCGAAGCTCCGCGTGGCGGACACTCGCTGGCTACGAGTCTGTCGGCACCGCACCTGCCGGCCCGACGGCGCCCGTCGCCAACAATGACGGCTACACGACGAACGAGGACCAGGGCCTCCTGCAGTCGGCCCCTGCTGGCCTGCTGGGCAACGACACCGACGCCAACTCTGACCCGCTTGGTGTCTTCTCCGTCAACGGCAGCTCGGGAAATGTTGGCTTTGCGATCACGATTCCATCGGGCACCCTGACTGTTAACGCAGATGGCTCATTCAGCTATTCGCCCCTGGCCAATTTCCACGGCAGCGACAGCTTCACGTACACGGCAACGGACGGTACGTTCGTGTCGAATACGGCGACGGTGTCGATAACCGTCTTCTCTGTGAATGACGCGCCAGTTGCGGGTGGGGACTCAGTCGGTACGACTACGACGACACCGATCAATGTCGCCGCACCCGGCGTGCTCGACAACGACAGCGATCCAGACGCTGACCCGCTCGCGATCAGCTCAGTCAACGGCAGTTCGGCGAACGTCGGGACGCAGATCTCGACCAGCCATGGGTTGGTGACCGTCAACGCCGACGGATCGTTCAGCTACCAGGCTGTTGGCGGTTACGACGGCCCAGATTCGTTCACGTACACGGTCAGTGACGGCTTAGGCGGATTGTCGAACACCGCCACCGTGAGCATCACCGTCAACGCTGCTGGTGGCGGTGGCGGCGGTGGTGGTGGTGGCGGTTGCTTTATCGCCTGCTAGCGCAGGTGAGTCGACCCGGCTAGTTGTGGCGGCCTGAGCTCCCACTACCGACAGCGGAGGTCGAGTCCTCGGCGTTCTTCTCGGCTGCTTCTTTGCGCGCCTTCTCCCAGTCGTCGCGGAAGGTCTTGATGCCGCTGTCAGTAAGCGGGTGGTGGACCATCTGCTTCAGGACCTTGAACGGCAGCGTGGCAATGTGCGAGCCCAGCAGCGCGGCCTCGGTGACGTGGCGCGGATGGCGGATCGACGCCGCCAGCACCTCCGAATCGAGGTCGTAGTTGTCGACCATTGCCACCAGCTCACGGATGACGTCCATCCCGTCCTGGTTGATGTCGTCGAGGCGGCCGACGAATGGCGAGAGCAGCGACGCTCCCGCCTTGGCGGCCAGCAGGCCCTGGTTGGCGGTGAAGATGAGCGTGCAATTGGTCTTGATGCCCTCTTCGGCGAGGCGGTAGATAGCCTCGAGGCCTTCCTCGCTCATCGGGATCTTGACCACGATGTTCGGGGCGAGCGTGGCGAAGTGGCGACCCTCGGTGAGCATGCCTTCGACGTCTTCGGCTACAACTTCGGCAGAGACAGGGCCCGACGTCAGCTGGCAGATCTGGGTTACGACCTCGTCGTATGAGCCGCCCACCTTGGCGAACAGCGTTGGGTTTGTAGTGACTCCGTCGAGCACGCCCCAGCGGGCGGCGATCCGAATCTCTTCGATGTCGGCGGTGTCCAGAAACAGCTTCATGCATTGCTCCTAAGGCGTCAGTCGGGCCAGTTTACGCCGCGCAGACACGCTCGCCGCCGATGCGTCACGATGCGCCTCGATGGCCCGCTACGAAGTCCGCCCTTTCACCGCCGATGACCTGGACGAGGCGGCCCGCCTTCTCTCCGAGCGACACCGCCATCAGCGGCGGCAGATCTTCGCTCTCGATCGCCGATTCGAGCTCCCTGCCGCGGCCCGTGAGCAGGTCGCAGCGCTGTTCGAGAAGCCGGATGCCTCGGGAGCGATCGTGGCGCTGCACGGACGGGCAGTCGCGTTCGTGCTGGGCGCTCCCCGTCCGGACCAGACATGGGGCCCGAACGTCTGGATCGAGGACGCGGGGAGTGGCGGCACGGACGTCGAGGCCATCCGCGAGGCCTATGCCGCCGCTGCCGGCATCTGGGTCACAGACGAAAAGCGGACGAACCATTTCGTCGTGGCTCCCGCCACGGACATGCAGGCGTTGGAAGCGTGGTTCAGCCTCGGCTTCGGCAAGCAGCAGGTCCACGCGCTGCGCGAGCCCGTGTGGCGCGAGTTCGAGCCAACGCTCAGGGAGGGGTTGTCCGTCCGGCGTGCCGAACGGCGGGACCTGCCGGTCCTTGCCGAGATCGACGTGGCGCTGCCCCTGCACCAGTCGGGAACCGCGGTCTTCTCGCCGCTGCCCGTTCCCGACGTCAAGGAGACCGAAGCGGAGCTCGAGGCCGAGTTCGACGATCCCAAGTTCGCGACGTTCGTTGCCGAACACGAAGGCGAAGTGATAGGTGCCGCGATCGGTTGTTCGCTCGAGGTATCGCCCGGTCACACGCCGCTGATGCGTCCCCGCAGCTGCGGCTTCCTCGGCTTTGCGTCAGTGTTGCCCCGTGGTCGTGGGCTGGGCGCTGGGCGCGCCCTGGGCGAGACCGTGATGTGCTGGTCGCGCGACGAAGGCTACGAGTGGATGGCCACCGACTGGCGCTCGACCAACCTCCAATCCAATCGAACGTGGCTGGCTCTCGGCTTCAAACCGTCATTCCAGAGGCTGCACCGCGCCATCGTCTAGCCCGGGGTAGACGCCGCGGGCTCCAGCTGGGCTGCCTTCAGCACCGATTCCGAAATCGACCAACACTCCGGCAATCGCGACGCTCACCAGCCGCGCCGAAATCGGCTGACGTCGGCAGACCCGCAGCGATTACATCCTCCTCCAGGCGGCCGTACTCGTCGGCCACCAGGCGCACCAAACGGTCGACCTCGGTGATCGGCCGGCCCAGGAAGCCGAGAGTCTTCTCAACCTGGATCGTGTGCTCGCGAATGTGGGATGCCCAGCGCACCATCCGGAATCGGGCGTCGACAGCCAACCCGGACCAGCGTGCCGGACTGGCCATCTCGTCCTCACTCAGCGTGCCGAAGGTGGGCAGGGTCAGATCGACGACGTCATCGAACCGCTGCCGTATCTGGGCGAGCGTGCCGCGCCCCTCCTCCTCCTCTTCGGGAATCACGAAGTCGTCGTCTGAGGCGCGGGGTGGAAAGTCGCCGGCGGCGGAAAGCTCCCGGCGATCCACCCACCATGCCGTGTACCAGGCGTAGCCACGCTGGCCACTGACGATGTGGGCGAGAGTCTGCCGCACGGTCCACTCATCGTTTCCCGGGTCGCTGTCGAGGACCGAGTCGTCGAGTCCGGACAGCAGCCCGTTGAGACTCCACCTCGTCTGTGCGACCGGCGCCACCAGGGCCCATGCCGCGCCACCAGGGCCGCGGCCATCTCGCGAGGTCGATCTCAGCGTCGCCCTCGCGTCGGCAATCGTCTCGTACGCCCGGTAGAAGCCATAGCGCACGTCGAGCTCGCCACCACCCCATTCCCACGGCCGCTCGAGCGACTCATCGGCAACGCGCTGCAGCAATTCGAGGGCTGATCGAAAGGTTGCTCCGGACCTCGCCAGGTCATCGAAGGGCTGGCTAGCCGGCGGGTTTTGGAGTCGCTGAACAAGCGACGGGGATGAAGCGTTCACGACCGGGCCGCGGCTCTCAGGCTTCGCTTGCCACCGGTTCTGTGACGGGCTGGGCGATCGGCTCCTGAACGGCCACGTTATCGATCGCGGCCTTCACGAAGCCGGTGAACAGCGGATGCGGCCGGTCCGGGCGGCTCTTGAACTCCGGATGGAACTGGCTGGCTACGAACCACGGATGGTCCCTGAGCTCAACGATCTCGACCAGGCGGCCGTCCGGCGACTGACCCGACAGCAGCATGCCGTTGTTCTCGAGTGCCTCGCGATAGGCGTTGCTCACCTCGAAACGATGGCGGTGGCGCTCGTAGATCACCTCTTCACCGTATGCATCGGCCGCCTTGGACCCGGGCGTCAGCTTCGCCGGGTACACGCCGAGGCGCATCGTGCCGCCCTTGTCCTCCATCTCGCGCTGATCGGGCATGAAATCGATGACCGGCGCCTGGGTGAACAGGTCGAACTCGGTTGAGTTGGCATCGGGCGCACCTACGACGTCGCGCGCGAACTCGATCACGCCGCACTGCAGGCCAAGGCACAGGCCGAGGTACGGAACCTTGTTCTCGCGGGCGTAACGCGCAGCGAGCACCTTGCCCTCGATGCCGCGGTGGCCGAAGCCTCCCGGCACGACGACCCCCGCCGCGCCGCCGAGCTTCTCGACGAGGTTGTCGTCGGTGAGCGACTCGGAATCGACCCAGCGGATGATGATCGACCGACCATGCGCCCAGCCGGCGTGGCGAAGGGCCTCGGTAACCGACAGGTAGGCGTCGGGCAGCTCGATGTACTTGCCGACGAGCGCGACCTCGAGCTGTGGCTTGGGCCGCTTGATCAGGTCGACGAGCTCGCGCCATGCGGTCAGATCGGCCGGCTTGGCTTTGTCGGCGAGCCCGAGCTCGTTGACGACCAGGTCGTCCAAGCCGCGATCGTGGAACTGGAGCGGGACTTCGTAGATGGTCTCGGCCGTTGGCGCCGGGATGACGGCTTCGATGGCGACGTCGCAGAAGAGCGCGATCTTCTCGCGGAGGTCGTCGGGCACGTCCTGGTCGCTGCGGGCGATGATCACGTCGGGCTGGATGCCGATGCCGCGCAGCTCCTTGACCGAGTGCTGGGTCGGCTTGGTCTTCAGCTCGCCGGTGGCGCTGAGGCTCGGCAGTAGGGTGACGTGGACGTAGAGCACGTTGCCCCGGCCGACGTCCTTGCGCATCTGACGGATGGCTTCCAGGAACGGCAGCGACTCGATGTCGCCAACGGTCCCGCCCACCTCGACGATGACGACGTCCGCCTTGCCGTCGCGAGCCACGCGCTGGATGCGCTCCTTGATCTCGTTGGTGATGTGCGGGATGACCTGGACCGTGCCGCCGAGATAGTCGCCGCGGCGCTCCTTGGCGATGACCGCCTGGTAGATGCGTCCGGTGGTGACGTTGCTGAGCTGGGTCAGGTTCTCGTCGATGAAGCGCTCGTAGTGGCCCAGGTCAAGGTCCGTTTCGGCGCCGTCGTCGGTAACGAAGACCTCACCGTGCTGGTACGGGGACATCGTGCCCGGATCCACGTTGATGTACGGATCGAGCTTGATGATGGAGACCGAGAGACCCCGACTCTTCAGCAGGCGACCGACGCTGGCGGCGGTGATGCCTTTGCCGAGGGAGGAGGTCACGCCTCCGGTCACAAAGACATACTTCGCCATTACTCAAGACCTCGGTCGAATGGCTGGGGCGCGCCTGTCGAAGGGAACGCGCGAGCACGGACGCCAACGCCACACTCGGGAAGTCAGTCTAGCGCATCGAGGCATCGGACCCGGCACAGCCGACGCGCCATGTGCGAACCGAGATTCAGTTCCCGGCCGTCGGCGGACCCCAGTCAAAATGGTTGAGCTCGACGCCCGGCGCCTCGACGATCACCTTCTGATGTCGGAGCCGTCGGCGGCCATCGGCACACCTTCCCGTCGCAGCCGAACACGATGCTCAGCCGTCAGGCGAGTAGGCGGGCTTGTAGAGGCCGCGGCTCGCGTCGCTAGGCAGGGCCTCGGGTGATGCGGTGGGGTCGTTGGCGGGAACGCGCTCGATCGGTCCGTTCGGGCTCTCGTGGTAGACGATGAAGCGACCGTCCGGGCTCCAGTCGGGATGCTCGAGGTCGCGGGTGTCGACCTTCGCCGAGCGCTCCTCGCCGGTCTCGAGGTTCCGGATCATGAGCGTCCAGCGGTAATTGGTCTCCGGCGTGTTTCGAGCGAAGACGACCTCGCGGCCGTCGGGCGACAGGCGCGGTTCCCAGTCCCAGGCGGAGCTCGGGGCGTTGCCGATGAGTCGCTGGTCCGAGCCGTCGGCGTTCATCCGCCAGAGCGTCTCGTTAAGCGACTCGCAAAGCGGGTCGCGGGAGCACTTCACGGGACTCGTGGCGTAGATCATCCAGGAGCCGTCGGGCGACCAGTCGGGGGTCTGCGCGTAGCCCGTGCTCGAGGTCAGAATTCGCAGGTCGCTGCCGTCAGCGGCGATCGTCGCCACCTGCCAGGTGTCGTCATCCATGGCGATGGAGAAGGCGATCCGATTGCCATCGCGCGAGATCCGTGGACGCTCCACCTCGCAGTCGAAGATCTTGACCAGGTCGGAGCCGTCGGCGTCCATGGCGACGAGCGGCGAGATGAGTTGGCCGAGGATCTCGTCGAACCGCTCGACCTGGCCGAAGACGATCCGGCCCGCGGGGTCCGGGACGCCGTCGTTCGGGTGGTTCGCCGTGGAGACCCATGGCGGCGTGAGATTCGGGCAGATCGGCGCAGCCGCAGCCGCTGCGGGCGTGGCGGCCGCGCTCGCAGTCGGCGAAACGGATGGGACAAGAGTGGCAGGGGCGGCGGGCGATGGACTTGCCGTGGCGGCAGGCGATGGGCCTGCCGCCGGTAGCGCCGACGAGCAGGCGCCTACAAAGAGAGCTGCCAACAACCACGGCGACGCGGCTAGCGACCGCGTTTGCCGGAGCTCGTTCAAGACTCTCATCGGAACACCTCTACGGAATCCGGGATTTGTGTCTCGCCGCCCGGCGCCAACACTGGTCAGGTTCCACAGATGCTCGTCAGTCGGTCAAGTGATTCACGGGGATCTCTACAAACGGAAAAGGCTGCGCTCGTCACCAACGAGCGCAGCCCAAGGAGGGAGGTCAGGCCATGGGGACAGCCTGACCAGGAGAGATCGCGGGACTAGTAGCGCGTGTCCTCGACGACGAGCGTGTACGAGTTCTCGTACCAGGTGAAACCGAAGTAGGCGTCGGGCCCATACGCGACCACCCCAGCCACGACGGAGCCCGGATGCTCCTCCCAGAAAGGCGCGACGGCGTTGTATCCGTCGGCGGCCAGGTCATAAGCGCCCCATTGCTGGGCGGCCTGGGTGGCAGATCCATCAGCGGCGACGCAACCGGGCGTAGCCAGGAATGTGTTCAGGGCAATCAGGATCAACGAGCACACAGTTATCTCCTTTCAGGGGTTGGGTGAGTGCGTGATCTCTCGGGCTGCGCGGGCAGTGCGACGCTGCAGTCGTCGTTTGGCAGGCGACAGTCGAGAGGTGCTGTTGGTTGGGGAGCCGCGAGGTGAGCTCCGCGATCGAGACGGGCTAGAAAGTCGTTACGGTGAGGCCCTCGTCAGAGGCAGCACGTCGGCGATTTCCTCTCCGTCGCACGTGCGTCTGCGGTATCTCATTGGAAGATGTCCGTCCACGGCACCGCCGGGTTGCCGGGCGTCAAGGGCGGATCCGTGAAGCCGCCGACGAGAACAACGGTTCCGTCCGTAGTTGTCGCTCCCTGCGGGAAGATCGCTCGCGGCGCTGGCAGCCGGGACGTGGTGCCGGTCAGCCCGTCATATGTAGCGGCCCAGGGCGTGCCGCTTGCCATCCCGGTGAGCAGCAGACGGCCGTCGGCAAGTTGCGTCACCGTCGCTGGCCCTGGCCAATCAACTGGGTCGAGTGGCGTGAACGTGTCCGGACCGGGACTGAACATGTCCAGGGCGATCGGACCCTGATCTTCGCCGAAGCGGGTCGTGTTGTTGCCCGCGTGCTCAATCAGGACGCGTCCGTCCGGCATCAGGAAGCTCTGCGCATTGCCGCGAACCGATGGCATCGTCCCGACCGACGTGAACTGGCCGGTGTGCGGGTCGTACAGCTCGGCGTCGTCCAGGAGCACGTCCACGCCGTTGTACACGGTTGCAGGCGAATACCCGGTACCGCCGGCCACCAGAACTCGACCGTCGTTCAGCGTCGTGATCGAGGGATGGGTCCGCGGCTCGGCCAAGGAGCCAACTTGTGGCAGCAATTCCAGGATGGGATCGAACACGAATGCCTTGGACGGATCGGGCTGATGTGCGCCGTCACCGACGATGAGGACGCTACCGCTGTGCAGCAGGGCAATCGCGGGCTCTTCTCCTAAGGGTGGTCCGATGGCGGAAGTCAGCTCGGTTGGAACGGCGGGCAGTGAGACGAACCGTGCGGTCATTGACTTGGGATCCAGGAGATAGATACCGCCATAACCTGCCGATGAACGCGATAGATCGAAAACCCTGATCAGGACTCGTCCATCAGGCAACGGCAGCCCGCTTCCACTGCCGGTCGGAATGTCTCCGCCGAAGCTCGAGTAACCCCCGCTTCGCGGATCGAAGATCTCGGCGGATATTGGATCAGTTGATGCGGCGAGCTGGCCACCGGCGATCACAACCCTGCCGTCGCCGAGAGCGACTACGACAGGCCGATCGCGCGCCACAGACATATTCGGTGCCGCGCTGATCACGCCCCGGAAATCCCGCGCTCGGTCGAGGAGCATGCTGCCGACGATCGCCATCCCCAACAGTCCAAGGATCAAGAGGCCCGCAAGCGCCACCCCCACCCAGTTCGGACGCGCCAAGCCGAATCCGGGGAGCGCAAACCGCGGTCGTGGGTTCGTTCGAGTCACCAGCGCCGCCACGGCAACCGAGTCCACCTCGACCACCGCCTCGGAAGCGAAGGCGTCGTAGGCTGCGCGCACGCGCAGCTCGAAGGGCTGCTCTGTCATCGGGGCCCTCCTTCACCCACTCGCAAGTCGAAACGAAGTCGATCCAACAGCCTTGCTATCCGGCTGCGCACGCCTGACGGCGAGAGTCGAAGGTGGGTCGCGATCTCGTTGGAGTCGAGGTGGCCCACGAAGCGAAGTGCGAGAAGCATCTGGTCGTCGGCGTCGAGCTGCGAGAGCGCTTGCCTGAGGTCAACAACCGGGATTACGTCACTTGGATCCGGGCCGATCCTGTGATCGAGCGCGGCCGAGATGTCCACAACGTTCGAACGCCGGACCCGGCGCCGCACCTGGCGAGCCTCGTTTGCGGCAATGGCAACCAGCCACGAATGGATCTGGCTCCGATCGCGCAGGCTGGCCATGCGACGCCACGCGATTCCCCAGGCCGTCTGTACCGCATCGGCGGCACTGTCCATGTTGCCGGTGATCACGTAGGCGACACGGATCATGGCCGGATGGTGGTCGGCGATCAGCCGCGCAAAGGCCATCTCGTCGCCCGCGATCGCCGAGTCGACTGTTGACTCGGACCGCGGCTGCTCTCGCGCCACAACCTGGCTCATAACAGGTAGATGCCCGGACGACCTGCCACGTCCCAAAAATACCGCCCAGGTGGCCGAAACCCGGTTACCGGACCCCAGTCGGGCAATTCCGCAACCCACACGAACGTGATCCATGGCGCGCCGGGCGTTATCGAGAGGGGCCATGTCGAGATGGATCGACTCATCGCCAATCCAATACAGGCATTTGCAGCTCGATGTTCCGACTAGTGATCTATGGGCTGCAATCGAGCACCGACCCCCGACAGATTTTCCGCGCCGGTGCGCAGACGGCTGATCAATCCGTCGAGGTCTAGGAAGGCGAGCTGCACATCGGTGACCTCGCCGTCATCAACGACGCCGATCGATACTAGGAGTCGTTCGCCGTCGGGCGTCCACCGCGGCACTGCCACACGCGTGTTGCCGCTGCCGGATCCATCGGTGACCAACTCCAGCCCGGTGCCATCCGGGTGAATCGTGTAAATCGTGGATGGCTGGCTTGTGTCCATGGGGTGCAGCCCATACGTTCCGAACGCGATCTCATTTCGCGGCCAGCTCCAATCGGGGTCGCCGGCCCACATGTCGGGCGCCGTCAGCCGATGGAAGGCACCACCCGTGATCGGCACCGTCGCGACCTGACTGCCGATCCATTGCCACTGCGGCTGCGATGTATCCCACTGCCTGAGCTCGACCACAGCGTGGGCCGCATCGGGCGACCAGCGTGCACCCAACAGCTCCTCTGGAACCGCGACGGTTGCAACTGTCATCAATTCCGCGGTCGCGAGATTAAAGACTTTGAGCATCTCGACCACGTCAGGGTCGTCGCCGCCCGTGCCGTCGTCGCACACGTAGAGAAGCTTGGTTCCGTCCGGCGAATAGGCCGGGAAATTGACTCCGAGGCGGCACTCGTCACTCGGACCAATCAGCTGTTCGGCGTCGGAACCGTCAAGACCGATCGTCCAGATCGAGGTCCCCTCATACCACTCACCGCTGACGAACGCGATCGTGCGCCCGTCGGGCGACCATTCGATGACCGCGTGGTCCTCGTTGGGTTTTATGTCCGCGGCGAGAGCTCGGCGGTTGGTGCCATCCTGGTTAATAGTCACCACGTCCTTGTGGTCGCGATCCACGAACCATTCGAACGCCACCAAGCCGCCGGCCGACGGCTGTGCCGTTGGCGATGCGCCAAGGCTGGCGCTAGTCTGGATCGTTGCTGAGGGCGAGGCCGCCGGCGTTGGGGAGATCGGCTGGCTGGTCGCGAAGGATTCGGGAGCCATCAGACTTGCAGATGCCTCGGGACCCGACGTTGGCTCACTGGCAGACGCGCAGCCTCCGGTGACCAAGGCGATCGCAAGCGCCACGACTGAAGCAGTGGATCGAGTAAGTCTCACGGTTCATCCCTCGGCTAAGAGTTGACATCGGGTAGATGCCGGCGATCGCCGAACTGTCCCACCCGTCCGCCCATCCAGCATCGCGCGAGTGATCTGACCGCTCCCGGTCGGGCGGCTGCTGCTAGAAACAAGTCTGCTGCGATGATTCGTGACACGGAATCGGGCTGCTGGGGTCAATCTCCCGCAGCCCGTGGCCATCAGAGCTTCGGCGATTACCCGGCGGCCGCCGACCGACAAATGGAGGTGGTCCGGCTCGAGGTTTCGGTAAAGGCGACGTCAGTCCAGCGGCATCAGGCCGTAACGGCTCGCCTTCACAATCCCGGTTCCTCGAAGATCTCCATCCACGGCTCATTAATCGAACCCCAACGTTCTAGACCTTGGGGATAGGGGGCGCCTCCGGCGAACAGAACTCTCCCGTCTTGTAGGCCCACCGTCCCGGGGTACACCGTCCGGGGCGCCGCTACATCGTCCAACGAGCCAGTCTTCAGATCGAAGATCGCGGCCCAGGGCCGGTAGAGGTCGATCATGTACTCGCCACCCGCAGGGTCGTCCTGCCGCTGCGTGTAGTGGTCAGCTCCTGACAGGAGGATCGAGCCGTCCCGCAACGCAGCGACGTCGTCGATGGGACGTGAGATGAGGCCTGCTTCGGTGAATTTCCCCGTCTGTGGGTCATACATGTCGAATGCGACCGGATCACGTGGCTGGCTCGGATCGGAGTCGTCGTCCACAAGCGCGGAGTACACCAACACACGGCCATCCGACATCTGCAGGCTCTCGTTCGGTCCCGCGACCGTAGCCATGTTAACGGTCGGCGTGAACGTTCCGGTGACAGGGTCGTAGATCTCTGCGGTCGCGAGCAGGGTGCTCGGACCAGGGTTGCCGAAGCCATCTCGTGGGGGATCGAACATGGAGCCGCCGGCGACGAGGATCCGGCCGTCAGGCAGGGCGGTCATCGAGTGACCACGGCGCGGGACGGTCATCGATCCGGTTGGACTGAAAGTCTCGGTTTCGGGATCGAAGAGCATGGCCAGTGCCACGATGCTGGGTTGGATGACGCCATCCGTACCACCGGCAATCAGCACCTTGCCATCGGGCAACAGGGCGAGCTCAGGCTGGATGCCGAAGGGCGGGGAGTTGGCGGAGCCATCCTCCGGAGCATCGTCAACCTGCTGAATCTCCGCAAAGCGCAGCGCGGCGGGGTCAAAGATCCACGCCCGAGACGAGGTTGGGATCCCATCGGAGTTGATCAGCAGGACCCTGCCGTCCTTCAGCAGAACGCTGGAGTTCGTCACGCCCGTCGGACCATCGCCGGGCACACCCTGGGTCGTATCCGTTGCCGGGTTGTATACCTCCGCGGGGGGACCGCCTGAGATGAGCACCCTCCCATCGGCGAGGTTGATGAGCGTCGGGTTCGTGCGGCTTCCGCGCATGTCAGTGGCTTGGATGAACACCCCAGTGTGAGGGAGCGGCGATGGATCAGACCTGAGCAGCCACGCCCCTACGACCGCCACGCTGACGGCCAGCGCAACCAGCAGAAGCGCGATCAGCGCCGGCATCACCCAACCCCGACCGAATGACAGGCGGCCAAAGGCGCCACGTGGCCGGCTGTGTGCGATCGATGCTGCTAGCGCGCTCGAATCGACTACGACCGGGGCGCCATCCGCGTACGCCGCGAAGAGGTTGGCCAGCTCCATCTCGAACGGACTCTCAGCGCTCATGCCTCTGACCCTTCCCCCGCGTTGAGCTCCTTGCGAAGCCGCTCCGTCAAACGCGCCAAGCGGCTACGAACTCCCGACGCCGACATGCCGAGCTGATTCGCGATCTCGAAGGAGTCCAGGCCGGCCACGTACCGGAGCGCCAGGAGGCGCCGATCGTCGGGGCCAAGGCCCTGCAGAGCGCGCTCGAGATCCATGACGGCCGCGTTGTCGCCCGGATCAGGTGCGCCTGATCGATCGAGCGCCTCGGAGATGTCGACGACCGTCGTCCTGCCACGGCGACGCCAGTGCTGGCGAGCTTCGTTTGCGGCGATCGCGACCAGCCATGGTTCGATCTGGTTTGGGTCGCGCAGGCTGGACAGCTTTCGCCAGGCGATGGTCCACGCCGACTGGACGGCATCGAGGGTCGCTTCGCGATCGCCGGCAATCACGTACGCAACGCGTGCCATCGCCGAGTTGTGCCGCTCGATCAGCTGTGCGAAGGCAGCTTCGTCACCCGCGGCGGCACTGCGAACAGTGGCTTCCCCCACTGATCGGCCGACCGCGAGCTCTGTCACATCAGGTAGATGTCACTTCGCCATCAACTGTCCCGCCGAGTTCGGGCTTGCCGCTAGAACGAAGGCAGCGGCAGCGGCGTGGCGTTCACGTCCGAAGGGATGTAGATGATGTCGCCGACGGCTATCGAGTTCCAGTCGGCGATGTTGTTGAAGTCGGCCAGCGTCGAGGGATCAATGTCGAACTGGCGGGCGATTCCGGTGATCGTGTCCCCGGACTGGACGACGTAGAAACCGGCGCCCGATGTCGGAACGGTGGTTGGCGGGATTATCAGAATCATGCCGGGAGTAATGATGTAGGCAGGGCCGACGATGCCGTTTGCCTCGGCGATGGCCTGCCACGGAATGCCCAGTCGCTCACCGATGAGGCTGAGCGAATCCCCCGATTGAACGGTGTAGGTGCCGCCCAGGCCCGGATCAAACGAGGCGGCTGGCGTTGGGCTCGGCTCAGCTACCGAGGGCAGAGGCGTTGGCGTGGTCGCGACAGCCGTTGACGGCACGAACGAACCGAAAGTCGGGCGCCCAGTGGCCGTTGCGGTTCCGCCAGAGCCACTTGGGAATAGGCCGACGAGGAGGGCCGCGGCGAGCACCGACGCGGCGAGCGCCCCCGCAAGGAGGACGCTCACAAGGAATGAGAAACGCATTCAACCGATCTTAGCGGGCTTGAACGATCGCCCCGCGAACGCTGCGACGGTCAGTGCGGGCCGGGGCCGGGCGTCGTCCTGCCGGGGCCCCAGACCTCCGGGCCGCAGATGAAGGGCCGCGGCGCATGCGCGTGCCTGGCGCGCCAGTCGGCCATCTGGTCCGCCTTGGTGGGCAAGCGGCCATCCTCGAAAGCCGCGGCGACCTCCGAGTCCACGTCGGCGAACGTCGTCCATTCGATGAAAGGCCACCCTTCGGCGGCGCAGATGCGTGCCAGTGAGCCCTTGGCGAAGACCATGTCAGCGTGGGCAGCGGCAAAACGGTCGCTGGTGCCGTCGCCGACGAAAACCACGACTCTGTCGCTCGCCTGATGGAGCCTCACGCGCTCGCGCTTGCACGTGCCGCAGACGAAACACGATGGGTGGCCGTAGGGGAACGACATTCCGGCACTCCCCTCGCCCACGCGGTTCTCATTGGTCGCGACCGGGATGTCTCGAACGCCGAGCGCCGCCAGGTTCGAGGCCACGTAGAAGCCGAACCCATCGCTCACGATCTCGAGCTGCGCGCCGCGCCGCCGAACGGCATCGACGAACGCCGGAAACGTCTCGTCCTGCGCGATCTCCGCCGCCTCGCGCCGGAGGAGGTGCCCGTCGCGCGGCAGGACGTCCATGTCCCACTGCATGAGCTCGCGCGAGCCGATCTCGCCGGCGTCATAGAGCGCGTCTAGCCGATCAATCTCCGCCCTGTTCGGGTAGTGACGGGAGAGGAGCTCGTCGCCAACGTCAAGGAGCGAGATGGTTCCGTCGTAGTCGATTAGGAAGCTGACCGGCGCGTCTGTTGCCGCCAGTGGCGGAACAGCACCGGCACGGGTGTCGGTCAGACCGAGCCCATTTCCTCTATGGCGTCGTCGACGGCATCCAGCTCGGGCTCAAGGTCGAGCGCCTCGTCGTCCGGCTCCTCGGTGAGCTTCAGCCAGACGAACAGGCCTGCCAGGATGACCAGCGGGACTATCACGACGGCCGCCAAGAGGACCACGAACAGCACCGCAATGAGCTTGATGAGTCCCTTCATATGGACCTCCAACGAATCAGTGGTTATCTACCTCGACACCGTATATCAAAGACGCGTGACGGGGCTATAACGGATCGGCCCGGCTACGCCACCAAGAGCATCGCGGACGGATCTGTGTCAGGCCTCGGCGCGGCCATGCGGCGCGCTGTTGAGCATCGCGTCGATCTCGTCACGCGTGAACTCAACGAGGACATGGCGAAGACCCGCTCGTGTGGGCATCAGCAGCCGCATCACGAACTGGTGGTCCTGCTCGAAGAAGAAGACGTCGCGCGGATGCTGCTGATCGACGTAGCCGCCGATTACGCGCAGCGCGGCCTCGTAGAAGCCACGTGGTTGCGCAGCCACCGCGGCCGGCAGCGGACTACGACCCTGGCGCCGTGCAACAGATTCATCGATGAAGCGCGCGACGTCGTCCTCGGCCAGATAGAAGGTCTCTTTCTCCAGTCGCGCGGCGGGATCGGTCCACGGCCGGTCGTCGCCGGGCGCGACGGCAAGCCCCTGGACGAGGAACCCGTCGTCTGTCTCCGAGAGCGTGATCTCGCGCATGCCACGCTGATCGAGCATCGCCCCGATCGAGCGCAGCACGGCCTCGTAGTTCTGGCGGGAAGCTCCCTCGTAAGTACGCATCTCGGCCGCAGTCTACTTTCGCCGAGCAGCTAATTCGCCGGTACTCGACTCCTAGTCGGCCGGCGCGGTGGTTACTGGCCGGTCGGCTGCGGGTTCGGGCAGTCCGTGCGCGGGCCGGGCACAGGAGGCGGAGTCACACCCTTCCACAGGCTCTTGTCGCCGAACAGCTGAATCGACAGCTCGGCGATCTTGGGGATGTTCAGGAACTGCACCGATCGACCGCAGGTGTATTGCCGCCGAAGGTGCACCGACCAGCCTCCATCGCTACCGAACACCCAGCTCTGGGTGACGTCCGATGACACCTGGTCCGCCAGCTGGACGAGGCGGTCGATCTGGTCGGGCGGGAAGTCGGTGTTGATCACGTTGGACATCGCCTCGACGATGTCCGGCAGCCGGGCGATGTTCTCCGGCTTGAGGATCTCCTTGCGCAGCGCGGCCAGGACCTGCTGCTGGCGCTCGGCACGGCCGAAGTCACCGCCGCTGCCGTGGCGGGTGCGGACGTACCGAAGAGCGTCATCGGGGCTGAGGTGGTAGGTGCCCGGCTCCAGGTAGAACTGCAGTGTGTCGTCGTGGATGGTGCGGTTGTTGGTGACGGTCACGCCACCAACCTGGTCGATCACCGACAGGAAGCCCGGCATGTTCACGCTGGCGTAGTAGTCGACGGGGCTGCCC
This sequence comes from uncultured Chloroflexia bacterium, assembly GCA_963736895.1. GTDB lineage: Bacteria > Chloroflexota > Limnocylindria > Limnocylindrales > CSP1-4 > JALYGJ01. The sequence continues at coordinate 445,308 of CAVTQU010000011.1, forward strand.
AGCAGATACCCGACCTCGTAGGCAAGCGACTTCAGGCCGCCGTCCGGGTAATCCGGGCTGCCGTTGGCATAGCCCGCGAACGTGTTGATCTTGCCGTTGTAGGTACCGCCGTTGTACAGCGGGAACCGGGCGGAGTCACGAGGGAAGCTGAACATCATCACGTCGCCCGTATCCGGGTTGGCGCTGACAACGAGGATGGTGTCGGTTCGCTTGCTGGTGCGACCGGGCTGCCAGTCGAGCCCGACAAGCATCACGTTCAGCAGTCCGTCGTTCTGTGCGTCGATTGACGTGATGTCGACCTGCGGCGTGGGACCCGGTTCGATGGTCTCCGGCGGTTCGTCGGTCGGATCGTTGTCAGGATCGTTGGGGTCGACGTAGTCGGGCGGTCGCTGCGTTGGTGTGGCGAGAGGGTCCGCTGTCTCACCTGCCGGCAGCGGAGTTGGGCTGGGAGTCGGCGGTGGCGGCGTTTCGTTGAGCGGGTTGCCCACGAAGATCCCTTCGCTCCCGTTCCGGATCCGCCAGAAGTAGTTCGCTCCGTAGACGTCCACAGCTCCGACGAGCAGCAAGATCACGAGCAACGCAGCAACTGAGGAAGTTGCCCTGTGCGTCCCCCGCAACCAGGCATTCAGGACGGCCGCGAACCACCAGAGGCCGTAGGCGACCACGATGACAACGATGGCGAAGGAGATGGTCGGGTCGAGGACGCGTAAAGCCAGGTTGCGGTTGAGCAGCACGAAGCCCAGGAACAGGAACAGGGCGATGACGGGTGCCGCAAACATGATTGCGTTGCGCCGATCGCCGAGGTAGGCCTGTCCGAGGCCGGGGAATATGGCACTCAGGACCGCCGCTATGGCACCCGATCGCGGCTTGGCGACGGGCGCGGGCGATTGAGTGGGATCAGTCGTATCTGAAGTCAAACGGCGCGCGCCTCCTGATTCCACTCTAGTCGACCTGCCTGTGACGCGTGGCAACGGCGCGTCGTTCCCTGGCTTCTTCGCGGTGGCCTTTGGGTTGAGACTCGTTCACCTGACTGACGCCGGGCGACGGCCCGCGGTGACGCCGGTGACGCCGGTGACGCCGGTGACGCGAAGCGACACCGAAAAGTACGGCGCGCCTAGACCCGCCAGCGCATAGCCTGTTCGCGCGTGGAAGGTGAGCATCGGCGCATGCCCCGCAATTTCGTCGTTCGGCTGCTCTGCATCGCGCTGGCTTGCGCGTTCGCGGCCACGCCGGTCAATGCAGCTGTTGCGCCCGTCACGCTCGCGCAGGCGCCGAATTGCCCCGTCTTCCCCAGCACGAATGTCTGGAACAAGCAGGTCGACTCACTGCCCGTGAGATCCGATTCGGGACGGCTGATGGCGAGCATCGGACTGAACGCATACCTGCACCCCGATTTCAGCTCGACCGGCGGCGGCAACTACGGAATCCCATACAACGTTGTTGCCGGCACGGCCAAGAAGAAGGCGGTTCGCTTCACCTGGCCGGGCGAATCCGACCGCGGCCCCTACCCGATACCGAAGCGGCCAAAGACGGAGGGCGGCAGCGATCGGCACATCCTGATGGTCGACAAGGACAACTGCTACCTGTACGAGCTGTTCGCCGCGCGCAAGACCGCGACCGGCTGGCGCGCAGGCTCGGGCGCGATCTGGAATATGCGATCGGATGTGCTGCGCCCCGATGGCTGGACTTCAGCCGACGCGGCCGGATTGCCGATCCTCCCCGGCCTGGCCCGCTACGACGAGGTCGCCGCGGGCGTCATCCGCCACGCGCTGCGATTTACCGCCGAGACGACGCGTCGCGCGTACATCTATCCGGCCCGGCACTACGCGAGCGATTACACCTCAGCCGACCTGCCGCCGATGGGCCTCCGCATCCGACTCAAGTCCACGGTCGACATCTCGCGGTTCGGACCCCAGGCGCGGGTCATCCTCCGCGCCCTCCAGGTCTACGGCATGATCCTGGCTGACAACGGCTCCTCCATGTACGTGACGGGCGCTCCGGCCGTCGGCTGGGACGACGACGATCTGCACGACCTGCACCAGCTGCACGGCAGCGACTTCGAGGTCGTCGACACCACAACCCTCCGCAACGGCTGACGCTACCTGCCGGTCATCGCCGTGAGGGCGGTGGCGATTTCCGCGGCCACGCGCGCGTTGTTTTCGATCAGCGCGAGGTTCGCGGCCACCGAGCGGCCGTTGGTGAGCTCGGTGACGCGCGCCAGCACGAAGGGTGTGGCCGCAGGACCGTGGATGCCGGCGGCGTCCGAGTCGGCAAGGGCCTGAGCGATCGCCTGGTCTGCCTCGTCACGCGGTAGGGCTGCGTCGGCCGGCACCGGCACGGCTATTACCAGTCCGGTGGCGAGTCCGAGGCTCCAATGCACAGACGCGAGCGCGGCCGCTTCGCCGGCATCGGCAACCGATCCGGTCAGCGTGCGGCCGCTCTCACGCGAGAAGAAGCCGGCCAGCTCGCGCGTACCCCAACCGACGATCGGCACGCCGCGCGTCTCCAGGTACTCCAGCGTCAGATCCACGTCGAGGACCGACTTGGGCCCGGCGCAGACCACCAGCACCGGTGTCCGCGCGAGCTCGTCCAGATCGGCCGAGATGTCCAGCGTCCGTTCGCCGCCGCGATGGACGCCGCCGATGCCGCCAGTGGCGAACACCTGGATGCCGGCTAACGATGCGGCGATCATCGTGGCCGCGACCGTGGTGCCAGCCCAGCCGCCCTCGGTCAGGGCGAGCGCCAACGTGCCACGCGACGCCTTGCGCGCCCCCGCGGTCTGCGCCAGCTCGGTGAGCTCGTAGTCGGACACTCCGACGAGCAACGTCCCGTTGTGAACGGCCACGGTCGCCGGCACGGCGCCCCCGTCGCGCACCGCCTGCTCGGCACGGCGCGCCGCGTCCACGTTCGCTGGCCACGACAGACCGTGAGTGATCAGCGTCGACTCGAGGGCGACGACCGGCCGACCAGCAGCAAGTGCTTCGGCGACCGGCGCCGCAACGTCGAGCGGCAGATCCATCAGACGCTCAGCTCCTTTCGGGGCGCCATGAGCAGCTTCGCTGCGGAGCGGTGGCCGGCCAAAGCCGCCCGACGCAGGTCCGCGGCCGCTGGGGCGGCGCCGCGACGATAGCCGCCCGCGAGCAACGAAAACAGGAACCCGGCATCGAAGGCGTCGCCGGCGCCGGTTGTGTCGGTAGCGTCGATCCGCGTCGTGGCCACGCTCGACTGCGACCGCTCACCACGCTCTCCCGATCGCCATAGAACGCGGCAGCCAACCGCGCCCTGCTTGACCACGACGATTGGCGCAAGCTCCAGGAGGCGCTCGGTGGCGACCCGTCCCGCGACCACCTCGGCCTCGCGCTCGTTTGCGAACAGGATGTCGGGCGCGGCGCGCTCAAGGAGGTCACGCGCGGCACGACGACCCAGGGCGAGCAGCGGGCGATGCGAGGCGAGATCCACCGAGACCAGCGCCCCGCCAGCGCGCGCCCTCTCAACGGCCACGAATGCCGCGTCGGACAGTGGCGGGTTCAGGAACGAATACGCCGGAACGTGGAGGACACCGACTTTCGCCAGCCAGCCTTTCTTCAACGAACGCGGCGCCAGACCATCGGCAACCCCGCGATCAGTGAGGAAGGAGCGTTCGCCGCCCCCGCTGACGACAACGACTAGCCGCGCCGTGTGGCCGCGTCGCCGTACCGCGTGGACCACGACCCCGGCAGAGCGCATCGCCCGGATGAGTCGAGTGCCCACGTCATCGTCTCCAATCGCGCCGACAAACACCGCACGCCCGCCCAGCAACGCGAAGGATCTGGCAGCGTTGGCCGCCGAGCCACCGGCTCGAAATCGGATGCTCGCTGGAACGTCGGTCCCGGCGTCAAGGGAGTCGCCTGCGCGCACCACAATGTCAAGCGCCAGGTCACCGAGACACGCCATGACGGGAGCGTTTCGCAAGCGAACGGCTCGGGACCCGGCTACCGGGGACCGGGCCGGTAGCGCGCAGCAATCCGAAGGATTGCGGAGATGCTTTCTTGCACGGGCGGCCAATGTTATGCCTGCGTTACGCCACGGTTAACGTGACCCGCTAGCCTAGGTCGAAAGAGATGACAGACGTGCGAGACGATCCGCAGACCTGGCGTGATCTGGCCCAGCAATTTCGCGTCGACTCCGTCCGCGTCTCGAGCGCGGCTGGTTCGGGCCACCCCACGTCGTCCCTGTCCGCCGCGGAGCTGATGTCCGTCCTCGTGGCCAAGTACTGGCACTACGACGTCGACCAGCCCAAGGATCCGCACAACGACCACCTGATCTTCTCCAAGGGCCATGCGTCGCCGTTGTATTACTCGATCCTGAAGGCGATCGGGGCGATCGACGAGCCCGAGTTCATGACCTACCGACGACGCGGCAGCCGCCTCGAGGGCCACCCGACGCCCGTCCTGCCGTGGGTCGACGTGGCTACCGGCTCGCTGGGCCAGGGCCTGCCGATCGGGGTCGGCATCGCGCTTGCCGGTAAACAGCTCGACCGACTGCCTTTTCGGACATGGATCCTGTGTGGCGACTCCGAGATGGCCGAGGGCTCAATGTGGGAGGCTCTCGCACAGGCTTCATACGACCGATTGGACAAGCTGACAGCGATCATCGACGTCAACCGGCTCGGCCAGACCGGCCCCACTCGCTACGAGTGGGACCTCGACCTGTACGCCGACCGGATCCGCGCCTTTGGCTGGCACACGATCGAGATCGATGGTCACGATGTCGAGGCCGTCGACCGCGCCTATGCCGAGGCCGTGGCCAACAACGACGCCCCTACCGCGATCATCGCCAAGACGATCAAGGGCAAGGGCGTGTCCGCGGTCGCCGACAAGCTCGGGATGCACGGCAAGCCGGTCGAGGACGAGGCCGCGGCGCTGGCCGAGCTGGGTCCCGAGAAGAACATCGTCCTGCCGCCACAGCTGCCGGACAAGTCGGTCGAGCCCAACCATTTCGAGAGCGGCGACCTGGATCTGCCACATTACGAGCTCGGCCAGAAGGTGGCGACGCGCAAGGCGTTCGGCGACGCCTTGGCCGCGCTGGGCAAGGCACGCGGTGACGTGGTGGTACTGGACGGGGAGGTCGGCAACTCGACCTACACCGAGATCTTCGCCAACGAGCTGCCCGAGCGCTTCTTCCAGATGTACATCGCCGAACAGCAGATGCTCGGCGCGGCGGTGGGCATGCAGGTGCGTGGCTGGCGGCCCTTCTCGGGCACCTTTGCCGCCTTCCTGAGCCGTGGCTATGACTTCGTGCGGATGGCGGCCGTGAGCCGCGCCAGGCTGGCTCTATTCGGCTCCCACGCCGGCGTGTCTATCGGCGAGGACGGACCGTCGCAGATGGGGCTCGAGGACCTCGCCGAGATGCGCGCCATCCACGGGAGCATCGTGCTCTACCCATCCGACGCCAACCAGACGGCGAAGCTGCTGCCGCTGATGGCCGACCACGACGGAATCAGCTATATGCGCACCACACGCCAGGCGACCGAGACCATCTACGGCCCCGATGAGGAGTTCACGGTCGGCGGCAGCCACGTGGTCCGCCAATCGGCCGATGACGCGGTCACGATCGTGGCCGCCGGCATCACGCTCTTCGAGGCGCTCCATGCGGCTGACACGCTGGCCGCAGAAGGGATCGCCGCGCGGGTCATCGACCTGTACTCCGTCAAGCCGCTCGACACGGAGACGCTGATCGCCGCAGCCGAGCAGACGCGCGGCGTGATCACCGTCGAGGATCACTGGCCGGAGGGCGGCCTGGGCGAGGCGGTCCTGTCCGCGCTCGCCGAAGCAGGCATCGCGGTAGACGGCCGCATCCTCGCGGTTCGGCATCTGCCGGGCTCGGCGACGCCCCAGGAAGAGCTGGCCGACGCCGGCATCGACGCCGCCGCGATCGCCGAGGCGGCACGTGCACTGGTCGCCCAGCCCGCCGAAGCAGTCGCCTCATGACGGACGTCGGCACGCCTCGTCGTGCAGAGCGAATCCCTGCCGAGTTGGCTGAGCAGATCGAGGCGACGCTGGCGCGCGCGATCAGCGACACGTGGGCAGAGCGCATCTGGGACCAGGACGCGTCCGTCTGGACTGATGACGAGCACGTTGCCGCGCTGATCGGCAACCGCCTCGGTTGGCTTGGGCTGCCCTTCTCGTTCAGCGACAACGTGGAGGTACTCGAAGCCTTCGCCGAGGGAATCCGAGGAGAGGGCTTCATCGGCGCCGTGGTGTGCGGCATGGGCGGCTCGTCACTCGCCCCCGAGGTCCTGGCGAGCTCGTCGCCACTTCCCGACGGCGGTGTCCCTGTCCGCGTCCTCGATTCAACGGACCCGCTCGCCGTTCGCGCCGCGACCGCGGCTACCGACCCAGCCGGAACCCTGTACCTGATCGCATCCAAGTCGGGAACGACGACCGAGACGCTGTCGTTCCAGGCCCACTTCTGGGCGCTCGAGGACCAGATCCACCGCGATCTTCGCCGAGAGGCGCACGGCGACCACTTCGTGGCGATCACCGACCCGGGCAAGAGCGTCGCGTCCATCCCGCATATCGACCATTTCCGCGAGGAGTTCCTCAATCCAGAGGACGTGGGCGGCCGCTACAGCGCGCTGTCCTACGTCGGCCTTGTCCCGGCGGCGCTCATGGGCCTCGACACACGGGCCATCCTCGCTGACGCTGTAGCGACCGCGGAGCGCTGCCGAATATCGAGTGCCAACAACCCCGGGTTGTGGCTCGGTGTTGCCCTCGGCGTCCTTGCCACCGCTGGTCGCGACAAGCTGACGCTCATCATCGAGCCGCGCTACGCGAGCCTTGGCTCGTGGATCGAGCAGCTCGTGGCCGAGAGCACCGGCAAGCGTGGCATGGGCATAGTGCCGGTCGACGGCGAGGCCCTCGGCGACCCCGGCGTCTACGGCGCGGATCGGGTCTTCGTGCGCATCTCGACCGGCGCTGACCAGACATGGCTCGAGTCGACCGACGCCGCTCTCGATGCGCTCGCGGAGGCCGGCCATCCGGTGCTCGACCTGTCGATGCTCGGCGGCAGCGGCGCTCTGGGCGGGGAGTTCTTCCGCTGGGAGTTCGCGACGGCCGTCGCCGGAGCCGTGATGGGCATCAACCCATTCGACGAGCCGAACGTCACCGAGTCCAAGGACAACACCAAGCGCGCCCTGGACATCTTCCGCGAAGAGGGCTCGCTACCAGAGCCCGAGACGCTCGCCACGACCGGTCCACTCAACCTTGCCGGCGATGCTCCGATGCGCCTCACAACGGGCGAAACGGACGAGATGGATGTTGTCCTCCGACGACACCTGGCGCGTTGCCGCCGCGACGGCTACTTCGGCATCCACGCCTACATTGCCGAGACGCCGGAGCGAACAGCCGCTCTGCGCGGCATCCAGCAGCTGCTCCGTGATCGGACCGCCCGCGCCGTAACTCTCGGTTACGGGCCGCGCTTCCTGCATTCCACGGGCCAGCTGCACAAGGGCGGGGCACCCATCGGCTGCTTCATCCAGCTGGTGACCGACTACAACCCCGAAGACGATGTTCCGATTCCCGGCTCGGCGGAGTCGTTTGCCATCCTGATCGCCGCTCAGGCGGCGGGCGATTTCGCCTCGTTGGAGTCGCACGACCTGCCGGTCATCACCATCAACCTGTCTGCCGATGCCGACGCCGGACTGGCCGCGCTCCGCGACGTGCTGGACGACGCGCTCGACCAGCCGCTCCGCGCCAGCGAAGCCGCCACCGCCGATGGAACCGACGACGAAGCCGCTGCCGCCGATAGCACGCCTGGGAACCCGAGCTAGCGATGCCCACTGAGCTGGCGTTGGTCGGTCTCGGCCGCATGGGCAGCAACATGGCGCGTCGACTGCACAAGGCGGGCATCCGCGTCGTGGCCTACAACCGCACGCCCGAGAAGACCGAGGAGATCATCGGTGAGGGCCTCGAGGGCGGCTTCTCGCCGGCCGAAGTCGTGGCAATGTTCGCAGGCGCCACGCGTCGTGTGGCTGATGGTCCCCGCCGGCGAAGCGACCGAGAAGACGCTCGAGGAGTTTGCCGCGGCCATGGCGCCCGGAGACACGATCGTCGACGGCGGCAATGCCAACTTCAAGGACTCGAAGCGGCGCCACGCGTTGCTCAAGTCACGCGGCCTCAACTTCGTGGACGCCGGCGTGAGCGGCGGCATCTGGGGCCTCGTCAACGGGTACGGAATCATGGTCGGTGGCGAGCCGGCAGCCGTAAAGCCCCTTGAGTCGATCTTCAAGGCGCTGGCACCACCCGACGGTGGCTACGTCCACTGCGGGCCGCCGGGCTCAGGCCACTACGTGAAGATGGTCCACAACGGGATCGAGTACGGGCTCATGCAGTCGTACGCCGAAGGGTTCGAGATCCTGCACGCATCGGAGTATCCGCTCGACCTGGCCGCGGTCTCCGAGGCGTGGATGCACGGCACGGTCATCCGCTCGTGGCTGCTCGAGCTCCTGGGCCGCGCCTTTTCCCAGCACGGCGAGGAGCTGGGCGATATCCGTGGTTACGTCGAGGATTCGGGCGAGGGCCGCTGGACGGTCCAGGAGGCGATCGACCTGGACGTGCCGGCACCCATCATCACGCTGTCGCTGATGACGCGTTTCCGGAGCCGTCAGCAGGAGAGCTACGGAGCGCGAGTGCTGGCCGCTCTTCGTCAGCAGTTCGGCGGCCACGCGGTCAAGACGGAGTAACCGTGGCGACCACGGCTCGGGCAAAGACTGCCGTCGGTACCACCAAGGCGCACACGCCGCCCGCGGCCACGGTCCATCTAAACCGCGACCAGGACGAGTCGGAACAGAACCCGCTGCGCGCCGGCCTGCTCCTGGAACGCGTCCCCGAGCCGTGCGCGATCGTCGTCTTCGGCGCGACCGGCGACCTGACCTCGCGAAAGATCCTGCCCGCGGTCTACAACCTGCGGCGTGCCGGCCTGCTACCGGCCGAGACGAGCGTCGTCGGCTTCTCGCGCCGGCAGCTCAGCGATGATGAGTTCCGCAAGATGACGCGCGAGTCGCTCGAGGCCCACTCCCGGGTCAAGCCCGAGGAAGGCCTGTGGCACGACTTCGCTGAGAGCATCTTCTACGAGCCCGGCGAGTTCTCCGACCGCAACGGGTACAAGGACCTCGCCGAGCGGCTGGAGCAGATCGACGCCGCACGTGGCACGCGTGGCAACCGGCTCTTCTACCTGGCCACTCCCCCCTCGGCGTACGAGGAGATCGTCGAGAACCTGGGTCACGCCGGGCTGAACAAGCAGGGCGACCGCGAGGGTTGGGCGCGCATCGTCGTCGAGAAGCCGTTCGGCCACGACCTCGACTCGGCGCGCAAGCTGAACGACGCGCTCATGTCCGTCTTCGACGAGTCGCAGGTCTACCGCATCGACCACTACCTGGGCAAGGAGACCGTCCGCAACCTGATGATCTTCCGGTTCGGCAACGGCATCTTCGAACCGCTCTGGAACAGGCGTTACGTCGACCACGTCCAGATCACGGTGGGCGAAGACGTGGGCGTCGAGGGTCGTGGCGCGTTCTACGAGGAGGCGGGTGCTTCGCGCGACATCCTCCAGAACCACCTTCTGCAGCTGCTGACGCTGGTGGCGATGGAGCCGCCGATCGCGTTCGAGGCGGATGCGTTGCGTGACGAAAAGGTGCGCGTCCTTCGCGCCGTCGATCCGGAGTGGACCGAGGCGCGCGTCCGCGCGAGCGTCGTGCGTGCCCAATACAAAGCGGGCTGGGTCGGCGACAAGCACGTGGCCGGGTACCGCGAAGAGGACGAGGTGGCGCCCGATTCGAAGGTCGAGAGCTTCGTCGCTCTGAAGGTCGAGGTCCAGAACTGGCGCTGGGCCGACGTTCCGTTCTACCTGCGCACCGGCAAGCGCCTGGCCCGGCGCGCCACAGAGATCGCGATCCAGTTCAAGCTGCCGCCGCTGATGCTGTTCAGCGAGAGCGCCACGCCGCCGGAACCGAATCTGCTCGCCCTGCGCATCCAGCCCGACGAGGGAATCATGCTGCGTTTTGCGGCCAAGGTGCCCGAGCTGGGGCTCGACGTACGCAGCGTCAACATGGACTTCACGTATGGCCTCGCGTTCACGCGCGACACGCCCGAGGCGTACGAGACGCTGCTCCTCGACGCGATGCTCGGCGACGCGTCGCTATTCACACGAGCCGACGAGGTCGAGGCGGCGTGGGGAATCGTCACGCCGATCATCGAGCAGTGGCAGAAGTGGGACGAGGAGGGTACCCCGGACAGCGACATCTGCTTCTACGAGGCCGGCAGCTGGGGTCCGGATGCGGCCGAGGAGCTGATCGAGCATGACGGCCGGCGCTGGCGGAGGCTGTAGGACGTGACTGCGCGACGCAAGCCCAAGCCAGTGGGCGAGGATGCCAATCCAGCTCCGCTCTCGCCGGTAATGGCCGGATCACCCAGTGCGGTTGAGACTGCCGATCCCGGGAACGAGATCGATACGGAGACGTCCCGCTGGCACGTGCGCGCGAACAGCATCAGTCAGTGCGTGGAGCAGCTGAGCCAGGTTTGGACGACAGCCGCCGAGCAGGCCGAGCGCAGCAAGCTGACCAATGAAGTGATGAGCGACGGGCAGGGGGACGGGCACCTCACGGGGCCACAGGAAAGTCGCCGGTCGGTGCGGGTGCGCATGCGAACGAGCGTCCTCACGCTGGTCGTCATCGCTCCCCGGCCGGAGACATCAGAGCGGGCCCTGGCGGCGATCAACGCGCTCCACCAGCGACACCCGTCGCGCGCGATCGTGGTCGCGCCGGGCGACTTCGACGGGCCATCGGTCATGGACGCGCACATCTACGCCGACTGCAAGATCTCCGAACGCTCGGACGCGGAGATGTGCACCGAGGAGATCATCGTCAAGACTGGCGGCGAGCTTTCGCAGCACCTGTCGCGAGTCGTGACGCCACTCCTGATCCACGACCTGCCTGTTGTTCTGTGGTGGCCGGACGATCCGCCGTTCGGCTCCCGCCAGTTCTCGGAGGTGGTGGGCACATCGGATCGGCTGCTCGTCGACTCGGGGAGCTTCCATGAAGACGGCGGGGCGAGATTGGCCGGCCTGGCAACCGTCGTGTCGGACGGGATCTCTGTGACTGACGTGGGCTGGCTGCGACTCACCCTCTGGCGCGAGCTGACGGCCGGCCTGTTCGACCATCCGCTGCTGCTGCGTGAGATCGACCATATCCGCCACGTTCGCATCGACATCTCGCGACCCACCTCGACCATGCGCATCTCCAAGGCGGCCTTTTTCTGCGGCTGGCTCGCCGCGCGTCTCGGGTGGGAGATCAAGCAGCCGCTGACGCGCCATCCCGACGAAGAGGACCTCCTCACCGGCTCGTTCCGCAACGCAAAGCGACACGAGATCAAGGTGGAACTGCGACCGGTCCGGGCCACCCTCGACGGCTCGCAACGCGCGCCCGGATCTCTCGTTCGCGTGGACATCGAGGCCGAGCGGCCACGCTCGATCGTCCGCGCGCGGATCACGCGCCAGGCCGACCACCTGCTCGCGACCGCGGACTGGAACGGCGCACAGGTCACCCGGCGTGCCGGACGGCTGGAGCCATTCGACGAGACGCCGTTCATCGCCGAAGCGCTGGAGCGACCCGGCACCGACAAGATCTTCGAGGCGTCGCTCATCCGCGCTGTCCGGTTCGTGTCCGGCTGAGGCAGACCGCGAGCGATGACCGAGGAGGTTCTCCGAACACTGACCGTTGACGGCACCGAAGTCGTCGTGCTCCCCGACGAGGATGCCGTTTCTCGCGAGACCTCGGCACGGATCGTTGCGGCGCTGAAAGTCCCTTTGAAGCAGCGCGGCACGGCACACATCGCGCTCGCCGGTGGCTCGTCCGCCGTGGCGCTCTACCGCGTGCTTGCCGGGCATCCGTGGCGCGACGCGATCCCGTGGGGCGACGTCCATTTCTGGTGGGGCGACGAGCGCTTCGTGCCGCGCGACCATCCCGATTCGAACGCCGGCCTGGCCTACAGCATCCTCTTTGAGTCCGCCGCCCACACCGGCGAGTCGGGCACGCGGCGCGTACGGCGTCGACGTCGACGCAGGGATAGTGCCCGGCCTCCTGATCGACGTGGACAAGGTCCATCCGATCGAGACCGAGGAAGCAATCGCACGAGGCCTCGGCCCGAGCTGGGCGGCGCTCGCCTACAAGGTGGACATCGAAGGGATGGTTCCCGCCGGCCTGGACGGACTGCCCGGTTTTGACGTCTTCCTGATCGGCGTGGGCAGCGACGGACACACCCTGTCGATCTTCCCCGATAGCCCCGGCCTCGCGGCTGACGCGCCGCTGGTGATGGGCGTGCCGGCGCCGGATCACATCGAACCGAAGCTCCCCCGCGTGACGCTGGCTCCGCGAGTTCTGCCCGCTGCCGGAGCGGTCTTCGTCATGTCGGCCGGTGAAGCCAAGGCAGATGTGATCGCATCGATCCTCAACGGCCCGCGGGATCCGGCGCGCCTGCCGGCCCAGACGGCGATCCTCGCCAATGCCACGTGGCTGTTGGACGAGGCGGCTGCGGCTGGGCTGACCGGCGACTAGGCGACTAAGGGCGCGACTAGGGCCGCGGCCCCACGGCAACGAAATAGACGAAACCCACTGCCGCGCTCACGGCGATGGTCAGCAACAACGGCCAGCGCAGCCGGGTCAGGGCAAAGTAGCTCGCCAGGGCGAGGACCACCGCGAAGACGTCGAGGCTGGCCAGTTCGACGGTGTGTAGCCGTAATGGGCCGATTCGCACCTCGCCCGTCGTGGTGAACAGCGTCTGGATCGCGAACCACACGGCGAGGTTGGCGATGACGCCCACCACCGCGGCGGTGATGCCACTCAAGGCGGCGGATGGACCGGGCCGGCGGCGCAGGTACTCGGCGTATGGCGCGCCGGCAAATATGAACGTGAATGACGGCAGGAACGTCACGTACGTGACCAACAGGCCGCCGATCGCGCCGGCAACGTAGGGGTTGATACCCGTGGTCGAGGCGCCGAATGCGGCCAGGAACCCCACGAACTGCACAACCATGATCAGCGGTCCCGGCGTGCTCTCGGCAAGGCCGAGTCCATCGAGCATCTGCGATGAGGTCAGCCAGCCGTACGTGTCTACCGCCTGTTGGGCGATGAAGGCCAGGATGGCGTACGCGCCGCCGAACGTGATCACCGCCGCGAACGAGAAGAACAAGGCGAGCTGGGTGAAGATGTTGGACGGACCAAGCGTCAGGTACAGCAGAACCGTCGGCGCCAGCCAGATCGCCACGCCCGTGATCAGGATGCGCAGCGATCGGCGCGTGTCGGGCAGCTTGGGCGCGTCCGCGAGAGCCTCGGGCATGGAATCGGCCGGCACCGCCGGGCGTCGTGCGGCAAGGCCAACCAATGCGGCCGCCAGGATGATCAGGGGAAACGGAAGGTCGAAGAAGAAGATCGCGACGAAAGCGCCGATGGCGATTGCCACGTGGAGCGGACTGATCAGCGCCCGTCTCGACAGGCGAACCATGGCTTCGAACACCACCGCGATGACCGCCGGTTTGATGCCGTAGAAGAGGGCCTGCACGAAGGTCGTGTCGTTGAAGGCGGCATAGATGATCGACAGGACCATCAGCACGATCACCCCGGGGAGGATGAAGAGGCCGCCGGCGATGAGCCCGCCACGCATGCCGTGCATCAGCCAGCCGATGTAGGTGGCCAGCTGCTGCGCCTCCGGACCGGGCAGCAGCATGCAGTAGTTGAGGGCGTGGAGGAATCGGTTCTCGTCGATCCACTTGCGCCGCTCCACGATCTCGCGGTGCATCACGGCGATCTGCCCCGCCGGGCCACCGAAGCTGTTGAGCGCTACGTAACCCCACGTTCGCGCCGCCTCGCCGAGGCTGACGTCGGTGCGCTGATCGGGCGCGCTGGGCAGGTCGTCGCTGTCATAGGGCGGGTCGGACACGGACGCGATCGTCGCACAGGGACATCAGCAGAATGTGGCCTTGCTATGCGCGCTGGCGTACGCTCGCGTCGGGAGGTGAGCACGTGATCGGTCGCTTGTTCTCGCGGATCCTGTACGCCCAGGCGGGTTGGGCAAGGCCCTTCGGCGATTTCAACGTCCGTTGGCTGGGCGCGATCTTCCGGCCGATCCGCCCGATCAAGGACTTCCTCCACGGCAAGTGGCTCGGCCACTCTGTCCATGCCGCGCTCACGGACCTGCCGATCGGCATCCTCACGCTGGCCATCCTGCTCGACCTGCTGGACCTGCGGACGGCAGCCGACTGGGCGATCGCCATCGGCATCCTGGCGATGCTCGCCGCCGCGGTAGCCGGTGCGGCCGACTACACCGATACGGACGACGAACCGCGCATGGTCGCCACCGTCCATGCGACGATCATGGTGCTGTCGCTGATCGTCTATCTCATCTCGTTCGGCCTGCGCTTTGCTAACCCCACTGGCGATCGGCTGTTGCCGTTCGCCCTATCGCTGATCGGCTATCTGCTCCTGACCGTCGGCGCCTTCGTGGGTGGTGAGCTGGTCTACACGCTGGGCAACATGGTCAATCGCCATGCGTGGCGGTTCTATCGGCGAGCCCAAATGGACGAAGCTCGACCTGGCGGAAATCCCGGAAGGTGCTCCGACAGCCGCCAAGGCAGGTGCCCAGCAGCTGGTCGTCGTGCGCCAGGGTGAGACCGTGTACGCGATGCACGCGCAATGCGCGCACGCCGGCGGGCCGCTCGCGGAAGGAAAGCTCGTCGACGGCTGCATCCAATGTCCATGGCATGGATCGTGCTACGACCTTGCCACGGGGCGTCGAACGCGCGGCCCCACTACGTTCGACCAGCCGCGCTACGACGTCCGCGCGGCCGAGGGCGGCGGCTGGGAAGTCCTGCGCGTCACGGGCACGCGCGGCCAGAACTAACTTTTCCTCCGCAGTCGCACCCATCGCGCGTTGGCTAGCGCAGCAGCGGAACGCTGAGCGTCGCCAGCACTACGCCGGCGATCTGAACCGGCCGTAACCGTTCTCGCAGCACGACCGCGGCAAGGATCGTGGTGACGATCGGGTAGAGCGACGACAGAACCACGGCGACCGATAACGCGTCGGAATTGTTGGCCAGGACGAAGAAGAAGTTCCCGCCCATGTCGCCCGCGCCGGCGATCACGAACAGGGGCAGGGCGCCAATGAACGTGTGGCCCGTTCGTCGGAAGCGATCGATGCCCAGCGCGCTCACAGTGCGTTCGCGCCACCCACCGGCGTGTCGACGCCAGGCGATGAAGACGATCCCCAGCAACAC
The DNA here is from genome assembly GCA_963736895.1 of uncultured Chloroflexia bacterium. Lineage (GTDB taxonomy): Bacteria > Chloroflexota > Limnocylindria > Limnocylindrales > CSP1-4 > JALYGJ01. The sequence continues at coordinate 460,611 of CAVTQU010000011.1, forward strand.
CAGGGCCAGACCGAAGATGCGAACGACGGCGAGAGGCCACCACGTCGCGCCGCTCGCAGTGGCCTTGTCGATGCCGATAAAGAAGCCAGCGAAGCCGAGGCCGGCCAACAGGACGATGGGCAGCTCGGCAATGTCCAGCCGCACAACGCGGCGCTGCGTTGGGCCGGGTTTGAGCGGCGGCAGCGAGATGAGAACGACTGCCAGCAGGGCGATCCCGATTCCCGCCCACCGACTCGCGTCCGGGCTTTCCCCTTCCACCACGGCGATGAGCACTGGCACGCCCGCACCGATCAAGGCGGCCAGCGGCGCGACGAGCCCCATCGTGCCGCGCGACAGCGCGAGGTAGAACAAGGCCAGGCCGCCGACGCCCGAGATTCCAGCGATCGCAGCCCACACCAGGGCGTCGGACCCGGGCACGGGCTCGGCCGAGGCGACCAGGATGAGGATGGTCACGACGAAACCGATGCCCTGGCTGGCAAGCATCGCCATGAGGACGCTGCCGTAACGGGAGATGAGTCCCCCACAGAAGTCGCCGGCGCCCCACGAGAGGGCTGCGGCGAGGCCGAAGAGCGCGCCTGCGCCTATCAGCGCTCCTCCACCGGCCAGAGCGGAGCGAGGTCAGGCTCACCGTCGACTGGCTTGTGTCCGTTGCCATTAGCAGGGGCAGTGCCAGCTCCGTTGGTGGCGCCGGCGGCGGCGTCAGTGGCCGGTGGGCGCTGCTTCGGCACCGGTGCAGGGAGCATCGCTTCCTGCCACATCGACAGGGTCTCGACCGGTTGTGCCGGCGTAGCCACTGGCTCGGGTTCGTCACGCTCGGTGGGGGCGGTCAGCTCGACCACCTTGTCGGCCATCGCGTCGTAGCGATCCGACGTCGTGAGATAGATCACCTGGTGCTCGCGCGAGATGTCCTTGAGCAGCGCCAGTGCACGTCGAGCGCGATCGTCGTCGAAGGTGATGAACGGATCGTCGAAGATCAGTGGCGGGTTGGCCGGCTGGGTCACCTGGCGGACGATACCGAGGCGCGCGCACAGGTACAGCTGATCGAGCGTTCCCTGCGACAGCTGGCGCACGTCGAGCCATTCATCGGCTTCCGGCGAGTACACGGTGAAGGTGAGCGTCGCCTCATCGACGCGCAGTCGACGGTAGCGGCCACCGGTCACGCGCTCGATATCACGCGCCATGCGCTGCTCGAGGAACCGTGCGGCCTTCTTCATCGTGGCCCGCTCTGAGTTGTTGAGCGTCGTGAGGGTGTCTTCGTAGATTCGGAGGCGACGCTCAGCGGCAGCAAGCGCCTCATTGGCCGCCTCGAGCGCCTCGCCGTCTGCTGCGACCACTTCGGCGTCGGTCTCGTTGGCTGACACGCGCGCGTCGGCCTGGGCCTCGGCGTGGATTGCCGCTTCACGCTCGGGGCCCAGCTTTTGGAGGGCAAGTCGGAACGCGGCAAGCTGTCGTTCGGCCTCCTCCCCGATCTCGCCCATGCCCGCCAGCGTGTGGCGGCATTCGTCGGCCTCCGCGGCCGCCGCGTCACGCAGTGCAGCAACGTCCTCATCTGGATTTCGGTCGCCCATCATTCCGCGGTACTCGGCCTTGCGAGCGCCCACCTGCGCGACGTGGTCCGTCTCGGCGGCAAGGATTGACTCTGCCCGCGCGAGGTCGGCCGTGCCAATGGTCGCCAACGCCGCGGCGCGCTCCTGCTCGGCCTGGCGCACCCGCTCGGCGAGATCGGTCCGGCCTGCGAGCCGGCGCGCGATCTCCGATTCGCGCAGCTCGTTCTGCATCCTGATGTCGCTCAGCTGGCGGCGCATTCCGACCGATCGCCAGAGCGCGAAGCCACCGACGACGGCGAGGACGACGGCGAGCCCGAGGCCAACGAGCGGCGAGCCTCCGACGAAAGCGAACGCAGCAGCCCCCGCCGCCGCGACCAAAAGCACGATTCCGAGAATCATCCATGGCCGCCAGCGCGGCGTGGCGATGGCTACGTCGTAGCCGGACAGGTCCGGCTCGGCTGCCAGTTCGGCGCGCATCTCGGATATGTCGAACTCGAGGTTGCGCAGCATCTCGATGGTCGAGCGCAGCTCCTGCAGCGGCACCCGCGATGGGTGGCTGCCGTCCAGTCGCGTGATCTCGACACTTAACTCAGATGCGCGCCGGTACAGGTCGTACCGTCGCGTCGCGTCGGCAAGCCTGGTGGCCAGCGCGGCGGCGCGTTCGGCCGTCGCCACGGCAGCGCGTTGCTCTTCGATGCTGGCGTCGAGCGTGGCGCGATTGGCGCGTGTCTCGGCGAGGGTCTGCCGGTCGCGCTCCAATACGACGAGCGCGGCCTCGCCTGCCCTCACCTTTTCGGTGAGCCGCTCGGCATCGGTCCGCAGCGTCTTCAGGTAGCCGGGGTTCTTGGCCCCTTCCGTCTTGTAGCGCCGGATCGCCTCTTCCAGCTTGCGCCGCGCGGCGTGGGTGCCGCGGTCCGCGCCGCTCATCGATTGCTGGAGGCGGTCGCGTAGCGTGCTCTCGTCCTGGGTGAGGCCACTCAGCTCCTGGTGGCGCACACTGGCCGTGGCCCGGAAGAACTTTTCGGTGGGTAGCCCGGTCAGTGCCGCAACTTTCGCGTCTACCGCGGCAGGATCGGTCAGAGTCTCGTCGCCAACGTGCATCTCAACCGTGCCGTTCTGGCCGGCGAATGTCTTGCGCAGGGTGCCGCGCTCGTCGTCGTCCTGGAACTCGATCTCAACGACAGGGTCCGCCTCTTCGTCGCGCCACGGATGCGCTTCGTCAACGTCCTGTGACGTCGACGTGGGACGACGGAACAGCACCATCTCCAGCGCCTGTTGAACGGTCGTCTTGCCGGCCTCGTTGGGGCCGCGCACGATGTTCAGGCCCGGAACGAGGTCGAACTCGAGCTCCTTGTGGCGTTTGAAGTTCTCGAGACGAAATCGGGTGAGGTTCATCGCTCAGCCACGCTCATGCCAGCGTCACGCGCTGCGGATCGTCGAGCAGCAGGATCCCGAGTCGCAGACGACTCGCGCAGCTCGGCGGCCTGTTCCGTCTCGCCACGCGACTCGGCGTCCACGATGCGCGTTCCGAAGTCGCGGGCAAACGCGCCCAGGATGGTGTCGGCCGGGGCGAGCGGGATGTCGGGCAGCGCGGCGGTCGATGCGTCGCGCACCCGCAGCCGCAGGAACGCGCCCTGGAGCTGCCGCTCCAGCTCGTCCACATTCAGGTCGAGCCCGTCGGGCTTCATCCCCACGAGTCGCACGTCGAGGACCTTGTCGGCGTCGGCACGCTCGCGCAACGAACGTTCCAGCTCGCTCTGCGAGGTGATGGCGGCTGCATCTAGCTCGAGCTTCTCGAACTTGGTCTGGCCGACGTCCATCGCCTTGACGCTCACCTTGGGAGTGCCGTCGCGGCTCTCCAGCTGCACGATGAGCACCTGTCCGGCGCCGTCCTGGTCGAGTGCTACAGGCTCTGGCGCGCCCGAGTAGGCCCAGGTCGTATTGCCCGCCCGACCTTCACGGAACGAGTGCCAGTGGCCGAGTGCCAGATAGTCGAGCCCGCTCGCCGCGACCTCGGCCTCGGTGAACATCACCTCGTCCTGCTCGAACTTGCCGGGCACGGCCAGCGAGCCGTGGATCATGCCTACCTGCCATTGCATAGCCCTGTCGGGGTTGCCGGCATCGACAACAACTTCTTCAGGAGCGACGGCTCCGGCAGCGTCATTCGCCTCGTGGTCGCCGTCTTCGGGGTCAGCTTGGTGACGTTCCTCAGCGGGCGCTTCACCGTCCGTCGCGGCGCTGGCCGCCGCGGCCCTCGCGTTGAAGCCGGCCAGCGGACTTCGCGGCGCGCGCTTGGTCGAGAACACGAAGCCGTGGACGGTCATGTCGAGCTGGGGGAACTCCACCGTCGGATTGGTGTCGGTTAAGACGGTGACCATCCCCGAGTCGGCCTTCGTTCCGGCCAGGGCCGGCAGGTCGAAGACGCGATAGATGGAGCTCTGCTCGTAGCAGTCGTGCGTACCCGGGATGATCACCACCGGGATGTGTCGGTCGACCAGGCGCGCCAGCTCGGTTGCCGCGCGTTCCACCGATCGTCGCGGCTGGCTGTTCGAGTCGAACAGGTCGCCACAGATGAGGGCGACGTCGACGTTCTGAGCGATTGCCAGCTCGACGGCACGATGAAATGCCGCGAACTGCCGCTCGCGTTGAGCCGAGGCTGCCGGTCCGAGGTCGTCGTGACGGGCGCCAAGGTGAACGTCGGCCATGTGCATCAGCCGGGGCATTGCGGGTTTCGTGTCCCTCCGTGAGAGTCAAACAAATGGTGTTGACGGCGCGCGACGCCAATTCTGACAGTCGCGGAGGCGCCCCATACATAGGACGGAATGGCTACGTGGAACAGGCCCGGCCCTGCCTTGTCCCGTTTTAACGTGTGGTGCTAACCTTCCGCCCGTCACCGGTGCGCCCCAGTTTCAGGGACCTCACAGAGCACCTGGGTTCGCGCGGCGCCCGGCTCCGATTCCGACGCCAAGCGTTAACCCTCGGGCTGTTTCGTCCCTCTGGATCAACCGATGACCGGCACACATATCGTTCTCCAGGAGGAGGTCTCAGTCGGTGTCCTATACAGATCGAACCCTTACATGCGCCGACTGTGGCGTGGAGTTCATCCACTCCGCGGCGGACCAGGAGTTCTACTCGCAGAAGGGGTTCGCATCCGATCCCAAACGATGCCCGAGCTGCCGAGCGACCCGTCGCCAGATGCGCGAGTCGACCGGCTATGACGTGCGCGAGATCGGCGGTCCGCGCGGCTATGAGCGCGGCGACTATCGGCCGGTCCGTGAGTACTTCGCGGTGATCTGCTCCAAGTGCGGAAATGCGGCGCAGGTGCCGTTCAAGCCGCGGCAGGACAAGCCGGTCTACTGCTCGGACTGCTTCCGGGACGTCCAGGCGAGCTAGATTCGCCCCAGCCACGCAGCTTCGGCGGCGCTTCGATCGAAAGATCGGGGCGTCGCTTCATTTTTAGGGGCGTAGCCGCGGCGGTTTAGACTTGTCAGAGGAGTGCGGACGCGCCCAACAGCGCCGCGCTGAAGGAGACCAAAGCCCAAATGACCGACACCGTCGAACGACCGCGTCTCAAGATCACCTACGCCACGCTGCGCAACGACAACGACGAGCTCCACGAGCAGTTCGAGAAGGGCCTCGAGGAGGCTCGAAAGCTGCTCGGCAAGAGCCATCGCAACGTGGTCGGCGGCGTCGAGCGAGACGGCGAGGGCACATTCGAGAAGCACTCCCCCATCGACGGCTCGCTGGTGGGAACCTTTGCCAAGGGCACGCGGCTCGACGTCCAGGACGCGATCGCAGCGGCGCGCGAGGCTTTCCCCGCTTGGTCGGACCGCCCGTGGCAGGAGCGCGTCGCCATCCTGCGCCGCGTTGCGGACATCATCAGCGAGCGTCAGATGCTGTACGCGGCGTTGGTCGCGATCGAGGTCGGCAAGAACAGGCTCGAGGCCCTCGGCGACGTCGAGGAAACGGCCGATCTGATTCGTTGGTCATGCGACATGGTCGAGCAGAACGGTGGCTTCGACCATCCGATGGGCAACCTCGGAGACGCGGCTGTGCACACCCGCTCGGTCCTCAAGCCTTACGGCGTGTGGGCCATCATCAGCCCGTTCAACTTCCCCTTCGCGCTGAGCGGCGGACCCTCCGGCGGCGCGCTCGTGGCCGGCAACACGGTCGTCTACAAGCCGAGCTCCGACGCCCCGCTCTCGGGTACATGCCTGACCCAGGCCATGCGCGACGGCGGCGTGCCGGATGGCGTCTTCAACATGGTCGCTGGGCCGGGCGAGACGGTCGGCGCCGAGCTCCAGGAGAACGACGGCATTGACGGCATCCTGTTCACGGGATCGTTCGAGGTCGGGTTCGATCTGTACAAGCATTTCGCCAAGCGCTTCCCAAAGCCGGTGATCGTCGAGATGGGCGGCAAGAACCCGGCCATCATCGGCAAGAGCGCCGACCTCGAGGAGGCGGCGGAAGGAGTCATGCGCGGCGCCTTCGGCTTCAGCGGCCAGAAGTGCTCGGCCAACAGCCGCGTCTACGTGGAGCGGCCGGTCTACGAACAGTTCGTCCAGATGCTCGCCGACAAGGCCATGGCGATCCCGATCGGTGACCCCGTCGAACGCGAGAACTGGATGGGCCCGGTCATCAACCAGCGAGCGCTTGCGCGGTACGAGAACGCGGTCGCCGAAGCGCGACATGACGGCAAGGTCGTGGCCGGCGGGGAGCGCCTGATCGACGACGGTCTGGACAAGGGATATTTCGTGGCGCCAACCGTCGTTGCGGACCTGCCCACCGACCATCGCCTGTTCACCGACGAGCTGTTCCTGCCGTTCGTGGCCGTCGCACCGGTCGATTCGGTCGACCAGGCGCTCGACCTGGCCAATGCCAGTGACCTGGGCCTCACCGCGGGCATCTACAGCGGCGACCAGGCCGAGATCGACGAATTCCTGAAGCGCATCGAGGCGGGCGTGGTCTACGTCAACCGCCGCGCCGGTTCCACGACAGGTGCGTGGCCGGGCGTCCAGCCGTTCGGCGGCTGGAAGGGCTCGACGGCGACCGGTAAGTCTGGCGGCGGTCTGTACTACGTCCAGCAGTTCATGCGCGAGCAGTCGCAGACCATCGTCGACTAGACCTGCGCGCCTTCGGGCGCCATAGTTCGCGCGGCAATGAGCCGCGCCCCGCTGGTAATCCTCACGTGGATTCTGGCCGCGTGCACGGCGACGACCACCGCGATTCCCCCGGCTGCAGTCGGCCCGACGACGGAACCGATAGCTGCGGCTGCGACTCCGACGGCGGCTCCGACGACGACTGCGACTCCGACGGCGGCCGATCAACCGACCGTTCAGCCAACCGAACGGCCAATAAGTCCGCCGACCAGCCAGCCGACGACCAAGCCGATCACGCAGCCGGTCAGCCAGCCTCCTCCAGCCACACTGCCGCCTCCTGTCACACCGCCGACCGTAGATCCGCCTTCTCCCGATCCGACGCCGTCAGTCCGCCTGATGGCTGTGGGCGACCTGATGCTCGGCTGGCAGGTCGGTCGAAAGATCGTCAACAAGGGCCCGGCGGCCCCGTGGCTTGGCGTAAAGCAGTACTTCGACCAGGCGGATCTCGTCGTCGCCAACCTCGAGTGCGTCATTTCAGCGCGCGGCGAGCCATGGCCATCGAAGCTGATCCACCTGCGAACGCCCCTCGCTGCTGCCGACTCTCTCGCAGCGGGAGGGATCGACGTCGTGACCGTCGCCAACAACCACGCCCTTGACTTCGGTCGCGATGCCTTCGGCGACACCCTCGCCGCGCTCGACAGCCACCACATCGCGCATGCTGGTGGCGGGGCTGACTCCACGGCCGCCCGTGCACCGACGATCGTCGAGAAGAACGGCGTACGGATCGCCTTCCTCGGCTACGTGCTTCCGTTCTCGTCGAAGACAACGTTCAACACGCGTGAATGGGAGGCAGGCGTGAACCGTGCCGGGCTGGCTATCGGGACGCCGGACGCGGTGAGCCACGACGTCGCGCTCGTGCGCGAACAGGTCGACGTGGTCGTCGTGATGGTCCACGGTGGCGTCGAGATGAGCGGCCGGCCCAACAAGAAGCAGCGCATGTTTGCTGCGGCGGCGATCGACGCCGGGGCTAGCCTCGTCCTGGGCCACCACCCGCACGTCCTGCAGGGCTACATGAAGCGCGGCGACACGCTGGTGACCTTCAGCCTCGGCAATTTCATGTTCGCCCGGTTCGATGGCGCAGCAAACGACTCGGCCATCCTCGACGTCACGCTGACGCCGTCGGGCGTGGTCTCCCTGGACTGGATCCCGGTGGTGATCGTGAACGGCATTCCACGGCCGGCCACCGCGGCTGAGGCGGCGCGAATCATGCATCGGCTGCCGTCCCTCTGATCGGGCGTGGGATCGGGCGTGGGATCGGGCGGCGCTGGTAAACTGGCGCCTCATTTCATGCAGAGTGCATCAGTTTTATGCACTGACTCGCGCAGGGGAGCAACGTGACCGAGCTAGCTGAGCGCCAGGACGTGCGCACCGATACCGATTTCCGCACCGTCCCCAACCTCCGCACCGAGGTCCCCGGGCCCAAGGCGCGGCGCCATGTGGCGTTCGATCACCAGTTCACATCGCCCAGTCTCCCGCGGGCCTACCCGATCGTGCCCGTACGCGGGCGCGGTGCGGCCGTCGAGGACATCGACGGCAACATCTTCCTCGACTTCACTGCCGGCATCGCCGTCTCATCGACCGGCTACGCGCACCCGCGCATCACGGCCGCCATCGAGCGCCAGGCGCGCGACCTGATCCACTTCAGCGCCTCCGACTTCTACCTGCCGGTGTACGCCGAGCTTGCCGCCAAGTTCGACGAGATCGCGCCGATCGAGGGACCGACACGCACCTTCATCGGCAACTCGGGCACGGAGGCCGTCGAGGCATCGATCAAGCTCGCCCGTTTCGCCACTCGGCGCCAGTACCTCGTTGCGTTCGTCGGCGGGTTCCACGGCCGCAGCTACGGCTCGGTCTCCCTCACCGCGTCCAAGTCCAAGTACCACGCGGGCTTCGGCCCGATGCTCCCCGGCGTGATCCACGTGCCCTTTGGCAATGCCGGCCTAGATGAGCTCGAGAGCCGCGTCTTCAAGCGCCTGATCCCGGCGGATGAGGTCGCCGCGATCGTGGTCGAGCCAATCCAGGGCGAGGGCGGTTACGTTGTCCCCGAGGACGACTTCCTGCCACGCCTCCGAGCGCTCTGCGATAAGCACGGCATCCTGCTGGTGGCCGACGAGGTCCAGTCCGGCGCCGGCCGAACGGGGAAGATGTGGGCGGTCGAGCACTGGGGCGTCCAACCGGACATCGTCGCTGTCGCCAAGGGGATCGCCTCGGGCATGCCGCTGGGCGCCATGATCGCCCGCGCCGATCTCATGAGCTGGGGCAAGGGCCACCACGGGTCGACGTTCGGTGGCAACGCCGTCAGCTGCGCCGCGGCGCTCGAGACGATCGCGCTGCTCCAGGAAGGTCTGATCGATAACGCCGCCGAGCGCGGACGCCAGGCCCAGGATGGCCTGCGACCACTGATCGGCCGCCACGGTCAGCTCGTCCGCGACGTTCGCGGCAAGGGCCTGATGGTCGGCATCCAGTTCGACTCGGGGGAGACGGCCGAAGCCGTCCAGTGGGCGTGCTTCGAGCGCGGCCTGCTCGTGCTCGAAGCTGGCGACGACGTTGTGCGCCTGTGTCCGCCGCTGATCGTGGACTCGAGCGACGTCGAGACCTGCGTGCGCATCTTCAGCGAGGCGGTCGCGTCGGTCGCGGTGGATCCCGGCCACGCGTACCGCGAAGCCAAAAAATGGGAACAGATCGACGACGGCGAGGTCGGCGGCTGATCTCTTTTTGGAGGTCCTAGACAAAGGTCCTGTCTTGACCCTCGGGCGTACGATCGGTCACGCCGTCACAGGTCGACTCCGCACCTAATCGCGGAGGCGGAGGGGAGAAGCCTCCTAGCCCATCGGAGGTTGCGATGCGTCGCCTGTCGGCATTTGCCGTTCTTTCATGCCTGATCGCCACAGTATTTCTGGCGTCGCCTATAGGGGTGTCGGCTGCGCCACTCCCCATCTACTCGAACTACCCGAGCCCCGTTCCCGGCAACGTCAACAGCGAAGCGTTCCTGGCACAGACCGTGTCAGAGGTAGGCGACCGGATCCAGTTTGAGCCGTCGACTCCGCGTCTTCTAGACAGCGTCCAGGTGCTCATGAGCTCCTGGGGCTGCGAAGCCGGGACATGGAACGGTTCTGATTGCGTGACTACTCCTGGTGCGACTTTCTCCCACCCGATCACGCTGAACTTCTACAACGTCGGCCCGAGCAACGCTGTGGGGTCACTTCTCGGCAGCAGGACTCAGACGTTCGCCATCCCTTACCGTCCGAGCGCGGACAATGTGAATTGCACAGGTGGTAACGCCGGCAGGTGGTTCAACGGATCTGGATGCTTCAACGGCTTTGCCACCCCAATCACGTTTGATCTGACCAGCCTCAGCCTGACCGTTCCCGACGAGGTTATCGTCAGCATCGCGTTCAACACGACCAGTTACGGCGCTTCGCCGATCGGTCCCAGCACATGCAGCGTGACACCTCAAGGCTGCGGTTACGACTCGCTGAACGTCGGCCTTGTAACGAACGTGACCTCCGGCGCGAACCCGGCGCCCGACGATGCCTACCTATACGCTGCGACTTCGGGTGGCTCCGGATATTGCAGCGCCGTTGGTGGCTTGAACGTCTTCCGACTCGATGCCGGTTGCTGGACTGACAAGCCCGCCCTGCAGGTCTTCGTCGCGCAGTGCACGACCGTCTGCTATGTCGACGATGCCACCGGCAATGACGGAAACGGCGGTACGAGCCCGGCCGATGCGAAGAAGACCATCCAAGCAGGCGTTGACACCGTCTCACCTGGCGGAATGGTCATCGTCGCAGCGGGCGCCTATACCGAGGACGTCAGCGTCAACAAGACGGTCGACATCCGTGGCGCCCAGTTCGGCATCGGATTCGGCGCGCGCACTTTCGGTGACGCCAGCGAGGCGACACTGGAAGGCATATTCAGGCTAGGAGCCTCGGGGATAAGCGTCGACGGCTTTTCAATTCAGCACCATGTCACGATCGTCGACGAATCGGCGGGAATCAACGTGGCGCAGGCCGGCAGCGGCGCATCCATTACCCACAACATGTTTGCGCACATCATTTCATCGGCGGCCGACGACAATGCTCTGGCGCACGCCATCTTCCTGAACAACGGCCCCGACAACGTGACCATCACCGACAACTCGATTGACGATGTGTCCAGCCAGGGGTCGGCCAAGGGCATCCTCATCGGTGACAGCAGTGCCATCAACGCAAGCCTGAACATCGATATCGAGCGCAACAAGATCACCAACGTCCTCAGCACCAACAAGGGCGCTTACGGCATCCTGGCGAACAACGCCACCGGCGCCTCACCGACAATCAAGTTCAACAGGCTCGACAATTTCCAGGGCAACTGGGCCCGCGCCATCGCCCTCGAGACCCTGACCCCATCCGGCTCTGTCGAGTTCAACGTCATCACCCATCTGACCGATACAAACCCGATTGGCTTCGCTGATCAGGAAGCGGTCTACTTCGAGAACAACGCAACCATGGCCAACGTCGGCGTCCACCGCAACAGCTTGAACGTGGGCACCGGTAGCTGGGGCGTGGCCATCAATCCGATTGGGCCGGGCGGCCCTGTTGACGCGACGTGCAACTGGTGGGGCAACTTCACCGGTCCCGGATCCGTGGCCTCGGGCGGCGGCTCGAAGGTCACCAACAACGTCACGTACTCGCCGTGGCTCCAGACGAGCAACCTGAACGGCGACTGCGAGGCGAACGGCAACATCACGATCATCCTGCAGACTCATCCGGAGCCCAAGCAGTTCAGCTTCACGGGCACGAACGGCATCGCGCCGTTCACCCTGCTCGACGACGGCACCGCCGCGAACACCAAGTCGTTCTCTGTCCCGGCAGGCCTGTACGTGTTCCAGATTCAGGCAGTGTCCAAGTGGGCGCTGATCAGTCTGACCTGCAACCTCCACGAGACCATTTTGAAATCCCATCGGCTGGTTCAGATCCAGCTCCACTCGGACCAGAATGTCGTCTGTACTTTCACCGAGTCATTACGTAAGCCAGACGCCTCGATTGCGCTGGCGCCAGGCGGACCGTATTCGGGCGACAACATCTATTCGAGCAGCGTCCTGGCGAGCCAGACGCTTAGCCAGGCTGTAACTCCAGGTACGACCGAGTCATTCTTCGTTCACCTGCAGAACGACGGACTTGACACGGACAAATTCCGTCTGTCGTCCAAGTTGAAGGGCTCGCTCTACTACCAGGTCGCGTTCATGTCGGGCACGGTCGAGATAACCGGCAAGGTCAACGCCGGCACGTACCGATTTAAGCTCGCGCCAGGTGCGACCAAGACGATCGAGATACGGGTTCTCGCACCGCTCGCAACTCCACCGGGCGACACTCGCAACATCGTCCTGACGATGCAGTCCAGAACAGCGCCCGCCGCACTCGATGTGGTCAAGGCGTTCGTATCTGGCCCCTGACACCAATCAGGACAGACAGGCGAGGGAGCTGCCGCGAGGCGGCTCCCTCGCTTTTTTGGTGCCACGCACGACCTTCGTGCTTGGATTGACACGGCCTGTAGTATCCCGGTCCCGTACTGTTAGGTCGATTCCGTACAACTGGGCGGAGACCAACTGACCGCTTCCCCAGTGCCTCGGAGGGGACCATCCCTTGAAACGCGCGTTTTCTTATGCCCTGCTGTTCGGCGTGCTCGCCACCATGCTGGCCTCAATCGGCTTCGTCGCCGCTGACAGCAACTCGGTCGACTTCGAGACCGGGTACAGCCTTGGCGACGTAAACGGCCAGAACGGCTGGCAGCACACCGGCCCCCACGATGTGGCGGTGGCCGATGTATCCACGTTTGCCAACGCCGCCGGCTTCGGCTTCGGCACCAAGAGTCTTCGGATCTCGAACGCGGTCACTACGAACGCGTTCGCCGATCAGACCTATGCCCCTCCGCTTTCGCAGGCCGCGGGCGAAGGCGGACTCGCCTACTACGAGGCGAACTTCGACGTCGGCGCAGCGCTGAGCACCGAGCAAACGGGACTCCAATTCAGCATCAGTCCCGACGACGGCAACGGCTCACGTATGAGCTACCTGCGCTTTGAGGACCATGCCGATGGCGTGCACGTCTTCTTCAGAGACGTCACGGATCCCGGCCCGCTGAACACGACGGCCACTTTCAACGAGACCGACATTGCGACCCTTAGCCGTACCGCGGCTCACGACATCCAGTTCAAGATCTGGTTCGTAGCCGGCGCCGGTAACGATGTAGTCCGCATCTACATCGACGGCAACCTCGAGATCCAGGGAACGACCTGGGAGGACTACTACCGCTTCGATCCCGAGCAGAACGGCAACGGCAACGTTGTACCGAACATCGACACGCTGATCCTGCGTGCGGCCGGAACCGCGGCCGCAGGCACGCTGAACAACGGCTTCCTCGTCGACAACTTCAACGACTACGAATTCGGCCCCGGTCACCCAGTGCACGACCACCTGCTACGTCGACACGGCCAACGGCAATGACGCATTCGGCGGCACGAGCCTGGCCGAGGCCAAGAAGACAATCCAGGCGGGTATCAACACGGTTTCCCCGGGCGGCAGTGTCCTCGTCAATGACGGGACGTACGCCGAGAGCCCCAACGTCACCAAGTCGCTGACTCTGCAGTCGATCAACGGTCGCAACGTGACAACCATCGACCTTCAGACCGGCCCTACATACCTGGGATCACTGACCATCGGAGGCAACGACGTCACGCTCGACGGCTTCACGATCGCCGGCCGCGACGGGACGCCAAGCACTATCGCGGCCTCCAACATTTTGATCAACACTCAGCTGAACAACATCGTCATTGAGAACAACAAGCTCGAGGTAGGCAACAACGTTGCCCCGTCTTCGAATACAGACGACGGCATGGGCATCCTCTCCACCTACACCACGACGCCCAGTGCCTTCGTCAACTCAATCAACGTGCATGACAACCTGTTCGTGCCGCTGACCACGACAGGCCGGCGTGCGTTCTATATCAATCCGGGCGTGACAACATTCACGTTTAAGGACAACGACATCTCCGGCGACTTCAAGAGCACGTCAGCCACCGAGGCCGGCAACGCCCTGATCCAGAACAACACGGTGACGGGCAGCGGCTCAAGCGCCGGCCTCGCCGCTGAGGGTTTCCAGAACCCCGACACGTTCGGTCAGGCGACCTTCACCGGCAACCAGATCTCGGGTGTCGCCAACGGGATCTCGGTCTTCGAGGCCAACAACACCAACATCAACCACAACGTCATCACCAGCAGCGGCACGGCGGTCCGCGTACTCGATGATGGAACCGCGACGGGAACCGTCGATCCGTCCACCATCCACGTGAACCGCAACAGCCTGGCTGTTGGCGCTGGCAACAACGGCATAACGGCCGAGGCCGACTTCGCGAGCTCGGTCGATGGCAGCTGCAACTGGTGGGGCAACTTCAGCGGCCCGGGCGCAATCGCCTCGGGTACCGGCTCGAAGGTGACCAGCAACGTCGAGTATTCGCCCTGGCTGCAGACCAGCAACCTGGACGGCGACTGCGACCCGAACGGCAACCTCACAATCGTTCTCGACACTCATCCGAACAGCCCGCAGCTGTTCTCCTTCACGGGCACGAACGGCATCGCACCCTTCACCCTGAAGGACGACGGCACGCCAGGTGCCAACATGAAGACCTGGAACAAGCCTGCTGGCCTCTATGTCTTCCGAGTCGGCGCGCTGCCCAAGTGGGCTTTGATCAAGCTCACCTGCAACATGCATGAGACGGTTCTCAAGTCCCATCTGTTGGTGCAGATCCAGCTCCACTCAGGAGAGAACGTGGTGTGCACGTTCACCGAGTCATACCGCGTCCCCGATGCATCGATCGCCCTCGTTTCCGGTGGGCCTTATTCAGGCGACAACATCTACTCCGGTGCCGTTCTGCCGAGCCAAACGCTGACTCAGTCGTTCGCTCCGGGCGAGACCAAGTCGTTCTTCGTCCGCTTCCAGAACGATGGTCTCGACAGTGACACGTTCCGGGTTGCCTCCAAGCTCAAGGGGTCGCTCAAGTACAGCGTCGTCTTCATGGCCGGGAACGTGGAGATCACCGGCAAGGTGAATGCCGGAACCTACAAGTTCACGCTCGCGCCAGGGGCGACACGCATGATCGAGATCAGGGTGACCGCGGGTGCGATCGGCGGAGCCGACTCGCGCAACATCATCCTTACCCAGCAATCCAAGACCGCTCCCGACGCACGGGACACGGTCAAGGCGTTCGTCAACGCGGCGCCATAACTCGCTTTCTGACCAGTCCGGGAGAGGGACGGGCGAGGGAGCTGCCGAAAGGCGGCTCCCTCGTCTTTTTATGAGTACAGGCGCTGAATCATCAGGGCGGTCGAAAGGCGCCTTCCGTTCTCGCCGTCGAGCTGACGGCCGAGAGCCGACTCGATCTTCTCGAGGCGGTAGCCCACTGTCCGAGTCGCAAGGTGCAGCCTTCGGGCGGCCTCAGTCACGTTCTCACCCGCATCGAAGTAGGCCTGGAGCGTCTCGATGAGCTCGTCGCCGAAGCGTTCGTCGGCAAGCAACGGGCCCAGCTCGCGTCGCACCGTAGCGTCGGCCAAGCTTCGATTGGCCAACAGCAGCCGCTCGAGAGCGAGTTGCTCAGGGTCTGGGATCCATCCCCGCAGCCCTAGTCGCTGCGCGGTGCGCGTGGCATCGACGAGATCGGCGTAGACGCCGGCCAGCGAGACAATTCCGTCAATGTTTCGAGCGCCGACCGCGACCCAATCGCCCGGCCCCGCGATTACGCCATCGAGGACGGTCGGCACGCGTGACAGACCCGCCCAGTCGCCACGCGCGAGGACCGCGATGCGGCCCATGAGCGGCAGCACCGCCGGCAGCCGGATCCCGGCACCAACACCCTCGGCGCCGGGAGCTGTCGACCCGAGCAGGTGGCCGATCCGCCCTGCCAACAGATCGAGCTCCTCCTCTCCGACACCCGGGAGTTCCATTGGTGGATCGCTCTGCGGGATCGGCACAATCGCCACCAACAGGTAGGTTCGGTCGGGATTGAGGCCGTGTCGCACCGCTACGTGACGCAGGCGGGCTTCACTCACGGCGTCGTCGGTAACTACGCCTAGCAGCTCCTGCAGCGCGTCTCGGCGGGCCTCGACATCGCGGGCGAGGATGTCGCGCTCGGCGATCCGGTAGCCGTCTGTGACGGCGAGGGAGGTGAGCTCGTTCCAAAGCAGGAGAAAACGACCGAACCGCGCGAGGAGACCTAAATCAAGGCGGTCCGCCTCCATGGCGGCCACGCAGTGCGCCCACATCTGACGTCTGGTCACGGCATAACGGTGCAGCACGGCGACCATCGGGCGGTCGGTCCTCGCTGCCGCCGCTCCCGAGGCGCGCTGGATGGCCACGATCGAATCGAGGTCCAGCGAACCTTTGGCCTCGAGCGTGCGTGCTTCGGCCAGAAGATCGTCGAGCGAGTCGACACTGAGAAGGCGACCGGGCGGCCGGGCGCCATGACTGGATTGGAGCCGATCCAGCTCAGCCTCGATCGCCGCGACAGCGGCGGCCTCCGGTCCGAGCTGGCCGTGCAGCGCAATCATGCCGATAAGGACGCTCAGGCGGACGTCATCTAGCGGTTCATCCAGCTCGGCCGCTAGCGCGGCTGCGAGCTCCTCCGCGTCTGGCAGCACGCGGCGGATCGCCGTCCACAGATCGTCGGCTTCGTCCATTGGGATCCTCGAACGCTCCTTGCCGCACAAGTGTGGCGATGTTGCGTGGTTCTCGCAACACGGCCCATGTCGCTTGATCCGTCCGTCTCAAGTGTTGCGCTGTTGCTGCAGCCGATAACCCTGAGTTTTGCTCGGTCGGGTGATGAGTTCAAGCCTGCCGAATCCGAACATTGTGATAGCGCATCAAGCGCCCAATCGATGCCGATGAGCCAGGTGGAATGGCTCCGGCCAATTTCATCGCACACGCCGCGGCCACGCCGCGAGAAGGATCAATTCACAATGATTTCTATCAACAAGAACCGGGTGGTCAGCCTCGTTTCGGCTTCCGCCATGGTCGCCACCATGGCTCTGACGGTGGCGACGCCGGTCTTTGCCGGCTCCGCACCAAAGACGACCGGTGACGTCTGGGCTGATCGCACCGCCGAAGGTCTGGGAGTGGCCCACATGGTGTTCGTCGCTCAGGGAACGAGCCTCGCCGCCAAGGGAACATTCACGTACTCCGACGCCAAGGGCGCTTACACCATCGCCGTTGAGGCCGTGACAGTTGAGGGCTCTATCGCCCATTTCGCCGGCCCGGTTGTCAGCAACAACCATCCCGACATCCAGTCCGCCTACATCGGCATTGCTGTCAAGGACGGTGGCGAGCCGGGCATCGGCGTCGACAGGGTCAACGGCGCCGGCTACAGCTCCCTTACAGAGGCGATCGCGGACTTCGATCAGTCGCCCGAGTACCTCACGGCATCGGCCGGCAATCTTCAGGTGCACAACCACAGCTGAACCGAAAACGCGGTTACGAGTCGCTCGCAACCGCGCCCAACAACCAAATCAGAGACCCCGCCCTCTCCCACCGGAGGGCCGGGGTCTTCAGCACTAAAACTCCCACGGCCCCGACTCAGTCCGGGGCCGTTTCCTTGCGTCTCTGCCCGGTTATCGCAATGGACTGGCGCCGGTCAGTTGCAAATGCAGCGAGCCATTGCGCGGTTGCTGCAGTCGTATTGCCGTGGTTCTGCTCGGTCGGGTGATGAGTTCACAGGTGCCCGCCTCGACCATTGTGGAAGCAATTTATGCCCAAGCCAGACCCGATGCCCGCCACAAGCGGCGCACCGCGGGTCCACCTCACACCCCGCGGCTGGACCCGCGAGAAGGAGCGTATTTCCGTGATTTCCCTTAGCAGGCGGCGGCTGCGCAGCCTCCGTGTCGCTATCCCCCTGGGCCTAATCGCCCTAATGACCCTCGCTTCGGCGGGTATCGCGTCTGCAGAAAGCAACGCGATCAATTTTGATTCCGACTATGACGCCGGCAACATCAACGGCCAGCACGGCTGGTCCAACACCGGCGCCTATGACGTCGCAGTCGCCAACGTCTCGTCCTTTGTCAACGCTTCCGCGTTCGGTTTCGGCACGAAAGCGATTCGGATCTCGAATGCCGTGGCCAGTCGCTCGTTCGGTGATCAGGCGTTCGCACCCTCGCTCGGCCAGGCCGCCGGGGAAGCCGGCAAGAATCACTTCGAGGCCAGCTTCGACATCGGTTCGACCATGCCGGCACAGCAGCCCGGACTGGTCAACAGCTTCAGTCCCGACAACGGCCAGGGTGGCCGCATGAGCTACCTGCGCTTCGAGGATCAGACTGACGGTATCCACGTTTTCTTCGCCGACTATTCAGTCGGCTCGGACTTCAGTGACCTCGACATCGCGACGCTCGATCGCACAAGCGCACATCACGTCCGCTACTCGATGGATTTCGTCGCCGGTCCCGGCAACGACGTCGTGCAGATCTTCGTCGATGGCAACCTCGAGCACACCGGTACCTCTTGGGAGGATTACTACCGCTTCGACTCCGAGGCTAGTGGTGCCGTTCCGGCCACGACCACGATGCTCTTCCGCGCCGGCGGAGACCCCGTTTCTGCCAACGTGGGCCACGGCTACCTGATCGACAACATCTCCATCGTGTCTTCCGACACGGTCCAGTGCACGATGGATTGCTTCGTCAATGCAGCCACCGGCAATGACGCCTTTGGCGGCGACAGCGCGGCCTCGGCCAAGAAGACCATCCAGGGTGCGGTCAGCCAGGTCTCGGCGGGCGGCACCGTCCACGTTGCAGCCGGCACCTACAACGAGCAGGTGGTCGCAAGCCACAACATGATCATTGATGGCGCCGCCGAAGGCACGACCACGATCAAGGCGCCCATTTCCATGACGCCTGGCATCGCGGGTCAGCGCTCGATCGTTGAGATCGGCGATGGCGCCCACGTAACCATGAGCGATCTCACCGTTTCGGGGCCATACGCCGGCTCCGGCTGCAACGATGGACTGAACAACGGAATTTTCGTCGCCGAGAGCGCAAATCTCGAAGCCTCACACGTGACGGTGGCGGACGTCCGAACATCAGACGCGGCGCTTCAGGGCTGTATTTACGGTCGGGGGATCCGTGTCGGCCTTCAGCCATCGCAGTCGGGAACAGCCACACTGGA
This sequence comes from uncultured Chloroflexia bacterium, assembly GCA_963736895.1. Taxonomy (GTDB): domain Bacteria; phylum Chloroflexota; class Limnocylindria; order Limnocylindrales; family CSP1-4; genus JALYGJ01. The sequence continues at coordinate 479,494 of CAVTQU010000011.1, forward strand.
TCATGTCACTGTGACGGGCTACCAGAAGTCCGGCCTATTCGTCGACAGCACCGCCTCTTCGTTGACGGTCACGAACTCGATAATCACCGGTGTTGGAGCAACGCCGCACATCGCACCGAACGGCATCACGATCATCAATGGCGCTACGGCATCCGTTTCCGGTTCGGCCATCAGCGGCAACCGCTACACGGGCCCGGCGGACACCTACAGCGCGGATATCCTGCTGATCCAGGCCGGCAACAACGTCACGCTGACGGAAAACGACATCTCCGATTCAGACGTTGGCATTGACGTGTCCGGCAACAGCACGGGCATCGTGGCTCACAAGAACTCGATCCACGACAACCTCGCCGGGGTTGACAACGGCTCGGCCAACCTCATCGACGCGACATGCAACTGGTGGGGCGCCGCCGACGGTCCTGACGGCCAGGGCACGGGCACCGGCGACACCGTCTCCACCCAGGCTGACTTCGAGCCCTGGCTCGAGTCAAGCGACCTCGACGGCAACTGCTCAGGCGTGTCGTTGCGCGGTGTGCTTACACCTGCAGCGCACAACTTCGGCGACCAGGCCGTGAATACCACGTCCGCGTCATCCACCTTCACGTTCACCAACGAAGGCTATGAGACGCTCAACGTTACGGACGTGACTCTCGCAGGCCTCAATTCCGGGCACTTCGGCTTCGATATCAACAGCTGCGACGGCGCGGCTCTCGGCCACGATCAGTCGTGCACCATCGACCTATTCTTCAAGCCTGTCTCGACGACAGGCCCCAAAACGGCCCGCCTCGAGGTTGACTCGAACGATCCTCACACTCCCACGGCAGTGTCCAACCTGTCCGGCAACGGGACCATGGTCGCCCCACCCGCAGAAGGGACGATCACGATCGTTCTCGACTCACGACCTGACGACGCTCAGTCGTTCGGCTTTACGGGTGGCCTTGGCCTATTCAACCTGACCGACCCAGCTAACAAGACCTTCACCATCAGCAAGCCCGCCGGCGACTATGTTGTCCAGGCCACGAAGGTCAACGGTTGGTCGCTCAAGTCGCTGACGTGCACCACGTCGGAGACCGTCAAGCGGGCCAAGGGCAAGGTGGCAATCCACCTGTCTTCTGGTGAGAACACCACGTGCACGTTCACGCAGACCAAGCGTCTACCTGACGCGTCAATCGCCCTCAGCTCGGGCGGCTCCTACACGGGCACCGGCGTCTATGCCAGCACCGCACAGGCCAACCAGACGCTGAACCAGGCGGTCACGGGCAGCCAGGCGAAGTCGTTCTACGTCCACCTGACGAACAGCAGCGCCGACAACGACAGCTTCAACGTCTTCTCGACGCTGACCGGCTCGACCAAGTTCGCGGTCAAGTTCTTCGTGGGCGCGACGGATGTCACGGCGCGAGTCAACGCCGGTACGTACATCGTCTCGCTGAACGCCGGCCAGACGGTCACTCTTCAGGTCCAAGTCAAGGCGCTTGCCGGCACTCCGGCCGCCGCCATGCGCAACATCGATCTGACTATGAAGTCCAAGTCCAGCACATCCAAGGATGTCGTTCGCGGTCACGTCACCCGCGTCTGACATCCCTCCGGGGGTTGAGCGAAGGGGAGCCGCGAAAGCGGCTCCTCTTCTTTTTGTCCTGCGATCATGGCGACGTGAGTGACAGCAAGGTCGCGACGATGCGCGACGCCGTGGCCGAGATCGTGCGCGACGGCGACACGGTCGCGATCGAGGGCTTCACGCACCTGATTGGTTTCGCGGCCGGCCACGAGATCATTCGCCAGCAACGGCGCGACCTGACACTTTGTCGCCTCACCCCTGACCTCGTGTACGACCAGATGGTGGCCGCCGGCGTCGCGCGCAAGCTCGTCTTTTCCTGGCTGGGCAACCCGGGTGTCGGCTCGCTGCACGCCATCCGGCGACAGACCGAGGGCGATTCTGCCGAGCCTCGAGCTGGAGGAGTACAGCCACTTCGGCATGGTCGCCCGATATACCGCCGGCGCGATGAACCTGCCCTTCTTTCCGCTGCGGTCGTACACCGACACCGACCTGCCGGTCGCCAACCCGCTGATTCGACCGATCAATTCGCCGTACGGCGACGATTCGATCTACGCGGTGCCGCCACTGAAACCCGACGTCACGATCGTGCACGCGCAGCGCGCTGACGCGGCCGGGGATACCCAGGTGTGGGGCCTGCTCGGGCTGCCAGAAGGAGGCGGCTTTCGCGGCGTCGCGCGTAATCGTCGTGGTCGAGGAGCTCGTCGACGAGTCGGTCATCCGCGCCGATCCGAACCGCACGATCCTGCCCGGCCTGGTGGTCGACGCCGTGGTCGTCGAGCCGTTCGGCGCGCATCCGTCATACGCGCAGGGCTACTACGATCGTGACAACGCGTTCTACCTCGAGTGGGAGCAGATCTCGCGCGATGAGACGGCGCTGAAGGCATGGCTGGACGAGTACGTCTATGGCGTCAGCGATAGGGGCGAGTACGTAGACAAGTTGGGTCGTGAGCGACTGCTCGGACTGCGACCGTCGCCGGCGCCGTCCGGATCGGTCGACTACGGGGAGTACCGATGATGGCCACCGTCCGCTACCTCGTCGGTGACGTGGCGCGCAGCGTCGACTTTTATGTCTCGCGACTCGGGTTCGAGGTCGAGCAGGAGATGCTGCCGGCCTTCGCCCGTGTTCGGTCGGGGGACCTGGATCTCTGGCTGGCCGGACCGGCATCCTCGGCTGCACGCCCTATGCCCGACGGCCGCGTGCCCGAGCCCGGTGGCTGGAATCGGCTGGTACTCGAAGTCGAGGACCTGGCGGAAATGGTCGAGCGCCTGCACGCCGAGGGTGCGGCGTTTCGCAACGAGATCGTCAACGGCCCCGGCGGACAGCAGATCCTGCTCGAGGACCCCGACGGCAACCCGATCGAGCTGTTCGAAGCGAGGCGATGACGGGGCAGTGCCGTACTCGCAATCCAATCGGCGTGCTGGCACCTTTGACTTCATGATCGGCGGTGCCAAGATGACTGGAGCCGGTCAGCCCAGTTCGTGGCGTCCTCGAACCGGCCACCGTTCGGAGGGTGGGACATGTTCGACGGGAGCCTGAGCAAGCGACTTTCACGATCTGGCTGGAAGGGCAGAATCGTTGCGGCCACGGCAGTGGCAGTTCTGCTCGTGGGAAGCCTCGCGGCAGGTGCCAGCGCCGCTCCCCGGCCCATCGAACTCGATCTGTTTCTTGGGTCTGACTGTGTATTTGGCAATGCCAAACCAGACTCCGTTATCAAGGTCGTGATCCGAGATTCGGACGGAGTCGAGCGGGCGAAGCGGGCCACGGTTTCTGACGACGGCGGCTTTTGGGCAGCATGCGGCACGAACCTGGTCACGCCGGGCGACTCCATAAAGGTCGCAGTGTTCGAAACGGGCCAGACGAAGACAGTGACCGTCCCGTTGCTGACGGTGAACGCCAATCGAGGCACCAACGTCGTCTCCGGCAAAGCGCCATCAAACGGCTCGCTCACGCTTAACGCGTTCGAGGGCCGATTTGAGGGGAGCGACAACTTCGACATCGCACAGAATCTCTCGGTCGTCGCAGGCAGCTACTCGTTCGATTTCGACAGCCTCGGAATCAACCTCCGCGGTGGCGCGTTCTACGAGCTGGTGTGGGACAGCGCGGACGGCCACGTACAGGCCACTCGCCGCGGAAATGTGCCATTTGTTCAGCTGTCACTGGGCGATTCAACGTTTCGCGGTTCGACCACACCCAATGGCTTCCTGAAGGTGACGCTCACCGATCCGGCCCCGGCTGCAGTGGGCAAGGGCATCGGCGACATGCAGGACGGATTCGTCGAGGGACGCTTCACCGACGGCAACGGGTCGATGTATCGCCTCAAGGGTGGCGAGCACCTGAGCGCGCCGGCGCTCCTCGCGCAATCGAGCTACGACATCCCCGCAATCAACGGCACGGTCAACCTGTCGTCCGACGTGATCTCGGGTAAGTGCTTCCCGAACGGCACGTTCGTAGTGTTTGCGTTCTCTGTAACCACGTTCGAAGCAGGACAGGTGTTCGGCGTCGCGGCAGCCAACGGCTCCGTTTCTGAGGATTTCTCGCCGTTCTTCAACGTGAAGAGTGGCGACCAGGTCCAGATCATCTGCTACTCAGCGGGCGGCGACGAGGTGATCCACGAATTCTCCGCCGGTGGCGGCGCAGCAAGTGTGTCGGCTCGGGAGTTTCAGCGACGTTCGGGTCTCGACCACTAGTTGCAGGGGCGTCAGTTGCAGGAGGCGTTGCCCAACCCGTTCAGTGCGTCGGAGATGATGATCGTCGCCGCCGCGCGCGAGCTGGCCGGACAGCGCGTGTGCTTCGTGGGCGTCGGGCTGCCGAACATCGCGGTCAACCTCGCCAAGCGAACGGTATCGCCGGACCTCGAGCTGGTCTACGAGGCCGGCGTGTTCGGCGCCCGTCCGGCGCGACTGCCGCTGTCGATCGGCGATCCCACGATCGTGACCCACGCCACGGCCGTGACGAGCATGTTCGAGCTCTTCGGCTACTACCTCCAGGGTGGCCTCATCGACGTGGGGTTCCTGGGGGCGGCCCAGATCGATCGCCACGGCGACATCAACACGACGGTCATCGGCGACTACGCGCGGCCCAGGACGCGCCTCCCCGGCTCGGGCGGGGCATGCGAGATCGCGATGAACGCCAAATCGGTGTTCGTGATCATGCGCCAGTCGGCACGATCGTTCGTGGACCAGCTGGACTTTCGAACGTCGGTCGGTGGCCGTGTCCGAGTCGTCGTCACTGACCTCGGTATCTGGCACCTGGAAGAGGGGGAGCTGCGACTGGACGCGCTCCATCCGGGCGTGACGCTCGACCACGTCCACGACGCGACTGGCTGGGAACCGCGTGTAGCCGACGACCTGGCCACTACGCCTGCGCCGACCGATGCGGAGCTCCGGATGATCCGCGACGACCTGGACCCGGGAGGCGTCTACACCAAGTAGCGCTTCCGCCGAGAGCCGGGCGACCTAGTGGCGGCGGGAGTTGATCAGCAGCAAAAAGCCAACGACGATGATCACGATCGGCCACCCGACACTCAGTTCGGGAACAGCCGTCACCCTGCCCAGGACCTGAACTGCGCCGATCAACCCGAGGATGCCGGCCGCAACGAGTGGCCACCGGATGGGCCTGTCCCGAGCCAACCCGATCGCCCAGATGAGGACGAAGGCCACGGCCAGACTCAGCGCCGTCATGCCCGGGCCGGTGTAGATGTTGAGCTCGCGAATCAGGTTCGCGACGCCCAGGGCGAGAAGCAGCAGGCCCGGAATGATTGCCAGCCACGATCCGCTGAACAGCCAGCCGGCGACCAGCGCGATGCCTATGGCAATGAGCAGAACAGTGCCCGTGGTGACGTATGTGGGCAGCGCGGCCTGGATCAGCAGGCCGGCGCCAACCAGCACGAGCAGGATGCCCAGCCACGGGAAGCTGCGGCCACGGCCGGTGTTCCAGGTGGCGCCCGACCAGTCTTGCGGCGTGTGGCCGGGCGGGATAGCGGTCGAGCTGCCATCCATGTTGAGCTCGGCCTGCTCTTCTGGCGGAGTCACGTTGCGCGGTGCGTCCACGCAAAAAGGCTAACTCAGGCCACTCTCAGCGAACAACCGGCGGGCACGTCCGAGGTTACAAACACCGTGAGGCGGCCCGCTGTGAAACCCGGTCAGTCGTTGGCTGTCCCGGCCAGCCGTGCGGCGCTCAGGAACGCACGGTAGATCGTGATCGCGTCGTCCGACTCGTACGCAATGCCACGATCGCCGACGCGCGTGAATCCAGGGATGGTGGCCGCCACGTCCGCCTGCCCGGGCTGCTGGAACGCGATGCGCAGGCGCAGCGGTGGCTCCATGGCCAGCGGCACGAGCGCCGGATCGTGGCCCGCGGCTCGCTCCACTGCCTTGCGCGCGCCCTCGCTGATCAGCTCGCGTGCCTTCGACGGATGCAGCGAGTCCGCTGCCTGCCAGCTCACGCCGCGCTTCACGACGACGCGCTCGGCCCACGGAAACCACTCCTCCAGCTCATCGGCGAGCGCGTCGTCGCCGCTGATCATCCCTACCGGCACGCCGATGGCACCCAGGTAGAGCCCGTTCATCGCTGCCTCGGTCAACGCTCGGTCATTGAGCTGGACGAGCGTGATCATGCCCGTGTACGTGTGTGCGAGCGTGCCCCGTGGATGGCCGGCGCGGGCGTGGTAGCCCACGAAGAGCGCCACATCGAACCCGCCATCCCGTGCTGCTTCGACCATGCTGAGCGGCTTCTTGCCTTGGACGAGCCGCGCGCGCGAGTCGAGCTTCTCGGGGGTCAGGTTGTACATCTGGCCGTGGCTATCGTTGACGGTCAGGTCCGTGGCTCCACCCGCGTAAGCGCCCTCGATGGCGGCGTTCGCCTCGGCCGTCATCAGCTCGACGGCCTGCGGGTACAGATCGTCGCCGCGATTGGTCGGCTTGCCGTGGCTGATGCCCGCCACGCCCTCCATGTCGACCGACACATAGACCTTCACCACTTGCTCAGCCCTCTCCTTCAATCTTGTTGTCGTCCGGGGGCGGGCCCTCGCGCGCCGGCGCCCCGATCCAGACCGACCCGTCGGCAAAATGCTCGGCTTTCCAGATCGGCGCCCGCGCTTTCAGCTCCTCGATGGCGTAACGCGTCGCGTCGAACGCGGCACCACGATGTGCCGCAGCGGCCGCGATGACGACGCTCGGCTCGCCGACTGCCACGCGGCCAACGCGATGGATCATCGCCAGCCGGCGAACGCCGAACCGCTCGGCAATCTCGGCGCCGATGGTCCGCAGCGTCTCGAGGGCCATCTCCTCGAACGCCTCGTAGTCGAGCCCGGTCACGAGCTCCCCAATGTGACTCGCCGCGGCTGCCTCTTCGCCGGGCGCTGGCGTGCCCGCGGATTCGCGAGTCTGGCCGACGAATATCACCAGCGCGCCATCGGCCGGCGTGGGCACCGTCGCGCGCAGCTCGGCCAGCAGCTCGTCCTCGATCAGCTGCTCGTGGAGCTCGCAGCGAAGCAGATTCATGTTTGCCTCCGGGTTGCCACCGGCCGAGCTACCGCCGGCCACGGGTGGGATGAGCGCAAGCTCGTCGCCGTCCGCGAGTCGCTCGTCGGCCGCAGCGTATTGGCGGTTGCGCGCGAAGCGCACCGATTCTCTCGAGGGAGCGAGAGCTGGGCTGAGATCGACCATCGCCTGCCAGGCGTCCTCGATTGACGAATCGGCCGGCAGGTCGAGCTCCCGCTCACGCCAGCCCGCCCGCTCGCGCAGGATCGCGAAGAGTCTCACCTTGATGCGCATCAGATCAGTATCCCGCTCGTCACGTAGAGGTACGCGGCGCCGATCGTGCCCGCCAGGATCGCGGCGAGGTTGATGTAGAGAAGGCCCGTCGCCGACTCCATCGACCGTGTCTGGGCCGTCCGCAGCGCCATGAACGTGAGCACTATCGGGAATGCGATCGTCACGAGGCCGCGCAGGACGACCAGCAGAACTGAGGTGCTGGCGAACGCGTCCCACGGTCCCTGGTTCACGCCCCCGCCGAGTGTTGCCCAGACGATGAAGAGCATGCCCTGCACGACGAGCGCGGCCAGAAGCATCTTGATCTGGAGTGTCAGCGGCCGTTCGGAGAGCTTCGGGGTCACGAGGTACCAGTGGCCGAGCCCAACTGCGGACATCGATCCGCCGGTCACCGCGGCGAGGATGCCCAGCTGCACGGCCAGCGGGACGGCGTCAGTGGCGGTGGGCGCCCAACCGGCCGCAGCCGCCAGCAGAGTCACTGCGCCGAGGGCGAAGCCGGCGACCGCGGCCACCAGCCGAGCCCGCGGACGGCCCACGAAGACGACGTACACGAAGCCGACGACGACGAACGCCGCCAGGGCGAACCGCCGCAACGTTTCGAGGTCGGGCGGGGCCGGCCGGATCACCAGCACCGTGGGTACCGGCAGGCCGCCATCGGCGATGTACGCGATTGCCGCCACTACGGCCGCGAAGCCGGCGGTGAATCGCAGGAAGCCCGTCGTGGCGTCGGTGGCCTGCCCGATGATCGCGGCGAACGCGAACGCGCCGACGGCGAGCGTTGTGAGAGTGACCCAGTTGACGTACGGCAGGGCCTCCGCGAGCGTGGCGACGGGCACGCTGCGGAGTGTATTGGCGCGTCAGCTCCGGTCGAGAAAGTCCAGCATTGGCGCGATCTCCTCGATCGACGCGGTGGTGATGGGATCGAGGACGATCTGGACGTGAGAGATGCCGACGTCGGCGTAGGCGGCAATAGCCCGGGCAATCTCTTCGCTGGAACCCATGATCGGCGGGGTCGGCTTGGCGAACTCCCCGCCGGCCGCGCGGCCAGTGCCACCGGTCACCTTGACCAGGACGGTCACCGTGCGTGCCACCTCCGACGGATCGCGGCCGGCCTCGCGAGCCGCGTCATCGACCTTGGCGCTCATCTCGGCCGCGCCCTCCGGCGTGTTGTTCACCCGGTCGTGCCACTCGTTCCACATGTCCACGTACGGAATGGCGATGCTCAGCATGCGCGGCCTTGTCGTGCCGAGCATCAGTGGCGGCCCGTTGGGATGCACGTCCTTTGCGCCACGCGGATGGAGCTCGCAGTCACGGGCCTGGTAGAACTCGCCATCAAAGTCGATCTGGCCCTCGCGGAGGAGCGTGCGGATGATCGTGAACGCCTCCTCGAAGCGGCTCACCCGCCGGTCGTAGGGGAAGCCGTAGGCGGTGTAATCGGCCTCGTTCCAGCCGGCCCCCAGCCCCAGGATCAGGCGGCCGTTGCTGATCTCGTCAACCGTGGCCGCCTTCTTGGCGAGCATCGGCGGCGAATGGAAGCTGGTGCACGCGACAAGCGGCCCGAGCTCCACCTTGGATGTGATCGCGGCCAGCGCAGCCAGGGTCGACCAGGCCTCCCACGGGCCGACGACGTCCAGCGGGCGCTTGTACTGGAGATGGTCGCCCACCCATAACGAGTCGAATCCGGCGTCCTCGGCCAGCACCGCCATCTCACGCAGTTGCGGCCACGAGGCTTCGTATTCGACCTCGGGCAGCTGGATACCGACTTTGAGTGGTCTGGCCATTACTTGATCCCTGCTCCCTCGCGCAGATAGCGCTCAACCTGGACTTCATCGCGGATGGATTCGAGGTACGCAATGGCCGCGTCTAGCTCGGCGCGGTCGCGGCGGAGTATCGCCGCTTCGGCGCGAGCGCGCGCCACGTACGGCAAGGCGCCCGCTGCTGCCAGGATCTCGCGCGCCTGGTCGAGCAACACGGGATCTGACTGAGACAGCCCCTGGGCGCGCAGGGTCTCGGCTTCCAGCAAGCGTGATGATGCATCGCGTGCATCGGTGAGCGCGCCGTCGAGGTACTTCGGGTCGAGCAATCGACCGCTGTCCGAGCAAACGGACGTGAAGAATGCGACGTACTCCCAGCGGGATGTGATCTGCGTGCCCGCCAGGCTCTCAAGGTAGGTTGCCACGCCTTCGATGTCGCCCTCGGCATAGGATGGAGTGCCGCGGGTGGACTGGTACATCGAACCTGGACATGATGTCGATCATCGTCGCCTGGTGTCGATCGATTCGCGGATCGTCACGCCTGGCCCTGGCGACCCTGAGTGCAGTTGCAAAGCCGCGCTGGGCATACCCAGCGGCTGGCTGATCCGCCTCAAGCCACATCTGGTATGCCCGATCGCCTACGTGCTCGACCTCGTCCCAATTTCCGGTCCACAGCAACGTGACGCACCGCCACGCAACGAGGTGCAGCGCCCATTGCGGGGCCTGGCGCGGCTGGATGATCGCCAGGCCGTCGGCGGAAATCCGCTCCGCTGTCGCGAGGTCGCCCATGATGACGGCGCCCCACGTGATTACCGAGTGCGCGTCGAGCCGCTCGAAAAGCGCGAGCCGAGAGCTCATCGCGACGCGCTCCATCCCGAAGGCGACAGACTGCCCCCAATCGGTGCGTTCCTGGGCAATCGAACCCAGGGCGTCCAGCGCTGCGCTCTGGAGATTCGCATCATCGAGCTCGCGCGCCAGAGCAAGACCCTGCTTCGCTGAATTCCTCCGCCGCGGACAGCATCTCTTCGGTAACGGGGCCAGACGAGCCGCGAACCCAGAACGGGTAAAAAGCATCCGCCACGAGGAACCTCGCCCGCGAGTCGACGCTCGTGGACTCGGCCATGAGAGCCCTGCCCCTGGTTCGCAGCTCGGCCAGGTGCTCCTCGGTCATTCGATTGGCGACAGATCCCTGCGATCTCGTTTCGACCCCGATGGCCTTGGCCAGGAGCCGTAGCTCCATGTCGGCGCCACGGCCGGCGGCGCGTGCCAATTCGAGAGCTTTCTCGTAGATGTCGACAATCAGGGTGCCACCTATCTCAACGTCGGCGAGGAGCTCCTGCAGCTCCGGGAGGTCGTCGGGCGAGGCGAACTCGATGGCGGCGCGAACGTGCTGGCGCGCCTCGAGGGTCGCGGCGGACGCGCGGGCGACCTCGGCTGCGCGGATCAGCCAATCCAGCGCCTTGGCACGCAGAGCGTCCGCATCGTCGAGTTCGAGCGCGGTCGCGAGGGTTGCCGCCTCTCGATAGTGATACGCGATCAGCTCGGCCACCGCCTCCTCGCGCCCAGCTGAGCCTTCCTCCAGCCATCTGGCAGCCGCCCCGTGGAGCCTCGAGCGGGACGTGCGGGGCAGGGTGCCGTAAGCAACCTCGCGGATGATGATGTGTCGAAACGCGTAGCCGTCGGCGCCGGACGGACGGATCATGTCGCGCTCGAGTAGCTGCTCGCAGGCCGACTCGACATCAGCCTGGTTGTGCGCGTCACCCAGGGCGGCCACGCCCGCGGGTCGAAAGGTTCGGCCGAACACCGCCCCCAGCCGAATCACGTCGCGTTCGCTCTCGGGCAACAAGTCAAGTCGCGCCAACACGGTTGCCTGCACGTTGTCCGGCAACCGCTCCAACGCGTCCTGAACCGCGGCCGGGTCATCGAAAGTAGCCTGCCTCTCCAGCAGGCCGTTGACGATCTCCGTGGCGAAGAACGGGTTTCCTTCGGCACGCTTGACGACGGCATTGACGAACGCGTCGGGCAGGCCCTCGGAAAGGTGGCGCACCAGGTCCGCAACTGATCGGTCGTCGAGTGGCTCCAGGGCGATAGAGACGTGGTTGCGTCGCCCGCCACCCCAGGTTGGGCGGCGATCCAGCAGCTCGGGACGCGCCAGTGCGAGCACCACAACAGGGCTGTCGGCGCGCGGCTGCAGGACGAATTCGAAAAGGTCAAGGAGCGTGTCGCTGGACCAGTGCAGGTCCTCGAACGCGAGCACGAGTGGCGCATCGGCCGCCGCTGTTTCGATGAAGGTGCGCCAGGCCGCGAACAACGCCGCCGAGTCCGAGGCCTCGGTCTCACCTGCGCCGACCGTCGACGAGAGCAGCGCGCCGATCTCGAGGGCGTCCTCCACGCGCTTCTCGCGCAGCCAGCCCGCGACGGCGCCTCGTATCTCGTCGGTAGTCGCCTCCTCCGAGAGGCCGACGATGCGGAACAACACTGCACGCAACGGCCAGTAGGTCAGCTGCTGTCCGTACGGCAGACATTGGGCGATGGCTACGTGCGCGTTCGCGTCGATCTCGCCCAGTCCGCCAAGGAATTCCTCGAGAAGCCTCGTTTTGCCCGTCCCAGGCGGGGCTATGACGCTCACGAGGTAGGGGCGCTTCTCGTTGAAGGCACGGCGTGCTACGAGACTCAGCTGCTCCAGGTCTGACTGGCGCCCGAACAGCGGCGTTCGTGCACTCGAACCACGCGCCGGGCCGAGTGCCTCACTGCCGCCGATGCCACCCGGCTTGCCCTTTGCCTCAACCGTCTGCTGGGGCCCGAACCTGAACTGGCCACGCGCCGCGCGCATCGTTCTGTCGCCCACCATGACGGACCACTGGCTGGCCGCCTGTTCGAGTCGGGCCGCCACGTTGACGGCGTCGCCGGTGACGAGGAAATCGCTGCCTTCGTCCGCTCTGCTGGCAACGACCTCGCCGGTGTTTACTCCGAGGCGGATCGGCAGACGGTCGCCGAGTCGAGTGTCGGAACGGACACGGTCACGCAGCTCGAGAGCGGCCGCGATCGCCCGCGCGGCATCGTCTCCATGGGCCTGCGGCAGCCCAAAAACAGCCATGACCGCATCGCCGATGAACTTCTCGACGGTACCGCCGTGCGCGGAGACCACGTCCTTGGCAATGTCGTAGTAGCGCGACAGCAGCGCGCGAAGATCCTCCGGATCGAGGCTGTCGCCAAGTGCCGTTGAGCCGGCCACGTCCGCGAACAGGACCGTGACCAGGCGACGTTCGTCGGTCATCCGAATCTCTCCCGTTCCATCTCGGGCGCGAGTCTAGCCTCAGCAGAGGCGACAGCGGTCCCAGACGCGGGCTGACCATCGGTTGATCTCGACCTCTCCGCTCCACCCCCTAAACTCCCGCAGTGACTAAAACTGCACTGATCACAGGCATTACCGGACAAGACGGCTCGTATCTGGCCGAGCTTCTGCTCGAAGAGGGCTACCGCGTCGTCGGCATGACGCGCCGCTCGAGCACCGCGACGTCCGAGCGCATCGCCCACATCGTCGATCGCATCGAGATCGTCCAGGGCGACCTGATCGACCAGGCGTCGCTGGTGGAAGCGCTGCGCGACGTGCACCCGGACGAGGTCTACAACCTCGCCGCGCAGAGCTTCGTGCCCACCAGCTGGAACCAGCCCGTGCTGACGGGCGAGGTGACCGCCCTGGGCATGACGCGGCTGCTGGAGGCCATTCGACAAGTGGACCCGGCAATCAAGGTCTACCAGGCCTCGTCTTCCGAGATGTTCGGCAAGGTGCGCGAGACGCCGCAGACCGAGGACACGCCCTTCTACCCGCGCAGCCCGTATGGCGTGGCCAAGGTCTACGCGCACTACCTGACGGTCAACTACCGCGAGAGCTACGACATGTTTGCCGTGTCGGGGATCTGCTTCAACCACGAGTCGCCGCGCCGCGGCCGGGAGTTCGTGACGCGCAAGGTGAGCGAGCACGTGGCCAAGATCAAGCTGGGCCAGCTCAAGGAGCTGCGCATGGGCAACCTCGATGCGGACCGCGACTGGGGCTTTGCCGGCGACTTTGTCCGCGCGATGTGGCTGATGCTCCAGCAGGACGAGCCGCGCGATTACGTGATCGCCACGGGCAAGGCGCACACCGTGCGCGATCTGTGCGACCTGGCTTTCAGCCACGTTGGGCTCGACTATCGCGAATACGTGGTCCTGGACCCAGCGTTCATCCGCCCGGCAGAGGTCGATAAGCTGCTCGGCGATCCGTCCCGTGCGAAACAGGACCTCGGCTGGGAGCCCAAGGTGACCTTCCAGGAGATGGTCGCGATGATGGTCGACGCCGACCTCGAACGCTTCGCCAAATCCCCAGGAGAAACCGGCGATTCCCGTCATGTCGACGCCAAGTGAGCTCCATGCCGAGCGGTTTCGCCGGCAGGTAGAGGAGAGCGCGCGCGTCAAGCAGGCGCTTGCTTCCGAGGCGGATCGGATCCTCTCGAACAGTTGAATTCGGGCTGCGCAAACAGGCCCGCAGACCACCTAATCACCCCTGACCTGACCGCCTGACCCGGCGGCCGTGTGCCACCCGGTACGATTCCCGTGTTCACCTACTGGTGCCGGCCCCCTTAAGAGGTGCCCTTGACCGACACCGGAATCCTCGTAACGCTCGCTCTCGCCCTGGTCGCAGCGACCATCGGCGGCGCAATCGCGGTCAGGCTCGGACAGTCGCCGATCCTGGGTTACGTCGTGGCCGGCGTGATCATCGGCCCGTACACGGCCGGGCCCGTTGCCCAGCCCGAGACGGTCGCCGCGCTGGCCGACGTCGGCCTCGTGTTCCTGCTGTTCGGCGTCGGGCTCCAGCTGTCGTTCGGGGAGCTGCTGCGCGTCGGCAAGGTGGCCATCGTCGGCGGCAGCGTGCAGGTCGTGGCCATGGTCGTCATCGGCTACTTCGTGGGGATCGCGCTGGGCTTCAGCGCCCTCGAATCGCTGTTCTTCGGCGCTTTCATCTCGCAGTCGTCGAGTGCCGTGATGGCCAAGATCCTCGGCGAGCGCGGCGAGCTCGATTCGCCCCACGGCCACGTGGCCCTGGGCTGGGCGACGCTGCAGGACCTGTCGACAATCGTCCTGGTTGTCCTGCTTGGCGCCCTTTCGCTGGGCGGCGATCTCGCCGGCGACATCTTCCTTGCGATCGCCAAGGCCGCTCTCTTCCTGGCGATCCTGCTGCCGCTCGGCCTGAAGGTGCTGCCATGGCTCTTCGAACGGGTGGTCATGCTGCGCAGCCGCGAGGTGTTCATCCTGACCGCGGTGGCGGTAGCCCTCGGCACGGCGTACGTGTCAGAGCTGTTCGGGCTGTCGCTCGCGCTGGGCGCTTTCCTGGCGGGCATGCTCATCAGCGAGTCCGACATCAGCCACCACGTGCTGGGCGAGCTATCGCCGGTGCGCGACGTGTTCGCCGGGCTGTTCTTCGTGTCGATCGGGATGTTCGTCGACCCGCGTTTCGTGGTCGCCTCGATCGGCCTGATCCTGCTGGCGGTTGTACTGATCGTGCCGGTGAAGGGCGCCATCATCGCCGGCCTATCGTTTATCGGCGGCATTCCGATGAGATCTGCGGTCCTGGCCGGGGTCCTGATGGCCCAGGCCGGCGAGTTCTCGTTCTTGCTTGCCCGCCAGGGAGTCGAAGCTGGCGTCGTCGGCGACGAGATGTTCGGCCTGATGCTTACCTCGGCGGCGCTGAGCATCGTGGTGGCTCCCTCGGCCGCTCGCGCCGCGCCGTCGGTCCTGCGGCGTCTCGATCTTCGCTACGGCGGTCGGGCGGTGGTGGAGGAACAGGCGGACGACACAACAGGGCCGACTCACCGCCACGCGCTGATCTGCGGCTACGGCCGCGTGGGCCGCATGGTCGGCGAGGCGCTCGAGCGACGCGGGATCCCCTACACGGTGATCGAGGTCGATCCGCGGGTTTGCCGCGACCTTCGGAAGCGCGGCGTGACCGCGATCCAGGGCCTTGCCGAGAACGAACGAAACCTCGTCCGCGCGAACATGGATCACGCCTCGGTCGTCGTGGTTGCGCTGCCCGAATCGATCTCGTTGCAGCTGGTCGTCCACTACGTCCGTCGCGAGCACCCGCGATTGCCGATCATCGCCCGGGCACGAACGTCATCCGAGCGCGAGTACCTGCAGAACGAAGGTGTGGGCGAGATCGTGGTCGCCGAGACCGAGGTGGCCATCGAGATGGCGCGCTACACGCTCGGCCGGCTTGGTGTGAGCGCGCCCGAGACGCAGGCAATCGTCCGTGGGCTGCGCCGCCGCTCAACAGGCATGTAGCTTGCCGGGCCGCCAACCTCGCCTCGCTGTGAACTTGGGGATACAACTGGTCGACTGTCAGCCGACGGATGTTCATGACCTGGCTACATCCAGACAGGCTCGAGGCCGGAATGTTCTTGCCGGGATACCAAAACGCGCCTCTCGAGGGCCACGGAACCGCGTATCCGCCCAGTTGTATCGGGGCGGATACATCAGAAGTGAGCGGCGGCGGCTCACGGGCTAGTGGACGGCCACCACCATCGGCTCGGAGATCGTTGGCGCCCGTCGCTCGAGGACGATGCCGCCAGCCTCGATGACTGCCAGGTCGACGGAGACCAGATGATGTGTCGCCGGTTGGTCGTCCGAGGAGATAGCCCTGGCCGGCGGCCATCCCCAGCTCGCGAACGGTGCGCAGCTGGCTGGTCGTCTCGAGACCCTCGGCCACGATGGCCGCTCCCCAGCGGCTGGCCAGGTCGCGCAGCGACCGCAACACGGCGCGAGATGAGTCACGCTCGGCGCCCTCCTGGACGAGGCTCAGGTCGATCTTCACGATATCGAACCGGATCTGGCTGAGCAGCCGCAAACCGGCGTTGCCGGCACCGACGTCGTCCGCGGCGATGCGTATGCGTGCCCGCTGCAACGCGACCAGGTTGGCCTGGAGGCGCGTCGCGTCCTCGACCTTCTCGCGCTCGGTGAGCTCGACGACGACGCGTCCGGGGTCGATGCCGTAGTGCGCCAGCACGGCAAGCACTGACTCGGCCGAGAAATGCGGCGCCTCGACCGTGCGTGGCGAGATGTTGATCGTCAGCAGCTGATCGCTGGCCATATTCCGGGCACCCGCGACGACAGCAGCGATACACGCCGTATCGAGCTCGACCGTCCGACCGGCAGCCTCCGCCGCCACGAACATGCTGCTCGGATCGGCAAAGCCGGACTCAGGCGTCGGCCTGATGAGGCCCTCGAAGCCGATAACGCGGCCGGAGTTCAGGTCGACAATTGGCTGATAGACCGGGCGAAGCAGGCGCTCGGCGACGACTCGGGCGATAGCCGCGGAGAGCTCGTTGCTCGCCTGGACGCTCGCCGCCTTGTCCCGGACGGGGTGGAAGAGATCGACCGTCGAGCGCCCGTGACGCTTGCACCAGAAAAGAGCCGCGTCGGCCTGGGCGTACAGCTGATTGCGCGTGGTGGCCAACGTCGGACAGGCGGAGATGCCGCCCGAGAATTGGACTGCGCGACCGTGCACCTGGCCGGCCTTCTCCTGCAGCCGCTTGGCGACCTTCAGCGCGTCCTCGGTATTCGTGTGCGGCATAAGCACAGCGAACTCATCGCCGCCTGTGCGGAACGCGCGGTCTGCAAAGCGTGTCACCTGGCCGATCATGCGGCCGAACTCGCGGAGCATCTCGTCGCCGGCAGCGTGGCCGTCGACCTCGTTGACAAGCTTGAGGTCGTCGATGTCTATCAACAGCAGGGCGATAGGCACGTTGTAGCGCTCATACGTCTCCACCTGCCGGTCGAGCTCCTCCTGGAAGGCACGATGGTTGCCCAGGCCGGTCAGGGCATCCTTGAGAGAGTCCTGCTTGGCGCTCTCATAGAGGCGGCGCATCTCCACGCGCGTGCGGTCGAGCGCCTCGGCGGGGCCGAGCAGTCGCCGCGATAGCCACAGTGCCACCGGCATCAGGATCAGCCCGATTGCGACCAGGGACACGAGAGCAGTCAGCGGCAGCGGTCGCGGTGCAAGCACATAAAGCAGCACCCCGGCGAGGACCAACGGCACGATGCCGATCGCGAGCAAGGACACGCGCAGGCGTCGCCGAAGCAACCCGAAGTCGCCGGGTGGCTCCGTGACGGGCTGAGCCTGTCGTGATTCCTGCAAGCGGCCTCTCTCCAATGAAGGTCGTGTGAGCACGTATATGGCGGTTGTGTGAGCACATATGACAGCGTGCGGCGTGCCTCGTTAGTCCTCCATTCGGATACGACTTGACATGACGATCGGTGCATGAGCTCAGCGCGTGCTTGGTGGAGAACGTGCTTGGCAGCACCCGTGACGTCACCAATCCGACCAAAACCGCCGCCGTGGACGACCTCATCGGCCCCAGGACGCTCGTGGCGGCGGGTTGGAGAAGGTCGCTGGGGGGCACTTGTGGGTTGTGCCTTGTAGGTGAAACGTACGGGCCAATTCCGTCATCCGCGCTACGGAAAGCGGTGGGGCGATCTGGTCAAGTGGGGTCATGAGGAAATCGGCCTCGCCGCTTCGTGCTGCCTACGTCTCACGCCCAATGCGTGGACTTTGGCGCGAGCTTCGGAGCGATCTTCCGGCGCGTCGAAGCAACACCTTGCGCCTCGGCCGGGAAGCCCGCCCTGACGGTCAGTCGCTCGTCGAGTTCGCGCTCCTGGTGCCGCTGTTCCTGCTGTTCGTGGTCGGGCTCATCGAGTTCTCGTTCGCGTTCAACGCATCACTCAACACCAACTACGCCAGTCGGGCCGGGGGCCTGATGGCCGCCGAGGCCGGCAATGCTTCCTCCGCGGACTGCCTGATCCTGGGAGCCATCGAAGATGCGCTCGGCGCGCCCACCGATCCTCGACAGGTCGCCAGCGTCGAGGTGCAGCGGACAAATCCCTCCGGCAGCAGGGTCCTCGAGGCGACGTCCTACCAACGGAGCGGGAGCCTTTCCTGCACGCGTTCTGACGGCACGACCATGTCCGTGCCCTACAGCACCGTCAGCAACGGTTACCCGGCGAGCCAGCGTTGCAGCGTCCTGCCTCCGAACGGCTGTCCGACTCTCACCCCGGTGCGCTCGACGGTCGACACGGTCGCCGTGCAGATCACCTACCGCTACCAGTGGCACACTCCGATAGGCGCCCTGATGTCCATGTTCGGCCAGACGGTCTCGTCGCCGAGCGGGCTGTCGTTCACGTCGCGCAACGTGTTCCGGATCGAGCCCACCCTGTGAGGCACGGCAAGGGTCAGGCGAGGCGGGGTAACGGCCAGGGCCTCGTGGAGTTCGCGATCATCGTCCCGGTCCTCGCACTGTTCTTGCTGGGCATGCTCGAGTTCGGTCTCGCCTTCAACCACAACATGACGCTCGAGTACGCCACGCGCGAGAGCAGCCGCACCGGTTCGGCGCTGGCGAACGGCGGTACCGGCAACTGCGTTGGTGGTGTCGATCTCCAGATGGTCGACGAGCAGACCGTCGCCGCGGCGCAGCGCATTCTGAAGTCGCCCGGATCGCCAATTCGCCTCAGCGACATCACGGACATCGAGATCTTTCGTGCCAACTCGGCAGGGAACCAGATTGCCTCCGACGTCAACGTCTGGCATTACACGCCAGGCTCCGGACCGGATATCGACCCGGGTGCGGCCGTGGATCGGCTGGACTTCAGCCCGGTCAGCTGGGGATGGCCCGTGTGCAGCCGCAGCAACGGGGCGAATCCAGACTCGATCGGGGTCCGCATCGCCTACACCTACAGGTTCTCCACTCCCCTCGGCGGGATCATCAACTACCTCGGCGGCACCGCCCTGACGCAGATCGTGCTCAATGACAAGACCGTCATGGCGCTGAACCCAACCCAATGAGATCCAACCAATGAGATTGCTCACGCGCCGCGGCGGCGCCACCCACGACGAGAGTCCGTCCAGTGAGGTCTCGGCGCAGGATCCATCGCGACTGCGCCAGAGCGGCCAGGTGCTCGCTTTGTTCGTGCTGTCGATGATCGTGCTCACCGGCATGGTCGCCGTCGTTGTCGACATCTCCTGGTTCTGGTCCAACTCGCTGCGCGTCCAGCGCGCCGCGGACGCTGCTGCCCTCGCCGGAGCCATCTACCTGCCCGGCTCGCCGGGGGCGGCCTACTCGGTGGCCCGAGCCGAAGCGACCAAGAACGGCTACACGGGCGGCAGCGGCACCACGATCACACCGACGCAGGATCCCTCGAATCCGCGACGGCTCAACGTTCGCATCAGCACGCCGGTCAAGACGTTCTTCGCCCAGATCTTCGGCATGAGCCAGATCACGGTGACCGAGACTGCGCGCGCCGAGTACACCCTGCCGGTGCCCATGGGCAGCCCGCAGTCCTACCTCGGCATTCACAACCTGACGTACAAGAACGCGAGCGGCCAGTGGCAAACCGATGACGTCAACAAGGCGCCCGGCGCGTCAGGTTCGAACACGCTCAGCTCGCAGGGCTTCTGGAGCGCGGTGCTGACCCGCGGAGGGCAGCGATCGAACGGCGACGCGTATTCACCTGCAAACAACGGTGGCGGCGCTAACGCTTCCTACGATCCGCAGGGATACCGGTACACGGTCGATCTCCCCCTCGGCACAGCCAACGGCCGGGTATTCCTCTTCGACGCGACCTTCTGCGCGGTGGGCCACCACACCAGCGGCTCCTACCTCGGCACAGGCGACCACTGGATCGGCACCGGCGGCCTGCCGGTGACGACGGAGTTCACCCTCTGGAACACGCGCAACACGCCCTTCGATACGACCGACGACTTCCAGGTCGCCGACTCCGGCACAGACTTCGCCAACGAGAACCAGGTGGACAAGGGCACGGCCTACTCGGGCGACCTTCGGTACTCGGACGGCGGCTACGACGGTTTGACTTCGGCCGATTGCCAGGCCGACAGCCGTCACAACGACTGGTACCAGCTCGCGCAGGGCCTGGCAGGCGGCACGTATGGCCTGCAGGTCAAGACGTCCAACGCCGCCAATGCAGGAACCAACGCCGAGAACATGTTCGGCATCCAGGCCGTCGACGGCGGCGCCGGTCAGTCTTTCGTCCACGGCACCGAACGTATGGCTATGTACAACAACCTCAACGGCGGAACCTCGCTGTTCTACCTGGCCCAGATCGAGGCAATCCATGCCGGCAAGACCATGGAGATCCGCCTCTTCGACCCCGGCGACGTGGGCGGCAACGCGATCCTCAGCCTCAAGCGACCAACGTCCGGCGGTTACGTCGACGCCACGTTCAGCTACACCGCCGACAACGGCCGAAGCGGCACGAACGTCACCTCGATTCAGACCGCGGTAAGCGGCACGAACCTGTTCAACAATTCGTGGATCACTATCAGCGTCCCGCTGCCCAACACCTACGGCCAGGGCGCCGACAACCTCCAACCGTCCGGCGAATCACAACCGGGCTGGTGGAAGGTGCAATACGACATCTCGGCCAGCGGCAACGACACGACGACCTGGGAGGTGACGATCCGGGGCAACCCGGTCCACCTCGTGGCTCCCTAAGCGCGTGCGGGCGACGGCGCCCGATACAAACTTTCAGGCTCCGATTCCAAGTCTTGGAAGTAACGGCCACGCGAGCGACGTTTTTGGCCTCAGATTGGCCGCCCGTTCTACCGAAGGAAGTCGCAGCCAACTTCGACACCAATTTCGGTAGGGAGTGGCTTTTACTTCCAACCCTTGGAATCGGGGACACCCGGTGATTGGCTTTGTTCTCAACCCGAGAAGTAACGCCCATCTTTGAGCCAGTCGAGGCGCAGATTTGGCAAGAAGTCGCCGCTATCTGACCGGTTGTTCTCCCCGGGAGAGCAGGCGACGACGTTACGGGTTTGGATCGTCTCTCATTGGCCGTTACTTCTTCCCGGGAGAACAGCGATCTCAGGTCCAAGACTCAGGGCAGGTAGTAGTTCACTCCCAGCGTTGCGAGGCTGACCTGCGATTGGGCTCCGGCCGAGTCCCGCATGTACACGTGGACCGTCAGTGCATTGGCTTCGGCCGCGGTGTCGACCTCAGGTAGCGAGACGTGGTCCGCTACGTAGCCGGAGCTGCCGTTGCACGAGACGGGCGAGCCGGCACTGCCGTGCGTGCCCAGCAAGGTGGCGCCCTGGTAGACCTCGAAGTAGTAGCACTCGGTCCCCACCGCATCCAGTGAGCGGTAGGCGAAGTTGAACGTGGCATCTGTGACCACCGAGCCGGCCGCCACGTACGCCGGGAACGAGAAGCCCAGGTAGCGCGAGCTGGAGAAGGACGTTCCCCAGCCGGTCGTCGAAACCAGGGAGTGGTCGCGGATCGTGATCGTCACTGTCGTCGCCACCGACGCCAGCACACCGTCCGTGGCGGTGTACGCGAAGGTGTCCGTTCCGGTGTAGCCGCCGGCCGGCGTGTACGTGAACGAGCCGTCTGCGTTGAGCGTGAGTGAGCCGTGGAATGGACCACTGGCAGGCCGAGGCAGGCCCACGGTGATCGGCTGGAGGTCGGGGTCGGTGTCGTTGGACAGCACGCCCGGCGCGGCAACGATCAGTGTGTTGTCGGCGACCATCTCGTAGCCGTCGCTACCGGTCAGCGGCGCCTGGTTGCTGAAGGTGATTGCGGCGCTCGTGGATGCCGTCTTGGTGCCGTCCGTGACGTCTGTGGCGGTCACGGTGGTTGGACCACCCGTCTGGAGATTGACGCTGAAGCCGGCGGTCCCGGCGACCAGTGCCGCGTTCGGCGGCAGGATCGCGGCGCCGTCGGAAGACGTGATCGCGATCGTGTCGGTTGACGCGACCACGTTCCAGACCGAGTCGACGGCATTGACCGTGACGGTGAAGGGCGTGTTTACCGATTGGACCAGCGGACTACCCGTCTTGCCGGTTGCCGATCCCGGGTCGGCCGTTTCCCCCGGGACGAGGATCTGCAGTTTCATGAATGGGCCGGCACTCACGGCGATGCTGGAGCTCGATCCGGTCAGCGCTCCTGCCGCTGCTGTGACGGTGCGCGTGCCGGGGATGTTGAGCGTGGCACCACTCGTGAAGGTCTTCGAACCATGGTCGCCAGCAGTGAATGTGTAGTTGGACGGGCTAAACCCGGCGTGCGGATCGGTGCTCGAGAAGGTGATGGTGCCGGTGTACGAGCCGACTTTGTTGCCGCTCGCATCAAGGGCAGTGACAGTCGTGTTGAACGCCGTGCCGGCCGTGGCGGACGCTGGCGCGCTCACGGCGAAATGTGTCACGCCGCTGGCGGCCAGCTCGCCAACCGCGAAGTCGCCGAAGCCGGTGACACCGGTTGCCTGCGTGCTGGTCGACGTCTGGCTGCCGGTGACGAGCGTCTGCCATGAGCCGGCCGAGTAGCGGGCGACGCCGAAGTCGGCGGTGTCTGCACCGGCGTCGAGATCGCCCGGCCCGAACCCGAAGGTGCCATTGAAGTTCGAGAAGACCAGCGATGGACCAGTCAGGGTCCAGAAGCGGTTGGCGCTCTGCGCGGGGTCGATCGACGACGAGGCAAGGGCGGAATGGTCGCCTGTCGTGGCCTTGACCATAAGGTCGCCTGGAGTGGACACGCTCGAGAATGCAACCGTCACCGGCGCGTACTGGCCGGCGTCGCCGACCTCGAACGTCAATGAGGGCGATCCCGCCGCAACGAATTTCCGGAGGTTGCCCACGACGTGTCCGCTGGTTCGCGAGACGGAACCCGTGGACGAGACGTACAGAACCTGCGAACCGGTGCTGATGTTGCCGGAGCTGAGGGTCAGCGTCCCATTGACGGTCGTGTCGCGGGCCAGGATGACGCCATTTGGGTCGTTGACGGTCAGGCTACGGAACGTCGTGGAGGAAGTACCGCCCACCGTCTGCGGGCCGGTGCCGTCCAGGGTCACCGTGCCGGTACCGGGCACGAAGGCTGCGGCCGAGACGTTGTTCGTGAAATTGCCCCGGACCGCGAACGTGGTGGACGTCGGTGCCTGTAGCTGACCGCCACTCAGCGTGAACCCGCCCATTGCCAACGTCGCCGACGTCATCGTGAGAGTGCCCGCACCGGATTTCGTGAACGCCCCCGCGCCCGAGGAAGTTCCGGCGTAGGTCAACGTTGTCGAGGCGGCCACATCGACCGTGCCACTACCGGTCAGCAGGATGCCGCGGTTGGCGTTGAGCGTGAATGTTGCGGTCGTAGCGAGGGTTCCGCCTCCGAACGTCAGTTGGCCGGCGACCGGACTCGCGGGCGCCGCGCCCAGGTTGCCATCACTCGATATGGAGACGGTGCCGGCGTTGACGGCTGTTGCGCCTGAATAGGTGTTGGCGACGGAAAGGGTGAGAGTTCCCGGGCCGTCCTTGGTCAGGCCGCCGGTCGTGGTGCCGATAACGCCGCTGATCGTGGTGTTGCCCGCGCCGCCGACGGTGAGGGTCTGGGAGGCACCGCCGATCGGGCCGGAAACGGTGAACGTGCCGGCATCGCTGTTGGCTCGGGATGGGGCGCCTAGGGTGATGGCTCCTGACCACGTGTTCGAGTTCGCGAGGTTGCGCAACGCTCCGGCCGAGCTGACGCCCGTGCCGTTAAGGCTGGTGATGGGCTCCGCGATCGTCAGTCCCGAACCACTCACCTCGATTGCCGCGCCGGATGTGACGGTTGTGCCTGTGGACGTGGCGCCAAGGGCGGCGGCCGAGGACACCCTTAGAACACCGCTGCTGACCGAGGTCGTGCCCGTGTACGTGTTGGTGCCGGAAAGCACGAGGGTGCCGCTGCCGCTCTTCGTGAGAGTGCTGGCACCGGCGGCTACCCCGCCATAGCTCAGCGTCGTCGATGGATCTGGCGACAGTGTCCCGGCGCCGGTGAGGGCAATGCCGCGGTTCGAGTTCAAGACGAATGATGCGGTGCTCTGCAAGGCGCCGCCCCCAAACGTGAGCGTCCCGGCGGTCGCCGACCCGGGTGCAGTGCCGAGCGCGGCGTCGGCACCGATCGACAGCGTGCCGGCGTTGATCGTCGTGATGCCGGTGTAGGTGTTCGTGCCCGACATGGTGAATGTCCCGGATCCCTGCTTCGTAAGCGCCACAGTGCCGCTGCCGTTGACCAGGGTTCCGGAGAACACAGTGTTGTTGGTGTTGCCGGTCGTCAGCGTTATCGACCCGGCCGCCGAGCTGGTCACGTTGCCTGCTCCGCCAAGCGACCCGATGGTGTGACCGAAGCCGCTCAGGTCGAACGTGGCGCCAAGCGAAACGGACACGTCGCTGCTGCTGCCAACTGCCGTTGGCAATACCCAGCTTGAGCGTCCCGGCCGTGACCGTTGTGGCACCGCTGTAGCTGTGCGCGACACCGAAGGTGAGCGTGCCACTCCCCGATTTCGTGACCCCGCCGGTGCCCGAGATCACGCCGGCCGACTTGGCGGTATCGCCCGCGCCGTCGACGGTCAGCGTGAACCCAGCCGTGGTGACGGCGCCGCTCAAGGTCAACGTGCCCGCGACCGACGTCGCCGTCGCGTTGGCCGCCAGAGTGATCGCTCCGGAAACCGTGTTGCTGTTGGCCAGGTTGCGCAGCGCGCCGCCCGAGGAAACTCCCGTACCGCTCAAGGTCAGCGGCTCGGCGACCGTCCGGCCGGTCCCGTTGACCACCAGTGCTGCCCCCGCAGAAACCGTCGTGCCGGTGCCGGTTCCGCCAAGGGACGAGTTGTTGCTGATCTCGAGCATTCCCGCGGTCACCGATGCCGCGCCGGTGAACGTGTTCGTGGCGCTAAGTGCCAGTGTTCCGCTGCCGCCCTTGGTCGGTCCGCCGGCACCGCTGATGACGGCGCTGAGCGTCAGCGTTGCGGCTGAATCCGAAACGCCGACCGTGCTGGCAGCGCCCATGGCCACCTGCAGGCTGATCGTGTTTGTCGATGCCGCTCCGGTGGCAGAGATACCGGCCACTCCAATTGCAATTCGATTTCCGGCCAGCGTGTATCCCGCGCCGGAGATCGTTATCGAGTTGAAAGGCGTGTCGTTCGGAAAGTTGTTGGTGTTCGAGAGTCGGGCGGCGCCGGCGGGGAACACCAGATCGTCACCCGCCACTGGTGCCGTTCCGCCCCAGTTGGCTGCCGTCTGCCAGTTGGCGTTGCCTGCCGCGCCCGTCCACGTCTTGGTCGCCGAGGCGACGTACGGGCCTACGAACGGGCCACCGTCGCCATTGGGGCCGGTTCCTTTTGGCTGAAATCCACTCATGTTGTGATCGGCCATCGCCCGTGCCAGATCGAGCCTGCCGTTTCCCGTGCCGTGACCAGCCGGAGCGGCGTTGCCGGCGAGCCGCGCGACGACTACGCCGTTGCCGATCGCGGGATCAACGGCGCGCATCAGAGCCGCCGCGCCAGCAACCATTGCCGCCGATGCCGACGTGCCGTTGATCGTCCGGTAGCCGCCACCAACGTCGGTCGTCAGGATGTCCGTTCCCGGCGCGGCCATGAAAGCTGCCTCGCCGCCATTGCTGGCCGGTGCCAGCTGATCGTCGGAGCCCGTGGCGGTGACGCCGACGACACCTCGGTCGCCGGCCGGATACGCCGGGTTGTTCGAACCGTCGTTACCCGTCGCGGCAACGACAACTGCGTCGTGCGCCCAGGCGTAGTCGACCGCTGCCTGCAGCGCCGGGGAGAAACCGGGGTTGCTGAACGCCATCAGAACCACGTCCGCGCCGCGGTCGACGGCGCGCAGGACGCCCTGGATGATCGCGCTGTCCTGGCCCTCCCCCTGCGCGTCGAGCACCGTGATCGGAAGCACCCTCACTGAGCCCCACGCAACGCCGGCAACGCCGAGCTCGTTGTCCGTGCTGGCGGCAACGATGCCTGCCATCCACGTGCCGTGGCCGTTCGGGTCGGTGTCTGGGGCGATACCGTCGACAAGCGACTCACCACTCAGTAGCCGGCCGGCCAGGTCGGGGTGGTTCGACTCGACGCCCGTGTCGAGGATTGCCACGACCGTGTCCGCCGTGGGGCTGGCAGTCCCGTACACGTCGTCCCAGTTGATTCTTGTAAGGGCCCATTGCTCTGTCACTCGTGTGTCCGATGGAAGTCCGTCGGCGTCGCGAGTTCGGTCGCGCTCGACACCCACCACGGCGCCGTCCAGCTTCAAGGTCGTCGCAGCATCGGCGTCGGGCAGCACTACGGAGGCCATGCCCAGCTCCGGGATGGTCGAAACGACCTCTCCGCTGACCGACTGAACGGCGAGCTCCTGGTCGGCGGACGATGTGCCGCCGCGGAAGGTCACGATGTACGGCAGGGTCGGTCGCGTCAGTTGGCCCATCTGTCGGTGCCGGAGTGTCGGAGGGCGTCGGCGCGTCAGTCGGCGCTTCAGTAGGCGTGGGGTCGTCCGCGGGAGCGGGCGTATCGGTTGGCGTCGACGAACCAGTGGCAGTCGGCTCAACTGTGGGCGTCGGCTCGGCCGTCGGGCTCTCGGGCGGATTGAGCGGCTCGCTAGGAGCTGGCCCCACAGTCGCCGGGGGTGGTGTCGCGTCGGCGGACGCGGAAGGTGAGGAATCCGGTGGATCGGTAGCGAACACGCCGACCGGCACGGTGATCGCCAGGCCGGCGAGCACGATCAGCAGGAGAGTCCTGCGATGAACGATTGGCTGGCGTCTGCGATTGCTCATTGGCCGGCCGGGCCCCAGCCGTAGACGCCGGGCGTCGTGTCGGCGGCATCGACCATTCGAACCGAGTAAAGCGTGAACGTTGCCAGCTGGTCATCGCCGGCCACCGTGGCCGCATCGACGATCGAGCCTCCACCGGCCGTGTCGCTGCCATAGACACGTATCCGGAGGTCGTTTGCGATGTCTGTGGTGCCCACCGTGGAGATAGAGCTGGCCACGAGCACCGGGGTCGTACCGGTGACGCAGCCGACCGGTGAACCGGCGCTCCCCACGGCCTGCAGCACGTTGTTGTTGGAGCGACGACGTACCTCGAAGAAGTAGCAGCTCGTGGAGCCACCCGTCGCACTGGCCCAACGGAACCGGAAATCCGCGGTGACCGAGGCAAGTCCGGCGGGGAGCGGCGCGTTGAGATCGAAGTCGAGATACCGATCTGGCGCGAAGGACGTCGACCACGCACTGGTCGTGGTCGTCCGGCCGTCGCCGGCGAAGGCAATGGGGCTCGACGCATCGGTGGCGCTGCCGCCGGAGGCATCGGTGACGCTGAATGCCGGCGTGTCGCGCTCACCCGGAAAGATCCGGCCCGCCACCACCTCGGCGTCGACAGGATCCTGGTTCGTGAATATCGCCAACGTGCCGGGCAGGCCCAGCAGCACGGTCCCCATGACCAATGCGACGACAGCCGTCCCCATGACGGCCACGGCCAGGGTCTTCGATATCGAGCGCATGGGCGCAGGCAGCATCAGCCGCCGCGTTGGGCGCATGTCAGTGGGCGGGCTCGGCGACCGTCGCCCTCCGCTGCGCCGACCGTCCCAAAGCCTCCTGGAGCTCGTCCATGAACCACACGGCAAGTAGCAGGCCGCCGAGCAGCCCAATGGCCGCCAACGTCCCAAGCGTTGAAGCGAGAACCGTGATGACCTGACCGAGCACGGGCACGACGTACTCGACCCGGCCGCTCACACTCGGAGCAGGCACGATCATGCCGTCGGCGCCCAGACTCGCGTCGCCCTTGGTATGGAACCCCAGTTGCGCACCGGGCACCACCTCGGTGATCCGGTGCGTGACGGTCGTGTTGTTGGCAGCGGTGAAGGTGACGATGTCGCCGACGCTCAGCAGAGCTGGATCGACGTGCTGGACGATGACCACCGACCCAATGGGCAGCGCCGGCTCCATCGAGCCGCCGCGAACTATGTAGGTGGTTCGCCCAATTGCAGGCATTACGTGCGGCAGCGCGACGAGGCCGAAGATCGCCAGCGTCGCGGCCAGCCAGACACCGATAAGTCCGAACCGGATGATTCGTACGGATGTGTTCAACATGTGCGCCTCGAGAGAAATGGCTACGGCGGCCGCACCAAAGGGCGCAGGCCGCCGTGTCCAACGTCAGAGCACGAAGTTAGTTGTGGGCAGTCTGCTCGGCGTGAAACGTGAAGGTCGCGTCGGTCGTCGCCCCCTGGTAGCCATTGCCCGTACCGAACGGGAGGCTGACACGGAAGCAGAACACCTCGTTGCCGCTCGGCAGAAGGCGGTCGCCCGTATCCTGACCCTGGGTGGCGTCGCCAAATGAGGCGCCATCAAGAGTGGTGTTCGGGACGACAACGGTGCCGGTGAAGTCAGCGGCGCAGGTGCCGGCAGCCTTCAGGCGAACCTCGACCTCGAGCTGGTTACCCAGGTCCATGGTGTCCGGGTTCGTGGTCGTCGTCGTCATCGAGTAGCGGAAACCGGCGGTCCCGGCGTTCGCGACGGTCAGCTGGCCATAGTCGTTGTCGCCGGGCATCATCACGCCGACGTTGAAAAGTGCTGTGGCTGGCGTAGCTGAGAGCACGACGGTGCCCGTAGTGAACGAGTTGTTGTCGACGTCGACGTCATCAGTGAACAGCGCTAGGGACATCATCGTGCCCACGCTGATGCTGACTATCGCCAGAGCGGCGGCCCGATGGCGAAGAGGCGCAGCCGCGGGCCACGCGGTGATTCGGTAGACATTCTTGTGACTCTCCTTACCCCTCACCCACGAGCGGGGGCCAATGCGAAATGGTTTTGACTCGCCACCGCACGAACCACGCATGTGAGACGACCAGATACGGACCTGTTGGGGTAAGGAGGGAGGTACCTTGGTCAGCCGCCCGTCAACACGAGTGGCGGTGCAGGGTTGAGCGGTGCCCTGTGGTGCGGAAAAGGGCTGTTACTCGGTCGCCTCTGCCTCTGATACCTAAGGCTGTCAGCGAGCCAAACGGATATGCGGACGCAACGCCGAGTGGGTAGGAACTGTGTGGTGCTTGTCTAGCTCGCGGGCTTGGGGGCAGGTTGCTCTGGCTCGGCGAGGACCAGCAGCCGGATCTCGGTCATGTCCTCGATCGACCAGCGCAGACCTTCGCGACCGAGGCCCGAATCCTTGACGCCGCCGTAGGGCATGTGGTCGATCCGGTACGTCGGGACGTCGTTGACGATTACACCACCGACCTCCAACTCGTTGAACGCGCGCCATGCGTGTCCGAGGTCGTTGGTGAAGACGCCGGTCTGCAGGCCGTAGAAGCTGTCGTTTACCTGGCGGATGGCGTCGTCGAAATCGTCGAACGGAAATACGACGACCAGCGGGGCAAAGGCTTCGTTGCTGCAAACCTGCGCGCTCGGCGGAGTGTCGACGAGAACTGTCGGCGCGAAGAAGGCGCCGTCGGCCCGACCACCCAGCAGGACTCGGCCACCCATCTCCTCAGCCTCCCGCACCCAGCTCTCGGTTCGCGCGGCCTGCTGCGAATCGACCATGGGTCCCAGCTGCGTCTCGGGATCGAGCGGGTCCCCAGTCACCAATGTTTTCGCGCCTTCGACGAAGCGCTCAAGGAACCGGTCATACACGTCGCGGTGGACGAACATCCGCTGAACGCTGATGCACACCTGGCCGGCGTAGCTGAAAGCGCCGACGAGACTTCGCTTGATCGCCCAGTCAAGGTCGGCCGACGCGTCGATGATGACTCCGGCGTTACCGCCGAGCTCCAGCACGACTCGCTTCTTGCCGGCGCGCTCCTTCATGCGCCAACCGACTGACGGCGAGCCAGTGAACGTCAGCAGCTTGAATCGCTCGTCCTCCACCATTCGATCGCCGAGCGCGCGGCTCATCGGCAGGATGCTCACCGCTCCCTCCGGCGCACCCGATTTCTCGATGATCTCCGCCACGGTCAGCATCGTGAGCGGATCCTTGGACGGCGGCTTGAGCACGATCGAGTTGCCGGCGGCGATGGCGGGCGCAACTTTGTGCGCGGCCAGGTTCAGCGGGAAGTTGAACGGGCTGATGCCGGCGATCGGGCCGATGGGAAAGCGACGCGTTATTCCAACGCGGCCCTTGGACGATGGCATCAGGTCGAGCGGGATCAGCTCCCCCGTCATGCGCTCAGCTTCTTCCGCGCCCAGCCGGAACGTGAGGGTTGCGCGATCCACCTCGACCAGCGAATCGCGGATCGGCTTGCCGGACTCGAGCGCGAGTATCCGGCCGAGCTCCTCCCGTCGGTCCTCGATGCCGGCGCTGATATTGCGCAGGATCGCGCCGCGCTCGTAGGCGGGCATCGTGCGGGTGATCTCGAACGCCTTGACCGCGGCCTGAACCGCCTCCTCGTACTGCTCGGGAGTGGCGTGATAGGTGGCGCCGGCAGGCTCGTCCGGGCGCGCGGGATTCGTGACCTCGAGGACCTCGGGCGAATCCACCCAGCGGCCCGCGAGGAAGATCGGATGCGGCTTTACGGCGACTGCCATGACGGGCGCGGATTCTACGCTCGCGCGCCCGGTGTAGTTCAGCTCAGGGCAGGTGCACCAGCTTGACGCTCCCCGAAACCAGGGCCGTGGCCGCGGCGCGGAAGACAGAGGTGAGGCTGTCCGACCGCGGCTCGCAGAAGAAGTGGTCGCCGTCCGCGTTCTCGGCGTCCGTGCAGCCATCGTTGACGGTGGGTCCGGTGGCCATGTCGGCGAGCAGGTTGGCCGCGCTGGCGTTGCGATACGTGCCGTCGATGTCCACGCATTGGTCGCCGACCACTCCGAAACCGATTCGTCCCGAACGCGATCATGAGAAAGACCGGCAGGATTATCGCGAACTCGACCAGCGACTGGCCGCGATTGCGAGCCCTCTTCCTGCTGCGTTCCACTGATCGGCCGAGACACGGACGGGAGGACGCCATACCTGCTTACCCCATTTGGCGGGTTGGTCTGGGACGAACATGTCAGCCCGTTCGGGGTAGCCGCTCTGGTACGAAAGTACTGCTGAGGACCGTTTGGTGACCGTGGACACCGGAGAGTGCCGGAATCAAGGTGTCGGAGGCCCTCTCGCCGGCAGTGGCCGGGCTATAAAGCCTTGACCCGGTACTCTCCGCCGATGAGTGGCACATCCGATCTCCGGGACGTCCTGCGCGTCAAGCCCAAGACGCAGGTCAACCTGTCCGAGCATCGATCCCGACGCCAGGCATGGCTGGGAGAAGGAGGCGGCCAAGGAGAAGACTGGGAGCTCCTGGGTGAGCTGTCAGCGCTCCAGGATCGACTATGGGCGGAGGCCAAGCACCCGGTTCTCGTCGTTCTTCAGGGCATCGACGCGTCGGGCAAGGACGGCGCCGTCCGGCACGTGATGGCCGCCTTCAACCCGATGGGTTGCGAGGTGTCGTCGTTCAAGGTGCCTACCCCGGAAGAGGCGTCGCACGATTTCCTCTGGCGTATCCACAAGCGCATGCCGGCGAAGGGCGTGATCGGCGTCTTCAATCGCGTCGCACTACGAAGAGGTACTCGTCGTCCGCGTCCATGACCTCGTGCCGCGCGAGGTTTGGTCGAAGCGCTACGCGCGCATCACCGATTTCGAGGAGATGCTGGTCGATACGGGAACGACGATCATCAAGTTCTTCCTGCACATCAGCAAGGAAGAGCAGCGGCGGCGAATCCAGGAACGCTACGACGACCCGAAGAAGCGCTGGAAGTTCTCGCTGGCCGACCTCGAAGAACGCAAGCTGTGGGACAAATACACAGAGGCGTACGAGGACGCGCTCTCGAAGACGTCGACCGATGACGCTCCGTGGTACGTCATCCCAGCCAACCGAAACTGGGTTCGCGACCTCGCCATCGCCTCGATCCTGACGGAGACCCTCTCCGAGCTGAAGCCGAGCTACCCGGCGGAGCCCGACCTACCGAAGGACCTCGTCATCGAGTAGCCGCCGAGGTTTCAGCGCCTTAGCGCGTCGAGGCGGTCCGAGAACTCCATCAGCCAGCCAGCGACCGCGTCGCCATCCTCTCCCAGCTCGTCCGTTGGGAGGCCACCCAAAGCTCGCTCCCACGCAAGCGATCGGCCGATGCAACCGAAAACTCGCGCCACTACGGCGGCGCGCTTCAGCTCCGACAGCGACGCCACGTCGCTCCACGCCTCCAGGTAGGCGTTCTCCAGCTTGACGAGCTCGGGACCGTCCTGGGCGAGTCCGGTCTTGTACGCGATCGAGTTGAAGGTCACGGTCAACGTGGCGAACGGATGGGCCACGACCGCGTCGCCCCAGTCGAAGAACAGGTCGCGTCCCTCGGCGATCAGGACGTTTGCGTCGTGAAGGTCGTCGTGCTGGATCGTCGCGCGGGCCTGGCTGGCGGATAGCTCAGCGGCAAGATCGCCGATCAGCGAAAGGCGTTCGCGCAGGCTCCTGCGGGCGACGGCGCCCTGATCCTTCTCCTCGGGCGTCAATCGGCCCCAGGCAACGTCGTCGTCCAGCAATCTGGTCAGCTCGCCAACCAGGGCCGGTGGGCGACCGTCTGACGTGCCGGCTGCAAGCATCGCCTCGACTGACTGCTCGGATTCGAGCGATCGCTGCAGCGCCGCGTACTCCGGCAGCAGGCGCTGCCAATCGCCCAGGTCGCGATGTGTCTCGCTCAGTGGTCTGACCTGGCGAAGCGTCGGGCCACGATGGTCGAACAGGATCCACGGCTGTTCCGGATGCACGGCGAGAGGCAGCAGCACGTGTTCGACGTTGTGGTCAGCCAACACGGCAAGCAGTGGACCTTCGTGCGCGCCGGCGGGCCCGCTCGCCTTGAGCCACGTCACACCTGTGGCGGTCGGGACGCGAAAGACCGTCGACCACGGCCGAACATGGGGCTGTTCGACGTCCCCATCCACGCTTCGCCCCATCAGCGCCAGGGCCTGCTCCGCCCAGGCGAGGATCTCTGCCCGCCACTCAGGGTCGAGCCAGGCTGCGGTACCCGTGGGTGCTGGGTCGGCTGTTTCTGTCATTTGTTGGCTATATCGACATTAAGCGGGTCGAGGGCCACGATCTGGCCTCCGCGACGGCCGAACCAAGCGTGGGAATGGGGTCATCTCAGCCGATTCCAACCCGAACAGCCGCGTAATGTCGGCCTACTCAACATTTGGCAAGTCGACCTGCGGACGCGGCTACTTCCGACCGCCGCCCAGGATCGTGTCGAACACTCCGCGCAGGATGCTCTGCCCGGTACGCGACGTCATGACGCGGCCGCCGGTGCGAATCGCGTTGTCGATCGAGCGCTGGCGATCTCGCGCGGCCTTCTCGGCAGCCTTCTGTTGAGCTTTCACCTCGCGCTCGTATGCCTTCTGCGCCGCCCGCGCCTCACGCGCCTGGCGCTCCACCTCGCGCCGCTGCTGGGCCGGCGTCATGCCCGGCGTGTTGAGCCCAGCATTCGTGGTCGGCGGCATCTGCTGTGCAGCCGCGGCCTGCGCAGCGGCAGCTCGGGCGTTCGTGAGGCGCGCCGTGATGCGCTCGTAGGCGCTGTCGCGATCGACGACCGTGCCGTACTTGGCCTGCAGCGCGCTCGCGGCGACGTGAGCCTGGAACTGCGTCTCGTCCAGGGGATCCATGCTCGAGTCGGGAGCGATGAGGCGCGTCGCCGCGAGCGGCGTCGGCACGCCCTTGGGAGTCAGGACGGTGATCGCGGCCTCGCCCGTGCCGAGTGACGTGAGCAGCTTCTCAACGTCGTAGAACTCGGAAGTCGGGAAGGTGCGCGACGTCTTGCGCAGCGCGTCCGCATCGTCTGGCGTGAATGCGCGTAGCGCGTGCTGGACTCTGTTGCCCAGCTGGGCGAGCACGGACGGAACGACGTCGGTGGGCGCCTGTGTGACGAAGTAGACGCCCACGCCCTTGGAGCGAATCAGGCGCGCGGTGCGCTCGATCTGCTCCAGCAGCGCGTCCGACGCATCGTGGAAAAGCAGGTGCGCCTCGTCGAAGAAGAAGCACAGCTTGGGCTTCTGAACATCGCCGACCTCGGGCAGCGACTCGTAGAGCTGGGCAAGGATCCAGAGCATGAACGTCGAGAAAAGGCGGGGCTTCTCCATGACGTCCGACAGCTCGAGGAGGCTGATCACGCCCTGGCCGTCGGCCGTGGTGCGCAGGAGGTCCAGCACGTCGAACTCGGGCTCACCGAAGAAGATGTCGGCGCCTTCCTGCTCCAGGACGACGATCGAGCGCAGCAGCACTCCAACCGAGGCGGCCGACATGCCGCCGTAGTCGGCGAGGTACGGCTTGCCCTCCTCGGACGACAGGAACTTGAGTGTCGCCACGAGGTCCTTGAGGTCGAGCAACGGCAGGTCGTTGTCGTCGCAGTACTTGAAGATCAGGGCGAGGATCTCGGTCTGGGTGTCGTTGAGGTCGAGGACCTTGCCCAGCAGCAGCGGGCCGAAGGAGTGCACGGTCGCCCGCACCTGGGCGCCTCGCTTGCCCGAGAGCGACAGGAACTCGACCGGGTGGCCGGCCGGAGTGAATGGCAGGCCCAGCGAGGCCATGCGCTCCTGCACCTTGGGATTGCCTGCGTTGCCGGGGATCGACAGGCCGGACAGATCGCCCTTGACGTCGGCCACGAAGCACGGCACGCCGGTGGCCGAGAGCTGCCCTGCCATCAGCTGCAGCGTCTTGGTCTTGCCGGTTCCTGTCGCGCCGGCAATCAGGCCGTGGCGGTTGAGGATCGATAGCGCGACCTGGACGCGCGACTCGTTGTACGGGACGTCGTTCAGCATCGGGCTGCCCAGGATGAGCGCGGGCTCGTTCAGGCCGTAGCCGGCGGCCATGGCGGCCGCGAACTCCTCGTTGCGTGGGGCGCTCGCGACGGTGGCGGCGGGGTAGGCGCCATGGCCACAGGCGCGGTTGGCGGAGCCGGGGCGGCCGGGGCGAGTCGGTCGGGCTTTGGTTGGTCGGTCACGGGGCGAAAGGCTAGCAAAGGACACCTTGCGGGCCTGTAACCATTCATGCGTCTTGCGCGTCAAGCGATGCGAGGCCACACTCCCGTCGGTGTCTCGACGATTTCGCTTCCGCCAGGTCGACGTCTTCACGGACCGTCCGCTGCAGGGCAATCCCCTCGCCGTCTTTCCGGAGGCGGACGAGATGACCGAGCAAGAGATGCAGGCCGTAGCGCGCGAAATGATGCTGTCCGAGACGTCATTCGTGATGCGCCCGACCGCCGAGGGAGCGGCCGCCGGCGCGGACTACAGGCTGCGCATCTTCACGCCCACGGTGGAGCTGCCCTTTGCCGGCCATCCGTCGATCGGTGCGGCGTGGGTGATGGTCGACGACGGGCAATTCACGCTCGATGGCGGGCGCGGCCAGGTCCGCCAGGAGGTGTCCGTCGGCGTCCTGCCACTCGATTTCAAGCTCACCAACGGCAAGGCCGAGATCACCCTCGAGATGGCCGAGCCGGAGCTGATCTATCGCGTGCCATCGGACGAGCTCGACGAGCTGGCAGAGACGCTCGAGGTCCGCTCGAGCGAGCTGCGCTGGCCAGGCAAGGTGGAAAAGGGCGGGCAGCGACGCGCTCCCGCAGTGATCAGCTGCGGACTGCCCTACCTGGTCGTGCCGTTCTCGCGAGTGGACCTGCTGGCGGACCTCGATTCCGGCCGCGCCCTGGCACTGGCACGCTTCGCCGAGACGTACGGTGCCGACAGCGCGGCTCTAGTGGCTCCAGGGAGAACGGGCGCCGTTGCCGATGCGGACGTCCACGTCCGCGTCCTGTCCGATCCGCGCACGGGCACGTCCGAAGACGCTGCCACGGGCTCGGCTGCCGGCCCGATCTGCGTGTTCCTGGGCTATCTCGCCGGCCGCCGAGAGGCCGCGCACAGGGTGATCATCGAGCAGGGTGTGGAGATGGGCCGCCCGTCACGTCTCGTGGCCGAGGTCGATTTTGATCGCGAAGGCGAACCAACGGCCGCACGCGTCAGCGGCGGCGTGGTGCCGATCGCCGAGGGATGGGTCGAGCTGCCCTGATCTCGCAGTGCGTTCACAGCGCTTTGGGTTAGGCTCGCCTGACTGAAAACAGCAGGAGGAAGCCCATGAAGTCCTACGCAGGCCCACCAGCACAGTCGATCGACCCCGCGCACAAGTACACGGCGAACATCAAGACGAGCGCCGGCGACATGAAGGCCGAGCTCTTTCCCATGGACGCGCCGCGCACGGTCAACAACTTCGTTTTCCTCGCGCGCGATGGTTTCTATGACGGCGTGATCTTCCACCGCGTCATATCGGGATTCATGATCCAGGGCGGCGATCCGACTGGTACCGGCACGGGCGGGCCCGGGTATCGATTCGACGATGAGCCGGTCAGCCGCAGCTACAAGCGGGGCATTCTGGCGATGGCCAACGCTGGGCCGAATACCAACGGCAGCCAGTTCTTCGTCATGCACGCCGACTACGGCCTGCCACCCAGCTACACGATCTTCGGACAGCTCACCGAGGGCCATGACGTGCTCGACAAGATCGCAACGGCGAGCAAGGACTCCAACGATCGCCCGCGCGATCCGGTGACCATCAACTCGGTCGAGATCACCGAGGAATAGAAACCGGTCGGTGGCGCGGCTCACCGAGGCACAACGCGAGATGCTCGACCAGTCTCGGCACGCGGTTCTAGGAACGACGGCGCCAGATGGACGGCCGAGGCTCGTGCCGATGGTTTTCGCGATTGCCGCCGCATCCACGGACGACTCTCCGACGGTCCTCTATTCGGCCCTGGACGAGAAACCCAAGACGGTCAGCGATCCGCATCTGCTCGCGCGGGTCCGTGACATCGTGGAGCGGCCCAACGTGAGCGTCCTCGTCGATCGCTGGGACGAGGACTGGTCGCGTCTCGGCTGGCTGCGTCTCGATGGACGAGCCTCGGTGCTCGAGCCCGACGGTACCGCCACGGACGAGCACAGCGCGGCCGTGCGGCTGCTCCGCGAACGCTATGTCCAGTACGCCACGCACCGACTCGAAGACCGTCCGGTGATCAAGATCGTGGTCGATCGCGTCGTCGAATGGAGCGCGTCGTGAACGCCGTCGATATCGCGGCGATCGTGATCGTCGGAGTGGCGATCTACTTCGGTTGGCGGTCGGGGTTCATTGTCCAGCTGCTGGCGCTGCTCGGCTTCGTCGGCGGCATCGCCCTGATGATCGTCGTCGCGCCATACGCGGCGAATGCGGTCGCGGATCTCGATCCGTGGCTGCGCACGCTCATCGTCCTGTGCCTGCTCGGCGGGATCGTGCTGATCTCGCAGGCTCTGGGCAGCTCACTCGGCGTGATCGCCCGGCGCCGTATCGGGCCTAATGGAATCATCGGTGGCGTCGACCACGGCCTGGGCGCGGCGTTCGGCATGGCGCGCGGCATCTTCCTGATCTGGCTGCTCGGCGGCCTCATCGGCCTGCTGCCACTGACCGGGATCGCGACCGAGGCCAGGCAGAGCACAGTCCTCCGTACCCTCGATTCGCGGCTGCCGTCGCCGGTGATCATGGCCTCCGAGCTGGGCCGCCTGATGCAGGCGGCGGGACTGCCGGACGTGCTGGTTGGCGCGCCGCCACCCATCGAGCCGCCGGTCAACGGCCCAACCGCGGCCGAGGCCGAGCGGCTGGCAGGTCCGGCGCGCGGCAGCACCGTTCGTGTCGAGTCGGTCGCCTGTGGCCGCTTCATGAGCGGCACCGGTTTCGCGGTGACGCCAGACCACTTCGTCACGAACGCCCACGTGGTGGCTGGTTCGGAGCAGCTGTGGATCTCGTTCGACGGGTCACTCGATCGTTACCCGGCCAAGGTCGTGGACTTCGATCCATCGCTTGACGCCGCGCTGTTGCAGGTCGACGGCGTGCGCGCCGCGCCCCTGACACTGGCCGATTCGCTTCCCGAGCGCGGCGAGCATGCAGCAGCACTCGGCTACACCGGCGGTGGTCGCGAGCGCCTCATCCCAGGCGTTATCAGCCGAACGATCAGCGCATTCGGACGCAATATCTACGACACGTCGGTCGTCGCACGCGACGTCATCGAGATGCGCCTCGACGTGTCGCCCGGCGACAGCGGGGGCCCGGTCCTCCTGCCAAACGGCAAGGTTGGCGGCGTGACCTTTTCCGAGTCGCGAGAGGACCCGCAGATCGGCTACGCGCTCTCCCCCGCCGCGGTCGCGGCGACGATCGCCGATGCCCTCCGATCATCGAGCCCGGTCGACACGGGTGAGTGCATCAGCACCCCATGAGGCTTCAGCGGCCGAGCCCTATACGGATCAGCTCGCTCAGGAACGTGTAGATCAGCGGAGCGCTGGCAATCAGCACGGCGCGACCGAACGCAACAGTGTTTCTGAATGGCCACGTCGTCATTTCCTGGATGGTTTTGCGCAACGGGATGAGCGCGTTCGTCGTCGAGCCGAGGCGGGTTGCCTCGCTCGCATCCGCAGGCAGCGGCCCGGACAGGGTCCCGTACAGCTCGGCGATTCGCAGATTGAGACCCGTCAATGCGTTTTCCTTGGCATCGGCCATCTGGCGATGAACACCACGCAGGGGGAGCAGCAGGGCGACCACCGTGGCGATCGAGGCGATGACCAGCACGGCCCAACCGACGACGCCCTGCGGCGTACCGAGTCCCGCCACCAGGATGATGATCGCGCCCGCGGGTGCCAGGCCAATTACGAGTGCCAGGTTGCCGAACGGGATCAGGTCGGTCGTGTCGAAGACGTTGACTCGCAGCGTCTCACGCGACAGCCGACCGAGTATCCGCGCAGATCGTCCCGCGATGTAGATGAGGCGCAGGAAGGTCCATCCCACGACCATGTACGCGACAAGGATCACCAGTGCGGCCAGCGGGTCACCGGGAAGCTTGTGCGACAAATGGGGCGGCACCGGGTCGTCGACCAGCAGGTCCGAGCCCAGGATGACGAACAGCAACAGGGTGACCAATGCTGAGACAACGAACAGTCCCGTCTCGACCCTCGGCGATGTGTGAGCCAGGCGAACCGAGTAGCTATCGAAAGCGTCCCGCTTGACGTCGACGACGTCCCTGACCGCCGCCAGTGAACGCGTAGCCGTCCGCATCAACACCCCTGACATGACCATCGAATAAAGGACCAGTACGACAACTGTCCAACGCTTGGCGAGGGGCGGCTGCCCGAACATCTGGAGCGGCGCGCTGTCATTCAGATCCTCGACGATCTGGCCGGCAAACACGATGACGGTCGCCAGGACGGTCAGTGCTGGATAGATCATCTGGCGCAGTCGCGGCGAGAGCCGGCCGCGTGCGCCGTCCACGGCCGCCTGCGGTTGCACGAGCGGATCCGCCGGTGACGTAATCGGGGCCGCAACGGGTGTGCCGGTCTCGGAGTTCATTTCAGACCCTCTAGAAATGCGATTCTAGACCCGCGAAATTCGCTCATTGACACCGCTGGACCCGTCACCGATCCTCGCTCTGGCCGTCACGTGTACCGGGCCAGAGGGGATTGGGGCCGTGCCATGAACCGTTTTTCCGATCGGCATATTGCCGGGATCTCTGCCGACTACGAGCGCCGCATTCGCCAAACATGCAGGGGTGAGCTTCCAACTGCCCTGCAGCTGACCGGCCGACTCGACCCAGCGCACTGGAAGCTCGAGTGGAACATCGCTGCGTGGGTCGGCGAGGCCCTGTCGATTGACGAAGCCATCCAGCGAGAGATCTCCGTGGCGAACGTGTTGGGCCTTGCCGCGATCGTTCTGTTCGATGACCTCGAAGATGGCGAGGTAGACCAGATCGGCCTCGAGGGCCCCGCTGCGATTGCCAACGAGCTGTACCAATCCTTCATGGCGCCGTACCGGCTGCTGTTCGATGGTGACTCGCCGTTTTGGGTGGAGCGCGACAGGCTCATGGCCACGTGGCGCAACGTAACGACCGCCGCTGCGAGGCGATTGGGCGCTTCGGCGACCAGCGATGCGATTGGCGCAGATCTGGCCGCCCGCGGAGCGCCGCTGAAGATCTCGGTCACGGCTCTATGCTTGCTCGCCGACTCGCCGCGAACCCTTTCGCAGCTGGATAGCTGCCTCGATCACACGCTGACCGGCATGGTCCTGTACGACCACTTCGTTGATTGGCGAGAGGACGTGGCCGCGGACAGGTGGAACGCGTTCGTGAAGCATTGTTCTGCGAGGGTCTCGTCTGGTCTCGGATTTCCACAGGTGCCAACAAATGTCGAAGTGGCGATGCTGTCCACCGACTCGATAGCCACGTACTTCGACTCAATTCGAGGGGAGCTCAAGTCTGCATGGGAGCTGGCGACCGAGGCCGGAATCGGTGGACTCGCCGACCACCTGGCCGGAATCGAACGCGAGCTGGACGCACAGGGCCGCGCGGAATCGGCCCGCTACCTGGCGCTCGGTCGGAGGGCGCAGCAACTCGTCTTCGGGGGCTATCCAATTCAGGCGGCGTGAGCCGAGGAGGAACGAATGAGCGACTGGTCAGGCAATCAGGAACAGCCACCGGAGGAGGAAGAGGAGGAGGTCTATACAACCAAGACCGAGCGGGAGGTGGCCTTCAAGTTGCTCGCAGCGCACGCGCTGGTGGATGCGAAGTTCTACGACTTCCTGCGCACGAGCCCCAGGGAAGCCGTGGCGTACCTCCATTTCGCGCTCGACGAATCCGACTATCGCTACCTCGAAGGAACGTCCCTGGACGGTGAGCCACCAGGTGTTCAATGGGAAGAGCTCGATGCTCACATCGAAGAGGTCCGAAGCGCTCTTAACGCGGGCTCGGTGGTCAGGTCGTTCTGGTAGATCGGGGACCGACTAGCGCTCCTTGATCAACCGTCCGCGACGGGTGATGGCGCGCGTCGACAGAGCGGCTACTCCCATGGCGACCAAGGCTCGTTCGCCCGGCGGCAGCGGCCTGACCACGGACAGGAACTGAGCCGCGCGGGCCGTGTCGATCTCGGCGAGCACGCTCTTGCCCTCGGCGGTCACCTCCAGGGTGCGCTGCCGCCGATCGGCAACCTCTTCGTTCCGCTTGAGGAGACCGCGCGCTTCGAGTGCCGCCACCAGCCGCGAAGTCGCCGACGGGGAGCGACCGATCTGCTCGGCAAGATCCGCGATGGTGAGCGTCTCGACCCCGTCCGCGGCGTAGAGCGCCGCCAGCTGCGAGAAACCAAGGCCCAGCGTCGGGATCTGCGCCGCGAATCCGACGACCAGGTCTCGCCACAACGCGCGGCCCATGGCGATGCGGTCGGAAAGGAGCCGCGGGTTCTGAATCTGGTCGCGCGCAGCGATGACGGCTGGGCTGAGATCGTCGGCATCGAAGGAGTCGCTCACAATGGGTGCATCATTGCATGCAATTAGGCGGTTTGACCGCCATCCCCTGCTAACGTGACCCGACTCGTGTCCCAATTTGCGTTCGTATTCCCTGGTCAAGGGTCGCAGTACGTCGGCATGGGCCAGGCGCTTTCCGATGCGTCGCCCGCCGCTGCGGCTGTTTTCCGCACGGCCGATGAGGCGCTCGGTGAGTCCCTGTCTGCGTTGTGCTTCGAAGGCCCGGCCGAACAGCTGGACCTGACCGTCAACTCGCAGCCGGCCATCCTGGCGACGTCGATGGCGTACCTGCATGCGCTCGAGGAGGCGAACGTGGCCGCGGGCGCTGCCGCCGGGCTCTCCCCTGCCTTCTACGCCGGCCATTCGATGGGCCAGTACAGCGCGATGGTCGCTTCCGGGGTGCTGTCGCTCGGCGATGGCTTGAGGCTCGTCCGCGAACGTGGCAAGCAGATGCAGGCGTCGGCGCCGGACGGCGCGATGGCCGCCATCATCGGCCTGGACGAGGCCCGTGTGCCGGAACTGGTCGCGGCCGGTCAGGCACTCGGCGTTTTCACCGTCGCCAACCGAAACTCCCCGGGGCAGATCGTGGTGAGTGGCGAGCGCGCGGCTGTCGAGGGCGCGGCCGAGAAGGCGCGCGAGCTGGGCGCGAAGCGAGCGCTCGTGCTCATGGTCAGCGTCGCCGCGCACTCCCCGTTGATGTCCCTCGCGGCCGAGAAGATGCGCACGATCCTCGCCGACGTCACGTTCAACGATCCCACGGCGCCACTCATTGCCAACTCGGACGCGCGCCTGCTGGAAACGGGCGATGCGTGCCGCGCCGAGCTCGTCGAGCACCTCACCCGCGGCGTCGACTGGATAGCGGCCGTCGAGCGTATGAGCGCCGCGGGCGTCACCCAGTTCATCGAGGTCGGTCCCGGGAAGGTCTTGACCGGCCTCATCAAGCGCATTTCTCCCGAAGCAACGACAGCCGCGCTCGACGAACAGTCGGCGCCCGGCCGATTTGCGATCCCCGACTTCCTCACAGCCAGCCTTACAGGAGCAGCCAGCTAAGCCATGGGAATCAGACGCCCCGATTTCTCGCGCCGAGTCGCCGTGACCGGCCTCGGCATCATCAGTCCCATCGGCCAGGACAAGGACGCTGTCTGGGACAGCCTGGTCAACGGTCGATCGGGCCTGAAGAAGATCACCCGTTGGGACCCGACGCCGTACGAGGCGCAGATCTCGGGCGAAGTCGAGTTCGACGGCACCCAGTGGATGGATTTCAAGGCCATCCGCCGCACCGATCGCAACGTCGTGATGGGCGTCGCGTCGGCCAAGCAGGCCCTGGCCGACTCCGGCCTGGAGATAACGGACGCGAACCGCGACGACATCGGCGTCATCTACGGCTCAGGCGGCGGCGGCCCGTATCTGCTGATGGAAAACCGAGAGAAGTGGCAGACCAACGGCGCGCGAACGGTCAGTCCGTTCTTCATTGCCAACATGCTGCCCGACACGGCGTCGGGCCAGATCGCGATCGAGACCGGCATTCGCGGCTCGAATATGTGCATCGTTACGGCCTGTTCGACCGGCACGCACAACATCGGTGAGGCGGCCGAGGGCATCCGGCGTGGCGACTACATCGCCGCGCTGACCGGTGCCACTGAAATCCGCTGCACGAGATGGTCTACATCGGCTTCTCGAACATGCGCGGCATGGGCATGCCTCGGCCCGGCGAGCCGATCGAGACGGTCTCGCGTCCGTTCGACAAGACGCGCGACGGATTCGTTCTCGGCGAGGGATCGGGCGCGATGATGCTCGAGGACCTCGAGTACGCCAAGGCACGCGGCGCCAAGGTCTATGCCGAAGTCGTGGGCTACGGGTCCGCAGCCGACGCGTGGGACCTCATCCAGCCGATCGACAAGGGCGACGGTGCGCGTCGCGCGTTCATCCAGGCGCTGGAGCGGCACAACGTGCCGGCGGACGAGGTCGACCTGATCAACCCGCACGGCACGTCCACTCCGCTGGGCGACCTGCGCGAGGCGCAGGCGATCTGGGGCGCATTCGGTGACCACACACCCGACATCGCGATCTCGGGCACCAAATCGATGACCGGCCACCTGATGGGCGCGGCCGGCGCGATCGAGGGCGTCATGACCGTGCTGTCGGTCTACAACCAGTGCGCACCGCAGACGCTCAACTACCGCGAAGATGATCCGGAGATCAACCTCAACGTGGTCAAGGACAAGTCTCGCTCGATGGAAATCCGCTACGCCATCAGCAACAACATCGGGCTCGGCGGCCACAACGGAGCAGTGATCTTCAAGCGCTACGACGGCGACTGAGCCTCACCACGCCGGCTTCTGCTCGGCGAGCGTCCGTTTACGCACCCGGCGCGTACAAGCGGCCGATCCGACAACATCACGCCCACGTACGCGCCCCGCGCGTCTCAGGCCGCGGAACCCCACCACCTACGCACGCCGCGCGTAAGCAGCAACCGGTTACCGATTTCGTACGCGCGACGCGACCATCCAAACCTGCAATCTCGTCCCTGGGACGCATCCTGCGCGTAAGTGACGGCGACCGCCGTCGCGCGCTATGTGTTCCGGGTGGCCGACCAGGTGCCCTTGTCGTTGCCACAACCGGGGCCAGTGGTGTAGTTCCCGCTGAGCGAATCGCCGTTCAGCTGACCATCGAAGGCAATGTTCTCGGCGGCCTTCACGACTCCGAAGGTGATCGTGTTGCCTGACGCGTCGCCGTTGATTGTTCCGCGGCCGACGCACTGGCTGTCGACCGTGATCTTGCCGGCAATGATGTCGCCGATCTGAGTAAAGGTCACGGTGAACCCGCCGTTGCTACCGTCGAACTTGGTGCTCTGGTAGTTGCCTGTCCAATCGCCAGCGATGCCGGTGCCTGGGCTGCCACTCGAGGGAGGGGTAGTCGGCGTGTTGGACGCGGCGGACGTTGGTGT
This sequence comes from uncultured Chloroflexia bacterium, assembly GCA_963736895.1. Lineage (GTDB taxonomy): Bacteria > Chloroflexota > Limnocylindria > Limnocylindrales > CSP1-4 > JALYGJ01. Next base: position 523,644 of record CAVTQU010000011.1, read on the forward strand.
CGCCTGGGCAGGCGCCGCAGGCGTTGCAGTCGGAATGCTGCTCGGCGTGGCAGGTGGCGAGGTCATGAGGTTGAGCGTCGGCACTGTTTCCAGCGTCGCCAGGACATGAGTTGTGGCGGCGGGGGCGCCCGCGGTGCATGCAGCAACGAGCAGCAAGCCGCCCGCCAAGAGCACGGCTGATCGAACGGTAGACATGACTACCTCTCCTGGGCAACGATGTTATGCGCCCACGGTGGCGCGCAAGCCAGCTCCTCCCGCACATGAGACGAGCGGGGCGTCCTCCGCGCATCGTTCAGTTTCCGTAACCTCCGGGCTCGGACTCGCTGGCTCGTGCGCTGGCTCGCCAACGCTCCCGTTTACGCGCGACACGCGTGCTACGAAGGTCACCGAGTCGAATCGCTGCCATCTACGCGCAAGGCGCGTACTTAGCGCGGCGGATCGCTGCCACATACGCATAGCGCGCGTAAGCGTGTGACCAGTTGCCAATTCGCGCGCACGACATGAACATCCGCTGGTGACATCTCGGTCCGACCACGCACCCGGTGCGTAAATGGCGGTGAAAGTCGATCTCGCGAGCGCGCGTCGGGTCGCCGTGCGCGCCGCGCTGCTGGACCGGCAGCTGCCGCCCACCGAGGACAGCATCGTCGAGGTGGCGCGGCACTTCGACGGCATCCAGATCGATCCGACACGAACCGTCGAACGCACCCAATACCTTGTCCTCTGGAGCCGCCTCGGTAACTACGATCGTGCGTTGATCGACAAGGTGATCGCGGCCAGACGCGCGTTCGAATGGGATGCGTTCATCGTTCCTGTCGAACGCCTGCCCGAGCTGCGTTACGTGGCCAAGGTCTGGCTCAACGGCAAGGGTGATTGGCGCCAGAGGGCACGCGACTTCATCGATGGCAACGAGGAGTTTCGACAGTCGATCCTCGACCAGCTGCGCGCCGAGGGCCCTCTCCAATCGCGCCAGCTCGACGATTCGAAGGTCAAGGTTGGCTGGGTCTCGACCGGCTGGACGCACGAAAAGAACACGACGCGGATGCTCGAGTTCATGGGTGCGCGCCTCGACATCGTAGTGGCGGGACGAGTCGGCCAGGAGCGGCTCTGGGACCTGCCCGAACGAGTGCTCCCCGCAAACGCGCCGATAGGCGAGCTGACCGAGGATGAGTACGAGCAACTGCGCGTCATGCGCGCGATGCGCCGGTTCGGGGTGGCGACGTTCCAGGAGATCCGACTGCGCGCCTACGGCCTCAGCATTCCTGATGCCAAGGCACTACTCGGGCGGTTGGTCGAGGAGGGCCGACTGATCGCAATCGACCTCCCCTACCCCGGGAAGTCTGCACAGGGTTACGCCTTACCCGAGGCTCTGGCGGTGGCGGAGATGGCTGGCGGCACCCGAACGACGCTACTGTCACCCTTCGACCCTCTGGTCTATGACCGCGAGCGCACGGAGCGGCTATTCGGCTTCAAGTACAAGCTCGAGATGTACGTGCCCAAGGAGGAGCGGGAGTTCGGACACTTCGTGCTGCCGATCCTGCACGCCGGCGGGTTGGTCGGGCGCCTCGACTCCAACCGCGATCGGAAGACCAACGAGCTCGAGGTGATCAAGCTCCATTGGGAAGGTGGCAAACCGCCGAGCGCAGCCACCCGAAAGGCCGTCGATCAGGCGATCGACGGCCTCAAGGAATTCGTTCGCGCCGGGTAGTTGTCCGGCGCGATAACAAAGAGCTAGGCCGCTTCGGCGACCCATTTGCGCGGGTCGCCGTTACCGAGATCGGGGATCCCGGCAGACTCGAGCGCGCCCAGGACGAGCACGCGCCGATGTGCGGCGAAGGTCAGCACGTGGGCGATCATGCCGCCGTAGGTGTAGACCTCGACCGGCGTGCAGTGAGCGTCGATGAACGTGTCGTCAAGTCGGCCTTCGGACACGACGCTCTTCGTGTCGGCCAGGAATTGGGCGCCGACCGTGGCCAAACGCTTGCGCATGCTCCCGACCGACTCGTGCTTCTCCACGTCCCAGTCGTAGTCCTGGTCGTGGGTGATGCGATTCCACATGTCCATCTGGCCAACCAGCCGTGAGAGCAGTGAGCGGATCGTGGGATCGTTGTCGATGCCCTCGACCGAGATGGCGATCGGCTCGTCGAGCTTGGCGTCGTCGAGCTTGGCGGCTCGATCGACCAGCTCGCCGACGAGCCAGACATGGTGCTCAACCATTCGAACGATGAGGTCCATTGATGTGATCTCCGTCTTGGTCGGCAGCCGCAGGCCGCCGGGTGGGTGGAAATGAACGTCGTTGGGGGTGGGCAGCTTTATCTGCCTGGGTGACTCGCGCCATTCGGAGGGATTCACGCCGTACGCCCGCCGGAACGCGCGCACAAAGGCCTCGTGCGATGAATAGCCCGCCTCGAGCGCGACATCGAGGATTCCGTAGCGACTCGTTGCCAACTGGTATGCCGCCCGCTCGAGCAGCACCCGGCGCTGGAAAGTCGCCGGTGGTTCGCCCGCGGTCGCCCGAATCACACGGTCGAAATGCGAACGAGACAGAAAGGCCTGCGCGGCGAACCCGTTCGATGACACCGAGCCGTCGCCGAGATTGCGCGCAACCGCCTCGACAAAGCCGGCAAACGTGTCTGTGTCGATCGAGTTCGTGACCATTGGCTAATCGTGGACTGTCACCTAGGCGTCTGGCTTGATCGAATTCGTCATTCTTTGGCCCCAGCGCGAATCGGTCAGGAGTTCGGCGAAATCCTCGAGGTCGGTGAGCGAGCCGGCGGGGAGCAGCCGATCCACATGGCGAGCAGCCGCGGCCATGCCTGCGGCGAGTGGCTCGAAGCCTGCCGAGCCGGCGAGCGGGTTGAGCCACAACAATCGGCGAGAGTTGCGGCGCAATCGAGCCGTCTCGGTCGCGACAAGCGTTGGTTCGCCGCGATCCCAGCCGTCACTTAAGACCACGGTTATCCCGCCCGACGAACCAATTCGCCCCGCCCAGCGCCGGTTGAAGTCGCGCAGCGACGCGCCGATGCGAGTGCCGCCCGACCAGTCGGCAACTTCGGCCGAGACGCGCGCCAGCGCATCGTCCACGTTGCGCGTCGCGAGCGCCTGGGTTGCTCGCGTGAGCCGAGTGCCGAAGACGAACACCTCCGTCCGCCGGTTCACGCGCCGCAACACGTGTGCGAACCGGAGCATCACCCGGGCATAGGTCTCCATCGAGCCGCTGATGTCGATCAGCAGAACGATCGGCCGTGGCTCTACGCGTCGCCGCTGCCACCGCCAGTCCAAGAGTTCGCCGCCGGTGGCCATGCTCTGCCGCATCATTGGCCGAGGTGCCAAACGGGCTCCATGGGCATGCAACTCAAACCGCCGCGTTTGTCGCCGACCAGAGACTGGCCACGAGACGATTCGATCAGCCGTCGGCCTCGACCAGCTCTTGCGGCGAGTCATTCGATCGAACTCTCTGGTGTCGCAGGACCTCATCGCGGCTGTAGGTCCGTCGGACGACCAGCTGACCTCGAGGGGTCGCCCTCGGCTGCCAGAGGCGGCGTCGGTATGTGCGATCTCCGTGCTGCGGGCGCGTCGAGGAATCGGAGTTGCGACCAGGTGAGCGGCGTCGTCGCTGCAGCCCTTGAGCGCGCGGAGCGGCGGACCAGTAGCGGTCGAAGAGCTCGTCGTGGACGGCGATGTCCTCCCGCCGCCGACGTGCACCGCACGGCTGGCTGCTCGGACGTCGCCTCGAGCGCCGAGGTCCAGCTGCTCCAAGGCCCGAACGAAGTCAAGTGTCTGCGACATGCCGACCGGAACTCCAGCCCCGCGCAGCTCGGAAGCAAATCCCACCGCGGCCGCGAGCAGCTGCTCTCCGGAGATCACGGCGTTAGGCCGCGTCCTTTGCGGCCGAGACCAACAAGCCAGCCTCTGCGCCGCGGACGTGGTGTACGTCCTCCTCGTACTTGAGGACCACGCCGAGCGTGGAGTCGACCACGTCTTCGTCCAGCTCCACCGCGCCGAGGGCCATCAGCGCCGCGGCCCAGTCGAGCGTTTCGGCGATCCCGGGGAGCTTCGAAAGGTCTGCCGATCGCAGGCCCTGGACGAAAGCCACGACCTGCGCCACCAGCCGCGAGGGCGCGTCGGGGATGCGCGACATGACGATCTCCACCTCGCGCTCGGCGGTCGGGTAGTCGATCCAGTGGTACAGGCAGCGCCGTTTCAGGGCGTCGTGAACCTCGCGCGTCCGGTTCGACGTCAGCACCACGACCGGCGGGACGTCAGCCCGGATCGTGCCGATCTCCGGAATCGTGATCTGGTAGTCGGACAGGATCTCGAGCAGGTAGGCCTCGAAGGGCTCGTCAGCTCGGTCGATCTCATCGATCAACAGCACGGGCGGCTTGCCGTCGGCCGCCTCCAGCGCCTGCAGGAGTGGTCGCTTGATCAGGAAGTCGGGACCGAAGATCTGCCGGCTCGCCTGGTCGGCCATCCCGCGCGCCTCCAGGAGCCGGATCTCCAGCATCTGGCGCGGGTAGTTCCACTCGTAAACGGCGTTGTTGACGTCAAGACCTTCGTAGCACTGAAGCCGAATCAGCCGCGTGTCCAGCGCGGATGCCAGGACTTTGGCGAGCTCAGTCTTGCCGACTCCCGCCTCGCCCTCGAGAAGCAGCGGACGACCGAGCTTCAGGCCGAGAAAAACGGAGGTCGCGAGCGCCCGATCGGCGACGTAGCCCTGCTCGCGGAGGCTTGACTCGACCTGATCTATCGTGTCCACGAAGCGAATTTACACGCGGAGGATCGACCATGACTGGACAGACCGATCCCGAGACGCCTCACCACATCCTCAGCGATGAAGAGATGGCCGCGATCGACAAGAACAAGATCGATTTGCGTCAGTGGAACTCGAGGGACCGCATCCTGGGCTTTTACCTGGGCGCTGCCTTCGTTCTCGGGCTGATCGCTCACACAGCCGGCTACCTGCTGAAGTCGTCGGAACTGACTGAGCCATTCGGTCTTTTCGCCGAGCTGCTCTATGCGCTGGGCTTCGCCCTCTGGACAGGCGTCGTCATAACGCTCTTCGTCGAGGTCTTTCCGCAGCAGAAGCTGCGTCAGGTCAGGCAGGGGCTCGCGGAGTACGAAGAGTGGAAGAAGGAGCGCGCACTCACTCGACGACCATGAAGTTGGGCTCGTAGCGGCACCGGCAGCCGCCGGGACGCGTGCAGCCTTCGATGGGCAGCGTGGGCAGGCCTGACGGCAAGTAGACGCTTATCGGTCACGGCGAGACACGCGGAGCAGGCGTTCGAGTCGGCCGCTACGAGGGCGACGCCGTCGATGACGCCGTCCAGAAACAGCGCCTGATAGCGGCCGATCAGGTCCGCGGCCGCGCCGCCGGCGGTGTCGCTCAGCCAGCGGCCACCGGGACGAGCGGCGAGATCAGCCGGCCCAGGCCCTGCTCCCCGGTGAGCTCGCCGTCACGCATCTGGACGTGGCCGCGGACCACGGTCGCCACGGCCATGCCCTTCGTCTTGTGGCCCTCGAACGGGTTGATGTTGTTCTTGCCGTGCAGCTCGTCCTCGCGGATGACGCCTTCCATCTCGAGATCGATGATCGTCAGGTCGCCGTCCGAGCCAACCTCGAGCGCGCCCTTCTTGGGCCACATCGACCACGTCTTGGCCGGCCCTTCCGACGACGCACGGACGAACTGCTCCAGCGTCATGCGGCCCGCGTTCACGCCGTAGGTCAGGAATAGCCGAACCGAGGTCTCGACCCCCGCGAAGCCGGAGATCGCCTTCCAGATGTCGGGATTGAGCTTCTCTTCGTGAGTGTGCGGGGAGTGGTCGGTGGCGATGCAGGTCACGCGCCCATCGGCCAAGCCGGCCACCAGCGCGTCGCCGTGGCCCGGCCTCTCGGACGGGCGGGTTCATGCGCAGGATCGGGCCCAGCTCGGCCATGTTGGCCGACGTCAGGAAGCAGTAGTGAGCGCCCGTCTCGCAGGTGAAGTCGACGCCCTTGGCGCGCCACTCATCGATCATCTCCAGGCCGTCCTTCGACGAGAGATGGAAGATGTGGACGGGGCAGCCTGTGTACTTCGCGAAGAGGCCCATCCGCTGGATCGACTCGACCTCGGCGATGACCGGCCGAGACTCGACGTGCGCCAGCGGGTCGTTGCGGCCCTGCTCCTGTAGCTTGCGGATCTCGTTGGCCATCACGTCGTTGTTCTCGGCGTGGAAACCAAGTCGCAGGCCGACGCTCTTGATGGCGGCCATCCCGTCGAGGATCGCGCCATCGTGTGGCGCCGGGATGCCGCCGATCGTGATGCCGAGGAACGCCTTGTAGCCGATAACCAGGCCCTGTTGGGCCATGGGGATGAGGTCGTCCACGTTTTCGGACACGAGGAGGCCGATGAACCCGAAGTCGCAGAAGGACTTCGACTCGGCGATCTCCTTCTTGACCAGCGCGCCCTCCACGTTCTTCGTCTGGGGGATCGTGTTGGGCATGTCGAGCACGGTCGTGACGCCGCCCATCACGGCCGCTCGTGAGCCGGTCATCCAGTCTTCCTTGTATTCCATCCCCGGCTCGCGGAAGTGGACGTGGCCGTCGATCACGCCGGGCAGCACGTAGCGGCCGGTGGCGTCGATCTCGTCGGTGCCGGTTCCGTTGAGCGTGCCTCTTGGCTCTATGGCCGCGAACTTGCCGTCGCGAATGCCCACGTCGGCGTCGCGCCGCCCGTCGCTCGTCACGACGGTGCCGTTGCGAACGACGAGATCGAAATCAGCCATTGGGATCTGCTCCTCCTTCGAGTATCCAGCCCCACCGCTCTCGCGCGGCCCGGGCCTGTTGTGCTGTCCAAACTTGCTTGGGGAACGAGTCGCGCCACTCGAACGGCCGAGTGGCATCGATGACAAGGCGCGAGTTGAACGGCCGCTCGTCGGGATCGACGGCCGTGTCGAGTGGTCCGCTCCAGGCACGCTTGATGATCTGTATGTCGCGCTCCGGATCGCAGCGCGTCATGAGTGCCCAGAGGACGTCGTTCATGTCGGTCACGTCGATGTCGTCGTCGACAACGATCACGAAGCGACCGCCGTACGCGGCCGTGCCTACCTGACCGGCCACCATCCCCGCCTGCGTCGCGTGTCCGGCGTAGGACTGCTCGATCCCGACCACCACCATCAGCCGATTTCCACCTTCGGGCGGACACCACACGCTCGTCACCTTGGGCACGCCTGCCTTGCGCAGCTGGTCCTCGATCAGGGCTGACTTCAGGTATGCCAGGAATCGGTTGTCCTCGTGCGGCGGCTTGCCCTGCGGGCAGCCCATCAGGATCGGGTCGTTGCGGTGGTAGATCGCCTCGACGTGGATGACCGGCGTCTGCCCGGCGGCGATCGAGTAGTAGCCGGTCCACTCGCCGTACGGCCCTTCGTCGTGGCGTTCGTGGGGGTCGATCCAGCCCTCGACGGCGATCTCCGCGTTGGCCGGAATCGGCAGGCCGGTGAGCGGACCCTTCACGACCTCGATCGGTGCGCCGCGGACGCCGCCCGCCCAGTCGAGCTCGCCTTGGCCGTAGGCGATTCCCTCGGCGCAGGCGGCCATGAAGAGCAGCGGATCGGCCCCCAGGACGACGACGATCGGGCATCGCTCGCCGCGCTCGAAGTACTTCTCGCGGATGAGGCGACCGTGCTTGCCCGGCGCGATGAAGATGCCCATCGAGCCCTTGTCGAACAGCTGGTTGCGGTACGTGCCGACGTTGACCCAGTCCGAATCGGGGTCGCGCATGATGTTGAGGACGGCGGTCCCGATGTAACGCCCGCCGTCGCCGGAATGCCACACCGGTGCGGGGAAGGCGGCGAGGTCGATGTCGTCGCCGCTCAGTCGGTTTTCGAAGATCGGGCCGTCGTCCACGACAGTCGGTGGGATGGGCTTGAGATCGGCCAGGGTGGCGCGCCAGAAATTCATGAGGCCGTGCGTGGTTGCCGTCGCTGCTCGGGTCAAGCCCGAGCGTGATCGCCTGCCGAGCCGGCGTGCCGTTGGCAGTTGACGATCACGCGGCGGCCCTTCGGGTAGCCCGGGATGTCGTCGAACAGGACGGCCGGCGAGCCGTCGGTGGCGTCGAGAAGCGCGGTCACTTCACCGATGTCCGACTCCCAGCTGGCGCCCGGGACGTCACGAAGCTCACCCGGCGGCACGAACGCGTTCGATCCATTCGCGCGTGTCGCGCCACGTCTTGCGGTGCTGGTCTGGCGTGCCGGTGGTCGCCTGTTCGGGTGTGATCTCGCCGTCGGCGCGACCGTCCGCCTGCTCGAATTCGGGAAGAGTCGGCGAATCCATGCCCGCCTCGGAGTTCGTCATCGCTCGGCGGCGCTCGCGAGACGGTCGCGGGCGTCGAGGACCGCGGCCGTGATCTTGCTGTATGAGCCGCAGCGGCACAGGTTGCCGCCCAGGTAGTCGTGCACGTCGGGCTCCTCGGCGTCAGGTTGCTCCTCGAGAAGTGTGCGCGCACTGAGGATGAAGCCCGGCGTACAGAACGAGCACTGGAAGGCGGTGTGGTCGACGAACGACTGCTGCATCACGTCGAGGTCGCCCGATTCAGACTCGAGCCCCTCCACGGTGACCACGTCGCGGCCCTCGGCGAGCGGCGCGAGAACAAGGCAGCCGCTGACGGCCTTGCCGTCGAGGAGCACGGTGCAGGCGCCACACATGCCGACGCCGCATCCTTCGCGGACACCGAAGAGGCGCAGGTTGTCGCGCAGCGCTTCGACGAGCGTGTGGTGCGGCAACGCGGAGAGCTGCTCGGGCCGGCCGTTGACGGTCAGGTTGACCAGGACCGCCGCGTCGTAGGTCATCGCGGCGCCGGTTCGCGTTCAGACTCGCGAAGGCCACGCAACACCTTCTCTGCAGTGAACGGCAGGTCGCGGATGCGGACGCCGGTCGCGCGGTAGATGGCGTTGCCGATCGCTGGCATGACCGGTGGCAAGCCGGTCTCGCCGATGCCATGGATCTCGCCCCGCTCGGGGTTCTCGAGGACGGTGATGCCGAGCTGCGCGGGCATGTCCTCGATGCTGGCGATCATGTAGTCGCCGAGGTTGCCGTTCTGCAGCTGGCCGTTGTCGTAGAGCAGCTCCTCGAAGAGTGCCTGGCCCAGGCCGAACGCGACGTTGCCCTCGGTTTGCAGCTCGGCCTGCACCTCGTTGATCGTGCGTCCCGAGTAGACGGCGGCCTCGTAGCGCAGCAGCTTCACGTGGCCCGTTTCCAGATCTACCTCGACCTCGGCCGCGCCGGCCGCCTGGTGCCAGTGCACCGCGCCGATCCCCTGGCCCGTCTCTGGGTCGAGACCGCCGTGGGACTGGAACGTGCCCTTGCCGAGGAGATTGCCACTCCGCGAGCGGCGGATGACTTCTGACGCGGTCAACGCTCGCGATGGCGCACCGCGGACCTGCACCGCACCGTTGACGACCTCCAGGTCCGATTCGGCCGCTTCAAGAAGGTCAGCCCCCAGCGCGATCAGTTGCTCACGGATGTCGACGACGGCGCCGGTGACGGCCGCGCCCATCGCCTGCGTGGAGCGGCTCGAAGACGTCTGCTGGTCGTACGGCGTGACGTCTGTGTCGACGTATGAGACGTTGACGCGCTCGATCGGCATGTCCAGGACCTCGGCGGCGAGGCTGGCCATTGCCGTCTGCACTCCCTGACCCATCTCGACCGAGCTGGTCAGCACGTTGAGGCTGCCGTCGTCGTTGAGCTTGGCCGTGGCGGTCGATGTCGAGGGCGTGACCGTGCCCTTGATGATGCACGAGAGTCCCTTGGCGCGGACCTTGCCTTCACCCATCTCGACTCGCGCCGGAGCACGTTCGTCCCAGCCGATCTTGTCCGCCACTCCGGCCAGCAGCTCCTTGAAGTGGCAGTCGTCGACGACCTCGCCGGTGGCGAATCGCTGGCCCGTCTCGAGGAGATTGCGCATCCGGAAATCGAGCGGATCGATGCCCAGGGCCTCGGCCATCATGTCGGCCTGTGTCTCGTACGCCCACGCCGCCTGGCTGATGCCGTAGCCGCGGAACGCACCGGCGGGCGGCAGGTTCGTGTAGACGGCATACGAGTCGATCCAGACGTTGGGAATGTCGGTCGGCCCGCCGGTACCGTAGCCACCGTTCTTGATCAGTCGCGGGCCGATATCGGCGTAGGCACCGGTGTTGAAGTGCGCCTCGACCTTGCGTGCGCAGATCGTGCCGTCGGCTCGGAGGCCTGTCTTCATGCGCACGCGAACGGCATGTTTGGTGATTGTCACGAACTCTTCCTCGCGCGAGAGGACCAGCCGCACCGGCCGACGCGCAACCATCGACAGCGCAGTGGCGATCGGTTCGATGTTCGGGTAGCACTTCGCGCCGTAGCCACCGCCGAGCGTCGGCACGATCACGCGCACCGACGATTGGGGCAGCCGAAATACCTCCGCCAGCTGCGAGCGGAGGATGTACGGGATCTGGGTGGCCGCGTGGATCGTGATCCGGTCGTTCTCGTACGAGGCGACGCACGCGTGGGTCTCCAGCGGCACGTGCTGGACGGCCGGCGAGGTGAACTCGTCCTCGAACACATGGACTGCCTCGGCAAAGCCGGCGTCCACGTCACCGCGCCGCAGCTTGAAGTGGTTGCACAGGTTGGTGCCCGATCCGGTGTGCAGGATGATGTCGGCGAAGGTGGGGCCGGGATGGGGTGGCTCTTCGTGCACCAGGGCGGCGTCGTCGGCCAGCGCCTCGTCGAACGAAAAGACGGCTGGCAGCTCGTCGTACTCGACCTCGATCAGGTCGAGCGCCTCCGCCGCAATGTCGGCGTCGACGGCAGCCACGGCGGCTATCGGCTCGCCCACGAATCGGACCTTGCCGTAGGCCAGGATCGGCTGGTCGCGCAACACCGGGCCGAAGCGCGGCTGGATATCGCCGCGCGCGACGATGTCGTCGCCGGTCAGGACGGCCACCACGCCGGGGAGCTCACGCGCACGCGACGCGTCCACGCGGACGAGTCGCGCGTGAGGCGCCTCGCTGCGCAGCAGCTGCGCGTGCAGCATCCCGGGGAGCTCGACGTTGATCGTGTACGGCACGCGGCCCGTGACGCGCTCGCGCGCATCGATCATCCCTGAGAAGAGACGTCGTCCGTTCTTGTCTATGGCAGCGGAACCGGCGTCAGGCGGCCGCGCCGGCCTCGGCGACGGCACGCATCAGCGCGCGTCGCACCCACACCTTGACCATCTCGGTGCGGTACCAGGCCGACCCACGCATGTCATCGAGAGTGTCGATGCGCTCGGCATAGCCCTCGGCGATGGAGCGCGCTACGTCCTCGGTCAGCTCCTTGCCGACGGCCGTGGCCTCGAGGTCCGGAAATCGCTGTGGCGTCTCAGCCGCAGCACCGACGGCCACTCGAACGTCTTCACATGTGCTCGCGTCTGCCGACAGTCGGACGGCCGCACAGACACCGACACAGGGCCGGTCCTCCGAGGATCGAGTCACGAACTTTTCATAGACGGCGTGGGTGCCGGGCTGGGGCACCGGCACCCTCACCGCCGTAACAATCTCGTTCTGCTCCAGGGCTGTGGTGTAGAACGAGAGGAAAAATTCGTTGGCTGGGATGGTTCTCTGACCGTTGGGTCCGTGGGCGTCGATCTCGGCATCGAGAGCCAGGAAGACTGCGGGTGGATCTGACGCGTAGTCGGCCTCGGCCACGACACCGCCGACCGTGGCGACGTTGCGAACGCGGACGTTGGCGACGCGGTGGAACGTGTCGGCAATCACGGGGATCTGATCGCGGGCTATCGGGCTGAGCTCGACGTCGCGGTGCGTGGCGAGCGAACCGAGGTGCAGGTAGCCGCCTTGTGCCTTGATCTCAGACAAGCCGGGCATGCGACCGATGCTGACCAGCACCGACGGATCGATCAACCGATTGCGGAGCATTATCGTGAGGGCCGTCGAACCAGCCACGACCTTCGCCTCGTCGCCGTGCTCGTTGAGCATCGAAACCGCTTCCTCGACCGACGATGGCCGCAGGAAGCTCAGCGCGCGGGCCATTGGCGCGGTGCTCTCCTCGATCGGCGAGTGGGTGCAGGCCGGTCCAGTATGTGGAACGCCGGTCCGCGGATTGGGCACGCCGAGCATATGCGGCGAGCGACCTCAGGTCAACCCAAAACGACGACGTTTAGTCGACTGCGATCCGTTCCGCTTCGACCTCGTCGTCGATGTTCTCTTCGGCCGCGACCTCCCCGCGCGGTCCCTGCCAGCGCCTGATCAGGCCGTCCGGTGGCTCGATGTTGAGGAGGTCGAGCAGGCGGCCAACCGAGTGGTCGACCAGGTCCGTAACCGACTCGGGACGGCTGTAGAAGCCCGGCATGAGCGGCGCTACGACCGCACCGATCTCGGCGAGCTGGGTGAGCGTTCGCAAGTGGCCCAGGTGGAGCGGCGTTTCGCGGGGCGCCACGACGAGGCGGCGGCGTTCCTTGAGCGCAACGTCGGCCGCGCGCGTCAGGAGGTTGTCGTCGAAGCCCCACGCGATCGCGGCCGCGGTCTTCATGGAGCAGGGAATGACGATCATCGATTCGAACGGATACGAGCCGCTCGACAGACGTTGCCGCGATGTCGTTGATCTTGTAGGTCGACGTCCGCGAGGGCGGCTACCTGGCGCGGCGTGAAATCGGTCTCGAGCGCGATCGTCTGGCCGGCAGCCGGCGTGATCACCACGTGCGTCTCGACATCGGGCGTGCCCTTCGAGTACCTGGAGCAGGCGGATGCCATAGATGGCGCCACTTGCCCCCGACATCCCAACGACGACCCTTCGCATGGCCGAGACCTTACCCCGCAACCCTCAGCTCAGCCAACGCCCTCGGCGGCGGCTGGATCCGTTGCCGCGGCCTCAGGTTCGGAGAGCTTCTTTGACATGTTGGCCGCGAACTCGGCCACGATCTGGTCGGCCTTCTTGCGCATGACCGCCTGGCCGAACTGGCCGAGCTTGCCGAAGATCGACGCGTCGGTGTGGATCGCAACGTCGGTCTGGCCGTCGTCGCGCGGCGTCAGCTTCATCGTGGCCTTGGCGTTGACGGCGCCGCGAATCCGGCGGTCGGTAGCTTCCACGTCCATCCGCGCATGCCACTCGTCGCGGTTCTGCTCGACGAGCGTGACCTGACCCTCCAGGCGAACGCCGACGGGGCCGATCTTGACGCCGAGGATGCCCTTGTAGACGTCGGGCGAGACCTGGGCGACTTCCTCGACGCCGGGCACGCACGTGCTCACGGCGGGCACGTCCATCATGAAATCCCAGACGCGCTCGGCCGGGGCGGGGATGGTCACGTTCTGGTCGATGATCAAGAGTTGGCTCCCTCAGTACTTCTCGAACATTTGCTGGATCTGCGGCCGGGTCGCTGGTCTGGGTCAGCGCCAGCTGCAGCAGCACGCGCGCCTTCCACGGCTGCAGGTCGCCGGCGGCCACGAAACCTCGTCGTTGAAGCGACGGCGCGTAGACGACGCGGCCCGACCCGACGCGCGGTCGACTGGCAGACGACCACGCCAGCCGCAGCCGCTCGATCCAGTGCCTCGTCCTCGCCTGGCGTCGGCCGCCCGGCGCCGGTGCCGGCGCTGACGATCCCCTTCGCGCCGGCCGCGACCGCGGCGTCGATCATCACCCCGTCCGCGCCGACGTACGAGACAACGACGTCGACGCGCGGCAGGCTGTCGAGATCGGCTACGTCGAACTCGGTCTGCGTCGTGTGCGGCTTCTCGGTGCGGTGATTCCAGATGACCCGGCCGTCGGCATCGGCGTAGCCCAGCGGACCGGCATCTCGCGACTGGAACGCCTGCAGTCGGTAGGTGGCGCTCTTGGTCACGTCGCGCGCGGCGAGGATCGTGTCGTTGAGTACGACGAGCACGCCGCGACCGGCCGATGCCGGATCGGCCGCCACGCGAACTGCGTTGACCACGTTGAGCTCCGTGTCCGTGCTCATTCCCGACGCCGGCCGCATCGCACCGGCGAGCACGACCGGTGCGTCGCGCTTCAGGGTCAGATTCAGGAAGTAGGCCGTCTCTTCGATCGTGTTGGTGCCGTGGCCGATGACGACGCCGTCGGCGCCACCGTCGATCTGCCCAGTGACGAAACGCAGCAGGTCGAGCCAGTCCCTGTCGACCAGGGCGTGCGAGTTCATTCGCCGGAACGTGACTTCCTCGACGTTCGCGATCGACTGCACCTCGGGAATGCGCGCGAGGAACTCGCCCTCGCTCGAGGCGCTTGCCGGCCTCGATGTACCAGGCCAGATCGAGCCGGTCGTTGCCCAGCGAGTTCATCGTCCCGCCGGTGAGGACGAGCGCCACGCGTCGCTTCGCCTCGCTCATGGCAGTTTCTCGACGAAAGCCGCGATCGCCCGACTGACGGCCATCGGCGCCTCGACCGGCGCCATGTGTCCGATGCCCTTCAGCACCACCAGCTCGGCGTTCGGCATGAGCTCCGCGACGCGCTTCACGTCGTCGAGTCGACTGAACGGATCCACTTCGCCGGCGATGACGAGCGCGGGCATCTCCAACGAGGGCAGCACCGGCGCCGGATCAGGTCGCTGCGCGATCCCGCGCACCAATGCAGCGATTGCCCGCGGGTCCGCGTCCGCGATCATGCGAGTGCATCTGCGCCTTGACCGCGCCGTCGGCCTGTGGCCCGAGCGGCTTGGCATGCAGCTCGTCCGCCACGACGCGTCGAGCCGTGCGTCAGTGCGAGCTGCGCGGTTTCCTCGCGCTGCGGCGCCATCTTCGGAGAGTCAGGCGCGGGCTTCGGCCCCATCAAGCACGAGCGCTCCGACCAGTTCCGGGTGACGCGCCGCCAGCTCGATGGCCACGTACCCACCGATGGCCACGCCTCCCACGACGGGCTTCTCCCACCCTTGGGCTGTGATCAGGGCCGCGACCGACTCTGCGAGCTCGCCGACGGTTATCACGGCCGGCGCCGGCTCCGGGAGTGGCGTCTGACCGAAGCCGGGCATGTCGACGGCAATCAGCTGCCCACCGATCCGGCCGACCTCGGCAGCCGACAGCTGGCTCTCGAACAGCCGCCCATCGACCGGAAACCCGTGCACCAGGATCGACCGGCCGGCCTTCGCCAGCTGCGCGAAATCGCAGGGCGTAGGTGGATCGGTCGGCCGCGTCGACCACTACGGCTGCATCCTCGTCGCGGCATCGGTCACTGCCTCGACGATCTTGAGGTAGGAACCGCAGCGGCAGATGTTGCCCGCGAGATGCTCGCGGATCTCATCCGGCGACGGCGTCGGGTTCTGCTCCAGGAGCTCGCGGGTCGCCATCAGGAACCCGGGCGTGCAATAAGAGCACTGGAACGCGTTGTGCTCCACGAACGCCTGCTGAATCGCGTGCAGTTCGCCGCCATCCGGAAAGCGATTCCAACGTTTCGATCGACCGACCAGCAGCCTGCCCGACCATCATCAGGCACGAGCTGATCTGCCTCCCATCGACTGCGACGGTGCACGACCCGCAGATGCCGATGCCACACGCCTCGCGGACGCTGAACAGCTTGAACTGGCGCCGCAGCAGGTCGAGAAGAGGCTCGTCCGGGTTTGCGGCGGCTGCCTCCGAGCGCCCGTTGAGCTCGAACTCGATGAGCTCCATCAGGCCGTTGTCGCCCGTTCATCGCGCGAAGCACCTTCTCCGGCGTCATGGGAATGCTGGTCATCGACCTTCCGATCGCCCGGCTGACCGCGTTACCAACCGCCGGCATCACCGACGGCAGGCTGGTCTCGCCGATCCCGTGAACCTCCAGCGTGTCGATCTCGAGGACGGTCTCGTCGAACTGCTCCGGCAGGTCGAGGATCGACGGCACCATGTAGTCGGACAGGTTGGGGTTGGTCAGGTTGCCGTTCTCGTCCCAGAGGATCTCCTCGAACAGCGACTGGCCGATGCCGAACGTGGCGGCGCCCTCCACCTGCAGTTCGCACTGGAGTGGGTTGATCATCCGGCCCACGTACAGCGCCATGTGCATCTTCAGGATGGTCACGCGGCCGGTTTCCAGGTCCACCTCCACTTCGGCGGCGCACACCGCTGGGTGCCACTGAGGCGAACCGATGCCCTGGCCGTCCAGGTCGAGGTGCGCGATCGCCTGGTAGGTACCTCGACCAAGGAGGTTGCCGATCCGCGCCGGGCCGAGAAGAGCGGGAAACGGCAACGCTCGGTCGGGCGAGCCCTTGGGCTGCACGGTCCCGTTGACCACGTCGAGGTCGTCGGGTGAGATCTCCAGCTGCTTCGACGCCATCTCGATCAGCTGCTTCTTGACGTCGACCACGGCACGACGGATGGCGTTGCCCATGTTGTTCGTGGTTCGCGACGCTGCCGACATCTGGTCCCACGGCGTGACCGCTGTATCCGGCGTGGACACACGGACGCGGCTCACGGGGAGCGTGGCTTCGTGAGCGGCAATCTGAGTCAGGGCGGTCAACGCACCCTGGCCCATCTCCACGCTGCCGGTCAGCACGTTGAGCGACCCATCGGTGTTGAGCTTGGCCACCGCCGACGATGGGAACGCGCTCATGCCCTTGATGATTGCCGCGACGCCCTTGGCGCGAACCTTTGTCCCCTCGCGTACCGGCGCGTAGCCCTCCGACCAGCCGATCTTTTCTGCCGCCGTTCGCAGCAGCTCCGGGTAGTGGAGATCCTCGTTGATCGTCTCGCCGGTCGAGAACTGGTCGCCCGGCACGAGGCAGTTGTGCAAGCGCAGCTCGAGTGGGTCCATGCCCAGCTCATTGGCGAGCTCGTCCATCTGACGCTCGTGCGGCCACGACATCTGGGGAATGCCGAAACCACGGAAGGCGACTGACGGGGTGATGTTCGTGTAAACCCCGAACGAGTCAACGTGGACGTTCGGAACGCGGTAGGGCCCCATGGACGCGTAGCCGCGAGTGATCTTCTCGGGCGTCTCTTTCGAGTAGGCGCCGCCGTTGTACCAGCACGTTGCCTGGTGAGCGACGAGGGTGCCGTCCCTCTTGGCACCGGTCTTGATCCTCACCCGCGCCGCGTGCTTTGTGTGGGTGAAGAACTCCTCGTCGCGCCGCAGGGCGAAGCGGACAGGTTTGCCCGATTTGCGCGCCAGCCAGGCTGCGATGGGCTCGATCGACGGGTCGATCTTCCCGCCGTAACCGCCGCCCAGCGTGCCCACGATCACGCGCACGTCTGACGCGGGCAGCTTGAACAGATTGGCGACCTCGGTCTGGACCCAGTTCGGCGCCTGGGTGGAATCCCAGAGCGTCAGTCGCTTGTCGCTCCAGCGGGCGACAACGACGTGCGGCTCCATCGGAACGTGCTGGACGGGCGGGCTGTAGAAGGTGTTCTCGATGATGACTTCGGCCTCGGCGAAGCCGGCATCGACATCGCCTCTGCGCTGGATGAACTGGTGGATGACGTTGGTGCCCTCGAAACCCGGCTGGCGGGCCAGGATGTCGGGGCGGCGGCTGGCCAACGAGCGCGGCCCCTCGTGAAGAATGGGCGCGCCAGGCTGGAGCGCGGCTTCAACATCGAAGACCGCGGGCAGGACCTCGTACTCCACCTCGATCAGGTCGAGTGCCTCTTCCGCGGCGGCATCTGTCGGGCGCTGCAACGGCGGCCACGATGTCACCCACGTGGCGCACCTTGTCCAACGCCACGGGCGGTTGATCGCGGATGAACAGGCCAAACGTGGGGTTCACGTCTTCGCGCCCCAGGATGTCGTCGCGCGTCAGGACGGTCACACCGCGCAACGCTGCGGCCTTCGACGCGTCGATGCTCACGATCCTCGCGTGTGCGTACGGCGAGCGCAGGACGCGTGTCTGGAGCATGCCCGGAAGCTCGATGTCGAGGGCGTAGTCCATGGCTCCGGTCACGCGGGCGACCGCGTCGACCATCGGCAAACGCATGCCGATCGGACCGTCGGGCTCACGCGAAGGAATGCGTACTGAGTTGGTCACAGGCTCTCGGCTCCCGTCACGCAACCGCATCGAGGATTTGGTCCCAGTGCTTGACGTATCCCATGTGGCCGCTGTCGGGCCAGATCGTGAGAGTCGATTTCGGAATGGTGCTCACCTGGAACTCGACGTTCTCGAGTGTGACCCACGGGTCCTGGACTCCGTGAAAGATGCTCACCGGAATTGAGATGTCAGCCAGGCGGAAGCCCCACGGCTGGAACACGTCGATCAGCTCCCACTTGAGCCCTTGGACCCCCTGCCTCGTCGCCTCGCGACACTGGGCGTCAAATTCTGCGACGCGCGTTGGGTCAGAGAAGAACCACCGATCGCCTTCGGCAGCCTCGAGCTCGCCATGAAGGAGATCGGGGTGGTCTGCCCAGTCCGTTACGTCGTCGGCGGAGTGCTCTGCCGCCAGGTCCGCAGCTGCCGTCGGGTCGTGCCGAGCCAGCTCAAACAGAGCGCGCTGATCCGCACTCCATTCCTCAACAGCATCCGGCCGTTCCGCCCAGTCGTACTTGGTTAACCCTCGACTGCTGACGATTGCGACGCCGCTGAGGAGTTCAGGGATCAGCGCAGCACAGGCAGCCGCATAGGGTCCGCCATCCGAAACCCCTATGACGGCAAACGAGGAAAACTGCAGCGCATCGCCCAGCGCCGTAACGTCCTTCGGCCAGTTGGCGTAGGTCCGTCCGTCCAGTGGATCCGACCCGCCGACCCCCGGTCGATCAAGGATGATCAGCCGCACCCCGGCCGCGGTCGTGGCCTCTTCGTGTGGGCACCACAAACGAGACCCCGGACTACCGGGAAAGAACAGGACTGGCTTGCCGTCGGGGAGTCCCCACTCGGTGTACGCAAGCCGCCGGCCGTCAGGCATCGCGACCGCAGCATCCCGCACAAGCGCGCTAGTCATCGAAATGCAGGACGTCGGGCGGGAAGGAATCCGGCAGCTCGTAGCCGTAAGGAGAGTCGGGAAGGTCGAAGCCCGTGGCTTCTCGGCCCGCCTGGACGATCGATGTCACCGTCGCGACCTTCCGACCGTACATCCATGCAATGCCCAGCGCGGGCACCTGCCTGCCGCTCATCTTCAGGTCGAAGACGTCCCGCTCCACGTCGTCCTCACCGAGTCCGCCACTGGACGTGACGCCCCACTGCGTGACTGGCGAGGTGATGCCGACCGGAATCATGTCGTTGATGTGGAACCACAGGTGCAATGCCTGGAGGGTCGTCTCCTGGCCGCCGTTGCGCGATCCGCCGGCGGCGATCGCGCCGCCGACCTTGAGTCTCAGCTTCTTTTCGCGGATGCCGCCCAGGCCGGTGACTCGTTCCATGAACGCCTTGCACAGACCGGCGGGCGAGCCGTAGTAGACGGGCGTGCCAATGACGATGGCATCGGCGCGGAGCATCAGGGGATACATCTGCTGCATGTCGTCGTCGATGTGACACGTGGCGGCGTTGACGCACGAAAGGCAGCCATCGCAGTAGCTGATCTGCTTGCCGGCGAGCGAGACGTACTCGGTGGTAACGCCATTGATCGTCTCGGCTCCCTTGAGACAGGCCCGAACGAGGCGCGTCGTAGCCCCGGACCTGGGACTAGCGGCGACTCCAAGCACGTGAACGGACATTTCGAGTGCTGGGGCCCTCTGATGGCGGTCCGCTATGTGAACCACCGTCCCGTAAGGTGGTCCGACGGCGATAATAGCAACGCGGCGCCTTGCCGCGGGCAGCCCAATCGATACCCTAAATCGAACTAGCCGAACGTCAGTCCCGCCAGCCACTACCGCGGAGGCGCCACGCGCGATGCCCCAGGATCTGCGCACCTACCTGGACCTGCTGATCAACACGTACCCGGATCAGCTCAAGGTCGTGTCTTCGCGGGTGAACCCGGAGTTCGAGGCGACAGCGATCGTCGATCGCATCGAGGACGATCCGGCACGCTACCCCGGCTTCCCGGCAGTGCTGTTCAAGAACGTGGGCGGCGCGTCCATGCCGGTGCTCCTCAACCTTCATGCAACGTACGAGCGGCTGGCACTCTCGATCGGCACGGACGTGAAGGGCATGGTGCCCGAGTACGCCGCGCGTGAGGGCAAACGCATCGCGACCGTGACCGTGGATGCCTCGGCCGCGCCGGTCCAGGAGGTCGTCCTGACGGGCGACGACATCGACGTCGGGCTTCTGCCGATGCTGATCCACAACGAGCTGGATGCGGGCAAATACATCACCTCGGCTTGCACGCTGATGAAGGACCCCGACTCGGGCCGCATCAACGCCGGTATCTTCCGCCACCAATACCAGGGCCCCAAACAGGTCGGGATCCAGGTCAACCCGGCGCACCACACCGGCTACATCCTTCGCCAACTGCGAGAGATGGGGAAGCCGGCGGAGGTGGCGCTGGTCATCGGCCATCACCCGGCCGTGCTGATGGGCGCCGTGTCGAAGCTGGAGGGCATCGGTGGCGAGCTCGAGGTCGCCGGCGGCCTCATGGGCGAGCCGCTCGAGATGGTGAAGGCCAAGACAGTCGACCTGGAGGTGCCGGCCCGGGCGGAGATCGTGATCGAGGGCATCATCGATACTGACCCGGAGGCGACACAGGTCGAGGGCCCGTTCGGCGAGTACCCGCGCTACTACACGCGGGTCGGTCCGCAGCCCTACGTGAAGATCACCGCGATCACGATGCGTGCCAAGCCGATCTTCCTGGACGTGTTCAACGCCCACACCGAGCACTCGATCCTGGGCGCGCTGCCGCGCATGGGCTCTATCTACCGCCGCGTCAAGGAGGCGATGCCTTCCGTGACGGCCGTCAACCTGCCCTTTGAGCGGGATGTCGCGGTCGCACCTGTACATCTCGATGAAGAAGCGTGTCGAAGGCGAGCCCAAGATCGCCGCCGTGGCCGCGCTCGCCGTGGACCCGCTGCTCAAGCACGTCTTCGTGGTAGACGACGACGTCGACGTGTTCAACGAGGTCGACACCCTGTGGTCCATGGCCACCCGCTTCCAGGCCGACCGCGACCTGACGATCATGCCCAACTTCCTGGGCGGCCACCTCAATCCGGTGACGTACGGGTACCACCGCGAGGAGAAGGGGCCTATGGAGACCAAGATGATCTTCGACATGACCCGACCAGCCCCGCCGGAGACGTTCCCGCCGATGTGCCGGGTGCCACCGGACGCGGTCGCGGCTGCCCGACCCGAAGAAATGCTCGAGCCACTCCCGGCCGGCGCCACGGCGGCCGATCTGGTCTAGGTGACCACCGCTTCAAGGACTTCGCCCCAATGCTTGGCGAAGCCCATATGGCCGCAATCAGGCCAAACGACGACAGTGCTGTTCGGAATGGTCCTCGACTGGAATTCGAGGTGCTTGATCCGCGGGTCCTGGCTGCCAAACCAGATCGTCACCGGAAGATAGATATCGGCTAATCGAAAACCCCACGGTTGGAATACGTCGATCAACTCCCATTTCATCGCATCGAGTCCCTGCCGCCACATCTCTCGGATATGTGCGTTGAAGATCGCGACACGCGACGCGTCCTCGAAGAACCAGCGATCACCTTCGGCCTCTTCGACCATCCTGCGAATGGCGTCCGGATATTCTTCGAGCGGACCTGTATCCGCTACGAACTGCCGCACCGCCAGGTTCGCGGCAGCGGCAGGGTCATGTTGAGCAAGCTCGAACACTTCGCGGTCGTCAGGCCTCCACTCCGCGACCGCCTCTGGCCTCTCGGCCCAGTTGTATTCGGTCAAGGCCCGACTGGCCACGATGGCAACACCCTCCAATCGTCCCGGAATCAGCGCCGCGCATGCGGCGGCAGATGAACCACCGGCGGAAGCTCCCACAACCCCAAAAGTGGAAATTTCCAATGCGTCGGCGAGCGCTTCGACATCCTTGGGCCAGTCGGCGAGAGTTCGGCCTTCCAAGGGATCCGAGCGCCCGATCCCCGGGCGATCGGGCACAAGCAGGCGCACTCCGATCGCGGATGTGGCCTCTTCGTCGGGGCACCAGAGGCGAGAGCCCGGTATACCGTGGAAGTACAGGACCGGCTTGCCGTCGGGGATTCCCCACTCGGTGTACGCCAAACGGCGACCGTCTGGCATCTTTACCGTGGCGTCCCGCAGAGCGGACATGCGCCGACTATAGGCTTGGCGAGGTATACCTAAGAACATGGCGACCGACGCACCCGCCAAGACACCGTCTACGGATCGGCCGAAGCCTGAGTCCCGAAAGGCGCCGTTTGGCGCTCATTCGACGGGCCGTCGCGACTGGGCAACCTGGCCGCGCTACGAAGCGGCAGCGCTCGGCTTTCGCGGCTACTGGTATCCCGTCACGTGGTCGAAGCATGTCAAGGGCGACGAGGGCGATCCGCTCAAGGTCATGCTCGGCGGGGAGAGGCTGTACCTCCGCCGTGAGAACGATCGCGTAATCGTCGGCGGGGAGCGCGAGTACCCGGTCGAGGAGCGCCTGGGCATCGTGTGGGTCTTCCTGGGCGAGGGCGAACCGCCGCCGGTCGAGCTTGATATCCCGTCGGAGCTGTTGGAATCGGATGCCATCGTTGTTGGTCGGCTGACGAATCGGCATGGCAACTGGCGGTTCGGGGCCGAGAACGGGATCGACGAGGGCCACGCCAAGTTCCTTCATCGGCGTTCGCTGTGGACGCTGCGGCGGCAGATGCCCACCTGGACGAGGCATCACATGGAGCCGACCGGCGAGGGCTGGATCACGCGCAAGCCGGACGAGGTCCACTACGACACCGAGTTTCCCGGCCTGGGGACGTGGCCGCCCAAGAGGTTCTGGCGATCGCAGGGTCGCGGCGTGGCGGTCGTGTCGATCCGCCTGCCGTGCTTCCTTCGCGTCGCGTATCCGGCCGCGGGTTGGCAGCATTACGAATGGTGGGTCCCGACCGATCCGGACCACCACATCTATCTGCAGCTCGTGTCGAAGCGCGGCTCGTGGTTGAAGCGATTTCGGTTTCGGATGTTCTATCGGCTGTGGGTGCGCTGGGTCTTCCACGGCATGTTCAACGACGAGGACCGGCTGATGGTCGACGTCATGGACGCGCCACCGGAGCGCCTCTACCGACCGGACATCGCGATCACGGAGTGGCGAAAGCTGTGCGAGTCGGAGACGCGCGGCACGCCACAGGAGCTGACGCCCGAGTTTGCGGACTGGAAGCCGACCGAGTCCACGCTCGATCCACGCGCCGAGCTGCCGATCACGCACAAGTTCCGCCAGCTCATCGGGATGTAGCTCGCCGGTTGGCTATGTCAGATCTACCGGAGACCGTTCGCGGAGTGGCCACCAAGCGCTACGAGGACGGCGTCGATTTCGAGCTGGAGGAACCGCTCGAATTCGAGGGCTACCAGCTCGGGCCGGTCGTCTTTGCCTGGACGTTGCCAAAACGCCGAGGCGTCAAGTCGATGACGACCATGATCACCGGCGTCGAGCTGGACGAGCTGCTGACTGGCGGGGAGGTCGGCACGGTGGAAGAGGCCCGTGCAACGACGGCACGGATCTACCTCCGCGCACGCGAGTTGCGGAACACCAACCAATGATCTGCGCGTGACCTTCGTCGCGCGTGCGCCGGGCCGCGTGAACCTGATCGGCGAGCACACCGATTACAACGAGGGCTTCGTTCTTCCGATTGCAATTGACCGATCGATTTCGATCGCCTTCGAGCCGACCGACGATCTTCGGGTGGAGATCACGCTCGCCTCGACGGGCGAAGTTGGCGGCTTCGATCTCGACGCCATCGGCCCGCGAACCGGCACCTGGATCGACTACGTGGCCGGCACTGCCTGGTCCATGGCCGAGGCCGGTCTTCCTGTGCGTGGTTTTCGGGGAGTGCTGGAGTCGGACCTGCCGCAGGGATCGGGACTGGCGAGCTCGGCCGCACTGGAGCTCGCGTCCGCGCTGGCGTTGTCGGGCGGCGAACGAGCCGCCGGTCGATCGGATGACGCTCGCTCGGATCGCTCAGCGCGCCGAGAACGAGTACGTGGGCGTGTCGTGCGGTCTGATGGATCAGTTCGCCTCGGCGTTCGGTCAGGATGGCGCGGCGTTGATGCTCGATTGCCGATCGCTGGAGCATCACGACGTACCGCTCGACCTGGACGATGTGGCGCTTGGTGGTGACGAATTCAGGATCATCGCGACGGCTCGATGCGTCCGCGTACAACGAGCGGCGGTGGCAGTGCGAGACGGTCGCAGCGACGCTTGGCGCGGATAGCCTTCGCGACGTGACTGTGGAGATGCTGGACGCCGCGGGGGATCTCGATCCGACGCTGGCTCGGCGGGCACGCCATGTCATATCTGAGAACGATCGCGTAATCGCGGCGGAGGCGGCGTTCGAGGCCCGTGAATTCGCTGAAGTTGGGCGCCTCTTCAACGACAGCCACGCCTCCTTGCGCGACCTTTTCGAGGTCAGCAGCCCCGAGCTGGATGCGCTCGTCGAGATCGCCAACTCGGTTCCGGGAGTCTTGGGCTCGCGGCTCACCGGCGCGGGGTTCGGCGGCTGCACGATCACGCTCGTCGAGCGGGGAGGAATCGGGACGTTGACCGAGGCGATCCAGGACCAGTACCCGCAGCGCACGGGCTTGCAAGCGCAGGTTTTCGAGGTCCGGCCATCGCGTGGCGCCGAGGTCGTCCGTGCCGGGTCCTGATCCCGAGCTGTTTCGACGCGAGCCGCACCGGCGCTGGGATCCCCTGCGTGGCGCCTGGGTTCTGGTCTCGCCGGATCGGCGACAAACGCCCGTGGCAGGGAAAGGTGGAGGCTGCCGCCGACAACGCCTCGGCTCCGCGTACGAACCTGACTGCTACCTGTGCCCCGGCAACGTTCGTGCCAACGGCGAGCGAAACCCTCGATACGAGAGCACGTTCGCGTTCACGAACGACTTCGCCGCGCTGACGCCCGACACGCCGAGCGAGGGCATCCAAACGGGCAGCTACCTTCTGCTCGCCCGTTCCGAGCCGGGAACCAGCCGAGTGATCTGCTTCTCACCGCGCCACGACCTGGATCTCGGCGCGATGGCGGTGGAAGACGTCCGAGGGGTCGTCGACCTGTGGGCGGATGAGACGGCGGAGCTCGGGAAGCGCTGGCGCTCGGTGCAGGTCTTCGAGAACCGCGGCGAGGCTATGGGTGCCTCGAACCCGCATCCACACGGCCAGATCTGGGCCGGCTCATCGCTGCCCGATATCCCGGCGCGCGAGGACGCCAGCCAGCGCGAGCATTTCGGACACATGAATCGTTCGCTGCTCGGCGAGGTGGCCGATCTGGAAGCCGACGGACCGCGACAGGTCCTGGCTTCCGAGCACTGGCTGGCAATCGTGCCGTTCTGGGCGACCTGGCCGTTCGAGACGCTGCTGATCCCGCGTGCGTCGGTTGGGCGCCTGCCGGATCTCGACGATAGCGAGCGTGACGATCTCGCCGACGTCCTGGGGCGACTCGTCCGTGGATACGACGCACTCTTCGGGGTGCCGTTCCCTTACTCGATGGGCTGGCACGGGGCGCCGTTCGAGCCGAATGCTGCCACGGACCCGTGGCGCCTCCACGCTCATTTCTACCCGCCGCTGCTCCGCTCAGCGAGCGTGCGGAAGTTCATGGTCGGCTACGAGCTGCTGGCCGAACCGCAGCGCGATCTGCTTCCCGAAGACGCCGCCGAGCGCCTCCGCGCGGCCACCGCGAACCAGGGCTAGCTCGTCCGAAGTCGCGACGGCGACAGGAACAGCGACAACACCAACATGACGGCCGCGGTGCCGACGAGGATCGCCATCGTCACGGTGAAGTTGCCGGTGAGGTCACGAGTGGCACCGAGCAGCGCCGGTGCCAGCGCGCCGATCAGGTAGCCGGCGGCCAGCATCAACGCCGTGTAGCCGCCGACCTGGTTGGGCAGGCGCGCCGCGTCGAGTGGCAGCGTCATCACCAGCGCGAAGATCGCGGCCAGGCCGAAGTCCGCCGATCACGGACCACAGCAGCGCGAAGTCGGGCAGCCATGCGTATCCCGCGATTGCGATCAGCGTTGCGACGGACGTCAGTACCAGACCGATTTGCCGTGATGGAAGCCTGTCGCCAAGCCACGAGACGAGCAGCGTTCCAGGGATGCCGGCGATCAGCAACACACCGACGATCGTGCCCGCCTCGATCGTGGAGCGGCCGCTCTCGATCATGACCGGCGCCAGCCACGCGACGATCCCGTAGAACAGGAACGCCTGGAGCGCGAAGGCAAGCACCAGCAGCCAGGCAACGGGTTCCCGCCAGGGCAGCGGCGACCTCTCGGCTCGGTCTGCCGCGTCCCGATGATCTGGCTGTGTGAGCGCCAGCCAGCCGACGACGGGAACGATTCCCGCGATCCCGAATATCAACAACGGCACTCGCCACGAGCCGCCCCACTCGGCGAGGGGCGCGGCAAGAATGCCGCCCAGAGCGGACCCGACGAGCATCGCGGTGACGTACAACCCCGTCGCCCGAGCAGGCATGCGGGACGCGTGTTCCTTCACGAAAATCGGCAAGATCACACCGATGACGCCGATGCCGATGCCTATCGGGATCGTCCAGGCGAGCAGCCACAGCTCATCTCCGCCCAGGGGTCGCAGCGTCCCAGCCGCCGCCAACAGAACCAGCGAAAGCGCCATCACCCGGCGCGACCCGAAACGATTGCCGAACCCAGCGGCCGGGATGGCCACGGCCGCCATCAAGCAGCACGGGCAGCGTGATCAGCAGGCCGCCGATCGCGTGCGAGATGCCCAGGTCGGCCGTCAGCTCGGGCAGGACCGGCCCAACGATGATCAGCTGTGTCCGCGCGCCGATACCCGCCAGAAAAACGGCGAGGAACGCGGCCAGCGACGCGGTCAGCAGGCGCGGCCGGCCGGCAACGTCAGTGGCTATCGAAGACTTCCTGGTATCGCTCGAGGGCGGCGCGCGTGGCCGCGATCTCGGCGCCGGTTGGGTTTGCCGGATCGGCCGCCGCTGGCAGAAGACCGAATTTCAACAGGCACGCCATGAGAAGAAGCCGCGCCTTGGTCGCGGTCAGATTGCCGCCGGCTATTGCGAACGGCGCGTACGTCTTCTCCGACACTCCCCCACCGCCCCGACCGACCTTCACGATCGGAACACCCGAAAAGACCGCGATCCGCAGGACCGCCTCGGCCGACTCGTTCACCGTCCCGAACGGCGCCGACCCCTCGGCGACGAAGCCGCAGAGCTGGCCGCTGGCCATGACTCGCGCCAAGCGGGTCAGGATCCCGACGTTCTGCGTTGGATCGACCTCGTCTGACTCCTCGATGTACTGCCCGTGCTTGATCAGCCCGACCAACGGCATCGATTCAGGCCGCAAGCCACCTGATTCGTCGCGCACCGAGTCAGGCAAGACGGTCAGCCGGACGTCCGATCGCCAGGTGTGGCGGTAGGTCGGGACCATCGAGACCACCGGCCGCCCTATCGAAGAGATGGTGCCCAGCACGCCGCCGTGGCCGCCGGTCGTGACATAGCCGCCGGGCCGGGCATCGGCCTTCTGGATCGACCGCGCCGAGACGATCTGCTGGTCGATGACGACAACGGCACCCAGGGCGTCGCGGCCCTGATCGTCAGACCACACGCGGGAGGTCAGGTACTTGACCGCGTCGATGATGTTGCGGGCTCCGTCGTCGCCAACCGCGCCGTGCGGCCGCTGGGCGGCGGCGCCGGCTATCGGCAGGGTCGTGTCGATCAGCAGGTTCGAGCCAGTAGGTCGTCTCCTCGACATACGGCGAGCCTTCCAACCACAGGCCGCCGGCGTATTCGCCGGACGCCATCGAGGCCGCAACCGAGTTGGTCAGCCGCGCCAGCGCGAGGCGCGACGGCTGCCGGATCAGGTGGACCGGCCGGTACGGGAAGTAGTCGACGCCGCGCACCTCGCCCTGCGCCGTGTACCCGGCGGGCGGCGCCGGCCGCAGGAAGTCATAGTTCGCCAACCGCGACAGGTGGCCGCCAAGGCCGTCCTCACCGATACCAAATCGGTCGATCTCCTCGAAGACCCTCTGGGCAGACGGATAGAAGGGCTGCCTCGTCCGATCTGGCGGGCCGAAGGGATCGGCCTCGTCGCCTTCCCACGGACGCCCGTCCGCCTGCATGGCCATGTACGGGAGCGCGTAGAGCCCGTCTTCGGGCCGAAGCGTTACCTCGTAGACAGGCTTGTCCGTTTCCGCCGTCTTCTCGCGAGAGAAGGTGCCGTCGGCCCCGACGTAGCCGTCAGGCGGTCCGTACAGGCCAGCGACATCCGACTCCAGCGGGTGTGCCGAGAACTGCTCCACGTAGAACAGTCACCGGCGCGGCAAGGCGCTGCGGCCGGACCGCGTCGAAGGGAAGCGGCGCCAATCCCGCACGCAACCGCGCCGCGTTGCTCGTCACGAGCGGCTCGGAGTTCAGGATCGTGGCGTTCGGCCCGGCAAAGACCGCGATCTTCGGCTTGAGCGTGTCGTCAGCCATCAGCCCCTCCATGAGATAACTGAAGGGACGGGCCCGAAAGCCCGTCCCTCCAATGGTTACGCAGTCAGGGGTTCACGCCTAGTTGGTCGTGAGCGGTCCCATCGTGTCGTAGAAGCTCGAGTCGAATGAGCCCTCGGAGGTCGTCCCCTCGGGCAGCACGCCGAGCGTGATGAGCGTGGCGATCGTGGCGTCGTAGACATCAGGCGTCAGCTGAAGCAGGGTCGGATCGTCGGCGCCCGTCCCGACAATCGGGAGAACGTCGTTGATCGCCACCTGCTCGGCCTCGACCGGAATGGCGCCTTCAGGCACGAACGTCATCGTGTCCGTGACCGCGGCCTGCGGATCCTCGAACGTCTTCTGCCAACCGCGAAGCGAGGCGCGCAGGAAGCACCGGACGACGTCCGGATGCGCCGCCGCGTACTCCTCAGTGACCGCGGTCGTCTGCGACGCCATAGCGGCTCCGAGATCCTGCGGCCGGAAGACATTGAAGTCATCCGGGAATACATGGCTGTCGTGGCCCTCGATCACCAGTGTCGGGTTGCCGAGCAGCGCGGGATGGTAAAAGACGACGCCCTCAGCGATGGGGAAACCATTGGGCTGCGCGAACTTCGGATCGACGCCGAAGTCCTGAACGACCGGCGTGATATCGCTCAGCTGGAGGTCATTGGCCAGCAGCATCGCGTCTCGCTCCGGGTATTGGCCGGGTTGGATCTGGCCGACCTTCTGTCCTGCCCAGTCGGCCATCGTTTCGATGCCGCTGTCCTTGAAGGCGTACCAGAAAAAGAATGGGTCCTTGTAGTTCTGAGCGATGGCGACGATTGGCACGCCTGCCTCACGAGCCTCGAGAAGAGGCACGTAGTCGACCTGCGCGATGTCCGCCGCACCACCGGCGAGGTCCTGGACCACGTCCTGACCGGGGCCGGAACCCACGATCTCAACATCGAGCCCCTCGTCCGTGTAGTAGCCCTGGGCAGCCGCCACCAGGAACCCGGCGTGCTGCACGTTAGGCGTGAACGACTGCAGGAACTTCACATGCTCGCCGTTGCACTTCGCAGCGGCAGCTGGTGACTCGCTGGCAGCAGCGGCCGTTGCCGTTGCCGGGGCGGCCGTAGCTGTCGCAGGCGCCGCAGTGGCTGTGGCCGGCGCCGCGGTTGGCGTTGCCGCTGCCGTGGCGGGCGCCGCGGTGACGGGAGCAGGCGTCGCGGCGGGCGCGGGCGTAGCGGGTTTGGGCGTGGCCGCGCCGCCGCTACAGGCCGCGACGAGCGCGAGCACTCCCACAAGCGAGAGAACTCTTCGAGACTTCACCCTAATGACCTCCTCCTCTGTGCCGATCCCTCGTGCAACTCGCCGAGCCGGATCAGGTACGACGACGACTGGCAATCTCCCATGGCAGGGCCAGCCGCTCGAGCACGTCAATGACGACGTACCAAGTGATACCAATGGCGGCGATCGTCAGAAGCGCCAGCCATGCTTTGGGAGCATCGAATCGGCTCAGCGAGTCCTGGATCACGTATCCAAGCCCTCGAAGCCACGAATTGCCTCGGTCACGATGGTTCCGATCAAGGCCAGGACCACCGCGCTCTTCATACCGGTGAACATGAATGGCAGTGCCGTCGGTAGCCGCACCATCCGATAGAGCTGGTTTGGTGAAGCCTCGATCGACTCCATCAACTCCACGGTCGTCGGCTCAACATTGGTCAAGCCGCGGACCGTGTAGGCGACCATGGTGGGCAAGGTCATGATCGTCACCACGACGACCTTGAGCCCGAGACCCGCATCGATCCAGAGGGCCAGCAGTGGCGCGAGGGCCACGATGGGCACCGAGTTGGTGGCGCTCAGCAGGGGCAGCGCGTACGGGACGGCGCCCGGCTTGTAGCGAACGAGGAGCGAGGCCACCAGGACGCCGAAGGCCATGCCGCTGGTCCAGCCCAGCAGCGCTGCGGTCAATGTGACCTGGGTTGCCTCGAGCAGCGTGGGGCCGTTCTTGCCAACGGCGTCGGCGATCGCCGATGGATACGGGACGGTGAACGTCTTGATGTTGAACAGGGAGTGGAAGACGCCGGCCTGCCAGACCAATCCGACCGCGATCGCGAAGCCGATAGGGGCGAGGATCGTCGGCGACGTCAGCTTGCGGCCGACGCTCCGCCACCGCGAGTAGGTTGTGGGCGCGGGTGCCGGGACGATGCCCATCGTGGAGCTCGGTCATCCGGCCGCCACCCGGAAGGACGGCTCCCAGAAGCAGAGCCGCCGCTCAACGAGGACGACTGCCTGTGTGAACAGGATGCCGAACAGGAACGCCAGAAGAAGCGCGGCCCACAGCATCGTGACCTGCGAGGAGCCGAGCGTCATCGATGTCACCAGCAGGTAGCCGAGGCCGTTCCGCGCGCCAAGGAAGTCAACGAGGATCGCGCCGATCAGGCTCAGCGGCGCGGCGATGCGGAGGCCGCTGAACAGGTACGGCAGAGCGGCCGTGAAGCGGACGTATCGCAGCGTCGTCCAGCGCGACGCGTTCATACGACTCCATCAGCTCCAGCGATGTCGGCGAGACGTTCTTCAGGCCGCGCAGCAGGGCGATCGTGACCACGAAGAAGCTGACGTAGGCAGTGATGTACAGGCGCACGACGTCCGGATCTCGCACTACGGCGCGCACGATCGGTACGAGCGCGACCAGCGGGATCATCTGGCTGGCCAGGATGTAGGGCACGATCGCCGACTCGATCCAGCGGCTCTGGATCATGACGATGCCCAGCAGGACGCCGACGAAGACGCCCGCCGCGAAGCCGACGATGGCTCGCGACACCGTTGACCAGGTCGCCTCGATGAAGGTCTCCGGATACTTGAGGTAAGTGGCGAGGACTTCGTGCGGGTAGGGCAGCTTGGCGGCACCGGGGTCGCCGGTCACGTGGAGCAGAACCGCCACGCCGTACCAGATGGCGAGCACGGTGACGATCGTCACGACCGGGAAGACCCATGCCCGCCGCCGCTTCACTCCTCGATCCCCGACTCGGCGTTGACAAGGAGACGGCGCAGCTCGTTCTCGTACTTGTAGAAGCCGGGCGACTCGCGGACGGCCTCGGTGCGTGGGCGCGGCAGCTCGATGTCCACTGTCTTGATGACGCGTCCGGGCCGGGCGCTCATCACGACGACCCGGTCAGACAGCAGGATCGCCTCGGGAATCGAGTGCGTGATGAACATCACGGTGGTGCCCGGCGTGCTGCTCCAGATCTGCAACAGCTCGTTGGCCATCCGGTCTCGTGTGATCAAGTCGAGGGCACCGAACGGCTCGTCCATGAGCAGAAATGGCGGCGCGAACGTGAGTGCTCGTGCGATGGCCACGCGCTGCTGCATGCCGCCCGACAGCTGCCACGGGTAGTGCTTGCGGAACTCGTTGAGGCCGACGAGCTCGGCAAGCTCGCCGACGCGCTTGTCGACCGCGGTGCCCTTCTGGCGCATTACCTGTAGCGGCAGCGCGATGTTCTGGTCGACGGTGCGCCAGTCGAACAGCACCGGCGTCTGGAAAACGATCCCGAATTGGCGCTTTCGCCGCGCGTCCAACGGCTTCATGCCGTTGATCGCGATCCTTCCACCGCTGCACTCGGCGAGGCCCGACACGAGGCGCAGCAACGTCGACTTGCCACAGCCGGACGGTCCGATCAGCGAGACGAACTCGCCGACGCGGATCGAGAAGGAGACGTCCTGCAAGAGCGACCGTCCTGGCCTGCTCGGACGTTGCGAAGACCTTGTTGACATGGTCGACCTCGATCGCCACCGGGTGCTCGGCTCTCTCCGAGACCGGCTCGTGGTGGTGGCGTGCCTCGACGGGCGCATTGGGATCGAACTCCGGAGCCTCGCGCTCCCCCGTCTTGGCCGGGACGGTCACGTGCCGGTCATCTGGTCGATGGCGCTCTCTTCCGATGCGGAACCGGTCAGCTCGAAGCCCAGGTTGCGCAGGCCCGCGATCGTCGGGCGGTATGCCTCGCGGATCGGTTCGCCGCGCGCCGTCTCTTCGACCAGCTTGCGCCACTCGGTGATCGAGACGTCCGGTCGGTACAGGCGTTCCGGCGGCGCGTCCATGACGTCGACCATCAGCCGGTCCTCGTCGTTGAACATGCCGTGGAAGACCCAGCGCACCCAGGTTCGGTAGTAGAGGCGGAAGCGCGCGTTCTCCAGCGGGCCGCGATCCATCGTGGCGATCTGAACGTAGATGTGCTCGTCCTCGCCGACCGGCACCCACCATTCGAAATGGGTCCACGTCTCGTACTTGACCCTCAGCGTGCCGGGCAGGCGCAGCGAGACCTTGGTCTTGTTGCCCTGCCGGTTGCGATACCACCTCTTCGGCGGCCACTTGCCCAGATCCGGGAATTCCGCCTCGTAGAACATCGCGTCCTTCATCCGCGTGATCCACGGACCGTCGCGGACGACGCGCATCTTGCTCCAGACGGGCATCTTCACGCGCTTCGTCCACAGCGCGTTGCGGTGCAGGTACTTGGCATGACCGTCGTCAAAGCCGTTCTCCGCGCCGAAGCGCCAGTTGCCGGGGCGCGTCGTGATGCGGCCCAGCACGACCGCCGTGGGCGAGAGCAGCTCCTCCGGGATGTCGTCGTCGAGGTTGACTGGCTCGGCGTCGCCCAGCCAGACGAACACGAGGCCGAGCCGCTCCTGGACCGGGTAGGTGCGCACCGCGACCTTGCCGCAGATGGGCGACTCCGGGCCGTCGGTGATGGCCGCGACGAGCACGCCACTCTCCAGGTCGAAGGTCCAGCCGTGGTAGCAGCACGTCCACGTGCCCGGCCACTCCTGGCTGGCCATGGGATGGCTGAGCGGCACTCCACGATGCGGGCAGCGATCGTGCAGCGCGCGAACCACGCCCTTCTCACGGATCAGCATGACCTTCTCGCCGGCCAGCGTGACTGCTAGCGGCTTCTGCTCCTTGACGTGCTTGCTCCACGTCACCGGGTACCAGTAGTTGCGGAAGCCGAAGACCGCGGCCTCGTACTTGGGCCACGTCGCCCAGTCCTTGCGGCCAAGCGAGCGCAGGCCGGTCTGGGCGGCGGGCTTGCTCTCGGCGCTCGACGGCGCGGCGGTCGGCATCTCGGCGTTCGGCACGTCGGTGTTCGGCGTCTGCTCTTCGGTCGTCATACGAGCCCACCTCGAAGATCGACTTCGACTTCCGGCCACCACCAGCGGTTGGACGAGCAGCGTCGCCAGTCGACACATCGACTCCTCGTCGGCCACGCCCATCGAGAAGCCGGTAAACGGGCTTGGAGTCGCGGGCGGCGGCAGGCCTATCCGTGCTGTTGGAATGCCGCTGCTGCGGATGATCGCCGCGTCGGATGCGCCGCTGCCCTTGCCGATCGGCTCGTGGGGCTTGCCCTCCTGGGCCTCCCACGCGTCGACGAGAGCGCGCACGATCCAGCTGTTCGGGTCGGTACGCGTCCCAGGCAAGCGCCACGATCCGCGTCAACTCGAAGTCGAGCTCCGGGTCGGCATCGCGCATCTTCTCCAACGCCGCGAGCAGCTGTGCCTCGACCTCGTCGGCGCTGGAATCGGGCGCAATTCGCATGTCGATATCCAGCTCGGCGCTCGACGGAATGAACGAGGCACGGTCGGGCGACCCGGCTCGGACCGCGTTGATCGAGCCCTGGGGAGTCACCAGGCCGGAGCTGTTGTCCGCTGTGAACTCGGGCAGCCACTTCTCGAAAGCCTCGACGACGCGAGCGGCCGCCACGATCGGGTTCCGATACGGACCCTTGTGCCTGATCCCCGTGTAATTCACCGCTCCGCGAAGCGTGACGCGGAACCAGCCGTAGCCGACTTCTTCGTGCGATACCGCGTAGCCCGGCTTGAGAACGATCGCGAAATCGGGTCGCTGTTCCTCGGTGATCAGCTGCCTGACGCCAGCCCCGTGACCGATGTTTCCACTCAAGCCCGGCCGCGACGTGACGGGCATGCTGCCGCCACACAGGGTCAGGACGATCTCACCGCGCAGATCGGGATTGCGCCCCGCGACCGCCTCGAAGGCGGCGATGGCCGCGGCGGCGAAGCCCTTCGGGTTCTCCGCACCCAGGCCGATGACCTTGCCGTCCGCGCGGCGAGGCGGCAGTGCGAAATCGGCCCGTGGCACATCACCCAGCCACGGCTGATCTTCGTCGCGCGACCCGGAGAACGCCGTGTCCAGCGGGGCATACAGCCACAGCCGCGGACCATCCTCAGCTCGTCCGATCCGCGCCACGAGGCTGGCGCCGCTCTCCCCGAACATGCTGACGCGCGTCTCGGCGCCGAGACCAGCCAGCCGCTTGGCGAGCCGATCCGCCAGCAGCGAATTCCTCGCCGCTGGGGCTCGGCGTCGCGGTCATCTCGAAGCAGAGATCGCCGAGCAGGCTGGGCGACAAAGTCGAACGAGCACGCTCGATAAGCGCAATCTCGTCGGCGGCGAGTTGGGCCGGAGCTGTCGTCGCCATCGCTGCCAGGTTCCGTTAGCCCTTCGCTGTCGTCATCAGCTCGCGGCCGCCCACGAGCTCGTGGCCCCACAGCGACGTCGGACCGGCGAGCTGGCGCACGATCCAGACCTCGTCATCGACCTGCAGGCCGCTCCAGCCGTACTCGATCTCCCAGCCGCCCGGCGTCTCGAAGTAGAACGAGACCGCCTTGTCGTTGGTGTGCCGGCCGAGCGTGCGCGTTAGCTCGCCGCGCTTCTGAGCGATGTCCATCGCCAGGCCCACGTCGTCGATCGTGTTCGTCTCGAGCATGATGTGGCGCAGGCCGGGCTCGTCCGTCTCAACCAGCGCCAGAGAATGGTGGCGCGGGTTGCAGTGCAGGAAGGCGATGAAGTTCTTGAACGTGTCGCTCACCCGGAAGCCGAGCGTGTTGACGTAGAAGTCGAAGCATTCCTTGTAGTTCTTGACGCCGATCACGGCGTGGCCCATGCCCATCTCGCCCGTCATGTAGCCGCTCATCGGCCGCGTCAGGACCAGCGGCCGGAAGTCCGCCTCCTGGCCGTAGAACAGCTCCAGCCGATTGCCGGCGGGGTCGTTGAACCACGCAAAGTCCACGATGCCGCGATCGCGCGACTCCTCGGCCGTGCCCCGGGTCGTCGACACACCGGCCGCGGCAAGCTCGTCGACCGCGTCCTCGAGCGCGGCTGCTGACGGCATCTCCCAGCCCATCCAGGCAAGGCCGTCTGCCTCGCCCTTGCGGACGTCGAACCGATACGTGCGCTCGTCCATGCGAAGGAGCAGGCGGCTGCTGTCGTCGTTGGGTCGCGTGGCAGGCATGCCCAGGAGCTCGGTCCCGAAGGATTCCCAGGCGTCGACGTCGGTCGCCTCGATCCCCACGTACGACAACGCTCGGATGTCCATCGATCCTCCTCTACCCGCCGACCGACTCGCCACGCAGGAACGCGGTCACGACGCGATCGTGCTCCTCCGGATGCTCCCACTGCGGCCAGTGGGCGGCATCGTCCATACAGTAGAACTCTCCGCTGGGAATCAAGGATGCGATGCGCCGACCAACATCCGGCCCAGTTCCCGGGTTCTTCTCCGTCCAGAAGACAAGGGTTGGTGCACGAACGTCGGCCAGTCGCTCTTCGGGGATTTGACGACTGGGGCCGCTCCCGAAGCCGAAGGAATTCTCGAAAACCGTACGGAGCGCGGGCTGCGTCTCGGGATCGGTGTAGATCTTCAATCGGACGTCGACCAGCTCGTCCGTCACGCGGTCGGGCGACGCCATGAGCCACTCGAGTCGCTTGCGGATCGTCTCCGGCGTCGGGTCGTTGATCGCCTCCAGGCTGCGCGTCCGCAGGAGGTCGCGCCCTTCGCCCGGCTTCTCATGGACGTGCCCTTCGGCGAACCGGACGCCGGCGGTGGTGTTGAGGACCAGGCGATCGACCCGATCGGGATGCTCGAGCGCCATCCACAGGCCGACCCAGCCGCCCAGGGACTCGCCTTCGATGTGCGCCCGTTCGATGCCTTCCGAATCCATGAGGTCGATCAGCTGCTCCGCGTACGTCGGCACGGCATCGTTGAAAGGAGGCCGGTCTGAGTAGCCATGCCACAGGAGATCGATGGCCATTGCGCGGAAGTCGGCGCCGAGACGCAGCAGGTTGCGGCTGTACGCCTCGGCGTGTCCGCCGACGCCATGGAGGAGAAGAAGCGGTGGTCCGTCACCTGCCTCGATGACGCGCGTTCGATAGCGGGAGCCCAGGTAACGAACCTGGCTGCCCATCAGGTCGGTCCAAATTGACGCCACGCAAACCCTCGACGCGATACGGGACTATGCCAGCCGTCGGCAGGCGCCAATGCTCCACACTGTGGAACGGTGGTCCAAGTCTAGAAACGCCCGCTCATCGGTGTCAACCGCGTTTGGAGCACATCCGCATGGTGTTACGATCGCCGCGCCGTCACATTGGCGGTGCCCCGGGAGGGATGTGTGAAGAGCGCACCACGCGTCGCGCCACAGGACATCGAGGACCTCAGCGAACCGCTGGATCTGCCTGAGCCGGTAGATCTCGTGGAGCCGGCTGATCGCGTCCTCAACGGCGCCCAGGTCGTCGATCGAGTGATCGACATCATCGAGGCCTTCGAGTGGCTTGGCCCGCAGCTCGGCGTAAGCGAGTTGTCGCGAGCGCTCAATCTGAAGAAGGCAACCACCCACCGATTGCTCGCCTCGCTTCGCCGGCGAGACATCGTCGCCCAGGATCCTCTGACTCGTCGTTACCACCTAGGCATGCGCCTGTGGCAGCTCGGGATGCTCGCTCTGAACCAGGTCGATTGGATCGACCGCGCACGGCCATATCTGCGCCAGCTGCGCGACGAAACAGGCGAAACCACGCACCTGGCGATCCTCGATGAGGGTCAGGTCCTGTACATAGACAAGGTCGAATCGGAGCATTCGCTGCGCATGCCGTCGCAGGTTGGCCGACGTCTCCCGGCTCACTGCACCGGTGTCGGAAAGGCCCTGCTGGCCCACCTGTCACCGACCGCGCTGGCCGAGGTGATCGACCGGCACGGACTGCCCGCCTTCACGCCAAAGACCATCACCGAAAGGCACCTCCTGGTGGCGGAGCTGGCCGCGATCCGTGAGCGCGGCTACTCGGTCGACGACGAGGAGATCGAGCCCGGGCTGCGCTGCATCGCTGCCGCCATCCGCGGCCACAGCGGCGAGGTGACTGCCGCGATAAGCATCGCCGGACCGTCGTCAAGGCTGCATCGCGAGGACCTCGATCGACACGCCGCCAGGGTTGTCGCCGCGGCTTCTCAGGCCTCCGCAGCGCTCGGCGCGCCGGCTGACGGATCTGCTCGCAATCGGTCGTTGACAGCCTGACTAAGGGCCCGTCTACAATCGATTGACGGAACACCGTTTCACTGGCTGGAACGGTCATCCATCGAAGAGGCGCGCCTGACGGTGTCTAACGAGCCCACCGCCGACCCCGTCGCGGTGCCATTCGAAATCACTTTCCGCAGTGGCCCGGGAGCTGGCGGCGGCCGAACGCGACCGCGTCCCGGTGCTGCCCATCTCGACCGCGTTTCCGGTTTCGATCTGGCCGCCGCCTACCGCGTGCAGTCGATCAACATCGACAAGCGGATCGCCGACGGCGCCGTGCTGGTGGGGCACAAGGTCGGGCTGACCAACCCAGCAATGCAGGCCCAGCTGGGCGTGCGTGAGCCCGACTTCGGACAGGTCCTGGACGACATGCGGGTGGCCGCGGACGCAGAGATCTCTATCGGTGACTTCATCGCGCCGCGCATCGAGCCCGAGATCGCGTTCATCCTCGGCCGGGACCTCATTGGGCCACGAATCATGTCGGCGGACGTGCTCTTCGCGACCGAGGCAGTTGCGCCCGCACTCGAGATCATCGACAGCCGCATAACCGACTGGAAGATCAAGCTGGTCGACACGGTCGCCGACAACGCTTCGTCGGCTCGCGTCGTCGTTGGCGAACCAAGGCCGTTGCGCGGCATGGGCCTGATCGGCCTGCAGGGTCGGATGGAGCGTGACGGTGAGGTGATCGGCAGCGGGCGTGGGGCCGACGTTTTCGGCGATCCCGCAGCGGCCGTTGCCTGGCTGGTCAACACGCTCGCCGAGTTCGGGCAGCATCTGAAGGCAGGCGAGGTCGTCATTCCCGGCGCCTTGTGCGCATCCGCGCCACTGGTGGCGGGTTCGGCGTTCAAGTCGGATATCGACAACCTTGGCAGCGTCAGCGTGCGGGTCGTCGCATGACAGACGGCCGCGTGCCCGTCGCGATTTTGGGTTCCGGAAACATCGGGACTGACCTGCTCTACAAGCTGCTTCGCAGTGAAGTGCTGGAGCCCGTGCTGGTTGCTGGTATCGACCCCTATTCGGAAGGGCTGGCCCTGGCGCGCAGCATGGGGGTGGCCACGGTGAGTGACGGCATCGACGGCCTGTTGCGCGAAGCTCGGACACGTGAAGCTCGTCTTCGACGCCACCAGCGCGAAGGCACACGTGCGTCATGCCCGTGCGCTCGCCGACGCCGGAATTACCGCGGTCGATCTCACACCTGCTGCGCGCGGTCCGTACGTCGTGCCGCCGGTCAACCTCGGCGAGCACCTCGACGCCGCGAACGTCAACCTGGTCAGCTGCGGCGGACAAGCCACGGTGCCGATCGTCGCCGCGGCTGCGCCGCGTGACCGAAGTCGACTACGCGGAGATCGTCTCGACCATCGCCAGCCGGTCGGCAGGCCCGGGGACGCGCCAGAACATCGACGAGTTCACCGAAACCACGGCCGCCGGCCTGGTTCGCGTCGGCGGGGC
This sequence comes from uncultured Chloroflexia bacterium, assembly GCA_963736895.1. Taxonomy (GTDB): domain Bacteria; phylum Chloroflexota; class Limnocylindria; order Limnocylindrales; family CSP1-4; genus JALYGJ01. The sequence continues at coordinate 562,791 of CAVTQU010000011.1, forward strand.
GCGGCGTGGCAAGGCGATCATCGTCCTCAATCCGGCCGAGCCACCGATCATGATGGTCAACACGGTCCACATGCGCATCCCCGAGGCGGAGGCTCGGCGCGGCGAGCTGCACGCCTCGATCATCGCGATGGTCGCCGAGGTCGCGTCGTACGTGCCCGGCTACCGACTCCGCGCCGATCCCGTGTTCGACGGGGAGCGCGTGAGCGTCTTTCTCGAAGTCGCGGGCGCCGGCGACTACCTGCCCACGTACGCGGGCAATCTCGACATCATGACCGCAGCCGCCGTCGCGACGGGCGAGCGCCTGGCACGCCCTTTCACCTCGGTCGCGGCAGGTACGAAGGCGGCGACTGGCGCGGCTGGTGCTGCACCGGCATGAACGGCCGCAACGGCGTGACGGGTATGGACATCACGCTCATCGACTCGTCGTTGCGGGACGGCATGCACGCCGTGGGCCACCAGTTCACGCCGGCCGACGCGGCAGCCGTGGCCACGGCGCTCGACCACGCCCAGGTGCCGTACATCGAGGTGTCGCACGGCGACGGACTGGGTGGCTCGTCGTTCAACTACGGATTCGCGGCAGCCGACGACAGCGCCTACCTGGATGCGGTCAGCAAGGTGCTGAACAACAGCCGTCTCGTCGTGTTGCTGCTGCCTGGCATCGGCACCAAGACCGATCTCCAGATGGCCGCCGACCACGGGGCGCAGATGGTCCGCATTGCCACACATTGCACAGAGGCGGACATCTCCGAGCAGCACATCGGGCTGGCGAAATCGCTCGGCCTCGAGGTGGTCGGCTTCCTGATGACGGCGCACATGATCGGACCCGACGAGCTGCTCGCCCAGGCGAAGCTGATGCAGGACTACGGCGCGGACATCGTGTACTTCGCGGATTCGGCAGGCGCGATGGTGCCCGACGACATCGCGCTGCGGGTGAAGCTCCTGGCGAGCGAGCTCGATCGACCGATCGGCGTCCACGCGCACCACAACCTCGGTCTGGCGGTGGCCAACTCCCTCGCCGCCGCCGATGCCGGCGCGACATACCTCGACGGCTGCCTTCTCGGCGCCGGAGCCGGCGCCGGCAATGCCCAGCTCGAAGTGCTGGCGGCGGTCCTGGAGCGCCGCGGCTACGTGACCGGCGTGGACCTGTACGGCGCGATCGACGCCGCGCAGCAACAGCTGGCGCCACTGCTTCGCCGACCGCAGGTGATCGACGGCGCGTCGCTGATCCTCGGCTACGCGGGCGTCTACTCGAGCTTCCTTCTGCACGCCGAGCGCGCCGCGTCGCGATACGACGTCGACGCGCGCGACCTGCTGGTGGAGCTCGGCCGGCGCAAGGTGGTCGGCGGCCAGGAAGACATGATCGAGGCTGTGGCGTTGGAGATGATCGCGGCGCGCGAGGCAGCGCCGGCCAAAGTCGGCTGAGTCATGGCTGACGTTCCGGCAAGCGGCAGATCGCCACCGACGGCGCGCCAGCGGAGCCCCAGTCGGCTGTCGTGCCCGCGCTCTTCACACGTGCGTTCGTCGCAATGTGCGTGGTCGGCTTCCTGGCTTTCTCGTCGCAGTTCCTGATCCAGCCGGTCCTGCCGCTGCTCGTCGTCGACCGCGGCGGCGACGAAGCGGTGGTCGGTCTCGTGGTGGCCGCGTTCAGCCTGCCGTCGGTGATTTTGCGGCCGTGGATGGGCCGCCTCGTCGACGAGTGGAGCACCCGCGGCGTGCTGTCGGCAGGCACGATCACGCTGGCCGTCAGCAGCGCCGCGTACCTGATCCCGGGCTGGATCGCGCTGTTCGCGGTGCGCATCGTCCACGGCGCGGGCTGGGCCGCGTTCAACACCGGCGGCCATTCGATGGTCGGTCGCCTCGCGCCGCCGGCGCGCCGCGGCGAGGCATCGGGGATCTACAACCTGATGCCCGGGTTGGCGCAGATGATCATGCCCGCCGTCGGACTGGCGTTGCTCGCCGCGTTCGGTTTCGACGTGCCGTTCCTGTTCGCGGCGGCCCTCGCCGCGGCGACGCTTCTGGCAATTCCGCTTCGTCACCGCTCGCGGCGCAGGGCGTCCAGCCGGCCAGCGAGTCGCGAGCGGTTCACGATCGCTGCTGGAGCGCGGCGCGATCCTGCCGATGCTGATCGAGATCCTCTTCACGTCCGTCCAGTCACTCTTCCTGATCTACCCGCCGCTCTTCGCGATCGACAAGGGCATTCCGTTGGAGCAGCTGACGCTCTACTACGCGATCGTGGGGCTGACGCTGGTCGTGTCGCGCGCGGTCCTGGCGCGGCTGTCGGACCGAGTCGGGCGAGGGCCGGTGCTGGTGGGCGGCGCGGCCACCGCGATCCTCGGCCTGATCGTCGCCGCGTTCGCGACCGATGTGCTTCACGCTCGCGATCGGCGGCTGCCTGTGGGCGCTCGCCGCTTCGGTTACCTCGCCGACGGCGATGGCACTGGCGATGGACCGCGCCGAAGCGGGTCGCATGGGTGCCGCGATGGCGACCTACTCGCTGGGTTTCCAGCTCGGTCTCGGCGGCGGCGCGGCGGTGTGGGGACTGATCATCTCGGCCGTCGGCTTCTCGGCGTCGTTCTGGGTGGCCGTCGCGGTCCAGATCGCGCTGATCGTGCTCCTTCTGTTTGCCTGGAGCGGCCTCGGCGGCCGACCGCAAAGGATGGCGCCGGCGACCTAGCGGCATCGCGCTGGCTGCACGTCGCTGGCACGTCATGCGTGTCAAATGACGGTCGACGCCCTGCTTCCAGCCCCGGAATCGCCGACCAGGGTCGTCCTGCGAGGCCTCAGCCGTCGATTGGCTCGCCAATCGTGCCAAGCAGCGGGTGGATGGGTGGTCGGGCGCCCCAACGAGCGTGCCGTTCGTCCGTTGACACGCCATCCGTGCCATGCCGTGAGGTGTGTCGACGAACGCCTTTCCACTTGAAGGCGACACCTCAGTGACTTTTCGTGGGCGTGACCACGGCGACCCAGGCCGCGAGTGCCAATTAGAGACACGGTTTTCGTCTTCAGGACAAAAGGTGGCTCCATTCCGCGGGTTTCGGGTGTCCCGCGGCGGGAAAACCCACCACTTTTGGCGCCACGTGTCGACGTCAAGCAGAAACCTGCAACGATGAGCCTGATGGATGGCAGACGCGCCGATCCCGTTCTCGGCTTCTACGGCCCCGATTCGATGATGTGGCGCATCAACCGCGAGGCCGTGCTGCTCGGCGCGGGTCCAACCGCCCTGTTGCTGCAGATCGCCCATCCACTCGTCGCCGAGGGAGTCGCGCGGCACAGCACGTTCGAGGCTGATCCGTTCAAGCGGCTGCACGGCACGATCACCACCACGATGGACCTCGTGTTCGGCGATGGACCCGCGGCCGAACGAGCCGTCCGGAAGCTGAACGGCGTTCACGCCACGATCAAGGGCCCGGTCGCGGACGAACACGCGCGACGGATCGCCGAGAGCTTCCGCGCCCTCGATCCGGAGCTGCTCCTGTGGGTCCAGGCCACGCTCATCGTGACCAGCGTGCGTACCTACAGCCGCTGGGTGGCACCGCTGTCGCGCCCGGATCTCGAACGTTTCTGGCAGGAGGCCCGGAGCGTCGGCACCCGTCTTGGCATTCCGCTTTCACTGAGCCCGGCCGATTGGCCCGCGCTGGCTGCCTACTGGCGGCGAATGCTGGCGCCAGACGGCCCAATCCACGTGACGCCTACGGCCAAACGCCTCGCCCCGCTGATCGTCCGGCCGCCGATTGCCGTACACGCCGACCCTTGCGGTCGACCTGCTCGCCATACCCGGTCTCGCGCTTCTGCCCAGCAGGCTGCGCGACGAGTTCGGCATCGAGTGGGGCGCTGGGCGAGAGGCGATCGGCAGAGCAGCTTCGCTGGCTATTCGCGGCTGGACGACCGTCGTGCCGGTCAGTCTTCGGCAGATGCCCCAGGCGAGGGCCGCCTACGGCCGGACCGCGGCGCCTGGAGGGAGTATTGAGCGGCCGCCGTCGACTCGCAGCACAGCGCCGGTGACGTACGAGGCGTCCGGCCCGAGCAAGTAGCAGATGGCCGCGGCGACCTCATCGGCCGTACCCATCCGGCCAAGCGGCACATCGGGCCGGTCGTTGGCCGGAAAACGCGGTGGATCAAACCCCGTGTCGATGGCGCCCGGCGCCACGACGTTGACGCGCACTCCATTTGCCGCACCCACGAGAGCGAACGACCGGGCAAGGCCCTCGAGGCCGGCCTTTGCGGCCGCGTACCCTGGAGAGCGAGCCGAGCCTTCGATCGAGCCGACAATCGAGCCGACGAAGACGACCGACCCGCGAGCCGCGATGAGTGCCGGCATGCACGCTCGAACCTGCTGGTAAGGCCCGTCGAGATCGACGCGTAGCAACTCAATCCAGGCGGCATCGTCGTCCCAGGCATTGTTGGGCGGAAGACCGGCGGCGCAGACGAGACCTTCCAGACGGCCCCCCACGTGGTCGAGTGCCAAATCGAGCACGTCGCGATCGCTGGCATCGCCCACAAGGCTCGTGACGCCCTCGGATGTCGACTCATTCAGGTCGATGCCAACCACGGCCCAGCCGTCGCCAACGAGTCGCTCGGCCGTGGCACGGCCGATGCCGCTGGCTGCCCCTGTGACGATCGCCCGTCGCGCGTCGCTCACGGTGCTCGTCGCGCGCCACGAGAAGGTCGATCGCCTCGAGATAGCCGTGGATACCGCGACCGATGATCTGGCTCGACGACGACACCCTCGAGCACCAGGATGCGGCGGAAGTCCTCACGCTTGTGGACGTCGCTGATATGAACCTCGACCGTCGGCTTGGCGATGCCTTCGATCGCGTCGCGCAACGCGTAGCTGGTGTGGCCAAAGGCGCCCGGGTTGATGACCACAGCGTCGAAGTCGAGCGTCCTCGAGTCGGTCGATGAGCGCGCCTTCATGGTTGGACTGGAAGTCCATCAGCGTCGCGCCGTGCGTCTCGGCGTGCGCCTTGGCGCGCTCGACGACCTCGGCAAGCGTCGTCGTGCCGTAGATCTCCGGCTGGCGTTGACCCAGGCGACCCAGGTTCGGACCGTTGAGCAGCAGGATCCTCATGCCGCGATCACGCGGAGAGCAGCGTCGAGCTCAGCAGCCGTCACGTCGTTGACTTCCACGACCTCGCCCACGGCCATCGGCAGGATCCACCGTTGCACGCCCTAGCTCCCGTTTCTTGTCTCGTGGCCGTTGCCGCGATGACGGCGCCGCGATCGAATTGGCGCGTCATGTCAAAGCCGAGCGCAGACAGGACGGAATCGATCCGTTCGGCCAGATCGACCTGAGCGCCGCGCCGCGCGGCGATGTTTGCCACGGCGCGCAGTCCCAGCGCGACGGCCTGGCCGTGGGCGAGCGTGTAGCCACTCTCGATCTCGAGCGCGTGCCCGATCGTGTGGCCAAGGTTCAACTTGCGACGTTCGCCGGTCTCGAACGGATCGCTGTCCACGATGTCCAGCTTCACGCGCACGGCTCGTTCCGTAATTGCGTAGGCGGCCGCCGGATCGTCGCCGTTCAGCGCCGCGACGCCGCGCTCCTCGACCAGCTGCCAGAGCAGCGCATCACCGATCAAGCCTGCCTTGAGGCACTCCGCCATCCCGTCGCGACGGCGATCCACCGGCAGCGTCGCGAGGACGTCCGCGTCCTCGACGATCAGCGAGGCCGGCCAGAACGCACCGACACCGTTCTTGGCCAAAGGCAGATCGATCGCGACCTTGCCGCCGATCGACGAGTCGGCCTGGGCCAGCCATGTGGTGGGACGTTGACGAGCGGCACGCCACGCCGGTGAAGGGCGGCGGCGAGCCCGCCGAGATCGCCGATCGTGCCGCCACCCACAACGACCAGCGGACTCGGATCGCTCCAGGTTGATCTCGCTCAGCCACGTCAGCAGCCGCTCGAGCCCGGCCATAGTCTTGGCCTGCTCCCCGCCATCCATGACGCACATCCGCTTGCTCGGCAGTGCCGCCGCAAGAGTTGGATTCGCGTCGATCGCGGCGCGGTCCGCGATGACGGCCGGCGTCCCCGAACCAAAGGCTTCGGTGAGCACGAACCCGGTCAAGCCGAAGCCCATCAGCAACCGACCCTCGGCCGGACCGATCGGGTGGTTTCGCGCGTATCGGGCATCAAGGAGCGGCCGCCAACCTTCGCCATTCGCGGTCGCGCTGATTACCGCATCGGCCACCGAACCCACGTCGCCACTCGAGTCGACCACCGCGTCGACCGCGGCGTAAACGTCGGCGCGCGCTTCGGCCGTCCGCTTAAGCCCTCCCTCAAGGTCGCCGCCCAGCAGCGGGCGTGGAGTGGTCGTGTCCGCCCGGAGTCGGTCAACCAACTGATCGATCGGTGCCTCCAGGCGCACTCGAAACCCGTGCTCCATGAGCAACCACCGATTGAGCGGGTCGAGAACCGTTCCACCGCCGGTGGCGATCACTGCTCCAACTGATTTGACGGCCGTCGAAACGGCCTCGCGCTCCAAAGCCCTCAGACGTGGCTCGCCATCCCGCGCCAGCACATCCGAAGACGGGCGGCCCTCCGTTCGGTCGAATCTCAAGGTCGATGTCGATGAACGGACGACCGAGGCGCTCCGCCACCGCCTTGCCGATCGTCGTCTTGCCACTCCCCGGCAAACCGACCAGCACGATCCCGTCAGACATCGGCGCCTGCACCAAGCTCGCTCGCGAGAGCATCGGCCATTGCCAGCTTGACCGACGCGGACACCTGCAGCGCGAGCCACGCCTCGAGGCTGCGCCAACCCTGGCCGAGCAGAACACCGGCACCCGCACGCGCCTCAAGCCCGCACGCCCGAGCGTCATGGACGAGTCGAGTCGGACTGGGCCGATAGACGAGGTCAAGGACGGCCAGCCCTGTGTGCAGCAGCTTCTGGTCGATCGGAGAGTCGTCGCTGTTGGTGCCGACCGGCGTGGCGTTCACCAGGAGATCGGCCTCCTCGAGGAGGCGAGTCAGCTCCGGCCACATTGCCCGCGAGACCATCACCGGCTCGGCGGCGCCGATCTCGCTCAATGCGATGGCGACGGCCCGGGCCGCTCCGCCGCCGCCCAGCACGACGGCCTGGCGCGGCGCCTCGCGCACGCGGCGGATCTCGTCGGCAATTGCGGGAATGTCGGTGTTCGAACCGATGAGCCGCCCACCCCGGTTGACGATCGTGTTGACCGCGCCAGCGACCCGCGCTCCGATCTCGACCTCGTCAAGCAGATCCGATGACCGCCGCCTTGTGGGGCACGGTCACGTTCGCACCAAGGACAGTCCTCGTCACGCAGCGCGGCAACTGCCGCGGCAGGTCCTCGGCGGTTACGTCGGCGAGCTCGTAGTCGTGGCCCAGACCGAGCGCGGCGAAGGCCGCGCCGTGCATCGCGGGCGAGGCCGAGTAGCTGATGTTCTCGCCGAGCAACCGGACCGTGGCCATTTCAGCTGCGGCCGCTTCTCGCGTCGCCGCCGTCGCGCCACCGCTGCACGCAGATCGCCGATCGTGTCGCCGCCGAAGCTGGTCAGCAGCGCGTCCGCCAGGACGAGCGCGGCCATCGCCTCGCCCACGATCGCCGCGCGCGGCATGATCGCGACGTCGGAACGCTCGATGTGTGCGCGGCCGGCCTCGCCGCTGACGATGTCGATCGAGTCGAGCGGCTTGCGCATCGTGGGCACCGGCTTGACCGCGGCGCGCAGCACGATCGGCATGCCGTTGCTCATGCCGCCCTCGATGCCGCCGGCGCGGTTGGTGCCGCGCAGCCAACCCGTCCCGGACGGCCAGAACCTCGTCGTGCGTCTCGCTGCCGCGCCGCCCCGCGACGTCGAAGCCGGCCCCGACGCCGATCGCCTTGACGGCCGGGATCGCCATCATCGCGCCCGGCGAGGGCACCGTCCAGCCGCGTGTCCCACTCGGCCGCCGATCCCAAACCAATCGGCACACCGGTCGCCACGACGACGAACGCGCCGCCGATCGAGTCGCCCTCCTCCGCCGCGCGGTCGATCTCCGAAATCATCTTCTGCTCGGCGTCGGGATCGGGACAGCGCAGCGGCGATGGGCTGGGCCAGATCGTCGGCCGGCCAACCTTCGGGGACACAATCGAGCGAGTCCGCGGCGTCGGGAAAGGCTCGAATCGGGCCGACCTGCTCGACATAGCTCCAGATCGACACGCCGGCCGTCGCCAGCAGCTGCCGACAAACGGAGCCCGCCAGGACGCGGACGGCGGTCGAGCGCGCCGAAGCCCTCTCGAGCACGTCGCGCACGTCGTCGGCGCCGTACTTGATCGCGCCCGGCAGGTCGGCGTGGCCGGGCCGCGCCAGCGTGACGGCCTTCGGCCGTCCGCGCGCCGGAAGCGCATCTGGCGTCATGCGGTCCTGCCAGTTCTCGAAGTCCCGGTTCTCGATGCGGAAGGCGAGCGGCGATCCCAGCGTCCGACCGAACCGCAGGCCGCCCATCCAGACCACCTGGTCCTGCTCGATGAGCATCCGCCGGCCGCTGCCGTAGCCGTGCTGGCGGCGGCGGAGATCGCGGTTGACGCTGGGAGTCGAGACGCGCAGCCCGTACGGCAGTCCTTCGAGGACGCCCGATACGGCGGGGCCATGCGATTCGCCCGCCGTCAGCAGGCGCAGACGTCTCACGATTTGGCACCGATCAAATTGCGCGTCGGCCCAGAACGACGGATAGGAGACGGCCACGCAGTCCGGATCGTCCAGCTCGACGCTCGCGCGCGACGCCCGACCACGCGGCGACGGCCAGCGCCATCGCGATGCGGTGATCGCCGTGCGTCACGACGTGCGCGTCGAGCGGCTTTCCGGGCCGAATTCGCCAGCCGTCCTCGAGCTCCTCGAACTTCGCACCGGCCGCCGTCAGCGCCGCGCCGATCGCCGCGATCCGATCCGACTCCTTGACGCGCAGCTCGCGCCGCGCCGCGGACCTCGCTCGTGCCATCCGCCGCGGCCATCGCGACCGCGATCAGCGGCAGCTCGTCGATCAGCGGCGCGACATCGCTCGCGCCCAGCGAGATCGCCTGCAGTCGCCGACCGCCACGGACGTCGATGTCGCCGACCGGCTCGCCTTCGCGCGTCTCGCGGACATCGATCGTGATCTGCGCGCCCATCGAGCGCAGGACGTCGATCAGAGCGGTGCGAGTCGGGTTCAGGCCCACGTCGACGAGGCGCAGCTCGGCATCCGGAGTGAAGCGCCGCGGCCACGATCCATGCGGCCGCCGACGAGAAGTCGCCGGGCACACGCAGATCCACTGGATCGCAGCCGGACAGGTCCTCGTATCGAGATCGTCGAGCCGATCGACTCGGTCGTTCGCTGAATGTCGACGCCCAGGGCGCTACAGCATTCGCTCGGTGTGGTCGCGAACCACTCCGGGCACCGTCACGGTGGTCGTTCCGTCCGCGGCCAGGGCCGCAAAAGCGATCGCGCCAACGAGCTGCGCACTGGCCACTGACAAGTCGTGGTGCATCGCGGTCAGCGGCCGTCGTCCGCGTGATCGTCGACCGGCGCGTGGCCGTCGTCGAGGTCGATCTCCGCGCCCATCGCACGCAGCGGATCGGCGACGCGCGCCATCGGCCGGCGACTCAGCGACTCGTCACCAACGAGCGTCGCCGGACCGTTGCCCGACGCGAGCGCGCCGGCCAGCAGCCGCATCGACGTGCCCGAGTTGCCGCAGTCGGCAACACCAGGGCCAAGCCGCCCGATCTGCCCTTCGTCGCCCAGACCCCGGACTCGAACCAAGGTCTCCGCGCCAACCGTCTCCGTCCGGATGTCGACGCCGAGCGCCGACAGCGCACCGATCGTCGACAGCACGTCGGCGCCGGGCTCACGCAACGTGATCTGCGACTCCCCGCCGGCAAGCGCCGCGCAGATCAGCGCTCGATGGCTGATCGACTTGTCCGACGGCAGGCGCAGCGTCCCGCGCAGCGACTTCGGCGCTCGCAAACGGCGGCGCCTGGACGACGGTCACGCCGGCGTCCGGATCTCGTCGCGCTGCGCGGCCGCGTGGCGACGCTGCATCTGCCGCGAGGCCTTGACGACGGCCGACAGGACGATCGAGAGCTCCTCGCCGTCCATCGCGCTGCCGCTCATCGAGCGTGCCCGCTCCAGCAGGTCGTGCTCGCGCTGCGCATCGTGGCCGTGGCCGTTCGAGCCCTTGGCGTCCTGGATGGCGATTGCCAGCTGCGCCCGCTCATCGACCAGCCCCAGCAGCTGCTCGTCGATGTCGTCGATGCGCTCGCGCATGCCGTCCACGCCGGCCGGAACCGGCACGGCACGCCGCCCGGCCGCTCGCACCATGTCGCAGGAACTCCTGCCGCCGCAGCTCGTCCATGAGTGCCCCGAACTCGGGGAACGACAGCGACTGGTCGCCGTCGGAGCGGGCGTGTGGCGGATCGGGATGGACCTCGATGATGATTCCGTCGGCGCCAACCGCGGCAGCGCCCAATGCCATCGGGGTAACCAGGGATCGCTTGCCCGTGCCGTGCGATGGATCGACCACGACCGGCAGGTGAGTCATCTCGCGCAGCACCGGCACCGCGGAAAGATCGAGCGTGTTGCGCGTGGCGTGCTCGAAGGTGCGGATACCGCGTTCGCACAGGATCACGTTGGCGTTGCCCGCGGAGAGGACGTACTCGGCCGCCATCAGCCATTCATCGATCGTGGCGCCGAAGCCGCGCTTGAGCAGCACCGGCGTCCGGCCCTGGCCGGCCGCGCGCAGCAAGGTGAAGTTGTGCATGTTGCGGCTGCCGATCTGGATGATGTCGACGTAGCGCTCGAAGAGCTCCATCTGGCTGGCGTCGGTCATCTCCGACACGATCGGCAGGCCGGTCTTGGCGCGCGTCTCGGCCAGCAGCTTGAGCCCTTCCTCGCCCAATCCCTGGAACGCGTACGGCGAGGTCCGCGGCTTGTAGGCGCCGCCGCGCAGCACGTGCGCGCCCTCGCGCTTCACGAGGTTGGCCGTCTCGGTCAGCATCTCCGGCGACTCGACCGAGCACGGACCGGCCATGACGACCAGCGGGCTGCCCGCCCCGATGGCAATGCCGTCCTTGCCGCCGATCGTTATCCGCGTCCGGTCGCGCTGGTGCTCCAGGCTGGCCAGCTTGTGCGGCGAGGTGACGCGGATGGCCTGCTCGACGCCGGGCATCGAGCCCACGTGCGCCACGCGGTCGACATCGATTCCGACCACGCCGATGATCACGCGCTCCTGGCCCTCGCTGACGAAGGCCTCCAGGCCCTCGGCTCGAATGAGCGACAGTAACGGCGTCGATCTCCGCCTTCGGCGCTCCCGCTTTCATCACCACGATCATCAGAACAGCCCTTTCCGAGTAAACAAAAACGCAGGGGCCTTGCGGCGCCTGCGTTTGCGGGCACGAGTCATCTTGCTACCGAGACATGCTCGGCGGCCTCGTACCCGCTAGGCGTAATACCAGTTTGCGAACTGGCATGAGGCCGCGGAGCGTAGCCCTTTTTTGTCGGCTGTCAACGAAGGCTCCGCGACGATGCTCTTGACGGGTTGGCGATTCGCGACCAGACTGCCGGCCACATCACGAATACAGGGCTGTGATCGGGACGAGTAATCGACGATCTGCCAGCACAGAGACCCGGCGGTTGGTGCGAGCCGGGATGGCAGCGAAGATGAATGGACCCAGGAGCCTCCGGACCGAACGGGTGACCAAGTAGGCTCCGGCGCAGAGCGCCAGCGATACAGGGCAGCGCCAGTCGGGAGGCAACTCCCCGCCGGTAACAGAGTGCGGCACAGCCGAATGAGGGTGGCACCGCGGAAGGATCGACCTTTCGTCCCAGGAGACGAAGGGTCGTTTTGATTCCGGGAGCAAATAGTGGCCACACTCACCGAAGAGCCGATCTCACTCACCGAGGCCAAGCGCCTCGCCGGCGAATACGACACGGTGCTGCTGCGCGCGACGCGCGACGCTGACCTCGAGACACCGATCGGCGCCTTCCTCGCGCTCGACGACGGCACGCCGGCCTACCTGCTCGAGTCTGTCGAGGGCGGCGAGCGCCTCGGCCGCTACTCCTTCCTGGGCATCCTGCCGCGCCGCCTGCTCGAGGTGCGCGACGGCAAGCAGATCGTGCGCAGCCGCCCGGTTGGCGTCGAACACGCGACTGAGCTCGTCGCCGAAGTGACGCCGGCGACCGATCCCCTCGACGCTCTGCGACGCTTCATGCCACGGCGCAGCGTGGCGCCGCTGCCAGATCTGCCGCGCTTCGTTGGTGGCGCCGTGGGGATGCTCGCCTACGACGCAGTCAGTGCATTCGAGCCGACCGTTCCGCTGCCGACTGGCTGACCCGGTCCACAGTCCGCTGGCGGCATTTCTCGAGACCGACCTGGTCATCGTCTTCGACCACCTGGCGCACACGCTTTCGGCGATCGCGGCGCTTCACAGCGACGCTCCGGACTTCGATGCCCGCTATCAGATCGCTGAGCGTGCCGTCGCTCGACGCACTCGAGCGCACGGCCCGACCCAACGCTCAGCCACCCACGCGGTCAGCCCCGCGCACCATCTCGGCGGGCTCGCGCCAGTGAGGGCAACCTTGGTCGCGACGACTACATCGCGGCCGTCGAGACCGCCAAGGAAGCAATCGTCGTCCGGCGAGGTGGTCCAGGTCGTCGTGGCACGGCGTCAGAGCTTTGATGCCGGTCAAATCAGCGGGCTCGACCTTTATCGCTCGCTACGTCGCGTCAGCCCCAGCCCATACCTCTTCTTCGTTCGCATGCCTGAGTTCGAGGTAGTCGGCGCCAGCCCGGAACTCCTCCTCCGGGTCGAATTGGGCCACCTCCTTACCCATCCCATCGCCGGCACGCGGGCACGCGGCGCCACGCCCGCTGCCGACGATGACCTCTCGCGAGACCTGCTCGCCGATCGCAAGGAGCGCGCCGAGCACGTGATGCTCGTCGACCTGGCGCGCAACGACCTTGGCCGCGTCGCTCAGCCGGGCAGCGTGGCGGTCACGCGTTACATGCAGGTCGAGCGCTTCAGCCACGTCCAGCACCTCGTCAGCCACGTCGAGGCGGAGCTTCGTCCCGGGCCGCGACTCGCTCGACGCGCTGCGCGCCGTCTTCCCGGCCGGAACGCTGAGCGGCGCGCCAAAGGTGCGCGCGATGCAGCTCATCGCCGAGCTGGAGAAGGAGCGGCGCGGTGTCTACGGCGGGGCGGTCGGCTACCTGGGTTACGACGGCTCGCTCGACACCGCAATCGCCATCCGGAGCGCGGTCCTATCCGGCGGCCGCATCCACGTCCACGCAGGTGCCGGAATCGTCGCCGGCAGCGTGCCCGAGAGGGAATTCGAGGAGACCGAGCAGAAGTCGGCTGCCATCAGGAAGGCGATCCAGATGGCCGGCGCAGGGGACGCGAGCGCCGGAGCCGATCGCCGATCCGGCCGACGAACCGTCCGATGAGCCGCTCGTTGCCGGGAGGTCGAGATGATCCTGGTCATCGATAACTACGACTCGTTCACCTACAACCTCGTCCAGGCGCTCGAGGCTGCCGAAGCCAATGTTCGCGTCGTGCGCAACGACGAGATCTCGGCTGCCGACCTGGTCGCCATCGCCGACGACGCGAATCGACCCGCTCGGCGGCATCCTCATCTCGCCCGGCCCGGGCGGCCCGGAGGATTCGGGCATCTCGATGGCCGCGATCGAGCTTGCGCGCGAGCGCGGGCTGCCGATGCTCGGCGTGTGCCTGGGCATGCAGGCGATCGCCGCTTCGTTCGGCGCCAGCGTCGTGCGCGCTCCGACACTGGTCCACGGCGAAGCATCGACCGTGCGCCACGACGCAAAGGGCTACCTCGCGAGCATGCCCCTGCCCTTCCCGGCCGCGCGCTACCACTCGCTGTGCGTCGATGCCGGCACGCTGCCGGCGGAGATGGTCGTCAGCGCGCTGGCCGACGACGGCGTGGTGATGGGCATCCGCCACACGACGCTGCCCATCGAGGGCGTCCAGTTCCATCCCGAATCGGTGCTCACGCCCGATGGTCCGCGCATCCTCGCCCGCTTCCTGCGCCGCTGTGGCGAAGGCGAGCCGGAGATCCTCGAGTCGCGCCGGGACTTCTGCTTCAAGGGAATCGCGGCATGAGCGAGCGGTGAAGTGCGGCCATCGCGGAGGTGATGCGCGGCGGTTCGTTGGGAGTGGACGAGGCGCACGCGGCCATGGCATCGGTCATGGACGGCGAGGCGACGCCTGCGCAGCTCGGCGGGCTGTTGCTGGCGCTGCGGATGCGCGGCGAGAAGGCCGATGAGCTGACGGGCTTCGCGATGGCCATGCGTGAGCGCGTCCTGGCCGTGTCGGCTCCTGAGGGCGCGATCGACACGTGCGGCACCGGCGGCGACGGGTCGCAGACATTCAATATCTCGACCGCGTCCGCGCTGGTGGTGGCCGCGGCCGGTGTGCCTGTAGCCAAGCACGGCAACCGAGCGATGAGCTCGGCGACAGGTTCGGCGGACGTGCTCGAGGCGCTCGGGATACCGATCGACCTCTCGCCCGATCAGGCCGCCGAAGCTTTGGCGACCGATGGATTCGCGTTCCTCTTCGCACCGAGCTACCACCCGGCGATGCGCCACGCGGGTCCAGTGCGCCGCGAGCTTGGAGTGCCCACCGCGTTCAACCTCCTGGGCCCTATGACCAACCCTGCCGGCGTGCGCCGCCAGGTGATCGGGGTGGCCGACCCGACCACCGCTGCCAAGGTCGCCCATGTGCTCTATCACCTGGGTACGCAGCGCGCCTTCGTCGTCCACGGCGCCGGAGTCGACGAGCTGCCCCTTGACGGCACTGGCGTCGCCTACGACGTATCAACGGGCGGCGTGCGCAAGCGACGCATCGACTCGTCCGCTCTGGGCCTCATGTCGGCAGCGAGCGCGGAGCTAAGAGGCGGTGACGCCATAGCAGAACGCCGCGATCATCGAGGCGCGTGCTGGCCGGTGAGAGCGGTGCCCGGCGCGACGTCGTTCTGCTCAATGCGGGTGCGGCGCTGCTCGTCGCCGGACGCGTGCCGACATTGCGCCACGGCGTGCATCTCGCCGCGACCACGATCGATGAGGGTCGCGGGCGGGCCCTTCTGGGCCGGCTGCGCGAGACGCGCGTGGCCGCGAGCGCCGCATGACCGTCGCGATTCGGGGCCGCGGGATCGTCCACGAGATCGCCGCTCGCCGAGCCGCGGATCTGGCCGCCCAGAACGGTCACGCGCGCCAGGCCGCGCGGGAGGCGGGCGCCGTCAGTCGAACCGCGGCCGCTGCTCCCCTCGCTCGCGCGACCCGGCCTCCATGTCATCGCCGAGGTAAAGCGACGCTCGCCGTCCGCCGGCGAGCTCGGCGCCGACGACGACATCGTCGCGCGTGCTCGCGCCTACGAGCGGGGCGGCGCCGCGGCGATCTCCGTCCTGTGCGAGCCGCACTGGTTCAACGGCTCGCTCGAGGATCTGCGCGCCGTCCGCGCGGCCGTGCGCGTGCCCGGTCCTGGCCAAGGACTTCGTCGTCTCGAAGGAGCAGCTGGCCACTCTGCGCGACGCCGGCGCGGACGTCGTGCTGTTGCTGGCCGTGCTGCATCGCTCGCGCGAGCTGCGCGCGCTGGTCAGCGAGGCACGATCGCTGGGGCTCGAGCCGTTCGTGGAGGCGCACGATGCGCGCGAGCTCGACCGCGCAATCGCAAGCGACGCGCTGCTGATCGGCATCAACAACCGCGACCTGGGCACGCTCGAAGTGGATGTCACACGGGCAGAAGGGCTTCGTGCGTCCGTGCCCGACGATCTGCTGGTCGTGGCCGAATCGGGCGTCAGCGACCCCTCGACGCTCGTCCGCTGGCGGGCGCTGGGCTTCGATGCGGCGCTGATCGGCGAGGCGCTGATGCGCGCGCAGGATCCTGCCGCAGCCACGGCGGCCTTCGTCGCCGCAGGGCGGATGCCCGTTGATCTCGCGGCCGCCGATCGCGAGCCGCACGTCAAGATCTGCGGCATCGTCGACGAGGATGGCGTTGCGGGCGGCAACGGCGGCCGGCGCCGACTACATCGGCCTGAACCTGGTCGCGCGGAACACCACGCGCCCTCGAGCCCGAACGAGCCGCCGCGCTCGCCGTCTACGCCCGGTCGCTCCCGGGGCGAACACCCAAGGTCGTGCTCGTGACGGCCGACGCGACGCAAACAGAGATGGCGGCATGGACGGCCGCGATCGATCCCGATATCGTCCAGCTTTCCGGAAACGAGGTCGTTGGCGACCAACCGATCCCGCCACGAACGAGCTGGAAGGTCGTGCGTGCCGGAGTGGACGCGGATGCCGCGCTCGCGGAGGCCAAAGTGTGGCGCGCGGCGGGTTGTGAACGGATCGTCGTCGACGCGAGTCACGCTGGCATGCTCGGCGGCACGGGCGAGCTCGCCGATCGCAGTGCCGCCACCCGGATCGCGAACGAGCTGCCCGTGATGCTCGCCGGCGGCCTGCGCCCGTCCAACGTTGCCCAGGCCGCGCGCGACGTCGCCGGCAATCGGCGTCGACGTCGCTTCGGGCGTCGAGATCGCGGGCACAAAGCCGCCACTCAAGGATCCGCTGGCCGTGGCGCTGTTCGTGAAGCGTGCCAAGGCCGCCCGTTTCGACCTGCCCCAGGTGCCATCTCGACCACAGCCGGTCTCCCCCGGTCTCGTTGAAGCCGATGAGCGCGGCCGATGGGGCACGAACCGCGATCTCGGCGGACGTTACGTACCGGAGACGCTGATGTCCGCTCTGACAGAGCTGGAGACCACGTACGAGGAAGTCCGCCGCGACCCCGCGTTCTGGGCCGAGCTACGCGAGCAGCTCAACAGCTTCGCCGGACGGCCGACGCCGCTCTACCGGGCTGATCGCCTGGCCGCCGCGCTCGACCTCGATATCCGCCTCTACCTGAAGCGCGAGGACCTCGCGCACACCGGCGCCCACAAGATCAACAACGTCCTGGGCCAGGGCCTCCTCGCAAGACGTCTCGGCAAGCAGCGCCTGATCGCCGAGACGGGCGCCGGCCAGCACGGCGTTGCCACCGCGACCGTGGCCGCGCTGCTCGGCCTGCCGTGCGTCGTCTACATGGGCGCACGCGACATCGAGCGCCAGCGGCCGAACGTGCTGCGCATGCACACGCTGGGCGCCGAGGTTCGCTCCGTCGAGTCCGGCTCGGCCACGCTCAAGGATGCGATCAACGAGGCGATGCGCGACTGGGTCACCAACGTCGCCGACACCTACTACGTGCTTGGCTCGGCGATGGGCCCGCATCCCTATCCAACGATCGTGCGCGATTTCCAACGTGTCATCGGTGACGAGACGGCGGCCCAGCTCCAACACATCGAAGGCCGGCTGCCGGACGTCGTTGTCGCCTGCGTGGGCGGAGGGTCGAACGCAATCGGGATCTTCAGTCGGTTCATCGGTGAGCCCAGCGTGAGGCTGGTCGCGGTCGAGGCGGCGGGTGATGGGATCGAGACCGGGCATCATGCCGCGGCGCTCGCAGCCGGCAGCATGGGCATCATCCACGGCGCGCGAACGATGCTGCTGCAGGATGCCGACGGCCAGGTCGAAGAGGCACACTCGATCTCGGCCGGGCTCGACTACCCGGGTGTCGGCCCGCAGCTGGCGGCGCTGGCGGCGGAAGGCCGACTTGAGCTTTCAAACTCGACCGACACGCAGGCGCTGGATGCGATGCGACTGCTTGCCCGCTCCGAGGGCATCCTGCCCGCCCTCGAACCTGCACATGCCCTGGCGGCGCTGCCGCGGATCCTGCGCGAGGCGGTGCCCGGCTCGCTGGTCGTAGTGGGCTTGTCCGGCCGCGGCGACAAGGATCTTGGCCATCTCGGGACTCCGGCATGACATCCGCGACGCTTGGTTCGCGGCGCATCGGCCGGGCATTCGCGGCCGCGAAGGAAGTCGGGCGAATCGCTTTCGCGCCTTACGTGGTCGCCGGCTACCCGGACATGGCGGCATCCGAGAAGCTGGCCATCGCCGCGCTCGACGCGGGCGCCCACCTCATTGAAATCGGCCTGCCGTACTCGGATCCGCTCGCGGATGGCGTCACTCTTCAGAGGGCCAGCACCGCGGCGCTCGAAAACGGCGCGACGCTGGACGGGGCGCTGGACATGGTCGAGCGAGTTGCACAAGCTCGTCCGGACAAGCCTGTCCTGGTGATGGGCTACGCCAACCAGTTCATGGGGCCGCGTGGCGAACGTGCCATTGCGAGGCGACTGGCCGCGGCCGGAGCAGCCGGCGCGATCGTGGCCGACCTGCCGCCCGACGAGGGTGCGCCGCTCGAGGCTGCGTTCGTAGAGAGTGGCCTGGCTCTCGTCTACCTCGTCGCGCCCACCTCCTCGTCGGAGCGAATCGCGCTGATCGGGGAGCGTTCGGGCGGCTTCGTCTATTGCGTCTCGCTGACCGGCGTAACCGGCGCACGGCAGCGCGGCCCGGCAAAGCTGGGAGCGCTCGTCGCACGCGTCAAGCAGAGCATCACCGCTGCCGGTCGCGGTTGGCTTCGGAGTGTCTCGACCGGAGCATGTCAGGGCGGTGGCAGCGCACCGGCGCCGACGGCGTGGCCGTGGGCTCGGCGCTGATCGACTCCCTCGGCCCGGACGGCCGCGACGAGGCGTCATTCATCGAGCTGTGTGCTTCGCTGGTGGACGCAACCTCGCGGGACCGCTCGGCTGCCTGAACAAAAAGTAGCCTCCCGACGACTTGCGCCGGGAGGCCAGGGAGCTGCGAAGGCAAGGCGGTCAAACACGCCGCCCTTCGTGATGACCACCTGGATCAGGCGGGCGTCCTGCAGCCCTCGCGGACGAGGCTCTTGATCACGTCGTCCAGTCGGTCGTAGGTCTCGCGCGCGCCACCCTCCATGCCCGTGGCCACGACCATGTCGCGGACCTCGACTGACGACGCCAGCGAAACGGCGGTCAAGTAGCGTCTTGCCGTCCTTCTCCTCGAGCGTCATCCACTCGAGCGCCGGCACACCCGGGTAGCCCTCGAACTCGTTCGTCTGCA
Organism: uncultured Chloroflexia bacterium; assembly: GCA_963736895.1. Taxonomy (GTDB): domain Bacteria; phylum Chloroflexota; class Limnocylindria; order Limnocylindrales; family CSP1-4; genus JALYGJ01. The sequence continues at coordinate 581,772 of CAVTQU010000011.1, forward strand.
CGACGAGCTCCGGCGTGACCTGGTGGAAGACGCCGTGGAAGGCGAACTCCTCGCCGGTCTCGGCGTTGCGGTTGATGTAGCGCCACTGCCCACCGGCGTGTGGCTCCTGCTTGTCGACGATCGTTTCGTACTTGCGAGGACCCCACCAGGTCGGGATCAGCGCCGGATCGGTCAGTGCCCGAAACACGACGTCGCGTGGCGCATCGAACGTCCGCTTGAAAACGACGTCCTGCTTGCCGGGCTCGATGATGATCTCTGTCTCACCCATTTGGGTTGTCTCCTTCCGAAGTTGTCTTGAGCTTGTTGATCTCTGCCGCCAGTCGGTCGAATCGGTCGTTGGCGATGTCTCGGTAGCGAGCGATCCACTGGTTCGCGTCGTCCAGCGGAGCGATCTCCAGCCGGCTCGGTCGCCACTGGGCTTCCTTGCCGCGCTTGATGAGCCCCGCACGTTCCAGCACCTTGAGGTGCTTCGACACGGCCTGGACGCTCATCGAGAACGGCTCGGCCAGCTCGTTGACGGTCTGCTTCGCCGTCCGCGAGCCGGGCGAGGATTGCCCGTCTCGTGGGGTCCGCCAGGGCGGCGAAGGTCAGGCTCAGCTGATCCTCGGCATCCTGGTCAGTCGGACCGTCGTTCTTCATCAGGACGCTGGCTTCTCCTGGACCGCCCAGTTGTTGCCGTCGGGATCCTTGAAAAAGAAGAAGGTGTTCCATGGGCCGCCGGGCCCGTCCTGCCAGCCGTTCTCGTCGATGTGCTGGATGGAGCTGACATCGACACCTCTTGCCGACCAGCTCCTCCCGAGCGGCGGCCGCGTCCGTCACGACGAGCTGCAGTCCCGGCGTCAGGCCGGTACCGAACGTGACCGAGCAGGCCGATCCCGGAGGCGTGGTCTGGACGTTGCGGAAGTCATCGCCCATCCGGTTGTCGACATCGACGTTGAAGCCGAGCTTCTCGCTGTAGAACTCCTTGGCGCGATCGACATCCGATACCGGAATGACCACCACCTCGAGCTTCATGTCCATGCATTACCTCCTTCGCCACCGCACTCGCTGGGTAGCACCGCGGTTGCGTCGTCTTGTGCGTTACCAACCTCGTGGTTGATCAACCGATTGGTTGATAATGACCACGCGGCACCCTTCTGTCAAGTACCAACTCGCAAAAAGTGAGGGATTTCCCTAGTTGTCTGCGTTGCCAACCTGGTCGAGACTCCATTCGGGGCGTAAACGTCGCGGCAACCCTGCTTCGGCAATCGAGCTTTTTGGGGATAGGGCCCGACTCGTGCCCCAGGGAGGCCGATATGGCCAGTCACCAAGTCTCTGCACGGTCGCGCCGGACGTTGTTGGCGACAGCAGCGGGAGGCGTAGCTGTTGCGGTTGCCGACAGCCTTGCGAGACCCGGCAAGGTCGGCGCTGCGGACGGCGGAAACGCGATCCTTGGCCAACAGAACACTGCGTCCTCAGAAACGAGGATCACCAACACGACCGGCGGCGGCACTGCGATCGCGGGCTACTCCCTGGTCCAGCAAGGCACGGGGATCCAGGGCTACGTTCTCGCCGGAACCGGGGTCGCCGGCCAGGCCGACCAGGGAATCGGGGTCTTCGCCTTGAACAGCTCCACGACGCTGGCGGCACTCGTCGCCGACGCACGGGGCAACAACACCGCTGTTCAGGGCTACAGCGGCGTAGCTGTTCGCCCGACGAGCCCGGTACAAACCGGCGTCTACGGATATGCGGCTCAGGACGCCACTTCACGAGGCGTCACCGGAGAGTCAACGGCAGGGCGGGGAGTCAACGGCATCGCCACCAGCGGCACAGGAGTGCACGGTACCGGCACAGGTGGAGAAGGCGTGCGTGGTGTCAGCACGAGTTCGAACGGGGCAGCCGGCGTTACCGCATCCGGCGCGGCTAGCGGTGTTTATGGCGAGAACAACGGCGGAGGCTTCGGCACCTACGGTCGGAGCAACAACAACACCGGCTCTGCTGTCGGCATATTCGGTGAATCGCAATCCGGAACCGGGACTGTGGGCCACAGCTTGCACGGAACTGGTGTCAAAGCACTGACGAACGACGGCACCGCGCTTGAAGCGCAGGGTCGGGTCAAGTTCAGCACCTCCGGGTTGGCGTCCGTTGCTGTCGGCACCAAGAGCAAGGTGATCACGCCCGGCACGCCGATCAGCGCAACAACGTTGATCCTCTGCACGCTCGAGAGCAACCAGGGTGGTCTGTCAGTCCAGCGCGTCACGAAGAACACCGTTGCGGGCACTTTCACGGTGTTCCTGCCCAAGGTCGTCGCTGTCGGGAAGACGGCCAAGATCGCCTATTTCGTGATCGGATGAGCCCGGGCTGAAGTCGAATCGGGGTAAAGGCACGAGATCGGACGGGGTCGCGGCGTCGGCACATTGAGGACCGCCGATACAATTCGCGAACCCCACCAGGAGCTGCCGTCAGTGCCCGATAAAGACCTGTCCCGCCGTGCGGTCATAACCGGCCTCGGTGCCGTGACGCCGATCGGCAACGATCACCCCACTTTCTGGCGCAACCTCGTTGCCGGCGTCAGCGGCGTCGGGCCAATCACTCGCTTCGACGCAACCGGCTTCGACGTCCGCATCGCGGCCGAGGTCAAGGACTTCGATCCCGAGACTGTGATGGACCGCAAGATGGCCCGACGGATGAGCCGATTCATCCATCTGGCCATGGGCGCCGGCAAGGAAGCAGTCGCCGATTCCGGGCTCGACTTCACCGATTGGTCACCCGAGCAGCGCGATCGCGCCGCCGTGGCGGTCAACACCGCCGGCGGCGGCATCGAGCAGGTCACGCTCGGACATGACGTCCTGCGCGAAAAGGGACCTGGCCAGGTCAGCCCTTTCGCGTTTCCGGCGGTGTCGGCGTCAATGGCCGCGTGTCAGCTGTCGATGGAATACGGCCTGACGGGCCCCGTCATCACCCAGAGCGCGGCCTGCGCGACATCCATCATCTGCTTCCTGGACGCCCTTCGAATGATCCAGCGCGGCGACGTCGATGTCGTTGTGGCGGGCGGGTCGGAAGCACCGCTTCTGCCGATCGGGGTGGCCGGGCTCGGCAACATGCACGCGCTGTCGAAGCGCAACGACGATCCCCAGCGGGCGTCGCGGCCGTTCGACAAGGATCGCGACGGATTCGTGTACGGCGAGGGCGCCGGCGTGGTGGTCATCGAATCGGCCGAGCACGCCCTCGCGCGTGGCGCGACCATCCATGCCGAGCTGATCGGCGCAGCGCTGACCGCCGACGCGTTCCATATCTCCGCTCCCGATCCGACCGGGCGCGGCGCGTGCATGGCGATGACCAAGGCGATGCAGGACGCCGGACTGGCGCCGGACGAGATCGATTACATCGCCGCACATGGGACGAGCACCAGCCTCAACGACGTGACCGAGACCAGGGCGATCAAGGGCGCACTCGGCGGGCACGCGCACAAGGTTGCGATCAGCTCGACCAAGTCGATGGTCGGCCACACGATCGGAGCGGCCGGAGTGATCAACGCCTTTGCCGCGATCGGGGCGATTCGCGAGGGAATCATCGCCCCGACGATCAACCTCGACGAGCCCGATCCCGAATGCGACCTCGATTACACGCCACTGGTCGCGCGCAAGGCCAAGGTCGACACGGCGATGATCAACGGCTTCGGCTTCGGCGGCCAGAACGCGGTGGCAGTCTTCCGCCGCTTCGAGGAATAGCCCGGGTCCGAATTCCCGCGGAGCCACTGTCCTGACATGAGCTCAACACGCGTTCCTGCCGTCCTGCGTCTGCGCGACGTCCAGGCGCTGCTCGTCACCCGTTTCACGGCGTGGTTCGTGATGAGCGCGCTGACCGTCGTGGTCGGCTACCAGGTCTATCTGCTGACCCACGACCCGCTCGCGCTCGGCCTGCTCGGCCTGGTCGAGGCGTTGCCGGCGCTTTCGCTGTCGCTGCTGGGCGGCCACCTCGCGGATCGCCGCGACCGGCGGACGATCTACGTGGCCAGCCAGCTCGTCATGACCGGCACGATCGTCGCGCTGGCGCTGCTGTCCATCGATCCGACTCGTTTCGGGATGGCGGGCATCTTCGCCGCCATCTTCGTAACCGGCATCGCCGCTGGTTTTCAGCGACCGGCAAACACGGCGTTCGAGGCGCAGGTCATCCCCGTGGAGCACATGACGCGCGGCGCATCGCTGTCCAGCGGCAGCGGCCAGATGGGCGGCATCATCGGCCCGGCGGTGGGCGGCTTGCTCTACGCGGTGATCGGCGTCACGGCGACGTACGTCGTCCTCGCCGCGATCCTGCTCGTCAGCGTGGGCGCCATCCTGCTGATCGCGCCCAAGCCGATGCCCGTAGTCGAGGCAACGGAGAGCCTCCGCGAGAGCCTCGCCAGCGGCCTGCGCTTCGTCCGCCGCTCACCGATCCTGCTCGGCGGCATGTCGCTCGACCTCTTTGCCGTCCTCTTCGGCGGCGCCGTGGCGATGCTGCCGATCTTTGCCAGCGACATCCTCAATGTCGGACCGGGAGGCCTGGGCCTGATGCGCACCGCGCCGTCGGTGGGCGCGCTGCTTGCCTTCTCGCTCGCCGCGTGGCGGCCGCCCAAGGCGCACGCCGGCCTGACGCTGCTCGCCTGCGTCGCAGGTTTCGGGGTTTCGATCATCGTGTTCGCCCTGTCCACGAACTTCCTGCTTGTCGCTGCTCGCGCTGTTCATGACCGGCGCGACGGACGGCATCAGCGTCGTCATTCGCTCGATCATCACCCGCGTGGCATCGCCGGAGCACCTGCGGGCGCGCATCGCGTCGGTCGAGTACCTGTTCATCGGCGCCTCGAACGAACTCGGCGCGTTCGAGAGCGGCGTCGCGGCCAAGCTCTTCGGCGTGGTGCCGAGCGTGGCAGCCGGCGGACTCGTCACCCTCGGCGGTGGTTGGCCTCGTTGCCACCTTCGTGCCCCAACTGAGGCGTCTGGACCTGGGTCAGCCGACTGTTGCCGCCCGACTCGTTCGCGGGTGCCTCTGGCGCCGCAGGCCGGCTGACCAATCCGTCCGCGCCAACGAGCTGACCCGCTCTCGCAAACCTCAGGAGGTTCGGGTCCGCGGGATCTTCCGCCCCTCGTACACCTCGAACAGCTCGATCAGGTCGTCCGGCACGCGCATCACGCGGTTGCGCTCGAGATCGAACATGACCTGGACGCTCGTGCCGTCGGCGATCACCCGCGCCGGCGCTACAACCGACTCGTCGGCTCGGACGCGGTATTCGATACCGAACGACGATCGGCTCGTCCAGCCGAACCGGCAGCCGACCAGCAACGTCTCCCCGAAGAACGCCGGCGCGCGGTACGTCAGCTGGGCCTCGGCGATGACGAAGGTTCGCTCGGCTGCCTGCGCGCCGGTGCCGAATGGCGCGCCGGTGACCTTGGCGTAGTAGCCGGCGCGCGCCGCCTCGAAGTAGGTGAGATAGACCGCGTTGTTGACGTGGCCGAGCGCGTCAGTGTCGTTGAAGCGCACCTCGATCGGATGCTCGTAGACGAACTCACCCTCGATCTTGCGCGCGCCGCTCACTCACAACGCGGATGATGCCTGACTCGCGCGGCGACAGAGGGTCAGGGCTGCGCGTTCCAGGTAGAAGAGCGAGCTCTTGAGCGTCGAGCCCGACAGGCGGTGGCCGTTGTAGATGCTCTTCAGCACCTGTCCTGAGACGATCGCCGTTCGCTGGCTGCCGACGATCGTCGCGCGGTAGATCCGTCCTGAGACGCCGCGCTCGAAGCGGAAGTCGAGCAACCTGCCGACGTTCGTGCGGTTGTCCGCGGCGAGCATGTTCTCCAGCTGCTGCCACGTGAACGGGTCGCTTTCCCACTCGTACGAGCCGGCGTTGCGATCGTAGGCATCGCCGTTCTCGTCGAGATCGGGCACGCCGCGGAGATACGGGATGGGACTGGACACCACCTTGCCGGCGTCGTTGGCCCAGGCGTACTCGTTGTTCTCGGTGTAGCCGCCGCCGACCGTGAAGAAGTACGTGTTGGCGACGTTGCCCTGGTACATGACCACCTGGCCGGACGTCTGATCCACGGCTCGGTTGGACTTGGGATGCTCCAGGCGAAAGCCGCCGTAGACCTGGTTGTCGGCCGTGGGCTGGACGTCGTACGAGTTGTTCGGCTTGAGCCGGACGTAGGCATAACCGCGCGCAGCAACGGCCTGGGCCTTGACCGCTTCGGCCGGCCAGAGCGGCGGCATCTCAGCCGGCACCACGCCCTTCAGGTAGTCGTCCATCGAAACCGAGTTGATCGCCTGGACGCCGTCACCCTTGACGAGCATCCGCATCGTGCCGCGATACAGGTCGTACTTGCGCAGGCTGTCGCGCCACTTCATCTCGAAGAGCGTCGCGTCGTCGCTGCCGGTCATCGTGAAGTCCGTCATCGCCGCGCTGGCCAGCAGCGCGCCCGTCGAGCTGTAGACGCTCACCGTCCAGACGCCCGACTCTGACGCGAGCTCGGCGTACGAGTCGACCGGGAACACTCGCGGGTTGCCGCCGCTCCTGAATGAGTCGCTCCACCAGCTGCCGTTGCGTGCGGTGATGCGCGCGGGCGAGCTTGGCGCCGGCACGTGCGACTCGGCGAGCTTGACGCGCACCACCTGCTGTTCGTCGATCGTGCCGAGCGTGGTGTCCGAGTAGTAGTGCCCCAGGATCTGGATCGTAGGTCTGCCCGGCCAGCGCGCGGCCTCTCGCGCCGTACTGGGACATGCCGACACCGTGGTCCGTGCCGAAGCCGTGGAACACCCACGACTGACCCGGCGAGGGCGTCGGCGTGCCGCTCGGCGTCGGCGTCGGCGTCGGCGTCGGCGTTGGCGTCGGTGTCGGGCGTGCGCGTCGGCGTGGGTGTGGCACTCGGCGTCCGAGTTGGAGTGGGCGTGGGGCTTGGTGACCTGGTCGGCGTCGGCGTCGGCGTCGCGGTCGGGGTCGGCTCGAGGTTGGCGTCGGCGTCGGGGTTGGACTCGGCGTGGGACTCGATCCGCCGCCGCTGCCGGGCGTCATCACCAGCTCCGGCGGCACCTGTCCCTCGCGTGACGACATGACGAAACCGTTCGGATTGGCGGTGGCGATGCGCAGCGACAGCACCCGTCGATCGACTACGCCCGATGGAAAAGCCGCTGCCAGGTCGAACGACGCAATGCCCGCGGTCGTCTTCGCCTTGGTCGCCATCAGTAGGGCGTCGCCGGTTGGCCGCGTGTCCCACGTGACGGCCGTCTCGTCCCACGACGAGCCGATGCGATAGATCGACACACCGGTGCCGGCATCGTCCTTGAGCCACAGCCGGAGCTGGACGCCCGATACCGACTGACCGGACCAGTCCGAGAGATCGAACGACATGTACGCCTCGGTCGCTGGATCCCCGTCGACGACCATCAGCGGCCGCGCGGCGTAGTTGCTGGTCGGCGTCTCGACGCTGGCGTGGACGTCTTCGTACGGCGTCAGCGCCACGGGCTCCACGCTCACCCGACCGGTCATGACGAGCCTGGGCGGCGAAGCCACTCTCGCGGGCGCCGAAACGAACGACCGCGTCCGCGGCGTTGGTGATGCGCAGCGAGAGATGCGTCGACGTTGATCTTGCCGTTCGGCAGGAAGCCGCCAAGCTCGAAGAACGTGCCCTGGTCGTCGGAGCGAGAGGGAACCGTCGAGCGCCGACTGGACCGCCGGCCGGTTGCGATAGTTGAGCGTCGCCTCGTCCCACGTGGCGGCCGTCGACGCGACCGATAGCGTGGTGGCGTCACCGACGACGTTCGCGATGCGAAGTTGCAGCGAGCCGAACGTTCGGCCGCGCCAGGCAGCTGAGGTCGAAGCGGACATACGCGTCCCAGACGCTGCCGTACGTCTTCAGCTGCGACTCGAGGCCATGGTTTCGGCCGGGGCGAGCGGCGTTGGTCCAGCCGTCTGCGGCCGCGGCGAGCTCGTTGCTCTGGGCGGCCGTTGCCACGAGCGGTGGCGTGACGACGGCCAGCGAGAGCAGGCACAGCGTCAGAACAAGTCGAGCGCCAAGGTGTCGCACAAACAAAAAGGTCGGCCTCTCCACGGTTCGGCCTGTCCGAGCACGGATCTCGGGATCAGGCTTGCCTGTCAGGGGCTCGACCTTAGGTCGGGGTGGTGCCAGAAAGCCACACCACATTCGTCAGCGGCCGGGAGGTACTCCGGTTCTGCAGGTCATTGTCGTCAGGCGAGACTCATGGAGGTAACGGATTGAGGAAGTACATGGTGCTCACCAGATTCGTGCGGCTTCCGCCGATCCCGTACTTGCTCCTGAGGTCGTTGTAGATGTTCTTGAACCGTCCGCCGGAGACCTGCTTGGTGCCCTTGGTGCCCGTGAGAATGACGCAGTAGACGCGCCGGAGACTCCGCGCAGGAACGTGAGGTTCGTGATGTCGCCGACATCCGTCGCTACGCGTTCTCCGAAGATCTTCGATAGCTGAGCCATCGTGAATGAGGCGCTGTTCCAGTTGTAATCGCCGGACCCGATGTCATAGGGCACGCCGTTCGCGTCAACGTCTGGCTTGCCGCGCAGGTAGCGGACGACGGTGCCAGGGTCGCCGTGGTCGTTGACGAACGCGTACTCGCTGTTCTCGGTGTAGCCGCCGAGGCGGCGTGGAACACGGCGCTGATGACGGTGCCGTTGTAGGTAAGGACCTGGTTGGCGGTCGCCAAGATGGCGGCGTCACTGGTGCGGAATCTCTTCGTGTTGCTACCCACCGTAGATCTGGTTGGTCGAGTCGGGCACAACGTCGCAGACGCGCGACGGCTTGATGCGCGACCAGACGTAACGAGCGAGCCGCAACGGCCTGTGCCTTGACGCTTCCACGGGCCAGGTGGCAGGCACCTCGGCCGGCACGACGCCGCGGAGGTACTGCCTCGAGCGGCAGCGCGTTGACCGTCTGGATGCCAGTTGGCCCGCCGGTCAGTCGGATGGAGCCGCGGTACAGTCTTGTACTTGGGATCGTTGTCGCGGTGGCGCATTTGCAGGATTCCCTGCGGATCGATCGCCTGGACCATCACGTCGGCAGTCGTGACAGCACTGGCGAGCGTCGCGCCCGTGGCGTCGAACGCGGTCACCGACCCAGCCATCGAGAGTCGGTGACTGCGTCGGCGCGGGCGACGCGCAGGGGTCGGATGTCGGTGTCGGCGGTGGCGTCGCGAAGCTGGGCCACATCTCGACGTAGCTGCCAACCGGGAAGTCGACGCCGGGAAGGAGTCGCTCCTCCAGCCGCCGTGATCCGCGGTGATCCGTGCCGGCAGGGTCGGGACTCGGCCAGAAGTCGTCGCCCAGCAGCACGCGAATCGGGATGCGTGCCGTCGATCGTCGAGATCGCGACTCCGGTGTAGTAGAAGAGCAGGATCTGATCGTAGGTCTGGCCGGCGACTGGCGCGACCCTTCGCGCCCCACTGCGACATCCCGACACCGTGGTCGGTCCCGTGCCCGGAGAAGTTGAACAGCGGCGCCGCCGTGGGGTTGGGGTTGGCGGCGGCGTATCGGTGGGCGACCGGGGTGTCGGTGGGCGTGAGCCGTGTCGGTACGTGTCGGGGTGGGCGTCGGCGGGAGCGTCGGGCAGACGGACTGGCAGTCGGCGGCAACAGGCTCGGCGGGATCGCCGATGGCGTGACTCCGTCGGCGGCGCGACCGTGGGGGTAGGAGGAAGCGTCGGCGTCGGACTCGGTGTCGGAGTGGGGGTCGGGCTCGGCGAAGCCGTCGGAGTGGGCGAGGGCGGTAGAGCGGTCACCGTCGGGCTCGGGTCGACGGCGATCACGGGCGTGATGAGCAGCTTGGGCCCCGTAGATCCCTCGCGCGACGAGAAGACGAATCCATTGGAGTTGGTCGTCACGATGCGCAGCGCCAGACCGGTTCGAGTCGAACAGGTCATCGGCGAACGCCGAGCTGACGTCGACCGTGAGCTTGCCTGTGCCCGGCGGAGCGGCAAGCTGTGCGATGAGCGGACCGGTCGTCGGACGTGACTTCCACGTCAGGGTCGACTCGGACCAGGTCGTCGAGACCTTGTAGAAGCTGACGCCCATCCCGCCCGAGTCGGTCAGCTGCAGCTGCAGCTCGAGCTTGGCTGTATCGCTGGCCCGTGCGGGAACCGAGGTCGAACCGGACGTACGACTCCATGAGCCGTGGGCCGTCTACGAAGAGAGACTTCGCAGTGCCGTGAGTTCTTGGTGGGGGCGACCGACTCGGCCCAGGTATCGGCAGTGGCGATGATTCCCGCCGGTGGTGGCGTCGTTTGTCCGGCGGTCAGCTTCAGGTGCGGCTTGGTCGCCGACTCGCGCGAGCCGAACGTAACGAGCGTGCCGTTCGAGTGTTGCGGATGCTGATCGCTACCGAGCTTCGGTCGACCTTGCCGCTGAGGAACATGCTCGCGACGTCGAACGTGGCGGTGCGGCCAGAAATCACGGGAGTCCGGGCAAGCTCGCGGGCCATCAGCGGCTGGCTGCGCCACGTGACCGACGATTCCTTCCAGCTGGTGGTGGTCTCGTCAACGACGAGCGTGGCGGCGTTGCCGCTCACGCCATCGATGGTCAGCTTCAGGCCGGCCACCGTCTTGCCGCTCCAGCCACTCACGTTGAATCGCATCACGGTCAGCGAGGAGCCGCTGGTGGCGCGGAGCGAGACAGGCCGAACCGTAGTTCGTGGTCGATTTCTGCTGGTTGAGCCACGCGTCACCGGATGGCGTAATCGACAGCGCACTCGCCGCGGCCACGGGGTCACCCGACGGAAACACGGCCAGCATCGCACTAACAACCGCTGCCAGAAGCAGCAGTGCGAGTGTCCTTGGGCGTGCCTGTCGGACCATTTGAGGACTCCGTCCCCCGAGCGCGGTCTTGATCGCTTGGGAGCGAAAGGGCGGCCGCGTCACGCCACCTTGGCACCGCGGTCGCGCCAGCGCATCCGTGCTGACGCCTAGCCGACTACGCGGTGCGGTCTAGGTAGGCATGGTCCCCTCGGCCCTCACCCCCAGGAGCGCCGATCCATTCCTACGCGTCCCATCCTAGCCCTGGCCCGGTTAAGTGGCGACGCGACCTTCGTCTAGCGCGGCAGGTACCGAGGGTAGAGGCGGCACGTTGCTGCGGGTTCGGCCAAGGCGGAGAGAGTTGCCGATGACGGTCACGGAGCTGAGGGCCATCGCAGCCGCGGCCAGGACCGGGTCGAGCAGCAGGCCGGTGATCGGATAGAGCACGCCCATCGCGACCGGGATCAGCACGACGTTGTAGGCGAACGCCCAGAAAAGGTTCTGGCGGATCACCGTCAGGGTCCGCTTGCTCAGGTCGAGCGCCGACACGACGAGACGCAGATCGCTGCCGACGAGCGTCACGTCGGACGCCTCGATGGCGATGTCGGTGCCGCTGCCGATGGCGATGCCGAGATCGGCCTGGGCGAGCGCGGGCGCATCGTTGATGCCGTCGCCCGACCATCGCCACTGCGCGGCCTGCCGACTGCAGCCGCGAAACCTCGGCCAGCTTGTCCTGCGGTCGGAGCTCGGCAATCACATTGGCCAGCGGGATTCCCGCGCGCCGTGCCACGGCGTCGGCCACGCCACGCTCGTCGCCGGTGAGCAGCCACACCTCGACGCCGCGCGAGCCAAGCTGCCGAACGACGTCCGCGGCCTCGGGTCGCATCTCGTCGCCGATCGCGATCATGCCCACGAGCTGGCCGCCGGCCGCGACGTACACGGCGGTTCGTCCCGCGGCTATCTCCGCGGCGTGGTCCGCCTCGAGCTCGGCGACGTCGATGCCGTGATCGGCCAGAAGACGCGCGCTGCCGACGACGGTGGCTTGCCCGTCGACCGTGGCGTGGACGCCGTAGCCGGTGGCGGCCTCGAAGTCCGTGCTCGGGGGCAGCTCGAGTCCGCGGCTGCGTGCCTCGTTGACGATCGCCGAGGCGAGCGGGTGCTCGCTCCCGAGCTCGGCCGCGGCCGCAAGTGCGAGCACGCTGTCAGCCGATGCCTCGGGCGCAACTCGCGTCACCGACGGCCGGCCGCGAGTCAGCGTGCCGGTCTTGTCGAACACGACGGTGTCGACACGCGCGCCGCGCTCGACGGCCTCGCCGCCGCGCACCAGGAAGCCGGACTCGGCCGCCTTGCCGGTCGCGACCATGATCGCCGTCGGCGTGGCGAGGCCCATGGCGCACGGGCAGGCGATGATCAGGACGCTGATGAAGCTGACCAGGGCGAACGTCAGCCGCGGCTCCGGTCCGAAGACGAGCCAGAACGCGAACGTCCCGAGCGCGATTGCCAGAACGGCCGGCACGAACCACGCCGTGACACGGTCGGCCAGGTGCTGGATCGGCGCCTTGGATCCCTGCGCCTGCTCGACGAGCCGGACGATCTGGGCGAGGACCGTGTCGCGCCCAACGCGCGTGGCACGGAACACGAAGCTGCCGCTGGTATTGATGGTTCCGCCGATGACCTCGTCACCGACACGTTTCGTCGCGGGGATTGCCTCGCCGGTCAGCATCAATTCGTCGACCGCTGAGGCGCCGTCCGTGATTCGGCCATCGACCGGCACGCGCTCGCCGGCCCGGACGCGGATGACGTCGCCTGCGTGTACGGCAGAGATCGGCACGTCGATTTCGGCATCCGTCTGGAGAACGTGCGCGGTTCGCGGCTGCAGGTCGATCAGACGGCGGACAGCCCCGGCGGTCGCGGTCTTCGCACGTGCCTCCAGCCACCGGCCGGCGAGGACGAGGCCGATGATGATGGCGGCGCTGTCGTAATAGGTCATCGGCGCGACCCCGGCGGCAACGACCAGGTCCGGCCGCAGCGCCACAACCGTCGAGTACAGCCACGCCGCGGTCGTGCCCAGGACGACGAGCGTGCTCATGTTGGCCGAGCCGTGGCGAGCAGCGCGCCAGGCCGTGACGTAGAAGCGTCGGCCCGCACCGAACTGCACGATCGTCGCGGGCAGGATCAGCAGGAGGTTGAGCTGCTCAAGGGTGTACGGCGGCGACGGCCACAGGCTGAGGGCCATCATCGCGAAGCCGACTGACCAGCGCGAAAAGCGACTCCAGCCCCAGCAGTCGCTGCTCGCGAGCTGCGGCGGGCCTCACGGGCATCGATCTCGGCGGCCGCCAATCCGTTGTCGATGCAGGCCGCGTCGCCTTCGCGGTCGATCGACCGCGTAGCCGGCGTCCTCGACCGCTCGTTCGAGCTCGGATCGGCCGACGCGTGATGGATCGAAAGTGACCGTGGCGCGCTCTGTCGCCAGGTTGACGTTGGCCTCGATCACGCCGTCGGTCTTGCGCAGATAGCGCTCGACGCGGTTGACGCACGATGCGCAGGTCATGCCCTCGATGGGCATCGTCAGTTGGGTATTCGGAACGTCAGACATACTCCCTGGGAGTATAACTTCAGGCGCCGATGGCAGTCCGCGAAGTCGAACGGCCGGCGGCGACCGCGCAGCAGCGGCCCGCAGGCCGACTGCGAGGTGACCTATCGCAGGCGGCTAGTCAGACCTTCAGGTGCGGGTGACAGGCCTCATCGGAAAGACACCAACGACGATCGGCGCGGTCGGATCCTGGGACAGCTCGACGCCGACGTCGCCATCGCGCACGAGCGTGGCGATGAACTCCGACTCGCGCGGAGGCAGGCCCACGTAGACCGTGCCGTGCTCGCCCATCGCGACTGCCGAGACCTCGTCGAGGTCGCCGTTCAGCTCGAATCGGCGGCGAAGCTCATGCAGCGGCACATACGCTCGCGACTTGATGAACCGGCGCAGCTGGGCTGCGGTAGGTCCGCGTTGGGCGTCGGCGGCCTCATCGGCCGCCGACTTCTCGTCAACTGTCATTTCCATGTCGACCTGGGCGCTCGACTCTTCGGGTCAGTCGCCCGAACTGATCGAGATGTTACCGGCTGGCCGCCGGAGGCAGGCTCCTACGTGCCGCGGACCAGGACCAGCTCGCGTGGCGCCACGTTGAGCGAGTCCGGGACCGTCGGCCGTGCACACCACGACAGTCTTCGATTCGCGCGCCGTAACGGCCGTCGATGTAAATGCCCGGCTCGATGCTGAACGCGTTGCCCGCCTCGAGCGGCCGGGTATTGCCCGACACGATGTACGGATCCTCGTGCCCCTCGATGCCGATGCCGTGCCCGGTGCGATGGATGAAGTTCTCACCGAAGCCGGCGGCCTCGATGACATTGCGGCCGGCGGCATCCACGTCCTCGGCGGGCACTCCGGCCATCGCCGCGTCCGTCGAAGTCCGTTGTGCCTCGTACAGGACGTCGTAGAGGCGGCGGAATTCGTCGGTCGGGCCCTCGTCTTTGTCCCCGGTGACCCAGAAAGTGCGCGTGATGTCGGACCAATAGCCCTCGATCTGGCCGCCGATGTCGAGCAGCAACGGCTCGCCCGCCTGGACCACCCGCTGGCCCGGCTCGTGATGTGGCGACGCTGAGTTGGGACCACTGGCGACGATCCAGAACCCGGCCTGATCCAGACCCTCGCTGACCAGCCACTCGCGCACGTCACCGGCAATGTCCGCTTCGGTTCGACCGATCAAACGTCCGCTGGCGACCTTGGTCACGGCGCGATCAGCAGCGTGGGCGGCGCGGCGGAGCAGCTCGATCTCCTCGGCGTCTTTGATGGCACGCAGATCCGACAGGACGGCCGAGGCCAGGCCGAAGGCAGCATCAGGCACCACCGCCTGGAGGCGCAGCAGGAAGGTCGCCCACAGCCGATCCGACACCAGCAGCCCATCGAGGTTGCCCCACGCCCCACCAAGGGCGCCGATTTGGATCTCGGGACGGCTGTCGCTCTCGTCGAGCAGACGCGCGACGAGCTCGAATGGGTCTTCGGTCTCCTCCCACGTGACCAGGTCAACGAGCCCGGCGCCGGCGGCCGTGCACTCGCGCGCTCCGGCAAGCTCGAGTCGCGGCACGACGAGGGATGCGCGGCCGCGCATCGGGATGACGAGCATGGTCAGCCGCTCCAGCGCGTGGGCTGCGTAGCCGGTCAGCCACTGGAGCTCGGCGCCGACGCCGATCAGCAACGCGGATGCGTCCTGCTCCGGCAGAAGCGCCTGGGCGCGGGCGATGCGATCTTCGTAGCGCCCCGCGGGGATCGAATGTGTGCTCACAGGCTCCCTTCCAGCAATGACGTGACGACGGCGGGGCCGTCGCTGAACAGCTTGTTGTACGAGAAGACGCGCCGCGCACCGGCGTCCAGCGCTTTCTTTCGGAGCTCGAGATCTTCGTGCTGACCGACCGCCAGGACGGCCCGGCCCGATGCCGCGGCCACCCGGACGACTTCCACGCCATCGTAGGTGCGACCGTTGAGGTCGACTATGACCGGCGCCGCGGTCGGGGCAGATTCGAGCGCCTGCGTCACGCCGTCAGGCGATTGCACGGTGAGGGCCGATGAGCCGGCGCGCTCCACGGCGGCGCGAAGGCGCGACGACCAGATCAGGTCGTCGGCGACCACGACGACACTCAGGGTGTCGGCTGGGGCTGGTCGGGTATCCACGGCGCGCGAAGTTAACTTTCCCTCCGCAGTCGGCCTGCGGGCCGCTGCGCGCGAACCGCCCGGCCCCAGCTGGAGCAGGGTCCGATCGTCGCTTGCATCCTGCCCTAGCATCGCGCCTCCATGTCGCTGACAACTCGGCGCGAACGAGCGCTCGGCATCGCGCTCGTCGTGCTCTCCGCGTTCGGTTACGGATCGGGCGCCCTGTTCGCCAAGCCGATCTACGCCTCAGGGGTCGACTGGATGGTGCTGCTGGCGTGGCGCTTCCTGTTCGCTGCCGTCGTGTCGTGGGCGTGGCTGCTGATCTGGCCGTCGCAACGGCGGGCATTGCGCGTTCTCACCCGACGCCGCGTCTTCGTGCTCGTTCTGCTGGGCATCTTCTTCATCGGCAATAGCGGCACGTACTTCGCGGCGCTCGAGACCGTTTCGGCGTCCCTGGCCGCGCTCATCGTCTACATCTATCCGGCGATCGTGGCGGTGATCACGATTCGCTACGGCCGACGGCTGCAGGGCCGCCGCGCGTGGGGAGCGCTGGCGCTGGCGCTTGTCGGCGTGGCGCTGGCCGTGGGCGGGATCGATCCAACGCACCGCGCCGCCGCCCATCGGGCTGGTGCTGATCATCTCGTCGCCGTTCATCTACGCGGTGTGGATCGTCCTTGCCGCGCGTTTCGGCGGGGAGCGCGGAGCGACCGAGACGGCCGTCCCGCCCCACGAGTCCGAGTCAGGCCGTCGAGAGTGATCAGGCCGAACCGGCCCCAACGGCCGCGATCATGATCACCGCCACTGCCGTCGCGTGGTGGATCCTCGCGCTGGGCACGTCGCGGCCGGTGCTGCCGTCGCAGATCCCCGCCGAGGCGTGGCTGCCGCTGATCGGCGTCGGCATCGTTTCGACCGCGCTCGCGCTGCAGACGTTCTACGCCGGCGCGCGGCGGATCGGCGCCGCACAGGCATCGCTGGTCAGCACGGTCGAGCCGATCTACACCATCGT
The DNA here is from genome assembly GCA_963736895.1 of uncultured Chloroflexia bacterium. Lineage (GTDB taxonomy): Bacteria > Chloroflexota > Limnocylindria > Limnocylindrales > CSP1-4 > JALYGJ01. The sequence goes on from CAVTQU010000011.1 coordinate 598,241, forward strand.
CCTTGCCTCGATCCTCTTCGGCGAGCGGCTCACACCCGTGCAACTCCTGGGCGGCGCGCTCGTCATCATTGGCGTCGTGATCGCGCAGACCGGTTCGTCGAACGACACGGCATCGACCGAGCAACGGCGTCGCCCGAAGCGACAGCGCCATGACCGGTAACGGCGCCGACCCTCAATCCGGCCTGACCATCCTGGTCGTCGACGACGAGCCGGCCTGGGTGGGTGCGCTCGGAGCGCTTCTCGGCCGGGCCGGTCATCGGATCGTGGCCGCGTACGACGGCGACGAGGCTCTGCGCCGATTCCGCGGCGAACGAGTGGACGCAGTGCTCCTCGACCTGGCCATGCCCGGCATGGACGGAGCCGAGGTTTGCCGGCAGATGCGAGCAGAGTCGGACGTGCCGATCCTGATCGTCTCCGGCGAGCGTGACCGCTCGGTGCCCGCCGAGCTGCTCGATCTTGGCGCCGACGATTTCGTTCGCAAGGGCGCGCCCTCGAACGAGCTGCTGGCGCGAATCCGCGCGGTCATGCGCCGACGCGCGCCCAGCGGCATCGACGCCGGCTCCAGACGCCAAAGGAAGGCTGGGAGCTCGACGCACGACGCCACGAGATCCGCTGGCATGGCGCGCTGTCCCGGCGACGGCGATCGAGTTTCGACTGCTCGCCCTGCTGATCGAGCGACTCGGCGAGCTGGTCCCGCATGCCGATCTCCTGGCCGCGGGCTGGCCGACTGAGAACGATCCCGATCCGCTCTGGCTGAAGCCCCATCTCGCCCGCTTGCGCGACAAGCTGCGCGCGGTTGGAGCGCCGGTGCCGGTCGCGGTTCGCGCCGTCGGCTACCGCCTCGACGAGTAGCCGACACCAAGTCGCCACCCAACTCACACCGGCCAGCCACCGAATCTCGAACTCGCCCGTCGCTGACGCGTTCGCGCGCGCCAAGCACTCTCGTGGCAGCCGCGTTCGTGCCAACCCGCGCCCAACTAACGTGCCGCAAGGTTGTCAGCAACGGAGGGAATGCGAATTGTCAGAGCTGAGCGCCGGCGATACCGCCTGGCTCCTCATGGCGACGGCCCTGGTCATGGTGATGCTGCCCGGGCTGGCCCTGTTCTACGGCGGGCTGGTCCGTCGCAAGAACGTCCTCTCGACGATCATGCACAGCTTCTTCGGCCTCGCCCTGGTCAGCGTCGTGTGGGTCATCTGCGGCTTCAGCCTCGCCTTCGGGCCCGACGTGAACGGCTGGGGCGTGATCGGCAACCTCGATTTCGTCGGCTTCATGAACGTGGGCCTCGAACCGAACCCGGCCTACGCCGCCACCATCCCGTTCGTTCTGTTCGCCTCGTTCCAGCTGATGTTCGCGGCCATCACGCCGGCCCTGATCACGGGCGCCTTCGCCGAGCGCAAGCGCTTCGGGGCGTTCGTCCTGTTCACGATCGCCTGGTCGCTGCTCGTCTATTCGCCTCTCGCACACTGGGTCTGGGCGCCCGGCGGCTGGCTGCGCGAGCTGGGAGCGCTCGACTTCGCCGGCGGCACCGTCGTCCATATCTCATCGGGCGTGTCGGCCCTCGTCGCCGCCATCCTCATCGGCCGTCGCTGGTCGTTCGGCGAGGGAGCAGCGTCACGAGCCGCATGACGTGCCGATGACGGTGCTCGGCGCCGGCCTGCTGTGGTTCGGCTGGTTCGGCTTCAATGCCGGCTCGGCTCTGGCGGCAAACGGCGTCGCCGCCAACGCGCTGCTCGTCACCAACATCGCCGGCCGCAGCCGCCACGATCACCTGGGTCCTCGCCTCATACGCGCACCACCGCAAGGTCAGCGTGGTCGGTGCCGCGGCCGGCGCGGTTGCCGGATTGGTCGCGATCACTCCTGCCGCCGGGTACGTCACGGCGGGCGGCGCGCTGCTGATCGGCCTTGCCGCGGGCGGCATCTGCTACAGCGCCACGCTGCTGCGCGAGCGCCTGCGCATCGACGACGCGCTCGACGTCTTCGCCGTCCACGGCGTCGGCGGCATGTTCGGCGCGGTCGCGACAGGCGTGCTGGCGGTGGCCGCGATCGGTGGCGTCTCGGGCGCCGTCCAGGGCAACTTCAGCCCAGGTCGGGATCCAGCTGATCGCGGTTGCCGCGGCAGCCACTTTCTCGGCCGTTGGAACGTTCCTCATCGTCAAGGCGATCGAGTTCGTGCTCGGGCTGCGCGTCGAGCCGCAGCAGGAGGAGCTGGGCCTCGACTTGGCGCTGCACGGCGAGGTCGCCTACCAGTCCTAGGACCTAGGCCGTCGCCTCGATTGCATCATCCGATTTCGGCCGCCAGCTCCGCGGCGCGTCGCTTCGCCGGGATCGAGAGCGCCAGGTAGCCGATGAACAGCAGGACGCCGATGACGAACATCGATGCCCACAGCACGTCGGCACCGAACTGCTGGTACACGTAGCCGCCGAGCGCCGGACCAATGAAGAAGGCGAGTCCCCACGACGAGCCCCAGATCCCCTGGTAGAGGCCGCGCAATCCGGGCGGAGACATCTCGCTGACGATCGTCGGCGCGATCGCCGCGCCGATCACCTCCCCGAGCGTCCACACGACGACCGTGAACGCGTAGAACAGGAGAGTCGTGGCGAACGCCGTGAGGCCGAAACCAATGCCGAGCAGCAACGCCGCGATGGCCATCGCCAGGTAGCGCGGCCAGCGTGCGACAAATCGGCTCGTCTGGAGCGTGATCAGGACGATCAGCGCGCCGTTGACCGCGATCGCCAGGCCGTAGTCGCTGGGCGGAAGACCATTGGCCGCCATGTCGATCGGCAGCGTGACGTGACTCTGCGAGTAGATGATCCCCACGAACAGCGACAGGAGCACGAAGACCAGCAGCATCGGATCGCGCAGCGACCTGTCCGGCCCGGTCGCGCATCGGCATCCGCGCGGCCGCAGCGACCTCGTGCGACTGCGTCTCGGGCACGCGGGTGAGCACGATGAGGCCGAACACGGCAGTCGTGATCGCGTCGCCCAGGAAGAGAAGGAAATAGTCGAAGTTCGCCAGCAGCCCGGCGACGACCGGCGCGAGCGCGGCTCCAAGGTTGATCGCCCAGTAGATGTAGCCGAAGGCTCGGGTGCGGTGTTCGGTCGGGACGAGATCGACGATCGCCGCACTGACGGCCGGCCGGTACAGGTCGGTGAAGAAGCCCAACGCGAACATCGCGACCACGATGAGCAGCGGCTCGCGGACGATGCCCAGAGCCAGCATCGCCACCGGCGACACGAAGAAGCTGAGCATCATCACGGGGCGCCGACCCAGGCGATCTGCGAGCTCGCCGCCGGTGATTTGCGACAGGAAGGAGCCCGCACCCAGGACCGACACCATCAGGGCCGCCGTCTGCGGCGTGATGCCAAGCTTTGTCGTGAAGTAGAGCATCAGGAACGGCACGGCGAAGCCGCCGAGCCGGTTGATCACGGTCCCAAACCAGAGGAACCAGAACGACGGCGGCAGGTCGCGGCCGTAGATCGAGAAGCGCGATCTGAGCGTTGGAGAGGCGGCAGTCACTCTGCCGCGACGATATCAAGGGATGCCGGCGCAACCCGATCGCAACCAAACGGACACTCCGCCGCCGCTGACCGCATTTGGCTCGGGCCTACGCTCGGCGTATGAGCGATTCGTCTGTCACCCGATTTCTTCCGCCGCGCGACGTGAGCGGACCGGTGACGTGCGCCGTGTGTGGGTGCCGGCTGATGGCGGCCACGGGCCATGAAGATGGCCTGTATCGCCACTTTCCGTCGCTTGCCCCGGGCCAGGATGCCCGCGGCTGCCGTCCACATTGCGTCGATGCGCTTCATGACTTCGACGGCCGCGTTCCGCTGGCCGGCGCAACAACAGGATCGACAGCTACCGACGCGGCCGCCGCTTAGGCGGCTGAACTCGACTCCCTCGGCGGCGAGGCTCATCTGCGGGGCGCGGGCGAGCCTCGCCGAGTCTCTACCCCGATTCGATTCCGCGGTGATTCCCATGTTCGAGATAGTCCTGGTCGTTTTCACTGTTGCCAGCGTCGTCGCGTTCGTGCAGTGGTGGAAGGGTCCCGAGATCCCGCGTTCGTAGGCTTGGCGCTAGCGGACGGCGGGGAGCTCCAGCACGAATTGGCTGCCGTGCGGCTCGCGGTCCTCGGCGCGGAGATCGCCGAGCATCGATCGGGCGAGGTGACGCGCCGCGAAAAGGCCGATCCCCGCGCCGCGCGGTGAGTCGTCCAGCCTGACGAACGGCTCGAAGATCCGCTCGCGCCACTCGACCGGGATGCCCGGGCCGTCGTCGGTGATCGCCAGGAAGGTGCGGTCGTCGCTGCGCCAGCCGTAGATGTCGATCTTCCCTTCGGCCGGCGCGTACTTGGCCGCGTTCTCGAGCAGGTAGCCGAGCAGCCGTCGGAGCATGTCCTGCGAGGCGTGGGCGCGCAGCGGTCGCTCGAGAAAGCTCGTGACGAGACGCTGCTTGCGGAACAGCGGCGCAAGCTCGCGAGCCGTCTCGTCGACCACCTCCGCAAGGTCGAGCGGTATCACCGGGCCCGAGTCGGACTGGAGAACGCGCAGCGACGCCAGGATCGAGTCGACCGTCTGATCGAGCCGATCGACCTGCTCCAGCGCGTTGCGCTCCCAGGTCGACGCCTCGGACGCCTCGTCGCGGCCGGACAGGCGCTTGGTCGCACCGCCGAGCAGCTCCACGTATGCACGCACCACGGCCAGCGGCGTACGCAGCGCGTGGGTCACCACCGCCACCAGATGGGCGCGCGCCTCATCGATCGCGCGAAGGCTCTCGATCTGCGCCTCGGCCTCGCGCTGGAGGCGGTTGCGCTCGACGATGCCCGCCATCAGGCCGGCGAGCGCCTCCAGGAACGAGACGTCCTGCTTGGTGAACTCGCGACGACGGACGGTCTGGACGTTGAGCACCCCGACGACCTGGTCGTTCCAGATGAGCGGCACGGAGCACATCGACTTGAACTTGAGGTCGTCGACGCCGCGTATCCAGTGAAAGCGCTCGTCCTTGTGGACGTTGACGCTCGTGGTCGGCTGCCTGGTCTTGGCCACGATGCCGGTGATGCCCACGCCCAGCGGCAGGCGCGCGACGCCGATCTGTTCCGGATCGAGCCCGTTCGTGGCCGCGAGCGTCACGCCGCTTCCGTCCCGGTCCAGCAGGTAGAGCGAGCAGACCTCGGCCTGCGCCGCGGCCGTGGCGCGATCGATGATCGTGCCCATGAGCTCGTCCCAGGTTCGTGCCGAACCCACGAGCCGTGCCACCTCGGCCAGGAACTCGAGCTCGCGGAGGCGCCGACCGTCCGTCTCCGTTCGGCGGCGGCTCTCGAGCCGGGCGATGGGGCCTGGCGGCGCCTTGCTTGACGTTGGTGCTCGGGGAGATTGAGTCGTGATCAGTGCCTCGGCGTCGGCAGCGCCAGGGATGCGGAACCCCGGGCACGCCCGGAATACCAGGAATGCCGGGTACGCCGGTGGCACGAGCGACGAGATGTCCTTGGGGAGCAACGGCCCGAGAATCGTCAGCACCAGCGGCACGGTCGTCGACCGCAGCAGCTGGACCGTGTACGTCGAGTTGAACGACGTGACGAAGCTCTCGATGAAATGCGAGCCCCGGCGTCTTGCCGCCGCTCACGCCGCCGGCGAAGTACGTGTCGAACACGACGACTGCCACCGACAGGATCAGGACGCCCTCGAGGAAGCCAAAGATGGCGCCGAGTGTCTTGTTGGCCGCTGCGGTCAGCCAGCCCCGGCTTACGATCCTTGAGGAACGGCCGTGCCACGACGTGGAGGACGATCAGCACAGCGCGGAAACACGAAGGCGTAGCCGAGCAGCGCGGCATAGTCGGCGGGAACGTCGGGGAAGAAGCTGTTGACGAGGTTGCCGAACGGCCCCGAGAGGTAGGCGCCCAGCAGGAACGAGATGCCGATGAACGCCAGTCCGGCAAGGGTCTGGAGCAAGCCGCGACGCCAACCGGACCAGGTCAGGGCGGCAACGAAGGCGATCAACAGCGCATCCACGCAGCGATCATGCCAGATGCCCGGCGTATTCTCTGGGCGAACCGGAGGTTGATCAGATGACCGAGACGCTTACCCGCGGCGCCGCAAACCAGAGCGGCGCGCACATCAACAAGGACGCGTACGCCGAGGCGCAGGATTTCCTGCCGCTCAAGGGCATCGACTATGTCGAGTTCTGGGTGGGCAACGCCCGCCAGGCGGCGGCCTATTACCGCGCGCTGTGGGGCTTCACGCCCGTCGCGTACGCCGGTCTCGAGACGGGCATCCGCGACCGGACCTCGTACCTCATGGTCCAGAACGACATCCGCATCGTGCTCACCGCGCCGCTGACGCCAGATGGCGAGATCGCCGAGCACGTCCACAAGCACGGCGACGGCGTGCACGACATCGCGTTCCTCGTCGACGACGTGAAGTCGGCCTGGAAGGAGACCACGAGTCGCGGCGCCCGTTCGTATCTCGAGTACGCCGAGGCGGGCTCAGACGAGGACGGCATGCTGCGTCGCAGCGCGGTGCACACGTACGGCGAGGTCGTTCACTCGTTCATCGACCGCAACGACTACCACGGCGTGTTTGCCCCGGGCTTCCGCAAGGTCAAGAAGCCGGCACGCGCCGCCACTGGCATGAACCTGCTCGAGGTCGACCACTGCGTGGGCAACGTCGCACCTGGGCGAGATGAACAAGTTCGTCGACTACTACCGCGACGTGTTCGGCTTCAGCCAGCTCATCCACTACGACGACAAGGTGATCCACACCGAGTACTCGGCGCTCATGAGCAAGGTCATGACCAACGGCAACGGCCGGGTCAAGTTCCCGATCAACGAGCCGGCCGCGGGCAAGAAGAAGAGCCAGATCCAGGAGTTCCTGGATTGGTACCTCGACGCGGGCACGCAGCACGTCGCGCTGCGCACCGAGGACATCGTGGGCACCGTCCGCACGCTGCGCGAGAACGGCATCGAGTTCCTGGGCATGCCGCACGAGTACTACGCGGCACTCCCGGATCGAGTCGGCGATGTCGGCGTGCCGATCGAGACGCTCGAGGAGCTGGGCATCGAAGCCGATCGCGACGAAGAGGGCTACCTGCTCCAGATCTTCACGCGGCCCGATCCAGGATCGGCCGACCTTCTTCTTCGAGATCATCGAGCGCCACGGCTCACGCGGCTTCGGCGTCGGCAACTTCAAGGCGCTGTTCGAGGCGATCGAGCGCGAGCAGGAGAAGCGCGGCAACCTCTGACGCGTCAGCCAGTTAGCAACTATCTTCGCAGGGTTGCAACAGGTTTCGGACTGACGGCACGCGCGGGTGACGGATCGTCGGCACAGCGTACAAAGTTGGCGGGCGCGTACCCGCCGCCGGCCGTGGGGGTGGGAGTGGTCAGGCGCGCCTCTAATTGAGGAGGCACCTAAGTGCGCATTCGTTTCTTTGGATTACTCACCGTTGCGCTGCTGATTGCAGCATGCGGTGGCGGCTCAGACGCGAGCACCCGGCCGACACTGCGGGCCTCGAACCCGGCGGCGGCAACGCCGGGCGCAGGAACGCCAGGCGCGTCAACCCGGCTCGCACGACGTCCGGTGGTGCGGTAACCATCGAGGTTGCCACGAACCGCACTCGGCGACATCCTCGTCGATGGCGACGGCATGACCCTCTATGCCTTCATGCCGGACGAGGGCCAGTCGGCGCCGCAATTGCAACGACACTTGCGCCGAGAACTGGCCACCGCTCACCGGCGACGCCACTGCCGGCGACGGCGTCGATGACTCGTTGCTGTCCACGATCGCACGTGACGATGGGTCGACCCAGGTGGTGTACGGCGACTTCCCGCTCTACCACTTCACGGGCGACCTCCAGGCGGGCAAGACAAATGGCCAGGGCCTCAACGGCAACTGGTTCGTCGTCGGCGTCGACGGTGAGCCCATCGGGGAGACGCCACCCGCTTCCTGACGTCGTCCAACTAGCAAGCTTTCAACTGGCTGCCGCCGGTCCTCGGGATCGGCGGCAGGCGATGATCAAGTCGGTCGATGCCGGTCGGCATCGGGCGCTCGTAGGCAGTACCTTGGGCCCCGCGAGTCGCGGTTCGGCCCCTCCGAGCATTGGCCGATGAACGCGAGACGGATCGGTTTGGGGCAGGCCGCGCGTTCTGGCCGCGCTGCGATCGCCGTGGTCGTGACCGGTGTGCGTGCCTGCTGTCGGCCGCGCCCGACGCGCTTGGACCGGTCTCCAGCGCACCGACAGTTGCGATCACGAGTGCCGGCCAGCTCGCCAAGACGGCGTTGCCGCTCACAGTCAGCTGGCCTGCGGCGACACCCGACGGGGCACCAATCGCTCGCTACGAGCTCCAGCGTTCGCTCGACGGCGGCTCCTGGACGGCCGTCAGCCTGGCCAAGCCGCTGACACGGTCGGTCGACATCAAGGTGCCGCCGTGGGCAGTGGCCCGCTTCAGGGTGCGTGCAGTGGACACCGCCAGCGTGGCCGGAGATTGGGCCGAATCGGATCCGACGTGGCCCACGACTGCCCAGGAAGACGACACGGCGTCGTCCGCTCGGCGGGCTGGAGCGTGGTCAGCGATAGCAACGCCTACGGCAAACGGCGCGCCACGACGTCCGACGGCCGGACAGACGGCCACTTTCTCTTTCACCGGTCGCCAGGTGGCATGGATCGCGCGCCTCGGCCCCGATCGCGGCCAGGCCTCGGTGGCGCTCGACGGCACGGTCACGGCCGTCAACCTGGTGCGCGCCAAGACGTCCAGCCGTCGCGTCGTATTTCGCCGCACGTGGCCGACACTCGGCCCGCACACGCTGACCGTCACCACGACCAACAACAAGCCGGTCGACGTGGATGCATTCGCTGGTCCTCGGCGATCCTGCTGACGGCCACATGGTCGGCGCCGGTGACATCGCCACTTGCACCAACTCGCACGATTCGGAGACCGCGAGCCTCGTCTCGCGCGGTGCTCGGCGCGGACAGCGAGCGCGACCGCGTTCACGGGCGGCGACAACGTCTATCCCGACGGCGACGCAGCGAACTACACGAACTGCTACGAGCCGACCTGGGGCGCTTTCAAGGCACGGACGAGGCCGACTCCCGGCAATCACGACTACTTCAACAACCCGGGCGCGGGTCCGTACTACGCGTATTTCGGCGCCAACGCCGGACCCGCCGGCCAGGGTTGGTATCGCTACGAGTCCGGCACGTGGCGCGTCTACGCGCTGAACAGCGAGTGCGCACCGACGTCAGCCTGTTTCGCGGCGCAGCTCAGCTGGCTGAAGGCCGACCTTGCGGCCGAGCCACACCGCTGCGTGCTCGCGATGTGGCACCGACCTCGATTCAGCACGGGCCCGCACGGCAGCTCCACGCGCATGGCCCAGGTGTTCCAGGCGCTCTACGACGCCGGAGCGGACGTGGTCGTCACCGGCCACGATCACGGCTACCAGCGGTTCATGCCCGCCAACCCGAGCGGCTGCCCCGACAGCGCGCGCGGCATGCGCGAGTTCGTGGTCGGCACCGGGGGCGCGGAGCTGTACGCGTGGAAGACGGACAGCACGCTGCTGGAGGTTCGAGGCAACGTTTCGTTCGGCGTGCTGCGAGCTTGCAGCTGACGCCGGGGAGCTACTCGTGGCAGTTCGAGTCGGTGCCCGGCCCGACCGGCTTCACCGACAGCGGCAGCGGGACCTGCCACTAGGCGTCTCGCTTAGCGCCAGCCCAGCTCGGGCGCGACGTACTTGAGGATGCTCTCGATGGCGTGCGCGTTGTACTCCACGCCGAGCTGGTTGGGCACGGTGAGCAGCAGCGTGTCCGCGGCCTCGATGGCCGTGTCCTCGCTTCAAGCTGCGCGACGAGGACGTCCGGCTCGGCCGCGTACGTTCGGCCGAAGATCGCGCGGGTGGTCTCATCCAGGTAGCCGATGTGGTCGCTGTCGTCGCTGCGACCGAAGAACGCGCGGTCACGATCGTCGACCAGGGCAAAGATGCTGCGGCTCACCGACACGCGCGGTTCGCGCTCGTGTCCGGCTTCCTTCCACGCCGCCGGTAGGCCTCGATCTGCTTGCGCTGCTGGATGTGCAACGGCTCGCCGGTCTCGTCGAACTTGAGCGTCGAGCTCTGCAGGTTCATGCCCAGCTTTGCGGCCCACACGGCCGTGGCGTCCGATGCCGCGCCCCACCAGATGCGGTCGCGCAGACCTGCTGAGTGCGGCTCGACGCGCAGCAGTCCCGGCGGATTGGGGAACATCGGTCGCGGGTTCGGCTCGGCGAATCCATCGCCCTTGAGCAGGTCGAGGTATGTCTCCGCGTTGCGCCGCGCCATGTCGGCGTCGGTCTCACCGGCCGCCGGCACGTAGCCGAAGTAGTGGAAGCCGTCGATCACCTGCTCAGGCGAGCCGCGGCTGATGCCCAGCTGGAGCCGGCCGCCCGCGATGAGGTCGGCCGCGCCCGAGTCCTCGACCATGTAGTAGGGGTTCTCGTAGCGCATGTCGATCACCGCCGTGCCGATCTCGATTCGGCTGGTTCGCGCGCCGACAGCCGCCAGCAGCGGAAACGGCGAGGCCAGCTGACGGGCGAAGTGGTGAACGCGGAAGTAGGCACCATCGGCGCCGAGCTCCTCGGCGGCAACGGCAAGGTCTATCGATTGGAGCAGGGCATCCGACCCAGTCCGCACCTCGGAGTACGGCGATTCCGACCAGTGGCCGAACGAGAGAAAACCGATCTTCTTCATAGCGCGTAACCGTACCCGGCCGCGTCAGATCAGGCGGCGAGCTGACTCGCGCTGAGCTCGCTCCAGCACCACGACCGGAATGATCCGAGTGGTCTTCTTCTCGTAATCCCAGAACCCGGGCATGAGATGGGCCTGGACGGCGAATAGACGGTCGCGGTCGGGGCCGCTGGGGAGCGGCGTGGCGCGGACGCGGAACTTCTCGTTGCCGACTTCGAGATCCGCATCGGGGTTCTGGACCAGGTTGTGGTACCAGGCCGGGTTCTTGGGCGCGCCGCCCATCGAGGCGATGACCACGTAGCGATCGCCGTCGCGCGTGAAGGCGAGCGGCGTGGTGTGCGGCCTGCCCGACTTCGCTCCGTACGACGTCAGCAGCAGCAGGTGATCACCAAAATTGGTTATGCCAGTCCCGCCCTTTGAGCGGAACTCGTCGATGATGTGTTGGTTCCAGTTGGGCATTTCGGTCGTGTCGTTCCTATGCGCGCAGCGGCTCTTGCGGCCCTGCTTCTTTCCAATACAATACTGCACCGTATGTCAATTAGCCACGAACCACGGACTCCGCGGCAGGCGACGCGATCGCTCGATCGACGATCGCTTGCTCCAGGTCGCCAATCGCCATCTGGCGGCGCGCGGCGTGGAAGCCCTCTCGCTGACGGCCATCGCCGAGGAAGCGTGCACCACGCGTCAGGCGCTCTACCGGCGCTGGCCCAACAAGGCGAGCCTGGTCGCCGACGCCATTCGTTCCGCCGCCGATGAGGCGACCTCGACCAATTCGAACGATCCGCTGAGCGACCTCGAGCTGGAGCTGACAGGACTTCCAGCGTGCCATCAGCCGACCCGGAGCTGTCTCGATGGCGGCGACCATGCTCCAGGATTCGACGGACGACGCATCGCGCGCCTGCTACCGCGAGCACGTCATCACGCCGCGTCAGGCAGCGAATTCACCAGATCCTTGAACGTGCGGCGCGGATTGAGGCTGATCGACCCGAACGCCGACCTGGACGCTGCCTCCGCGCTGCCAACCGGCTCGTGGTTTGCGAGCGTTCTGGCGGGCGACACGCCACCGCGCCGACTGGGCAGAGCGCACGGCGGCCGTGGTCTGGCGATCAGTGGGCGGCGAGACCTAGCGCCCGATCCTGCACTGACCGACTGATCGCCGCCGCCTCTACAGTGGCGAACGCATGAAGATCGCCCACGCCAGAGAGCGGCACGCGCCGGCCGGCGCCACACATCGCCTGTTCGCCGCGCTCGATTCCGACGGCCGGCGCTGGATCGACCTGGAGGTCGCGCGTCGTCGCGCGGTCCGCGCCGACGAGCGCCGTGCCCACAACAGCGTCCTGTTCCGCCAACCGATCACGACGCTCGACGATCACCTGGCACGTGGCCTGCGCGTCGAGGCGTTGAGCGAGCTGGTGGAGGGATTCGAGCCGGCGGACGACGATGACGACGCGATCGCCGAAGCGTCCGACCTGGCCTTCGGGCCACCGATTCTCCGACCCACCAGCCTGCGCGACTTCTACGCCTTCGAGCGCCACGTCGCCACGATGTGGTCCCGACGCGACCAGCCGATTCCCGAGGCGTGGTACCGGCTGCCGATCTTCTACTTCAGCAACGTCTCGGAGTTCCGCGGCCCTGACGATCCGGTCTGGGCGCCACGCGGATCGAACGAGCTGGACTACGAGCTCGAGATCTGTGCGCTGATCGACACGCCCGTGCGCGACCTGTCGGCGGAGCGTGGCGAGGAGGCGATCGGTGGCTACATGGTCATGAACGACTGGTCGGCCCGCGATCTGCAGCGCGACGAGACGGCGGTTCGCCTCGGCCCGGCCAAGGGCAAGGACTTCGCCACGACCATCGGGCCGTGGCTGGTGACGCCCGACGAGATCGCGGACAAGCGATCGGCCAAGGGCTACGACCTGGCGGCTTCGGCCGAAGTCAACGGTTCAGAGCTGAGCCGCGGCAGCTGGAGCGACATCCACTTCAGCTTCGGCGAGATGATCGAGCGCGCCTCCGCCGACGTCCGACTCGTCCCCGGCGACCTCATCGGCTCAGGAACGGTGGGGACCGGCTGCCTGCTCGAGATCCGCGACGAATCGGGCTTCGGCCGCTACCTCGAGCCCGGCGACACGGTGACCTGAAGGTCGACGGCCTGGGCGAGCTGACATCGCCCGTGAGTCGACCGAAAGCTCCAACGCCAGGAGCTGAATGGCTGGCTGACGCGCGACAGCGGATGATCGAGAGCGCGGTCGTTCTGCTGGCCAAGCAGGGCTATCGGGCGACCTCGTTCGATGCCGTCATCGAGCGATCAAACGCGCCGCGTGGCTCGATCTATCACCACTTTCCCGGAGGCAAGGATCAGCTCATCGCCGCGGCCATCGACCTCGCTGGCGCTCGCGCCATCGCGGTCCTCGACACACTGGAGGGCTCCAGCGCCGGCGGCCGTCGTCGACGGCTTCATGGCCATGTGGCGCACCGTGCTCGATCGATCTGACTTCTCGGCGGGCTGCTCGGTCCTGGCGCGTTACGGTCAGCGCCGAAACTCCCGAGCTGCGCGAACGCGCCGGGCGAGATCTTCAAGGCGTGGCGCGGTCGGCTGGCTGAGCTCTTCGTTGCGGGCGGCGTCGAATCCGCAGCGGCGCAGTCGTTCGCAACGACGCTCGTTGCCGCATCCGAGGGTGCGGTCGGCCCAAAGCCGGGCGGAACACAGCTACGCGCCGTTCGACGAGGTCGCGCGCCAGCTGCACGAATTTGCGGAGGGTCTGGCGACGCGCCCAGGGCACGGACTATGATGGTCGTCATAGTCCTCGGCACAAGCAGCGCAAAGGAGACCGGCCATGCCGATGATCGACGTCTACGCCGCAGCAGGGGACCTTCTCCGATCGCGCACCAGCTCGCCCGCGATCTGGCCCAGGCGCTGATGACGATCGAGGGCGTGCCGCACATCCCCATGTTTCGCCAGAACACGGCCGCGTTCATTCACGAGCTGCCCGCGAGACGCCATCTCGAACGTGGATGGCGACAGCGACTACGTCCGAGTCCAGGTGCTGACCAATGCCGGCGCGCTCGACCGCGACAAGCAGCTCGCGACCGTCGCCGCAGTTCACGGACATCGTGATTGCTGCAGCCGGCATGAGACAGTTCAAGCATCACGTCTGGGTCCTGCTGACGGAAGCCATCGACGGCGGCTGGGGTCTGAAGGTCACGCCAACACGAACGCGGAGCTGATCGCCACGGCCCGGGCGCGGATCGCCGCCAGCGGCTGAGCCAAGCCCGAGCGGACCCCGCTCGGCGCCAACCTGGAACGGCCCTGTCTCCGCGGCTGGCCTGCGCGCATCCTGACTGCGCGCTACGCTTGCGGGGTGTTCTACGTCAGCCGCGGCAACGTTCCGCACAAGCGCCACACGCAGCATCGCGCGCCCGACGGCTCGCTGTACGCGGAGGAGCTCTTCGGGATGGAGGGCTTCACCGGACGCTCGTCGCTCCTGTACCACCTCGTGCCGCCGACGCAGACGCACAAGATCGAGCAAGTTCCTCGACATCCACAAAGAGGCGATGGACGACGGCGTCCACCGCCATCGACTGGTCAAGACCGGTGCGACGTCACGGCCGGCGGCAACGTGGTCGTAGGCGCGCGTCCCGCTGTTCTTCAACAGCGACGTGCTGATCGGCGTCGTCCGGCCCACCGAGGGACTGCCGGAAGGCACGTTCTACCGCAACGGCGAAGCGGACGAGATGCTCTTCGTCCACGAAGGCGCGGGCACGTTCGAGAGCAACTTCGGCCCGATGCGCTACGGCCCCGGCGACTACATCGTCATCCCGATCGGCACGACCTGGCGCCTCGCCCAGGACGACGGCTCCGACCACCGGATCCTCTACGTGGAGTCGCCGTCCGAGATCGTGCCGCCCAAGCGCTACCGCAACGACTGGGGCCAGCTGCTGGAGCACTCGCCGTTCTCGCAGCGCGACATCCGCGTTCCCGAAGAGGTGCGTGCACGCACGACGAAACGGGCGACTTCGTCATCTGGGTGCGCGTCCGCGGCCGCATCACGGCCTACCACTACAAGCACCATCCGTTCGACGTCGTCGGCTGGGACGGCTACCTGTTCCCGTACATCTTCAACATCGGCGACTTCGAGCCGATCACCGGCCGCGTCCACCAGCCGCCACCGGTGCACCAGACGTTCGCCGGCCGCAACTACGTGGTCTGCTCGTTCGTGCCGCGCAAGTTCGACTACCACCCGCTGGCGATCCCGGCGCCGTACAACCACTCGAACATCAACTCGGACGAGGTCATCTACTACGTCGCCGGCAACTTCATGAGCCGGCGCGGCGTGGAGATCTCGTCGTTCACGGTCCACCCGGCGGGCATTCCGCACGGACCGCATCCGGGCACGGTCGAGGCGTCGATCGGCAAGGAGGCGACCGAAGAGCTGGCCGTCATGGTCGACACGTTCCATCCGCTCAACCTGACGCGCGAGGCCTCCCGTCTCGAGGACGAGACGTACCCGTACAGCGTGGCTGCCACCCGAGGAAGGCTCGACCGAGGCACGTGAGCTCAGCGAGCGCGGCCCGGAGGCATTCCCCGACTGATTTCGCGGCGATTGAACCTTTGCCCCTCGGGCAACGCTCGTAGGGTGTAGATCGCGCTACCTGGTGCGACACGCCCGAGGTCCGTATGGACTCCCCGGTGAAACTCGCGTCAGCCACCGTCCTTATCGCAGCCATCACACTGCTGGGCTGCGCCGGCGCGCCGCCAACGAGCTCTCCTGCGCCGTCCGCACCGGCGCCGGCTGCAACTGCGACAGCCACGCCAATCGCAACGGCTGTTTCCACAGAACCGACGGCAGCCCTTGAGGCCAAGCTCGACGGTCCGCGCGGGCTGGCATTCAATTCACACGGCAACCTGTACGTGTCGGAATGCCAGTGGACGTTTGCCGCCATCGACAAGATCGATTCCGGCGGTGTGGTCACCAGATTTGCCGGCACCGGCAAGCCGGGCTTCGCCGGCGACGACGGCCCCGCAATCTCAGCCCAGCTCTACTGTCCTACCGGTATTGCGGTGGGCCCCGACGGCGCGGTGTACTTCGCCGACCACGTAAACAACCGCATACGACGCGTCGATGCCGCGGGCACGATCACGACATTCGCCGGGAGCGGACCTGCAGGGCTCAATCTCGGAACATTCTCCGGCGATGGCGGGCCGGCTACGCAGGCGACTCTCCAGGAACCATGGGGTGTCGCTTTTGATGATGCCGGCAGCCTCTTCATCGCCGATCGCGACAACGCACGCGTCCGCAGGGTCGACATGAATGGCGACATCACGACCGTCGCTGGAATTGGCTGGCGGGGCAAGGCTGGTGAAGCGGTGCCAGCTGGGCAGACCAAAATCTGTCCTCCAGTTGGCGTCGCGATCGATTCAGTGGGCAGCATCATCATTCCCGACGCTTGCGCGACAACGGTGAGGATGGTCGATGGCGACGGGATCATCACCACGATCGCGGACATGGACAGCGGAGACGCCTCACCCGACTTCGGCAGTGAAGGCAACGCCACGTTGGACGCAAACGGATCCATGCTCATTCAGGCCGGCCCGAGGGTCCTCCGCATGGACTCCGCGGGCGTGATCACAACGGTTGCTGGAAACGGGAGTGTCGGTGCTCCGACCGATGGGTCCTCGGCCGCCGACTCGCCGCTGCCGGAGGAGATTGCGGGCCTCGCCACGATTCGCTTGGGAACGTTTACGCGGCAGACGGTGCCACGAGCGTGTGGCGGATCGATGCACGGTCCATCATCACGCGCTTCGCCGGAGTGCTCTGAGGACTTTGCGGGGCTGGAACACGATCGACTCCATGACCGCGTCCAGCTCGGCCAGGTCGGCGGCCGGTGCTGACTGCTGGTGTTGCGAGGTCAGGACGACACGCTCGCCCTCGACATCGACTATGTAGATCGAGCTGTCCCAGTCCGCGAGGATGACCCAATAGTTGCCGGCTTCGTCCCGCCACAGCTGGAGGCCCGGCACCATGCAGCCTTCAAGGTCTGAGGCGGCTGGTGAAGTTACGTCCACGCGCTGTCCGGAGTAACCGCCGACGGTGACGTCGAATGGGCCTTCGACAGCGGCGGCTGGGCCAGTCTGGTCGAGCAGCGCTTGGACCAGGTCGTCGACGGTCGAGCCAGCGTCGACCAACTGACCCGTCCGTCCCGGTGCAGGCATCCGCGTTGATCGTGTCGAGGGTAGAGCTGGCGAAGCCCATCCCGGAGGGAAGGTCGGCGTTGTACACATTCCAGCCGCCGTTCTCGACGACCCAGCCGTCGGGGACCGTGAACTGGAACGGGACATTGGTGAACGCGTGGTTGTCGTACAGGTAGGTACCGGCCGAAAGCGGTCCATTGCTTGGTAGCGGTCGGGGTGAAGGCGTGGACGATGGCGCGGAGACGGGCTGGCGCCTGGGTCGTCAGCGGGGTAGTCGGTGAGGACGTTGGCGCCTGGGTCGGCGGTTGGGTGGGCGGCGGGGATGTGCGCCGTCGTCGGCGTGGTGCTCCCCACAGGCTGATACCAGCATTGCCATCAGCGCGCACGCCGAAACAAGAGGCTTGTTCATCGCAGGATCTCCTTGGGACTTTGGGTTGAGGGTTAGCGGGAGCGCGTCACGGCTGGAACACGATCGACTCCATGACCGCGCTCCAGCTCGGCCAGGTCGGCGGCCGGTGCTGACTGCTGGTGTTGTGTGGTCAGGACGACACGCTCGCCCTCGACATCGACTATGTAGATCGAGCTGTCCCAGTCCGCCAGGATGGACCCAATAGTTGCCGGCTTCGTCCCGCCACAGCTGGAGGCCCGGCACCTCGCAGCCTTCAAGGTCTGAGGCGGCTGGTGAAGTTACGTCCAAGCGCTGTCCGGAGTAGCCGCCGACGGTGACGTCGAATGGGCCTTCGACAGCGGCGGCTGGGCCAGTCTGGTCGAGCAGCGCTTGGACCAGGTCGTCGACGGTCGAGCCAGCGTCGACCAACTGACCCTCCGTCCCGGTGCAGGCATCCGCGTTGATCGTGTCGAGGGTAGAGCTGGCGAAGCCCATCCCGGAGATTGGGTCGGCGTTGTACACATTCCAGCCGCCGTTCTCGACGACCCAGCCGTCGGGGACCGTGAACTGGAACGGGACATTGGTGAACGCGTGGTTGTCGTACAGGTAGGTACCGGCCGAAAGCGGGTCCATGGCCGGGTAGCGGCCGGGGCTGAAGGCGTGGACGAGGGCGTCGGAGACGGGGCGCCAGGGCCGATGCCACCGCCGGCCCAGAGCGCCAAAGCAAAGACGACAGCAAGCACTCCGATGCCGCCGACGATTCCGTACCGCAGCACTTGGAGCGCAGGCCAGTTCGAACTCGAAACGACGGGCAATGTCGTGAATGCGAGCCGCCAGCGCGCGCGTTGGGGCGCCTGCTGGAGATCGGTCAAGACGGCGTCGAGGAGCGGAGCCGGCGCGCGGTCCGGCTGGTCCTCTAGCCAGTCGGAAAGTAGTGCGACCAGCCGATCGTCGGATGTCATGCGAGCTTCTCCTCGGATCGGACCGCTCGGCTGTCGGCCTCGATCGCCCCGCGCAGGATGCCGCAGTGCGTAATGGAGCCGCGAGCGTGCCGTGCCCTCGGGAATGGCGAGGACCTCGGCGGCGTCCTTCAGCGCCATGCCGAGATAGAAATGGAGCACCACGACCGCTCGCTGCTCGACGTTGAGTCGGACGAAACGCGCGTTCGAGCTCATCGCGATC
Organism: uncultured Chloroflexia bacterium; assembly: GCA_963736895.1. Classification (GTDB taxonomy): domain Bacteria; phylum Chloroflexota; class Limnocylindria; order Limnocylindrales; family CSP1-4; genus JALYGJ01. The sequence continues at coordinate 616,707 of CAVTQU010000011.1, forward strand.
GGCGAGCCGACCGGAAGAATCGAGGTCGGCGGGCTCCAAGCGGAACCACCTGGAGTGATACCCGGAAAGCCCGCTGCTTTCGAGCCTCTTCGTAGCACGCGCGGACGAGCAGACGTCTTCATCCACGGGTCGAACCGCGACGCATCACGTAACGAAGGAAGATCGCGCCACGCACCCATGAGCGCGTCTGGACGGCGTCCTGGGCACGGTCGTGATCCTGGAGGATTCGGCGGGCGATCGCGAAGAGACGGTCGATCGATGCGGTCGCCAGAGCCGCGAAGGCTTCGCGATCCCCTCGACTCGCCAGCTCCACGAGATCGTTCACGCCTGCCCTCTCGGCGAGGTCATCTGCCTCGCTACACCCTTAGGAGGATCGGCTTCGCGAAACGTTCAAATATCACTGATCGGCGAGATTAGAGACACGAGATACCTGAACGGGTGGTTTCTGCGCGGGAGTCGCTGATATCGTGCGGGCATGGATGATCAGCGCGGCAGCTCGATGCTCGATGACTTCGTGGCGCGCCTCGACGAGGTCGAGAAACGCCTCGGGGCACACGTCGCGGCGGCCGCGCCGACCGGATTGACCGAACCCGATCCTGACGGCACCGAACGCTGGGAAGCCGGCCAGGTCTGGTCGCACATGGCCGAGTTCGTGCCCTACTGGAAGGGCACAGGTCGAATCGATCATCGGCGCCTACGACGGCGACCCGGTGCCATTCGGGCGCCTGAAGGACGATCCCGGTCGGCTGTCCGGCATCGAGAAGGGTCGGCACGAGGCCGTCAGGCAGATGGGCGCCGAGGTCCACGATTCGATCGAGGAGCCTGAAGGTTTACCTCGGCGGGTTGACCAGCGCGGATTGGAACGCTGTCGGCTTGCATCCTGTCCGCGGTGAGCTGGACGTCGAGTCGATCGTCGGCCGGTTCGTCGTCTCACACCTGGAGGAGCACGCGGACCAGCTGGACCTTCTCGCGGAAAGCTAGATGAGGGTCTACCTGGAGGTCGGCGAAAAGAAGGCCTTCGCCGCGGCGCTGGACTGGATCGGGCTGGCGCGCAGCGGTCGCACGGACGATGAGGCGCTGGCCGCGTTGCTCGACTACGTGCCGCGCTACAAGACCAGCATGGGTCAGACGGCGGCGGAATTCGAGGCGCCGTCTGGCGTCAGCGCGCTGGAAGTCGTCGAGCGTCTGGAGGGCAACGCCACGACCGACTTCGGCGCGCCCGGCATCATTCCGGAGGCCGATCGACGGCGAGATCGCCGAGGACGAGCTGGAAAACGCGCTGAAGCTGCTCAGCGCGGCATGGCATGCGTTCGACGTCTCGGTCCTCATGGCGCGGGGCAGAACGCTGACGCCATCCGGTCCGCGTGGCGGCGGCCGATCGCTGGAGCGGATGCAGGCGCACGTGCTCGAGGCGGACGAGGGCTACACCTCCGCGGTCGGCGGACGAGCGACCGGCGGAAGCCCGACCTGGCCGAAGGTGCAGGAGCGGTTCATCGAGTCGGTACGCGCCCGGGCCGCCGGTGAGCTGCCCGACTTCGGGCCGCGCGGCGGCCAGCGGTGGCCGGCACTTTTCGCCATCAGGCGATCAGCGTGGCACGCCCTGGATCACGCCTGGGAGCTCGAAGACCGCCTCGACTGATTGGCTCGTGACCCTCAGTTCGCGATGAGACCGCTAAGTCGAGGGGCTTGTACGTAACGCTTTCGTGCTCAGTCGTGCGTCACGATCGGCAGCATGAGAAAGCAGTTCAACAAGGTCGTCGATGCGTCCATCAAGGCGCTCGGCTCGCCTTTCGCCCTGGTCGCGGCGGTGCTGGTCATCGTCGTCTGGGCGATCACCGGGCCCCTCTTCGGCTTTTCAGACACCTGGCAGCTGGTCATCAACACCGGCACGACCATCGTCACGTTCCTGATGGTCTTCGTGATCCAGAACAGCCAGAACCGCGACGCCAAGGCGGTTCACATCAAGCTCGACGAGCTGATCGAGGCGATGGAAGGCGCGCGCAACCGAATGGCGCTGGCCGAGCTGGAGAGCGACGAAGAGCAGGAGCGCGATATCAAGGAGCTGGATCGCCACGCCGAGGGGGATGCCCAAGCCGAACGGACCTAGGCGCCGACCTGCATCACCGATTCGAAGAGGATGTGGAGGACGAGCAGGCTCCCGACTGCCAGCGCGGCGACGACGACGACGACGTTGAGCGCGCGCAGCCGAACGGACAACGACGCTTCCGACCCACCGTCGACCCGACTGAACCCAATACGCACCAGCGGGACGCCGGCAAACAGGGCCGCGATCGCCGGCAGCGACAGGAGCAGCAAGTCGGCCACGCGGTTGGTGTTGAGCCACGAATGGAGCGAGTTGACCACGTCCGTCCAGTCCGGCCCTGGCGATTTGATAGTCAGGGACAAGCGAAACCGCCAGGACGAAGAGCGATCGGCAGTAGCGCGATGAGTCCGACGACGGCCCAGGCCGTGGGATGTCGCCAGGCGGGTCCGAAGGTCATCGAAACACCTCCTGCAAGTGCGCTGCGCGCCGCGCGGACTCTTTCCGTGATCCCGGCACGCGCGATATCGATCACGACACGCGGCGACAGGCCCGTGTCTGCCACGAGGTCGAGCAGCTCATCGCCGTAGCGCGCCCGCCACGCGCGTGGATAGAGCCGCAGAAGCAAGCGAGTCATGTCGTGGATCCGGGCGACGCCGGTATCGACCGCGCGACGCAAGCGCGCCGAGCCGCTCTGCCAGGTAGCGCTTGCCTGCCGGCGTCAAGCGATACGGCCGCCGCCTGCCCTCGAGCGGCAACGGCTCGACCTTGCCTTCCGTCTCCAGCCGCGACAGCGCCCCGTACAAGGTGCCCGGCCCCAGGCGCGTGCCGTAGAAGTGCTCGACGTCGAGCAGCATCGCGTGCCCGTGTTTGGGCCCGCTGGCGAGGCTGATCATGAGCAAGAGGCCGGGATCGTTGAGGTTCGAGTTGTCTGCCACTACTACGCGCTCCGTACTACGTGACACGTAGTATTGCAGCAGTCGCGCGAGCGGCGTCAAGTGCGCGTCAGCTCTTCTTGCCGCGACCCTCGCTCAGAACGCTGCCGAGGATGAAGAGCACGTTCTGCGGGCGCTCTGCGAGACGGCGCATGTAATACGGGTACCACTGGGTGCCGTACGGAACGTAGACACGCACGGTCTGTCCCATGGCGACCAGGCGTTGCTGCAGATCTCGACGAATGCCGTAGAGCATCTGGAATTCGTATTTATCGGGGCTGATGTCGTGCTCGGCGACGAAGCGCAGCGCGTGGTCGATCAGCTGATCGTCGTGAGTCGCCAGCGCCGGATATCGGCCCTCGAGCAGCAGCTTCTCCATCAATCGCTTGTAGCTCTCGTCGACCTCTTCGCGTGACTTGAACGCGACCGCGGCAGGCTCGTCGTACGCGCCCTTGCACAGGCGAACCCGTATCTGAGCGCTGTTGAGCTGGTCGATGTCGTCGGCCGAGCGGCGGAGATACGACTGGATGACCGCGCCGACCTCGCGATGGACGCCGTTCAGCTCACGAACGAACTCGAGGGTCACGTCGGTCTTGGTGTGGTCCTCCATGTCGATGCGCACGAAGGCGCCGACCTCCTTGGCGCGGGCGACGACGCGACCGACGTTCTCGAGGCAGAAGTCGCGGTCGATGTCGAGGCCCATCTGGGTCAGCTTCATCGACACGTTCGCGTCCAGGCCGCGAGCAGCCAGGGCGTCCAGCGTCTCGATGTAGCGGTCCGCCGAGGCGATGGCCGTGTCGCGCGAATCGACCGATTCGCCGAGCACATCGACCGTCCAGGTCATTCCCTGCTCGCGCAGCGACGTCGAGCGCGGTGAGGGCATCGCCGAGTGCCGCTCCAGGCACGAAGCGGCGGACCATCGAGCGCGTCAAGGGGATCGCGGTCGCCAAGCGACTCCAGTGAGTGGCGGCGCGACGCCCACAGGAAGAACGCGCGCGAGACGCGACTGGGCAGGTCGCGAACGTGGGTACGCGCGGCTTCCGCGGCGGCTTGCGCCTCCTGGTGCCGTTCGAGCGCAGCAGCAATCGTCGACGCGGGGACAACGCCGAAGACACCGCCACCCGGTTGCGGGTAGACGCGGCAGCCAAGCCCGATCGGCAGGGTGGATCCGCACCGGAACGACGTCCTGGCCTTCTATTCGGATGGTCGGAGAGCCGTGGAAGCCAAGCCCGGCGGCGTTGTCGAGATCGCTGACGTAGACCCGGTCCACGTTGGGCTCGTAGCCGGCTTCCTCCAGCGACGCCCGAAGAATCTGTTCGGTTCGATCGGCATGCGGGCAGTCGAGCGTCGCGAGCAGCTCGACCCGCAGCTTCTGGCGGCTCCGCGGGGCAGCGCGGGCAGGAACGACGACGGCCGGCGCTGTCACCTGGGCGTTCATGTCCCGGCGAGGCAATCGACGATCTCCGGCGGCTCTCCGGCGTTGCCGCTGTCGCCCTCGCCGGTGACGAAGTCGAACGGGATGCCCGACCACTGACCCGGGAGGCCGAGGTACGTCGTTGGCGGGCCATCGCCGATGAAGCCCGTCCAGTCGGGCGACTCGTAGCCGGTGGTGTCCCACGGCGCCACGGCCGACACGCCGAGGATCTGGTCGGTCCGCTTCTCGATCAGCCAGCGGCCGCGATAGCCCGAGTCGTCGGCCTGAGCGCCGCCTTGATGTACCAGCGCTCGACGGAGTCGTAGTGCGGCTCGATGATGCCCGGCTGATCGGGACCCGTGAAGTAACGCATCTCGTCGACGCGTCCAGGGCCCGGTCGACGCCCATGTAGCCGGCCAGGATCCCGAGCCCCTCGTTGTATTCGGCTGAGCCGAACGCCGGTGCTGTCCAGCCATTGATGCAGCCGGGCGAAGGCGTCCCGCCCGCAACCGCGACGGGGGTCGGCGTCGCGGCCGGGGTCGCCGTCGGCGTCGGTGTAGGCGTTGGCGTGAGGCGGGTGTGCTCGGCGGCGAGCGTCGGAGTTGCCAGAGCCAGGCTGGCGCTCGGCGGAGCCAGGATCGTCACGCGCGGTATCTCGGTGGGTGGCGCAGTGGTGACCGTGGGCGCATGCGGAAATGCAGCCAGCCGCGACGAGCATCAGCGCGAGCAGCGCAAGAGACAAGCCGCGCGGACACGGCACGCATGATAGGCGCGCTATTCGTCGCGGGCGGTGTCTGCCTCGAGGTTCTTGCCGAGCTCCTCGGTGCGGCGGAACGCGGCCCACACGGCCTCCGACAGGACGGTCCGGAGTCTGCCCGATTCGAGCTCGTGCAATGCCGCGGCGCTCGTGCCGCCGGGCGAGGTGACCATGTTGCGCAGCTGCGCCGGGTGCATGCCGCTCGACTTGGCGAAGAGCGTGCTGCCCTCGAGCGTCTCGATCACGAGGTCGTGGGCCATGTGGCGCGGGAAGCCGAGGTGCACGGCGGCGTCGATCAGCGCTTCCATGACCAGGAAGACGTACGTCGGCCCTGTGCCGCTGACGGCCGTGGCCATGGCGACGAGCTTCTCGTCGTTGACCTCGAGCTGCCGACTCCGAGGCTGCCGAGCAGGACGCGCGCCTGGTCGCGCTGGAGCTCGCTGACCTCGGGCGTCGCGTACCAGACGGTCATGCCGCGACCGAGCTGCGCCGGCGTGTTGGGCATGCTGCGCACGATCTGGCGATGACCGAGCACGTTCGACAGGGCTTGTGTCGTCGCGCCGGCGATGATGCTGATGACCAGCGCGTCCGGGACCGATCGAGCCACGAAGCTCGCGACCGACGCGGATCAGCATCTGCGGCTTGACGGCCAGCACGACGACGTCGGCGTTCTCGACCGCGCTCGCGTTGTCCTCGACCGTCCGGATCGCGTAGCTGCTGATCAGCTCGGCACGCCGATCCGCCCGCGGGTGGCTGGCGATGATCCGATCGGGCGCGACCTGCTCGCCACGGATCAGGCCGGCAATCATGGCCTCGGCCATCACTCCCGAGCCGACGGTGGCGATCGTGGCGTCTCGCAGCGACATGCGCCCGAGTATAGGAGCGTGCTTGAGGGGGCGGCCCCGGCCCGCCAGGCGCTGCGCACCCGCGCTACGCGCTCCTAGCTAAACGCGCCTCGCAATCCGGTCCCGCCCCCTCACCCGAACTCGGTCGCCACGCTGCTTGCTGCTGTTTGGCGAGCGGCGGCCGCAACTGGCCGCGGCCTCCCATAGTCAGGTGACGCTACCAGTCAGGCAGGAGCAGACGCCTGCTCGATTACGAACATCGCCGTTGCGAGCAGAAGCGGCTCCCGGAGAAACTCCGCACGCTACCGCGAGGCGCGGCGGCTGGGTCCGACGCGCCGTTCGCCGACAACAGAGGACGGCGCCGCGCGGTCCGGTGGGCGGGTGAGGGGCGGCTGGCGGGTCGGACCGCAGGGCGCGTCAGCAAGGAGCGCGTAGCGCGGGGCTGCAGCGCCCGGAGGGCCGGGCCGCAGCCGACCAACCCCGGCTACGACCGAGTGGCGCGGCCCAGCAGGAAGAATCGGGAGGTCGTCTCGACCTTGGCGTCGGTGAAGCCGGCGGCTGTCAGGGCGGCCTCGAGATCGGCCGGCTCGTAGTAGATCTTCGGGATCGTGAACTCGCGACCGTCGTCGAGGCGGCGCGTGGACAGGTCATCGGCAGGCGTCGGATGGTCGATGGCGCTCGAGTCGGGATCGCGTCGCGAGTCGATGAACGCGAACAGTGCCGCCCGGCTTGAGCCAGCGCGCGCAGATGCGCCAGGAATTCGTCCAGACGGTGGCGCGGAACGTGGCTGAGCCAGAAGCCGCAGAAGAGCGCAGTCGACCTGGTGATCCGGTTCGGCCCACGCGTCGCGGACGTGGATGTGCGCGGCGAGGCCGTGGGCGACAAGGCGGTCGCGCGCTCGGTCGAGCGGCTCCTCGTTGGCGTCGTAGATCCACAGCGTGCCCTTCGAAGCCAGCAGCGGCGACCACCAGCCGGTGCCGGCGGCCAGCTCGACGATCTCGCCGCCGATCGGCAACGCGTCGAGCCACTGGGTGGCCGAGTCGAGCTCGGCGTTCCACGCGGCATCGGCGATGACGCCGTGGCTGTATCGGCCGCGGCGCAGATACCAGTCGTCGTATTCGGGCGCACGTGCCGCGTAGTAGGCGCGCATCTGGTCGTCGGTCGCATCGTCAGCGACGGCGTCGGCGGGCTGCGGCCTCCGGCTGGCTCGGCTGCCGCTGATCGGCGCTTCGGAGGCCTTCGCGCAGTCGGAAGCGCAGGAACTCGTTGTCCTGGGCGTTGCCCACGCATTCGGGGCAGAGGCATCGCCCAGCCCTCGAGGTCCTGGTCGGTTCGCGTCTGGTGTGCCCGGCCACACCACAGGCAGTTGAAGCGAGGCCTTGAACCCGCCTGCGGACGCCGGCAGCCGGCGGCGCGACGGTCACTCGACTTCGATCGGCAGCCATGCGTTCTCGGGCAGCATCTCGCCCGACGAAATCCGGATCGAACAGGTCGGCGAGCAGCGCGACGCCGTCGACGACACGCGGACCGGGCCGGCTGAAGTAGGCGGATCCGTCGAGCGCGTAGACCTCGCCGTTGCGTACGGCGCGTGAGATCCTCGACGAACGAAGGCCGGCTGGCGCGGCCGCGATCGCCACTCGTCTGCGGTTCGGGACGCGTCGAAGCCGCAGGGGATGAGCATCAGCTGCTCCGGATCGACGTCGCGCACGCGCTCCCAGCGTCGTCTCGACAGCCGGCTCGCCCATGGCGTCCGAGCAGATCCCAGCCGCCAGCGCGACGAACCTGCTCCGGCACCCAGTGGCCCGACGCGAACGGCGGATCCAGCCACTCGAGGCAGACGACGCGACGCGCCGGCATGCCGTCGAGGCGTCGCTCGAGGACGCGGTTCTCGATGCGCGGCCAGGCGTTCGCGCAGAAGCTCGATGAGGCCGACCGCCTCGTCCTCGGCCTCGGCCATGGCGCCGACGGTCGAGATCGTGTTGAGGATGCCCTCGATCGACGTCGGCTCGAGGCTGACGACGTGTCGTTTCCGAGTCGAGCTGGCGAACCGCCTCGGTGACCTCGCGGTAGCTGACCGCGCAGACCGTGCACAGCTCCTGGGTCAGGATCAGGTCGGCGTTCGCGGCGGCGAGCGCATCGCAGGTCCAGCTTGTAGATGGAGCTGCCGCCGTGGATCGATGCCGCGACGCGGGCGTTGATCTCGCGACTTGACTCAGTCTGCCGTGGCGCCCACGTCGGACGTGACGACCGGGATCAGCGCCGCCTCGGGCGGGTAGTCGCACTCGTGCGTTCGGCCGACGAGCTCGTCACCGAGGCCCGAGCGCGAAGACGATCTCGGTCGCCGACGGCAGGAGGGACACGATGCGCATGGCACGCAGCATAGGCCGTCCGGCGTCTGCGCCCGGCCGCCCTCAGTTCGGTAGCGCTGCAACTGTGAGCGACGTCAAGACGGCCTCTGGCGAGCCCGTCGCGGCTGAGGCCGCAGACCCGCGACGCGCAGCCGTCCGTCGTGGTCGACGGCGTCTGGAAGCGCTTCGGATCGACCGACGTCGTCGCCGACCTTTCGTTCGACGTCAGGCCGGGCGAGATCCTCGGCTTCCTGGGCCCGAACGGCGCGGGCAAGACCACGACGATGCGCATGATCCTGGACATCATCCGGCCGGATCGCGGCTCGATCAGCGTCTTCGGGGAGCTGCCGGGCGTCCAGCACCAGAGTCGCACGGGTTACCTGCCCGAGGATCGCGGCCTCTATCGCGACGTTCCGGTCCTCGAGACGCTCACCTATTTCGGTGCGCTGCGCGGACTGCCAACGGCACGCGCGCGCGAACGCGCGCGCGAGCTGCTCACCGAGGTGGGCCTTGCCGACTCGATGAACAAGAAGGCCGCCGAGCTATCGCGCGGCATGCACCAGAAGGCGCAGCTGGTCGCCACGATCATCAACGACGCCGGACCTGCTCATCGTGGACGAGCCGTTCCAGGGACTCGACCCGGTCAACGCCGACGATGCTCAAGAACCTGCTCCTGGAGCAGCGCGATCGCGGCGCGGCCGTGGTCATGAGCACGCACGACATGGTGGACGCGCAGGTCCTGTGCGACCGGATCCTGCTGATCGACAAGGGCCGCCGGCTGCTCTACGGAACGGTGGCCGACGTCCGCCAGGCGTTCAGCGATGGCGCGGTCGAGGTTGTCGGCAAGAACCTGCCGACGGACGCCGAGACGCTGCGCAGCGCCGAGCCACGCGACTGCGTACGACGGCTCGGTCAGGTACCTGCTGCGCGACGGCATGACCGCCCAGGACCTGTTCAAGGAGCTCGCCACAGGCGCGGCCGAGGTGGAGCGGTTCGCGGTCGAGGCACCGAACCTGGCCGAGATCTTCGTCCGGGCGAGTCGCCGGCGATCCGCGAGCGCGTCGCGACGGTCGCATGAGCTCGCACTTCCTGCGGCTGGTCCGCCTCGTCGCGCAGCGCGACTACGTGCGCACGGTCAAGCGGCGCGGCTTCCTGCTCGGGACGCTGCTGCTGCCGCTCGGCGTCGGTGGTGATCCTGGGCATCTCGAGCCTCGCTGCCCAGGGCTCGGCCGACGGCCAAACCGGCCCGATCCTCGTGGTGAACGAGTCGAGCGTGCCGATGACGGCCGACACCGGACTGACTCCGAACGTCGTGCTGCGTCGATCGCGCCACGGCCGATGCGAGCCTGAACTCGCACCTGGCACCGGCCTACTTCCTCATTCCCGTCGACGTGGCCCGACTGACCCGACGATCTCGCAGGTCTCGCTCGGGACGGCAGCGGGAGCGCTCGCCGCTCGAGGCACTGACGCAGCAGCAAACCGCTCAAGGCGAAGTCGAGCTGCTGACACGGGTGTCGCTGCTCAAGGCGTCGGGGCTGCCCGACGAGGCGCTTGTCGCAGCTGCTGACTCCGTCCACGTTCGAGTCCGTGACGACGACCGGCGAGCCCGTCTCCGAGGCGGACGTCGCCGCGTCGTTCTTCCTGCCCTACGCGTTCACCTTGATCTTCATCCTGAGCATCTTCATCACCAGCGGCTATCTCCTCCAGTCGGTCACCGAGGAGAAGGAGAACCGCGTCGTCGAGATCATCCTGAGCTCGATCCCGGCACTGCCGCTGATGGCCGGCAAGGTGCTCGGACTCGGCGCCGCCGGGCTGACGCAGGTTGCGATCTGGATCCTGACCGCGATCATCGCGCTGCCGCTGGCCAACTCAGCAGTTCTCGCTCAGCCTGGCATCCCCGTCAGCACGATCGTTCTCGGCGTTCGTCTTCTTCACTCTCGGCTACCTGTCGTACGGCGCGATCTTCGCGGCCATCGGAGCGCTCGCGCCGGGGGCGCGCGAGGGTCAGCAGTACGGCAGCTTCTTCGGCGTCCTTGCGGTCATCCCGTTGATCTTCTCGTCGGTGTTCCTGACCGACCTGTCGTCGCCGATCGTGCTGGTGCTGTGCCTGTTCCCGCTGACCGCACCCGCGGCGATGCTCGAGGTGCTGGCGCTGTCGCCCTCGCCGCCGTGGCCACTGATCATCGTGTCGCTGATCGTGCAGGTTCTGTTCGTGGTCGTTGCGGTCGTGGCGTCGGGTCGGATCTTCCGCGCCACCGTGTTGCTGTACGGCGTCCGGCCCAGCGCGCGCCGAATCGTGGACGCGGTCTTCGCCAGGTCGTAGGTCGAGGACGGCGCTCGGCTAGCGCCAGGACGAAGCGGCGGTCAGGCGACCGGCTTCCACTCGTCGAGCGTGGCCCGCGCCGAATCCTTGTCCTTGTACCAACGCGCATCGAGCTCGGTGTACTGCGCCCATTCGGCGGGCAGCGAGTCCTCGGGGAAGATCGCGTTGACCGGGCACTCGGGCTCACACGCCCCGCAGTCGATGCACTCGTCGGGGTCGATGTACAGCTTGCGATCCGGGCCGCGGTCGAAGTGGATGCAATCGACAGGGCAGACGGCCACGCACGACTCGTCGAGCACGTCGATGCACGGCTCGGCAATCACATAGGTCATGGTTGGCGCATCTTAGCGGCTGATCTGTCTGGCTACTGAAGCGGACGCAGCACCACGTCGCCGACCATTCCTCGCTCGGCATGTCCGGGCAGGTGGCAGATCATCTGCAGCGGCCCCGGCGGCCGGCACCTGGTAGTCAACGACAGTCGACGCGCCCGAAGCCAGGACGAGCCGAAGACCGCCGGTCTGGGGAGCCACGCTGGCCGGTGGAGCCGTTGCGAGCGGCGCCGGCGGCGTGGCCGCGGCATCGGCGTCGGCCCACGCAGCCTGGACCGCGGCATCGCCAAGCACGAGCTCATGCTCGACCAGGCCGGCGTTGATCACGTTGAGTCGCACGGTCTCGCCGGGCACGAAATAGATGGGTGTGGGGTCGAAGCGATAGTCGCGCATGATCACGTTGACCGGACGCGGCTCATGCTGCGTGCCCGGCTTGGCGATCGTCGGCGCCGGCGCAGGCGCCGCGGCAAGGGACGCGCCCAGGATCACTAGACGCCACGGCCAGACCCAGCCCGAAAACGAGCACGAACACGGGCAGCCGAGAAACGCCGGAACGCGGCTCTTCAGCTGTTAGACGGCTTCTTCTCCTCCGACACCCATTGACTTTATGGGGTAGTGCGCCGGCGTAGCGTCAGCCCTCCAGCTCGGCGCCGATCGGCGCCCAGCGAAACGGGCCGATCAAGCGATGGTCAACCGGCGAGGGGTCTGTCGTCAGCGCGCCGGAGAACGCGACGAATGCGAGCAGGGCCAAGCCGACGACGCAGCGCCGCGACGACGATCAGCGCGAGGGCTTGGCTCCGTTCCGAGGAGGAAGGGAAGCAACGATGCGACGACCATGACTCTCCATTTCAATGCACCTGATTCGACGGAACAGCCGGTCGACGGGCCAACACCGATCGGCAGTCGAGAGGTTACGAATTGGCGATCACCGCCCGCTCACCGGCCGGTTCACGGTCACTTATTGGTGGCTGTGGACAACTCGCCGTAGGGCAAAACAGGTCAGCGCAGGATGGACTGCAGCCCCGTGAACAGCCCCTGGCCGACGAGGACGAGGATTGAAGAGAGCACCAGGTATCCGCTGAAGGCGGCGAGGAACCAACGCGCGTAGCCCATGCCGCCGGACGCGGCCGCGGTCGTCGTAATGGTCGTCAGCGGCGTTGGCAGCGCACATACGGCTAGCACCGTGACGAAGCCATGGCGTTTGATCTGAAACTTCACGCGCTGCTCGGCCCTGGCGATGTACGCGGCGCGGCCACTCAGGCTCGGGATCAACGACCGGCGGCGCCCGTTCCGACCGGCTCGACCTCCGAATCTGCTCCATCCGTTCGGTCTCGGACACGCGCGGCCGCGGCGCGCGCGGCGAAGAAGATCGAGCTCTGCCCGGTGACCATGGCAATCGCGGCGACGCCGGCTACAAGAATGGGCTCCAGCGCCGCTCCCTGCTGAACGATCAGCAGCCAGCTGACGACGCGGACCCCGGGAACGGGAACGATGGCTCCGCCGGCACCGATCCAGCACGTGACGAAGAGACTCACATATGCGATCAGCTCGAAATTCGGGAAAACGATCCGCAGGAAACGAGTGGACGCCATGAACGCCCCGATGAGAATCGCCGATGAATGCGACCGCAATGGCGACTCGCAGTCGCGTCCTGCTCGGCCACCGCTCTTCGATCCAATCGGTAATGGCCTCGCGACGCGACGCCGAAGGCTTGTCCGCAGAAGCGGCCGGGTCGGAGTTCTTGGCTGCCACTTCGCCCTAGTCTGACTCAGCGACGACCAGCGGCGCGGTACATTGAGCGACGTGACCGATCGTTTTGTCACGCGCGGCTTCGTCGGCCGACGTCACTCTCCCGAACGCGGGCAGCGCGTCCCGCCCGGGCAGTACCTGACCGACGACTTCCCGGTGCTGTCCGCCGGCCCGACGCCGCACACGCCCCTGGTCGAGTGGAGCTTCCGCATCGAGGGACTCGTCAAGGAGCCCGTCACGTGGAGCTGGGCCGAGTTCAACGCCCTGCCGGCACGCGACTGGACGGTCGACATCAGCTGCGTGACCAAGTGGACGAAGCTCGACATGCGCTGGCGTGGCGTGAGCGTCGACACGCTGCTCGAGCACGTGGAGCTCGACAGCAAGCGCGGCGTTCGTCATCGCGTTCTGCGATGGCGGTTACACGACCAACCTGCCGATCGCCGACGTGGTGAACGATCAGGCCTTCGTCGCGTACACGTATGACGACGAGCCGTTGGCGCCCGAGCACGGCGGACCGGCGCGCCTCGTCGTGCCCCACCTCTATTTCTGGAAGAGCGCCAAATGGATCCGCGGCCTCAGGCTCGTTGAGCGTGATCAGCCCGGGTTCTGGGAGTCATTCGGCTACCACAATCGCGGCGACCCCTGGCTCGAAGAGCGCTACAGCGGCGACTGAGTGCTCGTCCGCCACAACACACCAGCTCAGGCGCCCGACTGATGGCCGTCCTCAGCTGGCAGCTCGCCACCGTGACCGCGCTGCGCAGATGAAACGCCGCGCGTGAAGACGGTCTCGCTTGCTCTTCCCGCGTGGCCGGGTCATCGGCCCGGGCAGCACGTCGACGTCCGCCTGACCGCGGCCGATGGCTACCAGGCCGAACGCTCCTACTCGATCGCGATCCGCTCCCGTCGCAGGATGGGTCCATCGACCTGACGATCGAACGCGTTGAAGACGGCGAGGTGTCGCCCTACCTGTTTGACCAGCTGATCGTTGGCGATCGTTTCGAGATCCGCGGCCCGATTGGCGGCTATTTCGTGTGGGACAGCGCGGCGGCGGATCCGCTGCTCCTGGTTGCAGGCGGATCGGGCATCGTCCCGCTGATGGCCATGGTGCGCCAGCGATCGGAGATCGGCGCCGGCGTCCCGTGCACGCTCCTGTACAGCTCGCGAACCGTCGAGGACATCATCTACGCCGACGAGCTCGGCCAGCTCAATGCGCGCAACGACGGCCTGCGGGTCGTGCACGCGCTGACCCGCGCCCAACCACCCGGCTGGACCGGCTACTCTCGCCGCATCGACATGCGCATGCTCGCTGAGGTCCTGGAGGGGACGGGCCGCATGGCCCAGGCTTTCGTGTGCGGCCCGACTCCGCTGGTGGAGAGCGTCGCCGAGAGCCTGGTCAACATTGGCCTTGCCCCGAGCCAGGTCAAGACAGAGCGCTTCGGCCCCACGGGAGCCTGACGATGACCGACCAGACAGCCGACTACGCGGCAGCCGATCCGATGACCCTGGATGCGAACGCCGCAGCCGGCATGCTCATGGAGATCTTCGGCACCGAGATGACGGTCGCTGCCAGCCGATGCACCCATTGCGGCAACCGCGCCCAGCTGGGGACACTGCGCGCTTACATGAATGCGCCCGGCGTGGTCCTCCGCTGCAGCATCTGCACCGAAGTGGTCATGCGCATCATGCGTCGCGCCGACGGCAGCTATCTCGTCGACGCGCGCGGCGCCGCAATACATACGGATGTGATTACTCCTCGAACCCCAATGGAGGTGGTGTGAGCGACGACGAAGAGCGGGAAACCACAGGCCCCGCCGAAGATCCCGACCAGGCGACTCCCGAATCCGCGGTCGACTCAGCGGTTGTGCCCGTAGCCGGTGCCGAGCCCGCTAAACCGATTCAGCGGTTCCGGTCGATGCCTGCGCCCAGCATGCCTTTCTGGGTTGCGCTGATCGCGGCCATCGCCGGGGTCATCGTCGTCTTCCTCGCCTGGCACATCTTCGTCATCTTCGGGATCGCCATCGCGCTGTCCTTCCTGCTACTGCCCATCGTCAACTGGCTGGACGACCACGGCTGGCCACGAACCGCCGCGGCAGGCGTCGTGGTGTTGATCAATCTGGTCGTGGTCGTCGTGATCCTCCTCGGCATCGCGGCGATCATCGTCAACCAGGGCATCCCCTTCGTTCAGGCTCTTCCCGGTTACGTGGCGCAGCTGCAGACCAACGTGGCCGCGTCCGACCTGCCCGATGGGCTGAAGAGCACGCTCCAATCGGTTCTCACAGGAGCCAGCAACGCCATAGCGTCAGCGAACGTCACCTCCCTCGTCGTCGGTTTCCTCGGTCACCAGCGTCGGGATCGTCGTCTCGCTCCTCAGCCTGCTGTTCGTGCCCTTCTTCATGCTCTACTTCATGCGCGATCAGCCGAACATCGCCGCGGGCTTCTACCAGTCCATGCCCGAGCCGTGGCTGATCCACGTCAGGACGGCGATCGACTTTTTCCGAAGGGACTTCGGCAAGTACTTCAAGGCCGAGTTCATCGTCGGCACGATCGTGGCGGTGATAGTCACGATCGGAAACCTCGTCATCGGCGCAATCGTGGGCGGTCCGATCGGCGAGTTCGCCTTCCTGCTTGGTCTGATTGCCGGACTCTTCGAGCTCTTGCCGACAATCGGTCCGATCCTGGCACTCATTCCGGCCGTCCTGCTGGCACTGACGACCTCGCCGACTGCCGTGGTCCTGGTCCTGATCTTCTACTTCATCGTCTTCAACATCGAGGGATCCATCCTCGTGCCGCTCATCGAGGGCGAGGTCATCTCGTTCCGGGCCGGGACCGTGTTGTTCCTCGTCATGCTGGGTTTCGCACTCGGCGGCCTTGTCGGCGCGATCCTGGCGCTGCCCGTTGGCGCGATCATTCGGGACTTCTACACCTACTTCTTCGACTTCGCGAAGAACGAGGCGCTCAGAACCGACACCGGCTGACGAAGGGGTTACGCGGCGCGTAGTCAATTCGTGCAACACATGACCGGTTGCTAAATCGTGGCCGCACTCTCATCCTAGGCGACCTAGTCGTGTAAGGGCCTGCTGTCAGCAGCCGCGGTGGATCAATGGAGCCGGTCGCGTCGAGGTGGAATCGGATCAGGCACGCCGTTTAAGGCTGCCTTCGCTCGCGTCGGGGGAGCTGGGTGTTTCGGCGCGCCCTGTCTGGATATTGGGAGCCCTGTTCCTAGGCTCCCTGTCGGTGCTTGCGGCAGTCTTCGTGATCACCAGCTCGCGGCCGCACGACTCGACGATCAACGTTCTTGTCCGGATCTACGGGGTTGTGGCGCCCGCGCTGGTTGGCCTGTTGTGGCTGCGCCGGAGGCCGGAATCGCGGGTCGGCTTGCTGCTCATGACATTCAGCGCCGTCGGCGCACTATTGGCCTGGCAGGCGTCCGATCTGTCGTTGCCGTTCACGATCGGTGTGGCTGCAGAGGCTCCGTACGTGGTCCTGCTGGTGGTCCTCTGCCTCTCATTTCCCAGCGGTCGACTCGTGGGTCGGGTCGATTGGACGCTGGTCGCCCTGCTCGTCACGGTCCTCGCGGCGCTCTACGTACCCTGGTTGATCTCCGGAGCTGACATCCACGGCGGAAATCCGGCATTCGACTGCCGGCCGTACTGCCCGCCCAATCGGTTCCAGATCCTCACGCTTCCGCCCGACGTTCGCGGTGCGCTTGCCGGTACAGCCGACGGGCTCGTCTCGTTGATAGGGCTCGCAACTGTGGCCGTGTTCGTGACTCGGACGATGCATCGCGCCGGGCCCAGCCGGCGGGCGATGGGGACGATCGCCGTCACATCGGTTCTGCTGTTTCCTGTGGTGGCCGCCTTCGTCCTCGGATCGGTGCTGTTGGGAACATCGGGCACGGCCCTCAATGCCCTTGGATTGGCTCTGAACCTCATCGTTCTGCTCTTCCCGATTGGCTTTGCCGTGCCACTCATCCGATCAGAGCTGGCTGCCGGCGCGGAGCTGCAGGTGCTGCTTGCCGAGCTCGCCAAGCGACCGTCGCGCTCCGAGTGGCGCGACCAGGTGGCACGTGTCATTCGACGATCCCGAGCTTCGTCTCGGGATTTGGGATGAACCATCGAGGCGCTACGTCGAGTCCGACGGACGGGAGCTGACACGCAGCGATCTGACCGGCGATCGTGTCTGGCTTCAGATAGACCGTCAATCGGAACCAATTGCGGCGATCGTCACCAACTCGGAGATAGCCAGCGAGCCGGAGCTCAGCCAGGTGATCGCCCTTGCGACCGTTGCCGCGGTTGTCAACGGACAGCTCGAGGGCACCAGGGTCGATTTGGAGGTGCGGGCTGCCGATGCCGCGGGGCTCGAACGGATGCGGCTGGCGCGTGACGTGAATGCCGGGCCACAGCAAAGACTGGCCGCGTTGCGCGTGCACGTCACCCTGGTCGGGCAGCAGCTCAGCGCCCGCTCCGATGAACGTGCCGTCTTCGACGAGCTGGGCCGCGGCCTCGACAAGACGATTCGCGAGCTGAGAGAGACGATCCGGACCAAGTCTCCCGCACTCATCACCCGGCAGGGGCTGGGGGCAGCGTTGCGCGCGGCGCGGCGAGATTCGCCGATCAACGTTCGCATCCTCGATCGCGGCCTGCGCCGACACCCACCGCGAGCTGAGCTCGCTGTCTATTACTGCTGCCTCGAAGGCATCCAGAACACGACCAAGCACGGCGGCGCAGGGGCGACCGTCACGATCCGGCTCACCGATGAACCAGGTGGCATCGGCTTCTCAATCGAGGATGACGGCCTCGGATTCGATACGTCGACCAACTCGACCGGATCGGGACTGCAGAACATTGCGGAACGGATCCGCTCTCTCGGCGGACGGGTAGACATCAGATCGGAGCCGGGTCACGGCACCGTGATTTCCGGGGTCGCGCCAGACTCGGGACCGGTTGCCATCGTCGGCGCGGCGGCGGCTCCATGAGCGCCGACGTGAAGTCGATCGAGACGCCGGCGCTCCCGTCTCGGACCACCACAGCCGGTCGCCTCGCCCGTCGGCAGCGGGGCGTGCCGCTCGGCCGGACGCTGGCTGCTTGGCTACTCGTACCCGCGTTACTGAGTGCGATCTGGCTGACCCTGAACGGCGACCACTTCGCCAGGCCAGAGATCCGAGCGGCGTTCCTGGCCTACCTTATTGCTGCCCCGGTGTTGATCGGCCTGTACTGGTGGATACGGCGACCATCGCTGCGACTGGGCAGGCTGTTGATCATCTTTGGCTTTGCCGCGTGGCCACTCAGCCTGCAGGCAAGCGACGATCCGCTGCTCTTCACGATCGGGGTCGCCTCGGAGTCGGTGCTGGCGTAC
The DNA here is from genome assembly GCA_963736895.1 of uncultured Chloroflexia bacterium. Classification (GTDB taxonomy): domain Bacteria; phylum Chloroflexota; class Limnocylindria; order Limnocylindrales; family CSP1-4; genus JALYGJ01. The sequence goes on from CAVTQU010000011.1 coordinate 634,803, forward strand.
CTAGCGTTCTACCTGTGCCTGGCGCTCCCGCGAGGCCGGCTGACGTCCACGATCGACCGCCGGTTGATGTATGGCTGGGCCCTGACACTGGCACTCTCATGGGCGCCCTGGCTTTTCGCGGTGCCTCGCCTCCAGGGCGGCGGGCCCCTTTCGTCATGCGTTGTCGAATGCCCGGCCAATGCATTCCAGCTTCAGACAATCCCGGAGTCGACACTTCTCCTGATCGCTCCTCTGGGAATCGCTCTCACCGTCGTCTTCGCGGCAATCATCATGGGCGTTCAGTTGTTGCGACTGGCGCTCTCGTCCCCACCGCAGAGGCGCGCCCTGTGGCCCATGACGATCACCGCCCTGGTGTTCCTCACGGCTTTCGGCACCTACCACCTGTCTCGCGGGCTCGTGCCAGTGGAACAGACCGCCATGGCCGCCATCGAAGCGGTCTACATCACGGCGGTGATCGTTTTCCCGCTCGGTTTCCTGGCCTCGCTGGTGCGAGCCGACCTGTTCGCGGCGAAGGCGTCGCGTCGCCTGATGGAGGGCCTGGCAGGAGTCGTGACGCCAAGTTCTCTTCGCGAGTCGCTTTCGGAGGCACTCGGAGACCCGGATCTACGCCTCGGTGTCTGGGACGACCAACGCGGCAGCTATCTAGAGGCCAACGGGCAGGTCCTGGCTCATGTTCGGCCCGAGCACGGCGAAATGTGGGTTCCGGTGATGTCGGGCCACCACAACGTTGCCGGCATCATCGCCGACGAGTCGCTGTCCTCCGAGGCCGCCCTTTTGGCTGCTGCTTCGGCGGCCACCGTCGTTGCGATCAATGAAGAGAACGCCGCGGAAGATGCGATGGTGTTGCGTGCCCAGGTCGTGAACGCCACCGACTCAGAGCGTCAGCAGATTGCCCGCGATCTACACGACAGCGCTCAACAGAGGCTGGTGGCGCTGAGGGTCAAGGTCAGTCTTGCTGCCGAGCAGATGGACGGCCTGCCCGTTAACCAGGCAGCCCTGAACAGGCTGGGCGACGAGTTGGACGACGCCATCGAGGACCTGCGCAACGTGTCGCGCCGTTTCCTTGCCCCGTACGCGGTGCGCGGTGGGATAGCGACCGCCATCAGGTCGATCACTCGAAACTGGCCTATCGAGGTGGACGTGGACGACACCGGTCTGGGCCGCCACGGCCCGGATGTCGAGCTGTGCGTCTACAACTGCTGCCTCGAGGCACTGCAGAACACTTTCGAACATGCAGGCGAGAATGCAACGGTGACCGTGAGGTTGACCGACATCGAGGGAGCCGTGACTTTCAGCGTGTCCGACGATGGTGTTGGGTTCGATCCATCGACGACACAGCCCGGCGCGGGTTTGTTGGGGATGGCCGATCGCGCCCTGTTGGCAGGTGGCTCGCTCACCGTCACGGCGGCGCCCGGCCTGGGTGTCGTGGTCAGAGGTGCGATCCCGGATCGTGGGCTCGAAGCTCCCAGCGCTGCCCGTTTACATTGACGACAAACACGGCCGCCAAGGCAGCGCCTATTCGCGTGGTGGCGGCCGACGACTCATTCCTCATCCGCGAGGCGATCAGCGCCGTCCTGTCCACCAGTGACCGCGTCGAGCTGGTAGCGATGTGCGAAGACGGCGACAGCCTCTGGAAGTCCATAGAGCTCGAGAACCCGGATGTGGCGATCGTCGACATTCGCATGCCGCCATCAGGAGACGAGGAAGGCGTCAATATCGCCTCTCGCCTGCGGCGGGAAAGGCCAAACGTTGGACTGATCGCCCTGAGCGCGTGGGCCGAGCCATCGCTGGCGGTGGCCCTCCTGAGGCCCAGCGCGCATGGCCGCGCCTACCTGCTGAAAGAGCGGCTGCAGGATCGGGCGGAGCTTCTCAACGCAATCGAGGTCGTGGCGCACGGGGGATCCGTGATCGATCCCATCGTTGTGCACGAGCTGATCGAGGGCGCACGACGTCCGCAGCGATCGCCCGTCGACGAGCTGACCCCGCGCGAACGGGAGGTTCTGTCGCTCATGGCGCGCGGAATGAGCAACAGGGCCATCGCCGAGGAATTGACGCTCACCAAACGAGCCGTAGAGAAGCACATCGGATCGATCTTCCAGAAGCTGGAGCTGGAGGACGAAGAAGTGGTCAGCCGGCGCGTCGCCGCCGTCCTGATGTTCCTCACCGGCACGCCGACCGATGCCTCAACAGAAAGTGGGGTGCGCGAGTAGGGCTGACTCCCTATGCGTCACCGCCCATCGGTGGGGGTGGACACTCACGCGCGATGCCTGCGGGCGCCGTTGCGCCACCGACATGAGACTGTCACGGTTGCCGAAGGTACCCCGCTTCACCGGCCGGGTGCCCCCAGAGGCGCAACCGAATGGACGCAGCCACGGAACTCGTGCGACATGCCACGGGCAGACCTCGCGCCGAGCGCGCGACCTGAGCCGAACAACGCCGAACGCCTGGCTCGATATATGTTGGTTCCCAGCCCCGCCGAGAGCAACGCATCTGCGCGTCCCGTCCGGGTTCTCGTCATCGACGACAGCACGGTGTTCCTCGCCGCGGTCCGCGACGTACTGACTTCGATGGCCGATTTCCAGTCGGTCGGCGAGGCGACGAGCGGCGAAGAGGGAGTGGCACTCGCGACGCGAATCCAACCTGACCTGGTGCTCGTGGACGTGATCATGCCTGGCATTGACGGGCTCGAAACATGCAGGCGGCTGCGCTCGATCACGCCTGCCCCCGAGGTCATCCTGTGCTCGGCCGAAGAGGATCCGCGACTGCCGCATCCGGAGTTACCATGCTCAGGCTCGCCGTTCCTGAGGAAGAGCGCGATGACAGCCGGCGTCCTCAGGAAATTATGGAGCGACCACGCTCGTCGGACCGGTTCTGGCGAGCACCAAATGGACACACCGGCACACCCCATTGCCCAGCCCGTACTTGCGCCGGATGCTCCAAAATGGATAGACACGCTGTTACCGTCACGCGCTCGTATGGAGGTCGAGATGTCCATTGGACCAGTAGAGCTGCTGGTGCTCAAGTTTCCCGGCAACAAGTTCAGCGGCGGCATCATGCCCGAGCTGAGAGCCCTGGTTGAGTCAGGAACGATTCGTATCGTTGACATCCTGTTCGCCATCACCGACGACCAGGGTGAGGTGGCCGTCCTCGAGCTCAACGAGCTCGACCCTGACGCGTTCGGCGAGTTCGACCCTGTCGTCACCGACCAGTCGGACCTGCTCAACCACGACGACGCGAAGCAGCTTGCCAGGCGCATCGGACCCAACTCGTCCGCAGCGGTGATGCTCTTCGAGAACACCTGGGCCACACGCTTCAGGGACGCGGTCCTCGAGGCCGACGGTGAGCTGGTGCTTTCCGAGCGAATCCCCAAGGACGTGGTCGACGCGATGGTCGAGTCAGCAACCGCCGCCTAGTTCACTACCCAGAAAAAGTCAGAGAGGTAAGACCCGATGATGAGACGACGACGAGGGATGGGCCTGGTAGGCGCGATGGCAACTACTGCCGTTGTCGCTGGCACCGCAGGCGCGGTCAGGCATCACCAGGACCAGAAGTACTCGGCTCAGCAACAGGCGCAAGCGGCCGATCAGACCACAATGGACAACCAGCAGCAGATGTACGAGATGCAGCAGCAGATGGCGCAGATGCAGGCACAGCAGGCCCAGGCCGCTGTAGCTCCCGCGGCTGCCGCACCCGCGCCCGCCGCGGCCCCAGACATGATGACCCAGCTCAATCAGTTGGCGGAGATGAAGGCGTCGGGCATCCTGAACGACGCCGAGTTCGAGGCGGCCAAGGCCAAGGTTCTGGCCGGCTGAGACCTGGCCGCTCTGGTCTACAGACTCTGGGGAGCGGCTTCGGCTGGCGTCTGAGGCGGCTTCGGCTGCCGCTCCTCGGCCATATCGAACACGGTGACCAGCGGACTCCGGGCGCCCATGGCGAAGTAGATGAATATTCCGCCGAGGATTGCGACGATGCCGCTGACCAGCTCGGTGACTCGAATCGCCTGGATCCCCGCCGCCGCATAGGCAGTGAACGTCGTGGCGTCAATTCCGCCGACGATCGTCGGGCCGCTCAGGCCCATCGCGGTCAGGAACTCGCGAAACGCATCGACCAGGGATTTGGCAGTCACCGGGTCGAGGGTGGCAACTTCGGCCGAGTAGGCGTCCAGCGCCACCCGACTGACCACTACCGTGGCGACGACGATGCCGAGACGGGCGCCGACACCGATCGACGCACCGTTGATGCCGGCCGCCAAGTGATGGCAGTCGGCTGGGCATGCTGGCGAAGATGACGGCCGTCCTGACGGTCGTGGCGAGGACGAACCCGCCACCGATCAGGGCCAGCGGCACGATGTAGTAGAGGTACGTCGACGAGGTCGCGGGGCCCAGCACCAGCGCCACGATCACGTCTGCAACGCCGAGAGCGATTGTGCCGCCTGCCATCAGCGAGCGCGGGCTGTAGCGCTGCAGCAACAGGCCCGAAGTCGGTCCAGCGATGAAGAGGGCAATCACGAACGGGGCGATCGCCAGCGTGGCAACGAGCGGTGGCATCCCCAGGATGAGCTGGAAGTATTGGGGCACCTGGAGCAGCGGTATGGCCTGCGAGAAACCCACGACGAGGCCGGCCACGATCGCCACAGCCAGCGGCCGATAGTCGAAATGGAGAGTGCGGTTTTCCTCCGTGGCGCGACTGCGCAGCCAGAACGAGGCGCCGACCGCGATGAGGCCCACGGTCAGCGAGCCGAGCCGCACCGGGTTCAGCGCTTCGCCGACCTGGACCAATGCCGACACGACGCTCACGACGCCCACGCCCAGCAATACGACGGCGAAGATCGCCGCGACGGGCCATGACTTGTCCTTCGGCATCTCCGGGAGGTAGCGGCGGACGACCGGTATCGCAATGAGCGCGGTCACTGCGCATGCCGCGAAGGCCGGCCAGCGCGGGCCCTGCACGCCCAGCAGCACGACCAGCGCGGGCGCCGCGGCAGTTCCTGCGCCATAGGCCGCGTAGGCAATGCCCAACGCTGTTGCCCGTGTCGTGCCGGTGTAAACCACAGCGACGGCGCCGATCGAGAACGGAATGACGATGCCGCTCGACGCCCAGCCGACGACCCGTGATGCCAGCAATCCGGGACCACTGGGCATGAGGATGGCCAGCGCACATCCAACGACGAGGCCGGCAAGGCCGAGCTGCAGGGTTCGGCCGGTTCGCCACCGGTCGGCCACTACGCCACCGATCAGGAGAAACGCTGCCTGGACTTCTGTCGACAGCGACAGGATCGCCTGGAGGCTTGGTTCGGCCCGCAGCGCGGCGCGGATTGTGGGCATCCCCGGGTCCAACAGCGGCGGGTCAAGCGCGGCAGCAAGAATGGCCAGCGAAACGACCAGGAGCGTTCGAAACCCACGGCGGTCATCGATGACGTCGTGCACAAACGGGGGGAGGCGGCTCTTGCCCGCGGTCATTGGCGAATTTCACCTTTACATCGAGTACGTCACGAGTGCGCACACCGGTGAGGTTCTGCTCGTGCGGACAGACGCCACGTTAGCCGCGCGCGGTCGGCCCGTGGTGCCGCATCGACGCAAGTCAGCCAACTTACGATGCGCCGCGCCTGAGTTCGAATACGCGTTGACGGGCGCAGGCGCCACCCCATACATACCGGCTCACCGTATTGCCCGCCTGTCCGTCTCGTCCGACGCTCGCGGAAGCGCATCCAGCCGGATGCGCCTGGCGAAGCTACGGGGTGGTGTCGATGCCGAACGGGAAGCCCAACATCCTCGTGATCTGGGGAGACGACATCGGAATCACCAACCTCTCCTACAGCGGCGGCTTGACTGGCTATCGGATGCCTGAAGCAGCCAGCGGCGGCCGAGGCTGATGGGCGAGGCGCTGTCGTCCTGGAAGGACGGCTCGACCAGGCAAGCAATCCTCGGTTTCGTTGAGGCCGCCGCACGCGACGTCCCGCCAGAAGAGCGGATCGCCGTGTTCGACAACGACGGCACGCTGTGGGTCGAGAAGCCCCTTCCCATCCAGGCAGACTTCATCCTCCGCCGGCTATATGAGATGGCCGAGGCCGACCCGGCGCTCCGAGAGAAGCAGCCGTGGAAGGCCGCGTATGAACGCGATTACGCGTGGCTGGGGAAGGTGCTTGGAGGACCACTACAAGGGCGACGACACGAACGTACGCGTGCTCCTGGGTGGAGTTCTTGCTGCCCACGCAGGCATCAGCGTGGACGATTTCGAGGAGCAGGCCGGTTCGTTCCTGCATTCGGCGTCGCACCCAACGCTGGGTCGAGGGTATGTCGACTGTGCGTACGCGCCGATGGTCGAGTTGCTCACATACCTGGAGGCCAACGGGTTCTCGAACTACATCGCCTCTGGCGGGGGTCGTGACTTCATGCGGCCCATCTCGCAGGAGATGTACGGGGTCCCGCGCGACCGGGTGATCGGTAGCTCCACCGCTCTCGACTACGTTGCGGACGCCGGCGGCGGCAAGATCATGCGCAAGCCCGAGGCCGACGTCCTGGACGACGGTCCAGCGAAGCCCATTCGCATCTGGAGCCGCGTGGGACGGCGGCCGCTGATCGCCGGCGGCAACTCGAACGGCGACCTGCCGATGCTCAGCTTCGCCGGCGGATCACGACCGGCGTTGCGTCTCCTGGTGCTTCACGACGATGCCGAGCGCGAGTTCGATTATGTCCAAGGAGCCGAGAAGGCGCTCGATGCTGCCCGGGTCGGTGGCTGGACGGTGGTCAGCATCAAGAACGACTGGTCAACGGTTTTCGCCGACCCACCCTGACGCGCCCCACATGAAACACGGGCACGCCCCATTGATTCCGATGCGGCCGACTAAGATTGTGCACAAGACCGAGTCGGATTGCGGCGAGGCAACTAGAGAGGGAAGCGCTACGTGACGTTCCTGGATTTCTTCTGGTCGCTCATCGTCTTTTACTTCTAGTTCATGTTGATCTGGATCTTCATCCGGATCTTCGCGGACCTGTTCCGACGACGCGACATCTCAGGTGGCATGAAGGCCGTGTGGATCGTGGCGCTGGTCTTCCTGCCATTCCTTGGCTCGCTCATCTACCTGGTGACGCGCAAGCGCACGCCAGAGGACGAAGAGGACGAGGTGGCGGCTAAGGCTTCGATAAGGCGCGAAGTGGGCTACTCGTCGGCCGACGAGATTGCCAAGCTCGAGCAGCTGAAGGCCTCTGGTGCACTCACCCAGGCCGAGTACGACACGGCCAAGGCGAAGGCTCTGGCCGGCTAGGAATCGAGCACAAGCACATGCCAGGGATCGGCTCGTCATGACTGACGGGCCGATTTTTGGTTTCCGGGGCCGTCGAGCGGGCAGGCTCCTGGCGACGACGGCCGCGCTGCTGATGTTGGCGGCGTGCTCGCTGCTACCGGGCGGTCAGTCCGCGATGACCCTGGACGTCGACGGCGTGACTGTCACGTGCGACATGAACACGAGCTCCATCGAAGGAGGCAACCCGTACGCAGCCGGCCCGGAGGCCGAGACTCAGTGCCGGGCGGTGGCACGCACCGCTATCGGCACGCTATTGAGCAACCTTCCGAACGCCGAGGTGCAGTCGGTCAGCATCGCGGCCAACGGCGCGGCCACGGTCTGCTTCACGAACGCCGGATCGCAGTCCTGCCAGCAGATGCTGCCGGGGTCAGAGATACCGGCGGCCGTGAGCTGAGGCGGTCGAAACCGCCGCTGGTCAGTCCCGTCTGATCAGCCGCCCTGGTACGTGTCGGGGTTGTAGCCCGGCACTCGGTCGCGGTTGTTGTAGGCCGAGGCGCCGGCCGCGCTGACATCGAGCAGGAAGGCCAGTGCCAGCCACAGGAAGTCGAGGCCGGTAAGCCCGGTCGCGCTCCACAGCAGCACGTACATCAGTGTGGTGAATGGCAGGAAGATGATCCCCAAGATCGCGAATATCGGATCGAGTGCGGCGTTGAAGATCGCCGGCCGTGCCAGCCAGATGAACAGAACCGCGAGTCTCGGGAAGAAACCCGCGAATAGAGCGAAAAAGCAACCCATCTCTTCTCCTCGTTCGGTGACGCTTCGGGCCAGAGTCGGGGTTTAGCGGACGCATGTCCAGATGGCGGACCCACCGATTGACCGAGGGGCGTGCACTCAAGCGATCCTGATGGACCTGAAATACGACACGCTCGGCGCTCCAGCCGAGGTCGACGCCACCCTCACGGGGTAACCTGACCGCGGGGGACTGACGCCGTCGATGAGGAGGAACAATGCCAGAAGCAGGGGACGAGAAGCGCACCCGACCACTTGCCGTAACCGTCCTGGCCGTGTTGGCGGGAATCGCGCTCGTACTCTCGGTCGTTCACTTCCTGCAGGCGCTCGGGATCCTGCCCTACTTCATCGGGCCCGTTGCCATAAAGGACTTCAACATCTGGCACGTCCTGATCTGGGGCTTGATGATCTGGGTCTGGTGGTGGGCTCTGCGCGCGCTGTGGGTGATGGATGTATCGGCGTGGGTTTTCGTGACGATCGTCGCCGCGTTCAGCCTGATCTACGACTTCACCGAAGTCGCGTTCACCGACACCACATTCGCCGACGTGGGCATCAGCTTCCTGGTGAGCCTCGCCGTTCTCGCCTTCGCGTTCTTGCCGAGCACGAAGGAGGCATTCGAGATCGAGTCGACGCGGATGTGAGGTTCGTCGACACGGGCGAACGACTAACGCAGGACCGTCAGGCCGAACGCCAATCCGAAACCAAGGGTCGTCGCCAGGCCGGTCTGCTTGCCGCCGTGCTTGAACGCCTCGGGGATCATGGTGTCGGCGAGCATGGTCAGGATTGCGCCGGCGGCGAAGGCGTCGACAAGCGCCACTGCTGAACCAGATGCATCGGCAAGCACGACGTAGCCTGTCAACGCCGCGGCGCCGGATACCAACGCCACCAGCAGCCATAGCCCCATGATCCGCGACGGCCTCCAACCGCTCGCGCGCAAGCCGGTGGTTGCGGCGATCGATTCGGGCACGTTTGACATGAACACGGCTATCACGACCGCGAGATCAATCGTGCTGCCGCCGAGCAGCGTCAGGCCGATGACGATCGATTCAGGGATTCCGTCGAGCACGATCCCGAGCACTATCGCCAATGGCGAGTCGGCCTGGTCGATGCCCTCGGGCCGTGTGCGGTTCTCGCCACCCAATCGATCGATCAGGACGTCGCCAGCGTAGAAAGTGAGGGCGCCGGCGGCGAGGCCCAGCGCTATGGCGAAGCCATCGGCCGCCACGCGAAACGCCTCCTCCACGAGGTCGTAGGCGACAGCACTCAGGAGCACCCCGGATCCGAAGGCCATCACCAGGCCGAGCACCTTCATCCGAATGCGCCACGTCAGGCTGATCGCGCCGCCGAGCAGCAGAGACGATGCTGCTCCGAAGCCCCACGCAAAAGCTGCGATCACGGGCTTGAGCATAGCCGCGCTACCTTTCGGGGACACCGGCTCACACCCTTGAGTGAATCGGACGCTAAGCGGATGCTCGCTTTGTTAACAAAGCAATGGAGGCCTGCAAGTGACGTCGCGCAACGCGAGTGATCGGACGCGTCTGTCCGACGAACAGCTCCAGGAGTTGATGAAACTGATGAAGGGCGCTGACAGCGTCGAGCTGAAGCTGACCATTCCGGACGATCACCACCGGGCCACAATCCTCAACCTGGAAGTTGACCCAGTCGAGGCGCAGCCGCGCCAGGTTTTCTTCTTCGACACTCCAGATCTGGCGTTGGATGCCGCGGGTGTCGTCGTCAGAGCGAGACGGATCCAGGGCGGTAAGGCCGACACGGTAGTCAAGCTCCGCCCTGTCGTGCCGGATGACATGCCGGCTGGCTTGCGCAAGGAACCGCTTTTCAAGCTCGAGGTCGATGCGATGCCAGGCGGCTTCGTTGCGTCCGGCTCGTACAAGGGCAAGACCACGGGCACCGCCGTGCTCGATGTGGTCAGTGGCAAGGTCCCGCTCCGAAAGATCTTCAGCAAGGGCCAGAGAAAGTTCTACAAGGAGCACGCGCCTGAGGGGATCGACCTGGATTCCCTTATTCCGCTCGGCCCGACATTCATCCTGAAGGGAACGTTCCAGCCGGCAGGGATGCAAAGATTCGTCGCGGAAATGTGGCTTTACCAGGATGGATCCCGCGTATTCGAGCTATCGACCAAGAGCCTCCCTGCCGACGCATTCCGGGTTGCGGCCGAATCGCGCGCCCACCTGGTCTCGATGGGGATCGACCTGGGTGGCCAGCAGTCAGCCAAGACCCGGACCGCGCTCGAGTTTTTCAAGAAGCAGCTGGCTGAGCAGGCTAAGGAAGACGGCGCGAAGAACGACGGCGCCAGCTAGCACCTGCCAGCCGGAGCTGGGAGCCGGGCGTCGGCACCACCAACAGAGGCGCGCAGGCCGTATTGCGGGTAACCCCGACAAGGCCCGAATCTGGTTGCTAAGACGGGCAGTCGGCCGAATGTCACAGGCCGAGACAGACGCGCGCGGTCCGGCTGGGGCTGAGAGCGCAAGTCAGTCGAGGCACCGGCGCGAGTCCTCCTTGCTGGTGACGGGCGAGGAGGGCTCGCGGACCGGACTGCCGATGAGTCGCCCACCGATCCTCCCACGGGTCAGCGTTGAACACGCACCCGTTCGCTACGTGGGCGCACCCCGCTCCTACACCGGCTGGCGCCATTGCGACCTGGGGAGTGGACGTCGATGCTCTCCACGAACACTTCAATGCCGGTTAGCCAGCGGGCGCGTCGCCTCCATCGACTCGCCTCGTGTCGCCGAAAGGCGACTGGCGTCCCGGCCCACCGCGGCGTGAGCCCTCCTCTCTCCCTCGTGAGGAGGGCTCCCGTCTGTGCGGGACCAAGGCGATGTGAGCGCACGACGCGTTACACACCGGCTGGCCCCATTGCCCGTTCCCAGACCTGCGACCGATGCTCAGCGCCCGGATGGAGGATCCCGGCCACGTCACGAACCAGACCATGAGCACAACGATCAGCACGGCCGTGCCCCCGCGCCCTGTTGTCACGTCCGGGGCCAACAAGGACATGGCCTGGGTACCGGAAGGCACGTTCCTGATGGGCTCGAACGACTGGTACCCGGAGGAAAAGCCCGTTCACCCGGTGGCCGTCGACGGCTTCTGGATGGACGATCACCCGGTGACGGTCGCGGAGTTCAGGCGCTTCGTTAAACAGACCGGCTACGTGACCCTGGCCGAGCGACCCCTCGATCCACAGATGTACCCCGACGCCCTCCCCGAGCTGCTCGTGCCGGGTGCGTTGGTCTTCCATCGAACCACCGGGCCCGTCGACCTGCGCGACGTCCAGAACTGGTGGTCGTACGTTCCGGGCGCCAAGTGGGATGCGCCCGAGGGCCCGGGCAGCAACGTCGCTGGTCGCGATATACACCCGGTGACGCAAATCGCCTACGAAGACGCCGAGGCCTACGCCGCCTGGGCGGGCAAGTCACTGCCAACGGAGGCCGAATGGGAATTTGCCGCGCGCGGCGGACTCGAACAGAAGACTTACGCATGGGGAGACGAGTTCGCACCACGCGGCAAGATGATGGCCAACACCTGGCAGGGCGAGTTTCCCTGGCAGAACCTGCTGCTCGACAAATACGAGGGCACTTCTCCGGTGCGCACGTTCCCGCCCAACGGTTTCGGGCTGTACGACACGGCGGGAAATGTCTGGGAGTGGACGTCCGACTTCTTCACGACCCAGCACCCAGAAGCGGCCGGGCATGCGTGCTGCGCGCCACGCAATCCGCGAGTCACCGTGCCAGATGGCAGCTATGAGGTGGGCCGGCCCGGTGAGACCATTCCGCGTCGCGTGACGAAGGGCGGTTCGCATCTGTGCGCGCCCAACTATTGCCACCGCTATCGGCCGGCCGCGCGTCAGGGCGAGGCCGTCGACACGTCGACTGGGCACATTGGCTTCCGCTGCGTGGTGCGCCCGGACGAGCGTTCGTGAATTGCCGGCTCTGAGCCTGGCCAGCGGTCAGCGAAGATATTGAGGTGAGCGACGAAGAGGCGGTCCCCACGGCCGAAGATCCGCCGATCACCATGGAGTCACCGCGCGGAGGGTCACTGCGCCAGGCCGCCACCCTCACCGCCCTGGCCGGCATCATCCACGCCGTCCTTTTTCTGATCTCCCTGGCACTGCTGTCGACGGTGCCGGGGCCAACGGCCACCGACGAGGAGGTCGTCGCCTTCTACAACAGTCCCGAGACGCGGCGCGTGCTGGTGGTGGGGCTGTACCTGATGCCGTTCGCGGGCATCGCGTTCCTGTGGTTCATCGTGTCGATGCGGCTGTGGTTCAGATCGGCAGCCCTCCGGGCTCGAAGTGAGCTGTTCGCCGAGGTCCAGCTGGTAAGTGGCGTCGTATTCCTGGCGCTTTTCCTGGTCGCGGCTGCGGCGACCTCAAGTACGGCTGCGGCGGTCGAATTCACAGACGAGCCCGTCACCGGAATCGACGCGCGCATCCTTCCCAACTTCGGCTCCACCTTGCTGCTCGTGCTCGCAATGAGAATGGCCGCCATCTTCGTCATATCGTCGACCAGCCTCGCGCGTTCTTCGCCATTCATCCCGCGCTGGTTCGTTATTGCGGGCTACGTGCTGGGGCTGTTCCTGTTGCTGAGCGTGTCGCTCTCGACGTTGCTTGTTCTCGCCTTCCCAGCGTGGATCATCGTGTTCTGCCTTCTTCTGCTTGAACGGGCACGCCACATCCCACGCGGAGTGCCCATCCAAGCCGGACTCATGAAGAAACACCTGGACGAGCTGGGGGCTTCAGCGGCCGAGGTTCGAGGTAGAGATGGGTAACGCGTTCGCAGAAATTGTTCCCCTGGCAATCGGCGTGGCGATCAGCCCGATTCCGATCATCGCCGTGATCCTGATGCTGTTTTCGCAGCGAGCTCGAGTCAATGGGCCGGCCTTCCTCGTCGGCTGGATCGTTGGCCTGACGCTCGTGACGGGAATCGTCGTGGCGCTGAGCACGGCGGCCGGCTCATCGAGCGGGGGACCTTCCACGATCGCCTCACTGCTCAAGATCGTGCTGGGACTACTGCTGGTCTTCATCGGCTTTCGACAGTGGCAGTCGAGGCCCAAGCCGGGCGATCCACCCAAGGCACCGCCAAAGTGGATGGCCACGATCGACACGCTGTCGCCGGGCAGAGCGCTGGTTTTTGGACTGGTCCTCTCGGCGGTCAATCCGAAGAACCTGGCGCTTGCTGCCGGGGCGGGCATATCGATTGGCCAGGCCGGCCTGGATACGACCAGCGCGATCGTCCTGATCGTCCTTTTCGTCGCCGTCAGCTCACTGAGCATCCTCGTGCCGGTGCTCTATTCGCTCTTCGGCGGCGAAGGCGCGCAGGCGAGGCTGGATGGCCTGAGGACCTGGCTCGGCGAGAACAGCGCCACCGTGATGTCGGTGCTGCTGTTCGTGATCGGCATCGTCCTTGCCTCGAAGGGGCTCGGCAGCCTTTTCTAGGGCGCCAGCCTTGTGGATACGGATAGGGTGAGATACCGATGAGCAGTGATGCGCTGATTGCCTGGCTGACCACGCACGCCCTCGCCCTCGTGGTGGGGCTCGTCGTCCTCGTGCTGATTTATCGCTTCGCGATGCCGCTGATCCACCGCTTCGTGCTGGCGATCCTGAAGGCGCAGCAGGCGACGCTCGACAGTGGAGGTAAGCCGGCAGATGAGGTGCGGAAGCGCGCCACGACGCTGGAGGAGCTGCTCGCCAAGATCATTCGAATCCTGGTGTTCGTGCTCCTCATCGTGCTGATCCTGTCGGTCTTCGACCTGTGGGAGATGCTCGCCGGCCTCGCGATCGTTGCAGCAGGCCTCACGATCGCCGGCCAGTCGATCATCCTCGACTACCTGATGGGCACGCTCATCCTTTTCGAGGGCCAGTACTACAAGGGCGACTGGCTGATGGTCGACTGGGGAAACGTGCCCATCGAGGGCGAGGTCGAGGAGGTTGGCCTCCGCCGCACTGTCCTTCGTGACAACAATGGTGTCGTCCATTCGGTCTCGAACGGCGTGATTCGGGTCGCCTCGAACATGACACGGATCTACGGCGTCGCGACGGTTGAGATCCTAGTGCTGCGCGCCCACGACCTCGACAACGCCTTTGCTGTCATCAACCGGGTATGCGACGAGATGGCGGCCGACGAAGCCTGGAAGGACAAGCTGCTGCTCGATTCGCCGCGCGTACTCACGGTTTCCCTGTTGACGATCGACGGCGTAATGGTTCGAATCAGGATCCGCACCAAGCCGCCGGAGCGGTTTACGGCTGCGGGAGAGCTACGCCGACGGTTGGCGATCGCTTTCGACGAGGCAGAGATACCGATCGGCAGATGGGATGCGCTGCCTGCGGGCACGCTGGAGATGTCAACAGTCGTTGGTAAGAAAAGCACCAATCGGTAGAGGAGGAGAGACGAATGTCCACGATGACTGGCACTGCGAACGTCGAGGCTCCGCGCATGAGCTGGGGATGGCTGTTCGCCCTGGGCGTTGTGCTGGGAGTCCTCGGGTTGATCTGCTTGTTCAATGTCGTCAATGCGACGCTGGTGACAGTCGCAATTGTTGGGCTGCTGCTGATCATGGCCGGCATCGTGCAGCTGATCGGCGCCTTCATGGGCGGTGGCACGACCGGGCGCCGTGTCCTGCACGGCGCGATCGGTGTTCTCTACATCGTGGTCGGCATCGAGATCTTCGCCGATCCACTCGCCGGCGCGGTCACGCTGACGCTGGTCATCGCGATCTTCCTGATCGCCGAAGGCATCCTGCGCATCTATTCGGCCTTCGCCGACGATGCACCGTACAAGTGGCTGCACGTCGTGCTGGGTGTGATCACGATCCTGCTCGGCTTCTGGCTATGGACGGGCATCCCGATTTCGGGGGTCGTGATCGGCTTTTTCGTCGGCTTCTCACTACTGATGGCGGGCATCAGCTGGATAGCGGTCAGCTGGGCGCTGCGATCTGCCGAACGAAGCGGGACGGCCTTACCGGTCTAGTCCGATCGCCGGCGTTCAGGCAGGCTGTGGCGGTTCGCTTTCCATTCCCTGGGGTTCGAAGTTCGGATCGAGGAACTTTGCAGGGTTCTCCTCGAAGTCGAGCATGCAGCCGCGCGAGCAGAAGTAGTACATCGTGCCGTCGTGCTCGAAGCGGAAAGGTGTCGTTTCCTTGTCGACCTCCATCCCGCACACCGGGTCGATGGCCATCGCTGTTGAGAGACTCGAGTCCATGGTTCATACCTCGCTTGTTCGTGAGATGAGGATACCCAGCGTCTGCGGGATATCCTCGCCCGGATGACCCAGCAGAAACGCCCGCCGACCAAGCCAACCGAGGACCGCAAGCTCCTCGCTGCCCAGCCCTACGCCGACACGAGCTTCCGCGACAGCGATGCCTGGCGCGCGCTGCGGATCATGGGAGAGTTCGTCGAGGGGTTCGACACGCTGGCCGAGCTTGGCCCCGCTGTGACTATCTTCGGCTCGGCTCGCGTAGATCGCGACGATCCTTCATACGGCGCCGCGGAGGAGCTCGGCGCCATGTTCGCCAAGCGGGGCATCACGGTGATCACGGGCGGCGGCCCGGGGATCATGGAAGCTGCCAACAAGGGCGCGGCGGAGGCTGGCGGCGTCTCGGTCGGTTTGGGGATCGAGCTGCCTCACGAGCAGTCTGTCAACAAGTGGTGCAACCTCGCGCTCAACTTCCGTTACTTCTTTGTGCGCAAGACGATGTTCGTCAAGTACGCGCAGGGCTTCGTCATCTTCCCTGGCGGGTATGGCACGTTCGACGAGCTGTTCGAGTCTCTGACGCTCGTCCAGACCGGCAAGATCGACCACTTTCCGGTGATCCTGTGGGGCACCGAGTACTGGAAGCCGCTGGTCGACTGGCTGAAGGACCCGGTCTCGTTGGACAAGATGATCGCGCCCGCCGACCTCGACCTCTTCCGCATGACGGACGACAACGACCAGGTCGTCAAGTGGATCGAGGAGTCGTTCACCGACGCCAGCGAGGAGAGCGATGAGACAAACCTCATCGCGGCTCGGCACGAGGCGGTGACAGAGGCCTCCGAAGCCGCCAAAGAAAAGCGCGAGCAGCGTCATCGCTTTCCCGACTGATTGCGGGTTTCAGGTCCCTAACACTCGTTGACCCACCCTGCCAGGCAGCGTACGGTGCGCGCTCGAAGAATCGGATGACTTTGGAGGAACCCCATGCACCGCCGTTCGTATCGCCTCGCCCTCATGACCGTGATCGCGCTGGCTCTGCCAGTCGTCGCGCCGATCAGCGCCGTCGCCAAACAGCCCACGGCCTGTACCTCCGGCACCGGTCTGGTGTTCTACCCGAATCCGGTGGTGACAAGTGGCAACACTGGTCTGACGGACCAGAATGACGCGGATTACGCGGCGCTCAACAGCCAGCGCGTCTCGGTCCCGCTGACCGGACTCGACGGCAGCGGCTTTCCTGCGCGGAACCTGGGCGAATGTCGTCAGTGAGACCGGCAATCCGGCCTACTCGACCGACTGCACCTTCAACTACACGCGCCACGACGACCGCTTCGAGCAGGTCATGGCCTACTACTGGGTGACGGCGTCGCAGCTCTACCTCCGCTCACTCGGCTTCGGCGTCACGCCGAACTGGCCGGCTATCAATGCCGACCAGCAGCGTGTTCGTATCAACCAGTGGGGCGTCGACAACTCGTTCGCGACCGACCATCCCAAGGACGAGATGCGCTTCGGCAAGGGCGGCGTTGATGACGCCGAGGACGCCGAGGTCATCCTCCATGAGCTGGGCCACCAGATCCATTTCAGCCAGTCAGCAACGTTCTTCGCCAGCAACGAGGCCGGCTCGATCAGCGAGGGCTTCGGCGACTACTGGGCAGGCGATGTCAGCGAGATCGTCGCCGGCGTCCAGCCTGATCCGAAGTGCATCGCCGAGTGGGACTCGGTCAGTTACACGGCGGGTCCGGTGCATTGCCTGCGCCGTCTCGACTCGACCCGGATGTATCCAACCGATCTCAACGGCGAAGTCCATCACGACGGCACGATCTGGTCCCATGCGCTGTGGAACCTACGAACAGCCATCGGCGCCAACCACGCTGACACGGCAATCCTGTGGGCGCAGTTCAACTGGACCGGCACGACGATGCCGGATCTGGCCAACCGCATCGTGACCCAGGTCACAACCCGCTATGGAGCAGCGCAGGGCGCGGCCGCACACGCGGCGTTCGCCGACCGCGGCATCCTCTAGGCGGTAGCCCGGGCGGCTGGTTCGCGCCGGCCGCCCGAGATCAAAGCTCAGATATCGAGGTCTTCTCGCAGCTGTAGTTGGCGTGCCACGTCGGCGCGCGTGATGATGCCCGCCACGCGATCGCCGTCCAACACGGGGAGCTGGTCCAGGTCGTTGTCGTCCAGCAGCTCCACCGCGTCGATCACGCGGGTGTCAACGGTGACGGGGTGAAGCCGATCCTGGCCGCGCATGACCTGTCCCACGGTGACCTGGCCGCGCTGCTCGGGCGGAACCTTGGCGATGTCCTTGATGGCCACGATGCCGATGAGCCGCCCGTCCTGTTCAACCGGCATCGCCGTGCGAGCGGCGGGCAACAGGTAGCGATCGACCAGGTCCAGGACTGTGAGGTCGGGCGTCACGGTGGCTTCGTCGCGAGTGATCGCGTCTCCAACACGAACGCGCTTCAGGCGCTGCTCGAAGACGAGCTGCTGCACGCTGCCTGACGCGGCGTTGTAGAGGAACCAGGCGATGGCTGCGGTCCACACGGCGCCGATCACGCTGTTCTCGACCACCAGCAGGTAAGCGGCGTAGCCGAACATCAGCAGTGCCACGAGTCGGCCAACGTTGGCGGCCCAGACGGTCGCGCGGCGGACGTTGCCCGTCACGCGCCACAGAATCGCCCGCAGAACTCGGCCGCCGTCCAGGGGAAAGCCGGGCACGAGGTTGAAGATGCCCAGCGTCAGGTTGATGAAGAACAGGTAGGAGAAGACCAGCGAGGCGCGCGGCTCGTCGATCACGCTGGCCAGGCCAAAGCTGATCGCCGCCAGCGCGAAGCTCGTCAACGGGCCGACGATCGCCACCAGGAACTCGGTTGCAGAGTCCTTCGAGTCGCCCGACAGATTCGAGACGCCGCCGAAGATGAACAGGGTGATGGATTTCGCCTTCAGCCCTCGGGCCAGCGCCACGAACGAATGCGCCAGCTCGTGCACCAGCACGGAGGCGAACAGAAGCAGCGCGGTGAGGATGCCGAGCACCCAGAACTCGAGGTCGGCCAGGCGGGGAATGCCGGGCACGCTCGGGAAGATGTAGACGCTGAGCGAGAACGAGACCAGGGCGAAGATGATGAGCCAGCTGTAGTGGACGCCAACTTCGATGCCGCGGATGGTGAACAGGCGGAATGTGCTGCTGAGCATTGAGGCGACCTTAGTCCAGCCGGGCGATTCACCTGGATTCGCGTGCGCACCGTTTGCTACGGTGAGGTCATGCGCGTTGCCCTGGCGACCGATCACGCCGGCTTCCCGTTGAAACAGCCGATCGCAGAGTGGCTCGCCCTCGCCGGCCATGAGGTCGTCGACTTCGGCGTCGATTCGACCGATCCGGTCGACTATCCCGATTACATAGCTCCGGCCGCGCGCGCCGTTGCGACCGGCGAGTGCGAGTTCGGCATCGTGATGGGCGGTAGCGGCACGGGCGAGGCGATCGTTGCCAACAAGATCCGCGGCATCCGCTGCGTGGAGGCGGCCGATCCGGTCACTGCCAGGCTCGGCCGCGAGCACAACGACGCCAACGTCCTGTCGATGGGCGCCCGGATCATCGGCAGCGAGGTGGCGCTGGCCTGTGTTGAGGCGTTCATGACCGCATCGTTCCAGGGCGGTCGGCACGCGCGTCGGGTCGAGAAGATCCGCCTGTTGGAGGAGCCGGACGCGGGCTAGACGTTCCCGGTCGCTAGACGTTCCCCGTGGAATGGGCGAGGTCCTGAAGGGCCAGCGCCTGGACGACGGTCGCCGATGCTCCCCAGTGGGCGGTCAGTCGCCGCACCTCGTCCTCCGGAGGGAGCGGACCGGCGTCGTAAAGGCGTCCAACCGCCTTGCGGACCCCCAGATCTCCGGCCACAACCGTCGGTCGTCCCAGGGTTCGTGCAAGGAACCACTCGGCACTCCAGCGGCCGATGCCGCGCAGTCGGGTGAGGTGGGCGATGAGCGCGTCGTCGTCTAGCGCGGCCAGTTCGTTGCGCTCCAGCTCACCGGTGCGCCCCGCCTCGGCGACCGCGATGACCGATCGAGCCTTGGCCGTCGTCAGCTGCAGCGCGCGCAGATCCTCGACGGTCGCGGCCGCGAACCCCTGGGCGTGGAGTGAGTAGACGTAGTCGCCCGCAACCTCGTGCCGTGGCCCGTATCTCTCGGCCAGCCGCCGACGGATCGTTGATGCCCAGCGCAGGTTGACCTGCTGTGCACTAATCGAGCGAATCAGCGCGGTGAACGGATCGGGCACGAGCACCGGAACCAGCCCTGGGTGGCGGTCGACCAATTTGGAAACTCGTTCATCCGCAGCGGCAAGAGCAGCGAGCTCGCTCGGCACGATCACGAAGGTCGCCCCGATCGCATCGACGACTTCGAGCGCCCGCTTCTTTTCGACCGCCTGGGGACTGGTGACGATCAGCGAGGGTGCGCGGATGTTTCCGTCCACTCGGGCCGCATAGGGCACCACGAGCCCATCGTCGAGGACGACCGTTCGTAGCAGGGTCTTGCCGTCCCAGCGGTCGAGCCCATCGTCACCCCAGCGGCCGAATGGCCTCAGGCTCGCCGGCAGATCCAGCGGCGGCGCCAGCTCGACTTTCACCCGGCAACGCTACGGGACAAACAAAAGAGCCGGGCTTTCTGCCCGACTCTTTCGATCTCGCCCTGACTGGGTTAGTACGCTGGATTGCCTGCCGGCGGCTGATTCACTGGCTGGTCGTTGGTGATCTGGTTCGGCTGATCGGGCGTCGTGGTATTGCTGCCCGAGTTCATCCCCCCAAGGAAGAAGAACCAGACGATCGCCAGGACGACGATCACGGCAAGGATGATCCCGACGATCGTTCCGATCCCGGTACCTTCCCGTTCGACGATCACGTCGTTGTCGTCGTAAACATCACGCTCATAGGTCATGTGAACTCCTCCCGTTGTTTCCCCGGTTGACGGGTCACGGCAAGGACAAGAATGCCCCAAAACGGGTTTCAGCGACGCCGGACGCGTGGTCGCGAGAAACTCTCAACGACCTTGCAGCCCAAGAACTAGCGCGCAAAACAGTACGTATGTTCTAAAATAGGCCGTGTCCCCTCGACCGAGCCAGCGGGCTACGAACGTCGACTACTACCGGCGTAATCGCGAATTCGAGATCACGCGAGTGCGGGTCAGGCAAGCCGGCACTGTCGAAATGCTCCGGGATCTGCGGCGAGTCCCCTGCGTGGACTGTGGCCAACGCTACGAACCCTTCCAGATGGACTTCGACCATCGCGATCCGTCAGCCAAGCTGTTCAACCTGATGACGGGTCGAGCGATGCTGATGTCCACGACGAAGCTTCTGGCCGAAGTCGCGAAGTGCGACATCGTCTGCGTGAACTGCCATCGCGTCAGGACAAAGCAGTTACTCGACGAACGCTTTCGCACCCAACCGAGGACCGGCAAAGGTCGATACATCGAAAGGCAGCGGCGCTACTGGCAAAACCACCAACGTCTGCTTGACTCGCTCCGAGAAGTACCGTGCATGGACTGCAGGCAACGGTTCCCGACGTGTGCCATGGAGTTCGACCATCGCGATCCAGCCACAAAACGTGACAGCGTGACCCGACTGATCGGTCGAACCTCCACCAAGCGGTTGCTCGAGGAGGTGGCTAAATGCGACATCGTTTGCGCCAACTGCCACAGGGTGAGAACCTATCGTCGGCGCGAAACGGCCGTCGAGCGGGAGTAACTCAGCTGGTCAGAGTGCCGTCCTTCCAAGTCGGATGTCGCGGGTTCGAGTCCCGTCTCCCGCTCCAATTCCCCTAAGCTCGGTCGCGGCCGTCTCGCCGTCTATTTCCCAGTAGCAACGCCAGGTCGACTGCGACCAGCGCCGTGGTTCCGAGCGCGATCCCCAGATCGACGCGAGACGTTTTGCGGGCTTTCTCGTCCGGCGGGTGAGCGACGTCGGCCTCCGACTCATCCAGGGCCTCGAGCGCGTCGCGCTCCAGCTGCAGCCTCATCCGGTAGAGCGTTTCCCACTCATCGTAAGGAACGGCCAGCTTGGCCAACTTCTTGTCGAGCGAGCGGACATGGCGAATCATCTCGGCGGGTCGAGTGGACGCGGCACCCGGACCGAGTCGCTCCAGGTCATCCTCGAACGTTTGAGCTTCCGCGCTGGTGGTCATATATGCGGGCGCTTCGACCAGCTCGCTGGCGATCAGTGCCCGGGCCATCGCGACGCGGTCGCGCGTGCCGGAAATCGCCAGGTCGGACGGATAGACGAGAACCTCCATGTTCTCGCCGACCAGGAGCTGGAGCCTGTCCGGGACCAGGTCTCCGAGCGCTCGACCGGCCACCAGGTCGAGGAGCTTCGGCGGTCCTGAGATCAACATCCCGGCGTCGCGGGGCATCGTAGGGAGGCCGCCAGAGTCGAGGCGCTCACGCAGCATGGCGAGCACTTCTTCGTACGCGCCCGGCTTGACGATGACGGGCACGTGCGCGTCTTCCCAGCGGTTCTTGAGCGAGCGAACCTTCCTCACGCTGGCGACACCGATGAGCATCACCAGGATGAACGCGAGCACAAAGGCGAATGGATAGCCGCGCAGGACGGCAGTCACCAGGCCCAGACCATGCGCTCGCGAGTCGCCGGTAGCGACGACTGCCGCCGCGATCCCGATCACGAGTGGGATCGTCAGGGCACCGATCAGCATGCCGAGCCTGATCCAGCTCTCCTGTACAAAATCGGGCTTGGGCACGAACGCGATGAGGAAAGCGCCAACGTCGGGGACGAGAACGCCGATCACCAGCGCCACCCAGACCAGCGATCCGAAAACCATCACCAGCAGGACGATCTGCCTCTTCTGCGGAACCTTTCCGAACAGAAGCAGCGTCGCCCATCCGAGAGTGAGGTTGAGAACCTGCCCCGCGAACCGTCCGAGGATGGCTACGACGCCGGTCAGGATTGCCATCGTCGGACGCTAGCCGACCGTCAATCCAGTACGCACTCAAAACGCATCAGTTGACGTTGCACGTCCCTCACGTGCCGGACAAGCGAACGCCGCGGTCGCTGAGGGAGATAGCGACCGCGGCGAAGGCTGGAGTATTCGGTTGTGGGGCTCGCAAGCCCCGCTATGAGGTCAGGAGTTCGAGGCGGCCGCCTGATCGATCATTGCCTTGGCGGCGTTGATCGGGATTGCGAAGCCGATGCCCTCGGCGCTGCCGGCGACTGCGGTGTTCATCCCGATCACGTCACCGTGCTCGTCGAGAAGGGCGCCGCCACTGTTTCCTGGATTGATCGCGGCGTCGGTCTGGATCAGGTTGGAGAGGTCCTCGCCGCGACCGGTCTGCTGGTCGCCGACCGTGATGGCGCGGTCGAGGGCGGAGACGATGCCACGTGTAACCGTCGAGGTGAACTCGCCCAGAGGACTGCCGATGGCCAGGGCGGTCTGACCGACCTGGAGCTTCGAGGAGTCGCCCAGCGTGGCCGGGACGAGCGTGGCGCCCGTTGCGCGGACCACGGCGATGTCGTGAGTCGGGTCGGCTGCGATGACCGTGGCCTGAAGATCCTGGCCGTCGGACGTCGTGACCGTCAGCGTGTCGGCGCCTTCGATGACGTGGTTGTTGGTGAGGATGAGTCCGTTGGCAGAGACGACGATGCCCGATCCAACACCGGTCGACGGCACGTTGAAGGGCGAATAAGGGTTGCGGCCCGAGGCCTGCGAGGTGATCGTCACGACCGACTTGGTCGCCTTGGCGACGATGGCGGTGAGGTCAGATGCATCGTCGGTGTTCGTGGCCAGCTGCACGCCGGGTTGCTGCGTTGCAGCCGACTGCTGGACGGGCGCTGCGGTCGGCGCGACTGAGACTGAGAAAGCCGACATCAGGCCCATCGTTGAGGCCGATGCGACTACGGCCGCCAGGACGGCGACACCCATGAGGCCTGCGACTCCGCCGACTCGCCGATTTGACTTCGGCGCGGGAGTCGGGGAGGACGCGGGCACCGGGCCCGCTGAGATGTACGGGTATTGATGCGCCGGTCCGTAGAACGGAGGCTGGGGCTGGTTGGGCGGCTGGGGCTGGTGGGGCGAGCGGTCTGTATCCATGAGAGCCATTTCAGACCCGCGTCCTTGGAGAAGTCTGAGAACACCCTGTGGTCTATCCCCGAATCGCCGCCATCCTCTCTCGTGGTTTCCGTTACTGGCTGGGCAGCGCCTCAACGGGCGCGAAAAACGCCGAGATGGTGCTCGTGACCGAGACGTCCGTGTCGACTTCAGTGACCGTGAACGCGACTATTCCAACGGACCCCGCAGCGGATCCGTCGAGGTCGGTGAAAGCGCTGCCAAAGGGCCCGAGACTGCGCCAGCTCTGCCCGTCGCCAGAAAACCACGACGCGCCCGAATTCATAGCGACATCATTTGGATCCGCGACTATGCCAACGGTGACATAACCAGTCGGCACGGTCAGCGCCGCGCGACCCGCTGCCTCGGCAAAGCTGCCATCCGATGCGGCACCCTGGCTCCAGGCGAGTCCATCGGACGAGTGAAGCGCGAGCGCCGTTGCGTTGAAATCGGCGTCCTCGATGTCACCAGCTGCCACGAGACCCACTGCAGAGACCGCCACCGACTCGATGGCCGCGCCCGCCAATTGCGGGGCGTCCGTACGCCCGAAGTGCGAGCCGTCCGCTGAGGCAGTAACAACAAGGGCGATGTCGTCCAGCTCGGGCGAATAGGCCGTCCCGAACGCAACCAAGCCAGAGGGGCTGCCGGCCACTGCCGTCACTTGCTCCGTCTCGGCCAGGTCAGACGTCTGGTTCCAGCTCACGCCGTCTGGCGAAGTCCAGATGGCGGGCAGTGACTCGTCGCCGGTCGAGCCGAAACAGACAAGGCTGCCGTTCGCCGCAGTGGCTCCGTCGACGGAACCGTTCTGCATTTCGGCCAGCTGCGGCAACCGCTCCCACGGCGCCCCGGAAACGGATCTGTAGACAACCCAGCCCGCGTCCACAGGCTCCTGGCACTCCTCCTCCAGGTTGAGACCGCACGTGTCGAAGGTCCCAATCAGAAACACGGTGTCCCCCACGGCCACGACGTACTCCGGAGTGACGAACTGAAGAGCCGGATCCGCGGCGCCCTGCCATGTCCGTCCATCGGTCGATCGCCACACGACTCCCTCGTGACGGCCGAAGTAGTCCTCGCCCGGCATCGCGGCAAAGCCGACCGCCGTGAAACCCGTGGTCGTCGCGGCCACCGATGTCACCTCGAACGCGCCGGCGGTCGGAAAGTCGGTCAGTGGCTGCCAGATGGAACCAGGGATCGGCGTACTGGGAGCAGTTGGCGCGCCGCTCGGCGTGGCGCCCACGCCCGATGCCCCCGGCGTCGAGAGGACCGGCGGGCTGCTCTCCGAGGGCGAGGCATTGTCGGTGGACGGAGCGAGCGACTGCCCGACGGCCGTCGCGGCGGGAGTCGAACTGGGTGTCAACGGCGTCAGCGTTGGCACGATCTCTGCTGTCGGGCCGCAGCCAGCCAACCCGAGCACGCCAACCAGGGCGAACACGAGCAGCAGGCTCGGGGGTGTCGCTTTCAGCCGGCCCACAGTCCCTGTAGGTGGTGGCGCAGCATCTTCTGCCACCAGTACCAGTGATGCTCCACGTCGTGGCCCCAATAATCGAACGTGGCCGGTATGCCCTTCTGGTGCAGCACCTCCTGGAGTGCACGGGTGTCCCTCACCGCGTCGTCCTCCCACTGGCCCTGGCCAACGCAGAACGTGATCCGGCTGCGCCGGTAGAGCTCCATGTGCCACGGGTCGCCCAGGTTCGGCAGGTAGTACAGCGGGCTGTTGAAGTAGACGTCGTCGTCGGTGTACTGGCCGACGAACAGCGACGGCTGGTACAGCCCGGACATGGCGATCAGGCCGTCGAACAGGTCGGGGCGACGAAAGAAGAAGTTCGACGAGTGGAACGCGCCCATGCTGCAGCCCGTGCCCCACACGGTGTCTCGACTCGCTTCGCCACGCACGAAGGGAACGACCTCATCGGTGATGTAGCGGTAATAGTCGTTGTGTCGACGCGCCCGCTGCTCCACCGGCGCCGATTTGTTCGCCCAGCTCTGCCAATCAATGCCATCGACGGCGACCATCAGGAGGCGCCCCGACTCGATCAGGTCGGCCACGCAATCGACCATTCCGAAACCTTCCCAGTCGCGCGTACGACCGTTGGACGACGGGAAGCAGATGAGCGGCTGGCCGCCGTGGCCATAGACGATCAGCTCCATGTCGTGCCCCAGGTTGCCGCTGAACCAGATGCGCTCTTCGCGCCTCATGAGGGACGAATCGCCTGGATTCTCTTCGTGGCGTCGTGCAGCGGTGCGAGATCGGGAGAGCGCAGGACGAAGCCCTGGTCGCCCATCGCGGTGGCTATAACCGGCTCCATCCGCGCTTCCTGGACGATCAGGTCGGCGAACTCGCGCAGGACGTCATCGTGCGTCATCTCGTACAAGCGGCCATCCCGTCGGCTGACATAGACCACGTTGTACGGCCGGGTGATGATCGCGTCGAACCGGCCATGGACGACAACGTTGGCCCACTCGCGGTACAGGTCGATGTCATTTGCGTAGTTGAACATGTCGACGGTCCAGCCACCGGGCGGGCGCATGTTGACCTCGAGCGGGATGAGGCGGCCCTCGTCAGTTCGAAAGATCTCGAAGTGGAATGGCCGCTCACGGAGGTCGAACGCGCGCGCCATGGCACGGCCAACCTCCTGGACGTCGGACGGGATGGCGCGCGGGATCCAGTACGAGAGATCGAGCTGCTGGTTCACGGCCTCCATGACGCCGGTCGAGTAATGGAAGGTCGAATCGAAGACGATCTCGCCGGCACGACCGGTCAGGCCGTCGTACGTGATCAGCTCTCCGCGGACGAACTCCTCGACGATGTAGTCGACCGCCGGCTTGTCGGCCAGGTAGCGCTCCACCTGGTCGTTCGTTTCCAGCTTGTACGTTCGTGCCGCGCCCACGCCCACGTCGGGCTTGGCCACGACCGGCAGACCGACCTCGGCGATGAAGCGCTTGAGCTGGGCCGGGGTTTTGCACACCTTGCCTCGAGCCGCGGACAGGCCCGCACCAAGGAAGCGCGACTTCATCAGCGACTTGCGCTTGATGGCGCCGATGGTGTTCTTGTTGATGCCCGGGATATTGAAGTCGGTGCGCAGCCGAGCCTCGGTCTCCAGCCAGTGCTCGTTCAGCGAGTCGAGGCGCGCAACACGGCCGTGGCGGTGGATGAAGAAGCCCATCGCTCGAGTCAGCTGGTCGTAGTCGGACAGGTCGGCGACGCGGTAGTAGTCGTCGAGCGAGTCACGCAGGTCGGGGCGCAGCTGCTCCCAGTTCTCGTCCGCTATGCCGAGTGTCGTCGCACCAACATCGGCCAGCCCGCGGACGAACCGCCACCAATTCGGTGGGAAGTGCGGCGACAGAAAGACGACGTTCAAATGCTTCCTCCGCCGGGGGCCTTCGCCGGGCCCAACGGCTCAGAACGATTGGCCCGTACCGGGCGTGGGATTGATCGGGGCGCCCGACTTGGACCGGAAGGCCGCGGCCATCGTGTCGGCACGGAAGGCAGTGCCGGGATCGCCCTTTGTGGCGTATCGATAGAGGCTTGCCGTATAGACGCCGCTCGCCGCTGAACCGATCAAGCCGATGAGCCCGCCAACGATCAGGAGCGCGATCAGCACGATGATCATCAATGTCACCGACGAGCTGACCGCGACGATCAGTCCGACGCCGACCATTAGCACGACGAAGAACAACAGGCCGAACACCAGGCCGATCCCGCCTGCGCCGATGAGCTGCTCGCCCCACGTCTTGCGGAGCAGCGATCCGCTGCGCTTGATCGCATCGATCGGGCCGACCTTCTCCATGACGAGGACAGGCACGACCAGGAACGTCGCCAGGTTCCACGCAAAGCCGATGATGCCGATGATGATTGCGCCGACCAGCCCAGCTCGCTCAGAGATCCAGCGCAGGATCATGCCCACCGTGGCGGCGATGACCGCATAACCAAGGATCTGCGGCAGGCGTGAGTTCGCGGCCCGGAAACCGTCGCCGAGAGTCGGATCGCCGCCGTCGAGGCGGATCATGGCGGCAGCCACGAGCGCCGTCTGGAAGTAGAACGTGACCGTGTAGGCGACCAGGTAATAGAAGAACGCCAGGACGAGCGACACGATGTTGACCTGTCCGTCCTGGATCTGGTTTACG
This sequence comes from uncultured Chloroflexia bacterium, assembly GCA_963736895.1. GTDB lineage: Bacteria > Chloroflexota > Limnocylindria > Limnocylindrales > CSP1-4 > JALYGJ01. The sequence continues at coordinate 662,261 of CAVTQU010000011.1, forward strand.
CCGCCGAGCGCAATCCACGGTACGGCGAAGCCGATCGAGACCAGCACGAGGCCGATAAACGAGACGAGCGGGAAAAGGAGCAGTTCCTTGTCCGACCTGAGAACAGCGAGGCTCGACTTGGCGAGCTCCCAGCTGCGACCAAAAGTAGCGAACACCGGCAATCCCTCTTTTCTCGCTAGAAGCCAAAGAGCCTACCGGTAATCGCCTCGTCCGTCGATGGACGTGAAAAAGCCGGGCACGTCTTCGTACCCGGCTTTTCCTCCGTGTGGTTGGCTACATGCCGCGGTTGGATTCCTGGCTGGAACCGCCCTGATCTGAGCCGCCGCCCATGCCGCCGCCCTGGCCGCCCTGACCTGAGCCGCCGCCCTGGCCGCCCTGATCTGAGCCGCCGCCCATGCCGCCGCCCTGGCCGCCCTGACCCGAGCCGCCGCCCTGGCCGCCCTGACCCGAGCCGCCGCCCTGGCCGCCCTGACCCGAGCCGCCGCCCTGGCCGCCCTGACCTCGAGCCGCCGCCCTGGCCGCCCTGATCTGAGTCGCCGCCCTGACCTGAGCCGCCGCCCTGGCCGCCCTGACCTGAGCCGCCGCCCTGGCCCATGTCGTCCTCGCGATTCTGATCGGTCACGTTCTGCGCCTCCATATCGTTGCCGACCCCGTCGGGGCCGAAATCAACGGCGGGAGAATGGGCTTGTTTGGCGTCTGGGTGAATCATCGAAATGGCCGCTCCGCATATCGTGCGCGCAACAGCGCCCGAATTGTCACCGCTCAGTAATTGAGCAGCAGCAGATCCGTCTCTACCGTTCTGCCGCGGATGCCGGCGAAGTCATGAATCGCGCTCGATGGCTGAAACCGCAGCCGGTCGACGAGGGCGCACCAGCTCAGGTCGACCATCACGTCGAATCTGTCGGCGATGATCTCGTTCAACCGGGCCACGCCGGCCTCATCCATCATCCCCGCCGAGTACTCCATGACGATCGGCACTCGGGATGCCAACAGGCTCTCGGCACCGGCAAGCACCTCGCCTTCGTGACCCTGCACGTCCAGCCAGACGAGGCCCAGCTCGTCGAGCGGGATGCGCCCAGCGGCGACCTCGTCATCAAATGTGCGCGCCGGAACTTTGACCGTAAACCGTCGCGAGCCACCCTCCGCCTCCACGATGCGGTTGTCGCCCGCATTGCCCGTCCCCAGGCTGAGGGTCAACTCGCCGGGTTGAGCGGAGAGGGCCGCGTGATGTGCCGCCACGCGATCGCCGAGCCCGTTCCTCTCGATGTTGTGCTCGAGGAGCGCGAACGAGCCTGGATCAGGTTCATAAGCCACTGCTCGAGCGAAGCCGAATTGCGACACGGCCGGCAACGAGTAGACGCCGAAGTTGGCGCCGATCTCGAGCAGCACCGTCCCTTCGTGTTGATGGCCAAACCGCTTGAGCGCATCGAAGACGCTCCCCGCCAGTAGAGGGTCCCAATCACCACTGGCGTAGACGGACCGTGCAATTGTTCGATCTGACGTCGGCAGCAGAACCTGCAGGCCGGCCATCTCGGCCTGCACGTGGCGGCGCTGGCGCCCAGAGGCCAGAAAGCTGAGGTTGCGCGCCACGAAACGCGGCAGCGGCCTCTTGTCGCGCAATCCGTGCTGGTTGCGCGCATATGCGAACGCCAGGCGGGCTCCTGCCTCGATCAGAAGTGGCATCGGGGTCCTGGCGCGCTGGCCGTCCACAGCGACGGTGACGGCGGGCCGAGAGTCGTCCGAGGCCCATTCGGGACTCACAGCGCGGCAGTGTATGCGGCAGCCGGACGCCTGATCCAAAAAACGGGTGTTGCCGCTTGGTCGCAAAATGGACAGCCAAAGAGTGGTCGGCGCCGATTCCGTGTTCGGCGCCCAGAGGTCAAGGAGATGCGACCTGGCCGAGCGCAACGCGGCGATGCGCGGCCCAGTCGAGGAATTTATGGATAGATCGAAAAGCGCACGGTTGCGCATTGCCCTCGTGGCACCGCCATTCCTGCCCGTTCCGCCGCCGCGCTACGGCGGTACCGAGCGGATCGTTGGCGTCCTTGCCAACGGTCTTCATCGACGCGGCCACGACGTCACTGTTTTTGCCCCCGGCAATTCCACTGTCGAGGGCCGGCTCGTGCCGGTAGTCCCCGAAATCGTTGTGGACCTCAGGCAACCACGAAGACACGGCGAGCCTCCTGGCCGAAATTGCAGAGAGCGTGGCTCGCCGTGCCGATGACTTCGACGTCATCTCGTCGCACATCGAGTGGTACGGCTTCGACCTTGCTCGGAAGTCGCAGACACCGGTCGTCACGACACTCCACGGCCGGATCGACGTCGGCCCAACAGCCGAGCTGATCGGCGGCTTTCCCGACATCCGCCTGGTGGCGATCAGTGACAGGCAACGCACCTTCTGGCCCGAGCAGAACTGGGTGGCAACGATCCATCACGGCCTGCCGCTCGAGGAAATGCCTGCCGGGACGGGCTCCGGCGGCTATCTGCTGTTCGTGGGTCGGATCACGCCCGAGAAGGGGCTCGACCACGCGGTCGAGCTGGCGGAGCGGTCGAACCTTCATCTGATGCTGGCCGCCAAGGCGATCGATCCGCGCGAGATTGCGACCTACAAGCGCTTCGTCGAACCGGCCGAGCGCGCGGGCATTGCCACGTTCCTCGGCGAGGTCGGCCCGCCGGCGCGTGACCGCCTCTTTGGCGATGCCCTGGCCACGGTGATGCTCGGGGAGTGGCCGGAGCCATTTGGACTTGTTGCGGTCGAGTCGCTGGCGACCGGCACGCCACTGATCGCCCGTCGCATCGGCGCCCTGCCGGAGATCGTCCGCCAGGGAATCGATGGCTTCGTCGTCGACAACGTCGACCAGGCACTGGAGGCGCTGGGCGAGCTTCGCAACCTGGACCGTGCGGAGATTCGCTCCAGCGCGTTGAGTCGTTTCTCGGCTGATCGGATGATTGACGAGTACGAGCAGCTCTTCCGGGACCTGGCTGCTAACCGTGGTCACCGGCGTCCTGCCGATGGGGCCTCTGCCGAGGAGGCAGAAACGCCACTCGGTGTACCGTAAAAGTCGAAATTTCTCTCTGGAGGTCCGATACAAACGGTGGGTTTCCTGCCCTACGTCCTTCTCGTTCTCGTCCCTACGATCGTCCTTTCTCTCTGGGCGTCGTGGCGCGTTCGCTCCAACTACTCAAAGTGGGACAAGGTCGATTCCGGCCTGCGGATGTCCCCGTTCGAATTTGCGCGCTACCTGCTCGACAGGAATGGGCTGCAGCAGGTTCAGATCGAGCCCACTCCGGGCAACCTGACTGACCACTACGACCCGCGTTCGAAGACCCTCCGCGTTAGCTCTGCAGTAGCTGGCTCGCAGAGGCTGGGCCGTTACGACCCACAGGTGCCGAACCTCGGCCTCGGCCAGCTGGCACAGCCCGGCACCACCGGTCTCTCGGTGGCCGCGGCAGCGGTGATCGCCCACGAAGTTGGCCACGCGGCGCAGGACGCCCAGCGCGATCCGTTCATGGCCCTGCGCCAGTTGGTCGTGCCGGTCGCCCAGATCGGATCCACGATCGCGCCGTGGCTGATCATCGCCGGGGTATTCATGCGCTTCACCAACCTGGCTGTCGTCGGTCTCGTCTTCTTCGCCGCGGCCGTAGCGTTCACGTTCGTGACGCTGCCCGTCGAGATGGGGGCCAGCAAGCGCGCCCTCGCGCTGGTTCAGCCCCTCGGGCTCGTGGGTGAGCGTGCCGACGGCGTACGAGCCGTACTTGGCGCCGCCGGCTGGACCTACGTTGCGGCGGCACTGACCGCGATCCTTACGTTCCTCTACTACGCGTCGTTGGTGTTCGGCGGCCGTCGCTGACACCGTCGCTGACACAAGAAAGAGCCGGGCCTTTTCGACCCGGCTCTTGAACTTTCCGTGAGAGCGGCGACCCGCTCTCGACTCAGTGACTAGCTCTTGGCGTTGTCGATCGCGTCGTCGATGCCTTCCTTGACGTTGCCGACGCCTTCCTTGACCTGGCCCTTGGCCTGGTCCCACTTGCCTTCGTCTTCCATCTTGTCGTTATCGATGGCGTCGCCGACGTTTTCCTTTACGGCGCCCTTGGCCTGATCCCACTGGCCCTCGATCTTCTCGTTGGTCATCTGACTTCCTCCCGTTTCAAGCTCTTCAACGTTGCTGCCGCCACACGAGCGCGCGACGGCAGTGACGTCATGCTCGACCGTGCCGGCTCGATTCCGGGCTGCACCCGCCCGTCGATACCTTGCAAACGTGACTGAACGAGATGGCTAGGCGGTCGAGCCCGCCGAGTAGAATTCCGCCCGTGGAAGGCACCGTGAAGACCAAGAGCGTCGGCGACACTACCGAGCACGAGACCCGCATGGAGCTGCGCACCGAGAAGGCGCGCGTCATGGCTCGCCTCGAGCCGGGCACGGTGCAGCGCGGCGCGACGCTGGGGGATGCGCTGGCGACGATGCGCGCCCACCACGGTGACGCGGTGCTGGTCCTTGATGGACGAACCCTGGCGGGGATCCTGACCGAGCGTGACGTCCTGAACAGGGTTCTCGGCAAAGACGTGGACGAGTCGCGGCCGGTGGACGAGTTCATGACCGAGTCGCCGGCGACGCTCCACGCGGATGCCACGCTCATCGAGGTCATGCAGTCGATGGAGCAGGGCCACTTCCGCAACGTTCCGCTGGTCGAGAGCGACGGCACGGTCGTCGGTCTGCTGCGTCAGCAGGACCTGCTCGAGTATGTCGCCGAGGCATTTCCGCAGGAGATCCTGAACCTGCCGCCCCGGCCACACCAGACGATGGAGGAGCAGGAGGGGGCCTGACGGGCTCGCAGCGTAGAATTTGTCGCCCCGTCGCAGCGGCGGTTAATGCTCGCGACGAACGTAACCCGGACCACCACGGAGTACACCCAGCAGCGTGACAACAGAGACTGCGCCCGAGAAGGAAGTAGAAGTCCAGGAGCTGGAGCGGGTGACAATCCGCTTCGCCGGCGACTCGGGCGACGGCATGCAGCTGACCGGTACACAGTTCACGCGCACAGCCGCGGCGTTCGGCAACGACGTCAGCACGCTGCCCGACTATCCCGCCGAGATCCGCGCGCCCGCCGGCTCATTGCCCGGCGTCAGCGGCTTCCAGATCAGCTTCTCGTCGGAGGAGATCTACACGCCCGGCGACGAGCCGGACGTTCTCGTGGCGATGAACCCGGCCGCGCTTAAGACCAACATCGGGGACCTCCCAGCCGGCGGCGCGTTGATCGTCAACCAGGACGCGTTCATCCTGGCCAACCTGAAGAAGGCGGGCTACGAGACGAACCCGCTGCAGGACGGCTCACTCAAGCAGTACAACCTGTTCGAGATCCCCATCAGCACGCTGAACGCGCGCGCGCTGGAAGGGCTCGACATGACGACCAAGCAGGTCGATCTGACCAAGAACTTCTTCGCCCTCGGGATCATGTTCTGGCTCTACGAGCGCTCCATGGATCCCACGCTGCATTGGATCGAGTCACGGTTTTCGGCCAAGCCGATCATCGCCGAGGCCAACACGCGCGCGCTGAAGGCCGGCTACGCCTTTGGCGAGACGACCGAGATGTTCCACACCACGTACAAGGTCGCGCCGGCCAAGCTCGCCCCGGGCACGTACAAGAACATCACCGGCAACGAGGCGACGGCCCTTGGTTTCGTGGCCGCTTCACGACTCGCGAAGCGCGACCTCGTCTACGGCTCTTATCCGATCACGCCTGCCAGTGACATCCTCCACCAGCTGGCGATGTACAAGAACTTCGGCATCAAGACCTTCCAGGCCGAGGATGAGATTGCCGCCATCGGCTCGGCGATCGGCGCCTCGTACGGCGGCGCAATGGGCATGACCGCCTCGTCCGGCCCCGGCATCGCCTTGAAGAGCGAGGCCATGAACCTGGCCGTGATGGTGGAACTGCCGCTGGTTGTTGTCGATGTCCAGCGGGCCGGCCCGTCCACGGGAATGCCCACCAAGACCGAGCAGGCAGATCTGCTGATGGCCATGTTCGGCGCGCAACAGCGACTCGCCCGTGCCCATCGTCGCCCCCGCCACACCGGCGGAATGCTTCGACTACTCCATCGAAGCGTGGCGGCTGGCACTCAAGTACATGACGCCGGTGATCTACCTGTCGGACGCGTTTCTGGCCACCGGTGCGGAGCCGTGGAAGATCCCGTCGCTGGACGACCTGCCCGACATCTCGGTCAGCAACCACACGGATCGAGCCACGTTCCAGCCGTACTCGCGTGATCCGGAGACGCTCGCCCGCCCGTGGGCCGTTCCGGGCACGGCCGGGCTCGAGCATCGCATCGGCGGTCTCGAGAAAGCAGACGTGACCGGCAACGTGTCGTACGACCCCGATAACCACCACCGTATGCAGGTGCTGCGCCAGGAGAAGATCGCGGGCATCGCCAAGGACATCCCGCCGCTGGACGTTTACGGGCCGGAAGGCGGCGACCTGCTGATCCTCGGCTGGGGCTCAACGTACGGTGCGATTCGCAGCGCCACTGACCGCCTGCAGGCTGAGGGCTGGAGCGTTTCCCATGCCCACCTTCGCCACCTGAACCCGCTGCCGGCCAACACGGAGCAGGTGCTGCGCAGCTTCAAGCGGGTGCTGGTGCCCGAGGTCAACCTCGGCCAGCTATCGATGTTGCTGCGAGCCAGGTTCCTGATCGACATCGCGGGCTACAACAAAGTCCGGGGCAAGCCGTTCCGGATCATCGAGATCAAGCAGGCAGCCGAAGAACAGCTGGCCCAGGTGAGCAAATGACTGAACCCATGACTCCCACCGAGTCGACCAACGGCCACACCAATGGCGACGCGCCGCTCAGCCCGGAGAACGCGCAGATCATCGAGCTGACGCGCAAGGACTTCGTGTCCGATCAGGAAGTTCGGTGGTGTCCCGGTTGTGGCGACTATTCGATCCTTGCCCAGACGCAGAAGACGATGCCCGACTTCGGCGTGCCCAAGGAGAACATCGTCTTCGTGAGCGGCATTGGCTGCTCCGGCCGCCTGCCCTACTACATGAACACGTTCGGCTTCCACACCATCCACGGCCGCGCCCCGACGCTCGCGACCGGTCTCAAGATCGCCAACCCCGCGCTGATGGTGTGGGTCATCACCGGCGACGGCGACGCGCTGTCGATCGGCGGCAACCACGTCCTGCACTCGATGCGCCGCAACGTCGACATCAAGATGATCATGTTCAACAACCGCATCTATGGACTGACCAAGGGCCAGGCCTCGCCGACGTCCGAGATGGGCAAGAAGACCAAGTCCTCGCCACTGGGGACGATCGACTACCCGATCCAGCCGCTGTCGGTTGCGCTTGCGGCGGAAGCGAGCTTTGTCGCCCGGTCGGTCGACACCCACACGGAGCACCTCCAGGAAACCATGAACCGCGCCGGGTTCCACAAGGGCTCGGTGTTCGTGGAGGTTCTCCAGAACTGCAACATCTTCAATGACGGCGCCTACCGCGACTTCACCGAGCGCGAGGTTCGCGAGGACCGGATGCTCGTCCTGGAGCACGGGAAGCCGATGATCTACGGCAAGGAGCGCGACAAGGGCATCCGCCTGAACGGGCTGCATCCGGAAATCGTCGAGCTGGGCAAGGACGGCGTCACCGAGGCGGACCTGCTCGTCCACGACGAAGAGGCCGAGGATCCATACCTCGCATACATGCTGTCGCGCATGTGGTGGCCACAGTTCCCGGTGCCTGTCGGCGTCCTCCGACGGGTGCAGCGGCCCACGCACGACCAACTGGTCGTGGGTCAGATCGACGACGCGATCACCAAGTCGGGCGCGGGCGATCTGGGAAAGCTGCTGGTCGGCGGCGAGACCTGGACGGTCGACTGAGCCGAATGTATTTCCTCCGCCTGGCGGCCTTTGGCCGCGGCTGCGCGCGACAGGGCTCCGGTCCCGGCGCGGGCGCCGGTGCCGAAGCGTCGCTTGCAGTGATCTGCCCTACCTGCGGCTTCGAGAACATCCAGGGCGTCGACGAGTGCGAGAACTGCGGATCGGATCTACGGACCGCTGACCTACCCGCGCCGGGAACGGCTTTTGAAGCGAAGCTGGTCGGCGTGCCTCTGTCCGAAGTGAACCCTCATCGGCCGATGACGATCGCCTCCTCGGCCTCATTGGCTGACGCGGTGCGTCAGATGCAGGAGTCGAAGGTTGGCTGCCTCGTCGTTGAGGATGCTGGCGTGGTCCGCGGCATCCTGAGCGAGCGCGACCTGGTGATGAAACTCGACGGTTCATCGGTCGATGGCGTCACTGTGGGCTCGTTGATGACCGCCGATCCAGTCGTACTGCGGCCGGACGACAGCGTGGCCGTGGCGATACACAAGATGGCGGTCGGTGGCTTCCGGCACATCCCGCTGGTGACGGACGGTCAGGCCACGGGCATCGTCTCGGCGCGCGACCTGTTCAAGTACATCCTGGACGCCCTCGCCTGACCTGAGCGGGGTCGCAGACGCGGCGTGGCCGCCGCGCCCAAGCACCTAATCCCGCCCGATATTCCCCACAAGATTGCGGCACGCGGGTGGGCCGTCGATAACCGCCTCGGTCGACCCCACGCGGCCTCCTCTTGACTGGGCTTGTGGCTCCGACGCCCCACCGGCAATCATGTGAGGAATGCGCAGGGCATAAGGGGCACCAGCCTGGTTTCGGCGCGCTCTAATGAGGCGGACTCGCGCTGCCGCAATCTTGTGAGGAATGCGTCCCGAGTCAAGAGACCTAAGCGCCGTCGATATCGCCCACATCATTAGCCGTTCAGCCAGCCGAGGATTAGGACACGTTCGGCAGCCTGCATCCAGGTCAGTCTGGGTTGCTTGTCGAGCCAACGGCCACGATTTATCGATGTGGAGACTGCGACGACTCACAAGGGGACCGCGAACGGGTCCGGTGTCGCGCTAGTGCCGTTGCCTGTCGCTGGATGAACGATGCAGGCGATATTGGGCGCCATTGGGAGGGCAGGACCCGCGCAGGAACCCGGCGTGTCGAGCGCAACGAAAGACCCGAAGGAACCTCGGAGAGAAGAACTGGCTGCGAGAGGACGAGCCTCCCGCCTCGCTCGAGAACGAGTCCCTAGCGAACCGGATCCTCTGTGCCGATCCCACTGGCTGAGAGCAAGCCCCCTGCCGGTGAGTTCGGTTTCCGTGGCCCCTTCGGGCTGAGACGAAGATTAGGGTCGACACCAGGGCCGCACAAGATGTGCCATCCACGAGTTTTCGCGGGTTTGAAGTCGTTATCCCCGACGGCAACATCGATTGTGGATAGACGCTGTGGATGACACCGTCCCGGAAGATAAAACGGCCGTGCACGTCATTTGCGGTTCTGCTAGGCGGCCCGCCTTTCCATCACTCACCATGTCTCGATGACATCCAAGAAACACCATGAGGCGCTCATCAGCGTCGATATCGAGGCCTCCGGCCCAAGCCCAAGCGTCGGCAGCCTGCTGTCTATCGGCGCCTGCCTCGTGGACGATCCTGACGTCGCCATATACCTCGAGCTCAAGCCGCTGGCGGATCGCGGATGGGAGGCCGAAGCCGAAGCAATCCACGGTCTCGATCGAACGCACCTGGAGGAATTCGGATTGGAGCCCGCAGACGCGATGCGCCAGCTCGAGTCATGGGTGGACCAGGCCTCCGAAGGCGCAAGGCCGGTCTTCGTTGGCTTCAACGCACCGTTCGACTGGATGTATGTCGCTGACTACTTCTGGCGCTACCTGGGCCGCAACCCGTTCGGCATCAGCGCCCTCGATCTCAAGTCCTATTACATGGCCCGCCACGACATCGATCGATGGGCCAAGACGCGTCGCACAGACATCGACGAACAGCTCGAGCTGGAGCCCGACCACAGTCATCAGGCGCTGGAAGATGCCCGCGGACAGGCGCGGCTGGCGCGTTTGCTCCTTGCGGGACCCGCCCAGAACGCGCAGGGTGAGGCCTAGCCCAAACATCTCATTCCCATAACAGAGTCCCTGTGTAAGATGTCGTTCACATTGCCAAGGGACCTGTGGGGGCAGGCGACTGCGCAGCGCGTGGTCCCCGAAATGTTGGGGTAACGATGCGCGCCTACTGGCTAACTTTGAAAGCTCTCGTTGCGAGGCGTCCGCGCCTGACCGTCGCCGCGGTCGTCGCGGTTGCAGCACTGTCCATAGGCGGCGCCTACGTGTGGGTTTCGACCAGCCACGCGTCAGTTGATCTGCCGCGCCCCACCACCGCAACACGGTGGACGATGCCTGTGCTGGTCAATCAGATCGAGGCCGGCGACGTACTTACCGTGACGATCGGCGCTGGCGATGGCGGCGGACAGATGCTGCTCGCCCAGAACGCCGCGCGCGAGTACGTACCCGTAACGCTGGCCGGTTCCGTGGGTGACGCAGCCCAGGCCCTGATCAGCTTCGGCTATCGCGACCTCCTGTCACCAACCGCGCTGACCGCCGCGGAGGCGCGCTCGGCAGCGACGGCGTCCGACCCGATCCGCAACGTCTCGAACATCGTCCTGATCGTCTCCGTGCTCGCCCTCGGCGTGTGGCTGCTGATGCGCATGCGTCCGCGGCTGCCGTGGGCAGGTGCGAAAGCGGGTCGATTCGGGACGATCATGCCGTCGGCGCCCAAGGCCCCTGCGCGCAACGATGTCACGGCCGCTGCCGAGGTACTCCAGCCGCCAATCGGCTCGAGCGGGCTCGTCCATCTCGCGGACGTCGCCGGATGCGAGGAAGCGAAGCTGGAGCTCTCGGAAGCCATCGAGTTCCTGCGTGATCCGGAGCGGTTTCGCGCGCTGGGGGCACGCGTCCCCAGCGGGATCATGCTCTACGGCCCGCCGGGAACGGGCAAGACGATGCTCGCCCGCGCGGTCGCGACCGAAGCCGGCGTCCCGTTCCACCACGCCTCCGGTTCGGACTTCGTCGAGAAGTACGTCGGCATGGGCGCGCGGCGCATCCGCGACCTCTTCGCCCAGGCCCGCCGATTGGGCAAGGGCGTGATCTTCATCGACGAGTTCGACGCGCTGGGCAAGTCACGCGGCGGCGCCAATTCGCACGAGGAGCGCGAACAGACGCTCAACCAGCTGCTCGTTGAGCTCGACGGCTTCGGCACCTCGACCGACGTCGTGGTGATCGCGGCCACAAACCGACTCGACGTCCTGGACGAGGCGGTCCTTCGCCCCGGCCGCTTCAGCCGCAAGGTGCACGTCGGCCTGCCCGACGTCGCAGGCCGGAAGGACATCCTCGAGGTCCATGCGAGGGGCAAGCCGCTGGCCGAGGAGGTCGACGTCGAGCTGTTGGCGCGCAAGACCTACGGCTTCTCCGGCGCCCAGCTGGCTGACCTCCTCAACGAAGCCGCGATCATGGCCGCGCGACGCGGCGGCAAGGAAATCACCAACGACGACTTGCACGCCGGCTGGCTGAAGGTCGCAGTGGGCACGGGCCGCCGACGGTCGATGAGCGAGCGCGACCGCGCCATTATCGCCGCCCACGAGGTTGGGCACGCGATCTGCGGCAAGGTCTACGGCGACACCCGTCGAGTCGAAGAGATCAGCCTGTTTGCGCACGGCGAGGCGCTCGGCGTGACCGTTTCGTCGCAGGAGGACAACGATCTTCCGGCCGAGTCAGACCTGCGCGCACGCCTCGTTGCCCTGATGGGCGGCCGGGCGGCCGAGGAGCTGCTCTTCCACGAGGTCACACCCGGCGCCGCGAACGACTTCGAGAAGGCGACTCAGATCGCGACCATGATGGTCAACCGCTGGGGGATGGGGCACGATCCTCGCGCCGACGCCGAGGACGCCAAGGAAGGTCTCGGCGCGTCAGGTCGAGGCTCGCTCTCGTTCATCGCCGCCAAGAAGGACGGCCAGCTGCCGTCGGAGATCCAGGCCGCCGCCACGCGCGCCCTCGCCGCGATCCTCGACGACGCTTATGCCGCCGCGCGCCAGACGCTCGTCGAGCACATAGAGATCCTGCGCCGGATAGGTGTCTATCTCGTGCAGCACGAACGCATCGACGGCGACACGTTCGACGCGCTGTTCGACGGCACGATCGAAGTGGAAGACGCCGAGTCCGAGTGGCGTCCCGCCGCCGCACGACCGCGCGAGTGGGCATCGATCACGGCGATGGCAACGTCCGGCGAGGGCGGCGTGCCTCAGTAGACGCCGGGCACGAACCTCTTCGTGTGCGCTGCGTAGTCGGAATAGCCCGGATACCGCGCCCGAAGCCAGACCTCCTCGCGCCTCGCCTTCAGGTCCAGGATCCCGGCGAGCACAAGGGCAAGTACCAGCGCCAGCAGTGACGCAAAGAGCAGACTCCAGCCGATGCCAATCAGGATCAGCGCGGCGTAGATAGGGTGGCGAAGTCGGCGGTAGACGCCGTCCTGGATGAGCACAGCAGTCTCGGTCGGACGCGGCATTGGGCTCATGGAGCGATCCAGATCCTTGATTCCCAGAATGGCAAGGGCCGCGCCCGAGACAAAAAGCACCCCGCCAAGCACGGACAAGGCAAAGCGCGGTGCGCCGGTCCAATGGCTGCCGGCGGCGGCACCCGCGATAAGCACCGCGATCATGAACAGGACCTGAAGCAGGAACCAGCCTTCACCGCGCGGCCCTAGGGACGGCAGGAGTGTGGTGTCCGGTGACGCCGGTCCGGCCGCTGGGTCGGGGCCCGGCTGTGCGCTTGGGGGCTCGCTCACGATTCGGGGTTCGGCACACCAAGCACGTTGAAGCCGCTGTCGACGTAGATGGTCTCGCCCGTGACGCCCGCCGATAGATCGCTGGCCAGGTAGAGGGCAGTCCCGCCAACGTCCTCGATCGTGACATTGCGGCGCAACGGGGCGATCGTCGGGAACGTTCCGTACATCTTGCGGAAGTTGGCCACGCCCGCTGCGGCCAGCGTTCGAATGGGCCCGGCGCTGATGGCGTTGACGCGAATGCCCTGCGGCCCAAGGTCATTGGCCAGGTAGCGCACGCTGGACTCGAGGGCGGATTTGGCCACGCCCATCACGTTGTAATTCGCAACGACCTTCTCGGCGCCGTAGTAGGAGAGCGTCATGATCGAGCCACCGCTCGGCATGAGCGGCGCGGCCCGCTGGGCGAGCGCGACGAGTGAGTACGCGCTGACGTCAAGCGCAACCCTGAAGCCGTCTCGGGATGTGTCCACGAATCGGCCTTCGAGGTCTTCCTTCTTGGCGAACGCAAGAGCGTGGACGAGGATGTCCAGCTGCCCGAACTGGTCGTTCCATTTCTTGAAGACGGCGTCAATCTGGGCGTCGTCCTGGACATCGCAAGCCTCGACGAACTTCGAGCCGATGCTCTCGGCCAGGGGACGGACGCGCTTCTCGATCATCATCTCGATCGAGCTGAAGCCGACCTCGCAACCGTTCTCGTGGAGCGCCTTGGCGATGCCCCAGGCGATCGAGTGGTCGTTGGCAACGCCGAATATCAGCGCCTTCTTGCCGGCAAGTAGGGACATCGAGGGCTGACGATACCAGCCCGACCTACGGCGTGACCGTGGTCAGCGGCATTTGCAGCGATACGACACCTGCAGCCGAGGCGTAGGTGCTGTCGGACAGCCGCACGTCCGATTTGACCAGCCACTGCCCTGCAGCCGAGGGAGCCGACGCTGCCACGTCCAGCTCCACCGACGCGCCGGGCTGCAGGCCATCCGGCACGGCAACTGAGCCCATCAACGTTCCGAGCTGGCCCGATCCGTCGTAGACCGGAACGCGGGGAACGTTGTGCAGCTGCAGCGACCACCCGTTGCTCGGCTCGTTGCCGCGATTGGTGACTTTCAACCGATACGCGAGATTGCTGCCCGCCGCGACGGATGCGCCCGGCCCCGATACGAGCTCATAACCGATCCCCAATGGACGGTTGTTGACGTACTCCGCGATTGCCAGGTAGTAGCTCGCTGCGAGCGCCAGCCGCACGTCGGCCCGCTTCAGCAGCGCGAACTCGACCGGGTTCTGCACGAACAGCGCCTCAGTCAGAACGCTGGGCATCAACACCGGCCGCGGCAGCCACGGCGGATAGCACGAAGGGTGTGCGCCGGCGGCCGTCGGACACACCACCGCGTAGGGGGCCATGTAGTAGTAGTCGCCGTCCTTGATCCCTCGGTCAAACGGCAGGTACGTCCCGTCGCTGAACTGGTCCAGCGCGACGAGCTGCTCGCGCGACAGGTCGTCTGCAAGCGCGGCATTGGCCGAGGTCCAGGGCTGGTGGTCGTTAGTCCAAATCTCGGTTCCGTGATCGCAAGGGCACCTCGACCCGTTGTTGTGGTTGTGGATGTTGAGGTCGCCACGGGCAAGGTTGGCAATGTCGTTGCGTGCCATCAGGTCGTCATAGCCGTTGGTCAGGCCGTCGCCATTGACGTCAGCATCGGTCACGTTCACCGGCGCATCCGTGGTCCGAGTTATGACGACGCTGACTCCGGCACGCTCCAGGAGGCTGCGCAGCTTGAGCGAGATGTCGAGGTTGAACGTCTTCTCGCAAACCCTGCCGTTGCACGCCCCGAGGTAGCTTCCCCCGTGTCCGGGATCGACAACGATCACGATCGCGCCGGGGTTTGCGGGAAAGATCTCGGGTAGTCCCTTTCGGAGCTCGCGTATCACGACGACCGTGCCGAGGCCGTTCGCGGCTCGAACTCGCAGCTCGTAGATGCCGTCCGCCACGGCGCGGCCGGCCGAGTCGAGACCGTTCCATGACCAGGTGTGCGCCCCCGCCGTCGATCGCTTTCGAAGCGCGAGTGTCCGGACCAGTTGGCCACCCGGCGTGAACACGCGGACGGTGACCTTGGCGCGGCGGCTCAGGGTGAGCGTCGCCATGACGGACGTGGGCAGCGGCGCGAAATCGGCCGTGAACGGCGAGCCAGACAGGCTGAGCGACGCAATCGTGTCGTTCGTCGCCGCTTGAACCGCCGATTGCCCGGGCAGTGGCACCGCAAGAGCTAGAAGTGCCAGAGTGAACGCGATTGCCAGGAGGCGCGATCGTTGTCGCTGCGGTTTCAACAGGTCCCCTCGAGCCTCGTTGTCGCGCATCCGTCGCGCGCGTCCTGACCTGCCGGCCAGTGTAACCTTGGCCTCTTGACTCCAACCCTCGCCGGTCGACGACGGTTCGCCGTAGGCCTCGTCGCTCCCGTGCTGTTGGCAGCCCTCAGTACGGTCACGTCATCGATTGTTCTGGCCAGCGGCGGTTCCGCGACCCCGTGGATCGTCGAGCTGAATGCGGACGCCAACGTGTCCGACGTCCTGCGCTCTGCCGGATCGCGCCTCGACGTAACGCCCACCAACCAGTACAGCCATCTGATCAACGGTTTCGCCGCGAGTCTGACTTCGCAGCAGCGACGAGCGCTGGCCTCCGACCCTCGCGTCACGGCCATCGTGCCCGACCAGGTCGTGCACGCGACCGGCGACCCTGCCACCGAGGCGCAACCGGGAGTCCGCCGCGTTGGCGCGCCGCAGAACAGTGCGCGCAGCGGCGCCACCCTTGACGTCGACATTGCGGTCGTGGACACGGGCATACAACCGGACCATCCGGACCTCAACGTGGTCGGCGGCTACAACTGCACCGGCGGATCAACGTCAGCGTGGGCCGATGGCACCAGCTTCGGCCACGGCACTCACGTGGCGGGTATTGCCGCGGCGCGCAACAACGGCAGCGGTGTGGAGGGCGTCGCAGCGGGCGCCCGCCTGTGGTCGATCAAGGTTCTTACAAACTCCGGCCTCGGCTACTGGTCGTGGGTGATCTGTGGCCTCGACCATGTGGCAGCCATGGACGACCCCAACGATTCATCCAAGCCGCGCATCGAAGTAGTGAACATGAGCCTCGCCGGCGGCGGTTTCGACGACGGCAACTGCGGCAACAGCAACTCCGACCCCCTCCACCAGGCCGTATGTCGCCTCGAGCAAATCGGCGTCACGATGGTCGTGGCCGCGGGCAACGCAGGCGCCAATGCCATGAACTACATTCCCGCGGCGTACGACGAGGTCATCACGGTCTCGGGCATGGCCGACTACGACGGCCTGCCGGGCGGCAATTCGAGCCCGCCATCCGGATGTGCCGGTGCCGGCGGCGTCAACGCCGGAGCACAGGGCGACGACAAGTTCGCCAAGTTCAGCGACTACGGCCCGGACGTTGACATCCTCGCCCCGGCGGTGTGCATCCTCTCGACGCTGCCGAACAGCAGCTACGGCCGTATGACCGGGACGTCGATGGCAACGCCTCACGTCTCAGGCGGCGCCGCGCTCTTCTATCTGACCGAGATGAATGCCGGGCACGGCCGACCGACCACGCGCGAAGTGCGCGCCGCCCTGCGACACGCCGGCTCATCCAACTGGAAGTCGGGCTCGGATCCCGATGGCACACACGAGCCCCTCCTCGACGTATCGAGCTTCAACATTGGCTCCGATTTCGAGATCAGCTCGACTCCCCAGGTGAAGCTGGCGACAGGCGGTGGATCCCCCAGCTTCGACATCTGGCTCGCCCGGTTGGGCGGCTTCGGCGGCGCGGTCAACATCTCGGTCGTCAACTCGACGCTGCCTGGGGGCGCCAATGCGAACGTCGACGAGAGCGCATCCGGCCTGGCGCGCGGCGCCGTGGCTCGGGTGACGATCAACCTGCCGGGAGCGGTCGCTGCCGGCACGTACGACATCGAGGTTCGCGGCACCAACGGCGGCACCACGCGGTCCACGACCGTGCGGGTCATCGTGGAGCCGACCGCGAACGGTGGTCCGTGGATGGACATCCGCGCCACGAAGACCAGCGGCTTCGCGATCCCCGTGCAGATCAAATGGTCGGCCGGCGGTGGGAACTACCAGCTCCAGCGCAGCCGAAACGGGGGCGCCTGGGAAACGATAGCCAACACGGGTGCAACAAGCCTGAGTACGACGGCATGGCCCGGCAGCCGCTACCAGTTCCGCGTCAAATCGGGCAGCGGCCCGTGGAAGTACGGAGCCAGCTCGCTGGTCGTGCCCGAATACCCGCCCGCGGACGTCAACCTGACCGGCACATGGTCGGTTGACGCGAACTTCAGCTCATACGGCGAGCTGCCTCTCTACTCGACGCAGGCCGGGGCGCGGGCAACGCTCAATTTCGACGGCCGCGCCGTGGCATGGATCGCCAGCCAGGGGCCCACGCGTGGCCGCGCAAATGTCTACCTCGACGGCACGTTCGTCACCCAGGTCGACCTCTACCGGTCAGGCAACCGCAACCGTCAGATCGTGTTCACGCACAGCTGGGCGAGCTTCGGTAGCCATACGCTGCGTATCGATGTCCTCGGCTCACCGGCGAGCCACAAGCGCATCGACATCGACACCCTGCTGGTCGTCGCCCACTAACTTTCTGCCTTCGCAGTCGGCCTGCAGGCCGGCGGTGGGGGTCAAATCCTCGCGAGTTATCGATCTCCGTTTTGATGGGCCATCCATCGATCCGACTACTGAGTCAGCACAGCGTGACTAACGCTGCCAGTTGCGAGTGCCTAAGGCTGACAGGCGCGGGGAGGTCCTCGGCCACGACGCCGGGCAGGACGCTTGAGTCACGCAGGGTGGATGGTCAGTCGGAGAGGGTGGATGGTCTGCGGAAACGGAGTGCCGGTCGGAATCCACGCTCAGATCTCACCCGGAAGCCAACTCGATAGCTCGGCGGTAATTTGCCACGTACTGGCGAGCCGGGCCGCGCCACGAGTGGTCCGCGGCCATGGCGCGGGCCTGGATCTGGCTCCAGCGCGGCTCATCGGCCATCGCGATCATCGCGCGTCGTACAGCGTCAGCCAGGTAGGCCGAGTGAGCGTCGACAAAGCTGAACCCGTTGCCCGTGTCGGGCGCCGCATCCGCGTCCAGCACCGTGTCGGCCAGCCCGCCCGTGGCGCGGACTATGGGGATCGTCCCGTAGCGCATCGCGATCATCTGGCCCTGGCCGCATGGCTCGAACCGCGACGGCATCAGGAAGCCGTCGGCGCCGGCGTACATCCGGCGGGCGAGGGCGCGATCGAACCTCTCCTCTACCGCAACCAGCGATGGGAACCGAGCGGCCAAGCCGCGCAGACCAGCCACCAGGGCGTGGGCGCCTGTGCCCAGCACGCAAATCCGCGCGCCGTCGGCCAGCATCTGCGGCGCTGCCGCCGCCACGAGGTCGAAGCCCTTCATCGGATCCAGGCGGCTGACCATGGCGAAGAGCGGACCATCGGGATCAAGCCCCAGCTCGTCGCAGAGGGCGGCCTTGCAGGCAGCCTTGCCCGCCAGGTCCGCCGCCGAATAGTTGTACGGGATGTCTGGATCCTTGGCCGGATTCCAGAGATCCGTATCGATGCCGTTGATGATTCCCGTGTAGCGGTCGCCGCGGAAGCGCAGGGCCGGGTCCATGCCCGACCCGTATTGAGGGCTCAGCGACTCGCGTGCGTAGGTGGGACTCACCGTGTTGACGATGTCTGCCGCGAGGATGCCCTCCATCAACAGGTTTACGCCGAGCGGCGGGCCAACGTAGTCGGGCAGGTCCAGCTGCGGCCCAACCTCGTCGCGCGGTATCCAGCCGTGATAGGCAAGGTTGTGGCACGTGAGAACGGTTCCCGGCGCGCCGAGGCCAGCAATTCCGCCGTAGCTGTGGCGCAGGCTGAGGATCGCGGGCACACCCTCCCAGTCATGGGCATGGATGATGTCCACCGGCTGACCCTCGGCGCGCATCGTCTCCAGGGCGGTACGCCCGAGCAAGGCGAAGCGAAAGCCGTTGTCGGGATAGTCAGCGCCGTTCTCGCCGTAGTAGCTCGCCCGATCGAAGCTCTCGGGGTGATCCACGAGGCGCAGCCGATAGCCTCGCGCCTGTGCCGAGAGGACAGTTACGGGCACGCTGCCGAACGCTGTGGGGACATCGAGATCCAGCAGCTCGACCCGCCCGGGCGGCTCCAGCCCTCGATACCGTGGCAGATAGACGTCGACGTCGTGGCCGATTTCCCCGAGCGCTCGCGAGAGCGCGTCGACGACATCGGCCAGGCCGCCGGTCTTGGCGAATGGCTCGCACTCGGACGTGATCATCGCGACGCGCATGGCCGTCCGATCCTAACCGGCTGAAGCGCGGACCCGGCCCGCATCTCCGCGAGTCGCGGCGGCGCCATCACCAATTTGGGGAACCTGTAGGATGCGCAGCCACTGTGCCAAATAGGATCGAAATACCGACCCTGCCACCGGCAGGACTGATGCTTCCCCCTCAGCTCGACGGGCTGGAGCGACTCGCCTTCAACCATTACTGGATGTGGCATCCGCGGGTGCGCGTGCTCTTCAGGCGAATCGATGCCCAGTCGTGGCTGCGCTACCGCAATCCCGTGCCGCTGCTGCAGACGACGCAGGTCTGGTCGCACATCCTCGAAGACGTCGACCTGATGGCCGAGTACAAGACGCTGCTCGATCAGTTCAACAACTACATGGAGAACGGATCGGGCCACTGGTTCGACCGCGAGCACGGCCAGGAGCTCGATGGGCCGGTGGCCTACTTTTGCGCCGAGTACGGGCTCAACGAGTCGATGGGCATCTACTCCGGCGGTCTGGGGGTCCTCGCCGGCGACCACCTGAAGGCGGCGTCGGACATGGCCATCCCCTTCGTTGGGGTCGGCCTCTTTTATCGACACGGCTACTTCCGACAGACCATCGATGCCGATGGACACCAGGAGCACGCCTACCCCGACTACGACCCGCAGCGTTTGCCGCTCCTCCGGGTTGCCGGGCCGGACGGCGGTCCGCTGCGGATTGGTGTCGAGCTGCCCGATCGACAGATCTGGTGCGCGGTCTGGCTGGCGCAGGTCGGTCGGGTGCCCTTGCTGCTTCTCGACACCGACATCCCGGACAATCCCGAGGCCGACCGGCCGATCACCCACATCCTCTACGTCCGCGGCCGCGAGATGCGGCTGCACCAGGAGATCGTGCTCGGCGTTGGCGGGGCGCGAGCGCTCAAGGCGCTCAACATCGAGCCCAAGGCGTGGCACCTCAACGAGGGCCACTCGGCGCTGATGCTTGTCGAGCGCACCCGCGAGCTCACGGCCGCTGGCGTGGCGATGGACGAGGCACTGGCGCGCGTCAAGAGCAATGCCGTGTTCACGATCCACACGCCGGTCTCGGCTGGCAACGAGCGCTTCGAAAGCAGCCTGGTTCGCCGCCTCGTCGCCCCGATGACCAAGGACAGCGGCCTCGACCTCGAGAAGATCATCGAGCTCGGCCGCGGCATGGACAACGACGCCACCCAGTTCGACATGACGGCCTTCTCGCTGCGTGACACGATGGGCGCCAATGCGGTCAGCCACCTGCATGCGGAGACCGCGAACTCCACGTGGCGCGAGGTTCCGGGCCACTCCATCCTGGGCATCACCAACGGCGTCCACCCGCCGTCCTGGGTCGGCGAGCCGTTCCGGCGGCTGTACGAGCAGATCGGCGGTGACCTGGACAACATCGACGCCAGCGACGACGCGTTCTGGGAGCGCATCCACGACATTCCGAACAACCAGGTCTGGGAAGCGCACAAGCGCCAGAAGTTGGAGCTTGCCTTCTTCTGCCGGCGCCGGCTGCAGTCTCAGTTCGCTCGACACGGCGAATCGCCGACCCTTCTCGAGGGGCTGTCCGAGGTCCTTGACCAGGAGATCCTGACGATCGGCTTCGCGCGGCGGTTCGCGACCTACAAGCGTGCAGCGCTGCTGTTTTCCGACGAAGACCGTTTGCAGCGGATCCTGCTCAACGAGGACCGGCCGGTTCAGATCGTGTTCGCGGGCAAGGCGCACCCGGCCGATCGGCCCGGCCAGCGCGTGATCCAGGACATCTTCACCCGCAGCCGCACTTCCAAGTTCGATAAGCGTGTCTTCTTCATGGAGGACTACGACATCCGCGTCGGCCGCTACCTCGTGCAGGGTGTCGACGTGTGGCTCAACAACCCGCGTCGGCCGCTCGAGGCTTCCGGGACCAGCGGCATGAAGGCGGCGATGAACGGCGTCATCAACTGCTCAGTTCTCGACGGGTGGTGGGACGAGGGCTACAACGGCAAGAACGGCTGGTCGATCGGCGGCCGGGAGAGCAGCCCCGACGAGGGCGCACAGGACTGGGCCGACGCGCAGGATCTCTACCGGCTGCTGGAGAACGAGATCGTGCCCAAGTACTACGACCGCGACAAGGCCGGCCTGCCGCTGGGCTGGCTGGAGATCATGAAGGAGTCGATGGCCAGCACGATCTGGGAGTTCTCGACCAGCCGCATGCTGCAGGAATACGTCGAGAAGCTCTACCTGCCGGCCGCCAAGGGCGGAGCCGAGGTGGACGCTCGACAGCCGGTGGCCAGTGGGCGAGGCTCGGGCCGCTCACGGTCCTGACGCGGCGCAAATTAGGCTGGCGGTAGCAACGTGACCGCCCGGATCTCGCTCGCGCTCGTATTCCACAACCACCAGCCGGTGGGCAACTTCGGCTGGGTCTTCGAGGACGTCTATCGGCAGGCCTACGAGCCGATGATCGATGCGCTCGAGCGCCATCCGCACGTGAGGCTCGGCCTCCACTACAGCGGGCCGCTGCTCGAGTGGATGGAGGAGAACCAGGCGGAATCGATCGAGCGACTTCGCGCACTCGCCAGACGCGGCCAGGTCGAGATCCTGGGCGGAGGCCTGTATGAGCCGATCCTCGTGGCACTCCCCGAACGAGACCGCCACGCGCAGCTGATGCTTATGCGCGACGAGGTTGCGCGCCTGTTCGGCGTGACGCCACGCGGGGCGTGGCTCGCCGAGCGAGTGTGGGAGCCGTCAGTGCCGTTTGATCTTGCCGAGGCCGGTTACGAATACACCGTCCTCGACGACAACCACCTGCGCGGCGCGACCATTCGCGACGAGGACATGTGGGGCACCTACTCAACGGACGACCAGGGCCGCCGGGTGACGATCTTCGGGACCGAGAAGGGGCTTCGCTATCGGACTCCGTTTCGCCCGGTCGGGGAGCTGATCGACTACCTGCGCGAAGCCGCCACCGAGGATGGCACCCGCCTCGGGATCATGGGCGACGACGGCGAGAAGTTCGGGGCGTGGCCGGGGACGTACGAGCTCTGTTGGGGGAAGGGCCGCTGGATCGAGGACTGCTTCCTGGCGCTCGCCGAGAACGCTGACTGGCTAACGACGGTCACGCCTTCGGAGTGGCTGGACTCACAGCCGCCGCTCGGCCGCATCTACGTGCCAACCTCGTCGTATTTCGAGATGACCGAGTGGGCGCTGCCGTCCGACCAGGCCAATACGTTTCGCACGCTCGTCGACGAAGCCGTGGACGCGGGATCCCCTGCCGTGCAGTTCCTGCGCGGCGCGATGTGGCGCAACTTCCAGGCCAAATATCGTGAGGTCAACGATCTCCACAAGCAGATGCTGCGCGTGTCAGCGGCCGTGGACTCCATGCCAGAAGGCGAGATGCGCGATCAGGCCCGCGACCACCTCTTCCGCGGCCAGTCCAACGACTGCTACTGGCACGGCCTTTTCGGTGGGATCTACATCGTCCACATGCGACTCGCCACGCTTGCCGAACTGATCGCGGCTGAGGATCTTGCGCTTGGCGAGGGGGGAGTCGCGTCAGGTGTCGCCGACTACGACCTCGACGGCATTGATGAGGTTCTTCTTGGCACTACCGGCCAGACGGTGCTCGTCGATACCGCGGAGGGGGCGGGTATCGGCGCCTGGGACCTGCGCGCGCCGCGAGTCGCGCTCGCGTCGGTGATTCGCCGCCGGCCGGAGGCATACCACCAGGCACTGCGCGAGATGGAAGTGGCCAAAGCCGAGGGCAGGAAGGCCACCGCCAAGATCGGCACCAGTATCCACGACACGCTGATGGCCAAGGAAAGCGGTCTCACCGCGGCGCTCGTTTACGACGACCACGAACGCCGCAGCGGACTTGTTCGCGTCCTGTCCGCTGAGGGTGCTGAGATGGGCGAGTACGTCAACGGTCCCTGGGAGGTCGCCGAAGTATCTGAAATGGAGCTGGTCGCCAGTCGCGCCACCGATGGGCTGACGATTCGAAAGTCCATCACGCTCAGTGGCGGGCGAATTGATCCGACGCTGACGATTCAGGTCGACGTCTTAGCGGACTCAGCATTTTCTGGCGTTCTGGAGCTCGAGATGAACCTCAACCTCTCGGGCGGCGGCGGGAATCCTGACGCCTATTACCAGGTCGGCGACGAGGAGTCTCGCCACGACGCTGCCGGTGAGGCGCCGGCGGGCGCAGATTTGGCATTCGGCAACCGATACCAGGGCATCGAGATCACCACCTCGGGCGAGCCTCCGGCACCGGCGCAGTGGTATCCGGTCGAAACCGTCTCGAACTCAGAGGCAGGTTTCGAAAAGATCTACCAGGGAAGCTGCCTCATCTTTCGCTGGCCGCTGGAGCTGGACGTCGGCGGCACACGATCGTTCGGCGTGGCGTTCCGCGTGAAGACGCTCAGCTAGGAGGCGGCGGGCGTCCCGGCGCGCTCGCTGGAAGGGGTCGTCGAGGGGGCTGCATCGGCAGACGTCGGGACGAACGCAGCGCGATAGCGTTCGACGAACGACTCGGCACCAACTCCGCGGAAGAACTCCTCGGCCGCCGTCATGGCTTCGGCCGCCTCCGGAAACTGGCCGGCGGCCCGCGAGCCAACGGAGATGTTCAGGATGGCGAGCCACAATTGAGCATCAGCGGCCTCCAGGTTTCTCCTTGACTGGAGATATTCAGAGCGCGCCTCGCTCCAGCGTGCGGCAGTCAGTTCGACGCAGGTTTCGACTGCGCCAAGCTGACCGTCGGCGAGGGTTCCGCGACGTGTCAGTGAAAGGAAGGCGTCGCGTGCTTCGACCGCCCACGACGCCTCGTTTGCTGCCACGGCCACTCCCATGGCGATCATGATGGCCGGGTCGGCAAGGTCGGGGTGGGACCAGCCGGCTCGCACCAGCGGCATGACACGTGCGAAGTCCGCGTTCGCGAAGTCGATAGTCGCCTGTATCACTCGGCCAGAGGCCACTGACTGCGAGCTGTCCGTACCGGCAAGCTCTCCACCACGTTTGACAGCGTCACGGGCGGAGTCGATGTCTCCTCTGAACGCTGCACGCAGGGCCTTCTCACCCTGGAACCAGGCGCCGTAGAAACCCGGTGCGTCAAGGGCCTCGACGCGGGCCATCCCTTCGTCCCAGTCCCCTCTCTCGAAGGAGTTCGCCAGAGCGAGGTGCGCGAATTGGTACGCCCAGACCTGTTGCCCGTACCGCTCAGCCATGGCATAGCCCTCGTCGATGAGCTCGTGCGCGGCATCGAAGTTGTCGAGGAACGTAAGGATGTTGTTGCGGGCGCGCAGCGCTGTGAACACGAAGCCCAACCGGTCGGCGATTTCAGTCGCGCCACGCAACAGCACTTCGCCTTCGAGGGTCGAACCCAACCCAGCCAGGGCGGTTCCCTTGGTGACCATCGCCTCTATCAGCTCTGTGTCGGTTGCGACGTCCGGTGCGGCAAGAACGCGGTCGGACCATTGGATCGCCTCTGGGTATTCACTGCCGATCATCAGTGCCCGACCCAGCTCTGCCTGGGCCTTCACGATCTCGATGGTTGGCTTCAGGCCGGCCACCGCCTCCAGCGCCGGGCGAAGGATGGCGATCGCCGGCCGCTCGCCGTGATGTCCCATGTGGACGAATGCCTGGACGGTCGCGCCGCGCAGGACTCCGATTGGATCTCCCGCATCGCGGCTGATGGTCTCGACTGCCTGGGCATGGCCCATCGCCACATCGGCGAGTCCACTGAAATTCGCGGCATACGCGGCCCGCTCGTGGAGCGAGACCATCTCCTCGCGATCGGTCGTGACGGCAAGCGCCTGCTCGAAGTAGGCCAGGGCCTGCTTGTGCGAGTGCAGCGAGACAGCACGTTCGGCCGCCGCACGAAGGGACACGCGCGCCTGCGCCGCGAGCGCGTCGGCCTCGGGCCCAGGCGACGTTGCTTTATAGGCATCGACGTAATGGCTGGCCAGCACGCCGGCAAGCTCGGCGTCGCCCAATGACTCGTAGTAGCGGGCCGCAGAAACATGCAGAGCGCGTCGGTCGGTCCGAGACAAGGATCCCTCGGCGACCTCCCTGACTACGCCCTGGACGAATTGATACTGACCGCGTTCCGGAGAGCGCGGATCGGTTTCCACAGTGAGCAGCTGACGCAGCACCATCGCCGCAAGCCGGTCGTGGACACCGTCGATGGATTCGGCAGCGACGGCGGCGAGCGCATCGGCGGTGAAGCTCTGGCCGACCACGGCGGCGGTCTGGATCAATCGGCGGTCAGCGTCGCCAAGGGAGTCGAGCCGAGCCGCGATGAGTGCGTGCAGCGTCTCCGGCACAGCCATGTGCTCGAGCGTTGAGCGCATCTCGTAGCGGCCGTCGCCGGCGGGGCACCAGGTCGCCCTGTGTCGATCAGCATCCGGATCGTTTCGACCGCATAGAGCGGCACACCCTCTGCGCGTTCCACGATCGCGTCGGTCGCCTGTTCCGGGATGCCCGGCACTGTGCCACGCACCATGTCCGCCATCTGTCCTGGTTCCAGCGGCTCGAGGCCCATTTGCGTCAGGTTGCGAAGGCTGGAGCTCCAGCCCGGGCGACGCTCATTGAGCTCGGGCCGGGCGAGCGTGATGACGAAGATCGGCCGGTTGCGCGAGCGATCGACCAGCTCGGCGACGAAGTCGAGCATGCCGTCATCTGCCCATTGCAGGTCCTCGAACACCATCACGGTCGGGCCACGCTCGGCGACGCGCTCGAAGAACGTCCGCCAGGCGGCGTAGAGCTCGTCACGTGATCCGGGCGGCATCGGCTCCAGCGCGAGCAGGGCGGCGAGCCGCGGCTCCACCCAGCGACGCTCCTGTTCATCAGCGAGCCATTCGGTAACTGCCGCCGCCAGGCGCGACCGGGCCATGCTTGGCTCGTCCGTATCGGCGATGCCTGCACGGCCACGCACCATCTCGGCCAGCGCCCAGTAGCTGATGCCTTCGCCGTACGCCGGCGAGCGTCCGTGGTGCCACCAAACGGTGTCCACGACGCCATCGATGTACTTCTCGAACTCCCAGACCAGGCGGCTCTTGCCGATGCCACCCTGGCCGACGACCGTCGCGAGGCGCGCCTTGCCTTCGCGCTCGCTGGCGTGGTAGAGATCCTTGAGGAGTCGCAGTTCCTCGTCGCGGCCGATGAAAGGCGGTTCGAGAGCGCCCGAACGACCTGATCCGCCGCGCAGCGCCACCACGGCTACCGCCCGCCACGCCGGGACTGGCGACTGCTTGCCCTTCAGGACCTGATCTACATGCCCGCTCGAAGGTGATTGCCTCGCCCGCGGCACGATAGGTTGCCTCGCCGACCAAGACGGTTCCGGGAGGTGCGACCGACTGGAGCCTGCTCGCCGTGTTCACGATGTCGCCGGCGACCATTCCCTGCCCGGTCGCGCCGATCGTGACCGCGGTCTCGCCGGTGAGGACTCCGGCACGAACCTGTGCCGAGAAGCTTTCCGCGAGTGTCGGCACCGAGCTCACGATCTCCAGGGCGGCACGCACAGCGCGCTCGGCGTCGTCCTCGTGGGCCGTGGGAGCGCCCCACACGGCCATCACCGCGTCGCCAATGAACTTCTCGATCGTGCCTCCGTAACGCTCGACGATGGTTCGTGTGAGATCGAAGTAGCGCGTCAGGAAATCTCGCGTGTCCTCCGGATCCATGCCCTCAGACAGGCTGGTGAAGCCGACGAGGTCGGCGAAGAGGATGCTCACAAGCCGACGTTCCGCTCCGGACGTGGCACGCAGGCCGTCCGGCGCAGCGATCCCGGGCTGTGTCCCCTGCGGCGCGGCCTCGCCCAGGGTTGTTCCGCATTCGCCGCAGAACTTGGCAGCTTCAGGGTTCTGGGCGCCGCAGTTTGGGCAGCCAGTCGCCAGGCGCGCCCCGCACTCCATGCAGAACTTGCGCCCCGACTCGTTCTCGGTCTGACACTGCGCGCAAATCACGGTTGAATGAGCGTATCAGCGGGCGGGGGCGAGCCAGCGCGACCATGCGAACGATGGTTCGTAGCCGAGGCTGCGGTAGAGCTGCACTGCCGGCGTGTTGGCCTCGTCGACCGACAGCCAGACCAGCCCGTGGCCGGTGGCGAGTCCGGCGCGAGTGGCGATCGCGGTGATCATTCGGCCGTAGCCGCGGCCGCGCTGCTTCTGCGTGACACCGACGCCGTGGATCCCCGCCACGCGCTCGAACGGCGCGAGGCGCAGCGTTGCCACGGGCTCGCGCAGCAGGCGGAGCAGGAAAGCGCGAATGGCGCCCGATTCGACGGCTCTGGCGAGCAACTCTGCGCGGCCGTCCACCCAGTCCGAGGTTTGACCGAACACCTCTGCCTCGAGTCGCGCTGTTTCTATGGCCGAAACCGGCGTGACCGCCTCCACGCGCAGGCTCGGATCGAGGTGCGGGACCACCGGCGCGTGACGAGTGAACATAATTCGCTCTCCGGCGACGCGAACCCAGCCTGCCTCCGCGAGCAGCGGACCCAGATCCATCGGCTCGCTCAGGCCTTCGCTGTAGATGATCGACGGCCAACGATCCTGAGCCCGCATTCGATCCTGTAGCGCCGCCAATCGGTCGGCCACGTCTGCACCGGACCACCGGACGCGCGCCGTCACGTTGAAGCCAGGACCCGGATCCGTGTGATGGATCAGCACTGCGCCGAGGTCGGCGTCCTCAATAACTTCGGCGCCGAGAAGCCGCTGCCATTCGAGCTGGCTGCGCTCAACGGAATCCAGCTCGGCCGCCGACGGCAGTGCCATAGTCTCGGCTGCCTCGGTCTCCTCACGGGGCCTGGCCGTCGCCGGCCGTCGCGGCGCTGATTGGGCGGTTCGGCGTCGCTCATCGGAAGGCCGACGCCACCTCGCGATCGAAGCGCTCGATGAGGTCGCGGCAGCGCTCAGGATCGGTCTCGGCGAAGTCGACCGCGACGTGGCTTACGCCGATGGATTCGAACTCGCGCAGCTCGGCGATCATCGCGTCTGGGTCGCCAGTCAGCATGTAGAAGGGCGCCTTGTGTTCGCCGAAGGCGACCCTGATGCGCGCCGAGAACGTCGGCTCGGGCCGCCCTGCCTCGGCTGCCGCATCGCGCACGATCGGCACGCGCGGCCGATACGAATCCGGTCCCGATGCCGAAGAGTGGTAGCCCTGCCCCAGCCGTCCAGCCCGCTGGAGGGCACGCTCGTCGCGCCCACCGAACCAGACAGTGACGTTCTCGCCCTGTGCCGGTAGCGGCCCGAAACGCACCTCTTCGAAATGGTGGAACCGACCGTGGAATTCGGACTGGTCGCCGCGCCACAGCTGCCGCCAGATCGTGACCGCTTCCTCGAGGTAGGCACCGCGCGCGTTGAAGCGGTCACCGGCGCCGAGGTAGCCGAACTCAGTCGCGTTCCAGCCGACGCCGACGCCCACGATCAGCCGCCCACCGGATAGAGCGTCGATAGTGGCCAGGTCCTTGGCGAGCGAGATGGCGTTGCGCATGGGCACGACGATCACGCTGATGCCCACCTTGATCGTGGGCAGCTTGGCGGCGATATGAGCCAGCGTGACGACGGCATCGAAGACGTTGAAGTAGTCCGAGGAGCGTTCGGACGGCTCGACGAGGATGTGATCTGTGGTGAAGACGGAGTGCCAATTGAGACGAGCCGCGGTTTCCGAGGCAGCGTCGATCGACTCGGTGGTCGCGCCCTCGCGATAGCTGGGCAGGATCAGCCCGAAATCCATGCTCGAGACCTCTACTTGGCCGCGTAGCCGTCCGACAGGATCTGGCTGACCCATTTGATGGGCGGGGTCCCGTGCGAGATCACCAATTCGAGGTGGGCGCGGTAATCGAAGTCGGGCGACGCTCCGAAGCCACCGGCGATCCGCTGCGCAGGCACCGATTCGGCGCCTTTGCCTGCGGTGACCGCCTGTCGTTGGCGTGCAGCGACCTCCATGTCCCACATCTCGATCGAGCCCAGGTAGTAGGTGCATAGCTGGGTCGAGGTAAGCCGCGCGCGCAACCATTTCGCGCTGGCCTCGTCCTGCTCCTGGAAGCCACCTTCAACCATCAAGCTCATCGCCTGTTCCTGGGTCATGCCCTCGGTGTGGATCGCGACGTCCATGAGCGCGTTGGTGATGGCACGCAGGTAGAACTTCCAGTGGTTCAGCAGAAGCGCCGGATCGTGGTTGCCGTAGCCGAGATCCATCATCACCTGGGTGACATAGACGGCCCAGCCCTCGGCGAACATGCCGCTCCCGAACACACCGCGGGCGAGGTTGGGCGTCCGATTGGCCCACGCCAGCTGAAGGTAGTGACCAGGCACGCCCTCATGGATGGCAAGGAGCTTGAGCATCTGGTCGTTCTCTTCGCGCATGTACGACTCGACCGCCTCGGGCGTGGCGTTCTCATTGGGTGGCGTGATCCAGAAGTAGCTCGCCAGGCCCTTGTCCAGCACCCCCGGTGACTCAAGGAACGCTCGGCCGTAGGCCCTCATGAAGACCGGTGTCCACGTGATCTGCATCGGATCCTCGGGCAGGCCGATGACGTTGTGTTCGCGGCAGAATTCCTCGATCTGGCGAACTTCTTCCTTCGAAGCGTCGAGCAGCTCCTGCGGTTGGTGGTGAACCGATGCCACGGTGTCAAGCACGCGCTTGATGATCTCGTCGCCAACTTCCTCGTCGGCACCAGTGGGCATCGTCTCGCTCGACAGCCAGGTCGGCCAGGCCTCACGCGCGAGCCGGAGCATCTCGGCTCGAACCAGGATGTAGTCGAGCCGGGCGCGCTCGACCAGCTCCTGGTGGGTGAGGCCGCTGGCGAGCGTGTGCTTCAGTTTCTGGGCAAACAGGTCGGGGCCAAGCCGGCCCTCGCCATCGGCGCGGGGAGCAATCTCGTCGCGTAGCCGGCGTCGGAACTCGTCGACCGCGGCCCGCGCGTCGGCAGCCTCCTCGGTCATGGCCTGCGCGAGCTCGCGGTCGCTCGAAGTCGCACCGGGCTCTGCAGCGCGCCTCTCAGCCTCGGCGACGCCCTGGTCGATCAGATCCGTCACGCCACTGAGCTGGGCCAGCGCTGTCTGGGTGTGGAGCAGTGAGACGGGCCTGCCGGGCATGCCCGTGAGAGCAGCAGCCGCACCGTCGAGCAGCTCGCCCAGGCCCCTCATGCGGCCGAGGAATGCGGTTCCGCGATGCTGCCACGGCGCGAAGTCGCGCGCGAGAAGGCTGAAGAAGCCGCTGCCCGCGAGATAGACGTAGCTCAGCGGGTCCCACGCGTCCTCGCGCAGCTCCGCCTCCTGGAACTCGGCCGAGTCGATCTGCTCCTGCGTGATGCCACGATCGATGCGCTCGTCGGGCGTCAGCTCAGCCTCAGGAAGCGCCTGCAGACGCGCACGGTGGTGGCGCAGCATGGCCAGTCGGGCGCTTCGACCGGCCTCGGTCGCGTCGGGCCAGCGATCGTCGTAGGCGTGGAAGCCTATTCGCGTAGCCCACACGGGGGAAGTCTCGAACAGGTCATCCAACAGCCTGTGAAGGGCGTGGTCGAACGCCGTCCGTGGCTCGGGCCGGTTGTCTTTGGCGAGAGACGAGAACTGCAGGCCAGAGTCGCTCAAGGGGCTCGACTCCTGTGGGGTTTTGGGCCGAGCGAGCATCCTATCCGCGAGGCCGAGATGTAGCATGGCCCGCGGGTTTGGCCCGCAATGCGGGCAGCCGATACACACCGTCAGAGAGGCCGATGGCCGACATCGTCGTTCGCGTCGTAATCAACGCCATCGCGCTCGTCGTGGCTGTTCTGCTCGTTCCGGGCGTGGACTTCACGGGTGGGCTCGCCCAGCTGGCCGCGATGGGCCTCGTCTTCGGCGTCATCAACGGCTACCTGCGCCCGATCGTGAAGCTTCTCTCGTTGCCGTTGACGATCATTACGTTCGGATTGATCGGCTTCGTCATCAACACCGCGCTGGTGATCCTGGCCGCGCTGGTGAGCGAACGGCTCAACCTTGGGTTCACGCTCGGTGGCTGGCCGCCGGGTCCCTTCGATGCCGACGTGCTCATCGCGGCATTTGGAACGTCGGTCGTGCTGAGCATCGTTTCCACTGCCCTTGCCCTGACACGAAAGGTGGTTCCGGGCATCTGACGGCCGCGGTTCCTGACGGCGCAATCGATGCGGCACGCAGGTTCGGCACGCCGCTGTACCTGTACGACCTCGAACGACTGCGGTCTGACGCGGGCGCGGTCCGCGAGGCGTTTCCCGATCCGTGGATTCGCCTCTATTCACTGAAGGCGAACGGCCTTCCACCGCTGGTCAGCGAGATTGCCGGTCATGGCTTTGCGTTGAGCGCTGTTTCGAGCGGCGAGATCGCACTCGCCGAGCGTGCCGGAGCGACGCCTCGCACTACGGCTCTCGAGGGAATCGGCAAGACCGACCGTGACATGTCGCGCGCGGCCACGCTGGCTGCGGAAGGCACGCCGTTGTTGTGGGTCAGCCTTAAATCAGCGGAGGATGCGGCCGCCCTGGCCGCTCAACTGGTCAAGCGCGGCGCGCGCCAGGACGCGCTCGTTCGGGTGAACCCGCAGGTGGCGCCAGAGACCCTCGGCTCTCTTGCGGTCGGTGCGCCCTCGTCCAAGTTCGGGGTCCTGCCTGAAGAGCTGTCGGCAGTGATCGAGTCCGGCGGTGGCGCACGAGGTCCAATTCGCTGGCGGGGCATCCATCTCCACGTCGGCTCGCAGCTCGGCGCGGTCGATGCCTGGCGATCCGCATTTCGCGTGGGCCTTCGACTGCTGGAGCTCCAGCGTGCCCAGCTCAAGAACTTCGATACGCTCGATGCCGGCGGCGGTTTCCCTGTTGCCTACGGTCTCGAGACGGATTCGGTGCCCTCCCCGGCCACGTTCGCCGAGCAGGCGATGGCCGAGCTGGAGCAAATCCCAGAGGCGGCACGTCCACGCCGCCTGGCAGTCGAGCCGGGGCGAGCCATCGTGGCCGGCTGTGGCTGGCTGGTTGGCCGGGTACTGCACGTCAGGAGACGCGAGCCACCGATCGTTGTGCTGGATACAGGTATGAGCGAGCTGGTGCGACCGGCGATGTACGGCGCGCTGCACCCGATGCTGGCGCTGACCTCGCTGGGCAAGCCGGTCGATGCGGCGCGGTCACGGGCGAGGCTCGCTGGCGACCGTTCGCGTGGACGGACCGGTATGCAAATCGACCGACACCCTCGGTTCGGCGACATTGCCACCACTGGATCGCGGCGATCTCGTGGCCATTGGGATGACCGGCGCCTACGGCTCGTCGATGTTCAGCACGTACAACGGCCGGCCTCGGCCGCCCGAGATTGCCCTGGACGACGGCCGCCTCACGCTGCTGCGCCGCAGGGGGAGCCTGGCGTCGCTGCCCTGAGCCGCTGCCGCATCCAGAATTCCAAGGGTTGGAAGTAGCGGCCAAGAAGCGTATTTGCGAAGCCTCTAAATGGCCGCTTGTTCCATCGGATGGCACCGGTGGGCAAACAAGCGGCCCGGGAGGCCCTGGATGAGCCGCTAGCTGGCCGTTACTTCCAAGAGGTGGAATCGCGACCACTTCGTGCATCAATTCGACGGCACACCCGCGTTAGGCCGTAACCTTCCAAATAGGAGATATGGCCGAGAACATCACGTCACACCAGCGCCGCGCCTTTGCAGAGCGGCTCGAACGCGCCCCGCTGCTCCTTGACGGCGCCATGGGCACGTTGCTGTTCAGCCGCGGGGTGCCCCAGCGCTCGTCGCTGGACGAGCTCGTAGAGAGCCGCCCCGATCTGGTCGGCGCCATCCATCGCGAATACATCGACGCTGGCGCCGACGCCATCGAGACGAACTCGTTCGGTGCAAATCGAATTCGCCTCGCGCCGTTCGGGCTCGCAGACAAGGCCGGTCTCCTGAATCGCAAGGCGGCCCAGCTCGCCCGCGAGGCGCGCGACGTGGCGGGTCGACGCGACGTGCTGGTTGCCGGCTCGATCGGCCCGCTGGAGGCGCCCCTCCACGGCCCGGACGCACAGAAGGAAGCGATCATCCGCGCGGCCTTCCGCGAGCAGATCGAGGGCCTTCTCGAGGGCGGAGTCGATTTCCTGCTGTTCGAGACGTTCAGCGACCTGCCTGAGCTGTTGATCGGCATCTCGGAGGCGCAGTCGTCTGAGCGACCTGCCGATCGTGGCCCAGATGACCTTCGGGGAGGACCTGATCGCCGTCGATGGGACCAGCCCCCAGACGGCGGCGACGGCACTCGCGCGTGCCGGCGTCGACGCCATCGGTGTCAACTGCGGCGTTGGGCCCCAGATCTGCCTCGATGCGCTGACCCAGATGGGCAGGCCGTCCGCCGGCCTTGCTCGCTCCATCGTTCCCAACGCGGGCCTGCCACAGCGCGTGTCGGGCCAATTCGTCTACGCGGCCGGGCCCGCCTACTTCGCCGCTGAGGTTCCGCGCTTGCTGGACGCCGGCGCGCGCATCATCGGCGGCTGTTGTGGCACGACGCCGGAGCACATCCGCCACATGCGCCAGGCGCTTGACATTGCCAACGCCCGGGAGCGCTCGCTCACGACGAGTGGACCCGCCACGACCAGGACTGAGGTCGGGGGCACGCCGCGCTCACCGGTTGCCGAACG
This sequence comes from uncultured Chloroflexia bacterium, assembly GCA_963736895.1. GTDB lineage: Bacteria > Chloroflexota > Limnocylindria > Limnocylindrales > CSP1-4 > JALYGJ01. The sequence continues at coordinate 695,862 of CAVTQU010000011.1, forward strand.
CCACAGCGGCTCTTCTGCGGAGCCGCCACCGCCAACCCGTCTCGCCAGCCTGCTAGACGCGAAGCAGTTCGTGGTGAGCGTCGAGATCGATCCGCCGCGATCGGTCCGCATCGAGCGCACGATCGAGGCTGGGCGGCTGCTGCAGAAGGCGGGCGTCGACCTCGTCAACATCAGCGACTCGGCCATGGCGCGTGTTCGCATGGGGGCGCTGGCGGTTGCCTTCGGCCTCCAGCACGACCTGGACCTCGAGTGCCTGGTTCATTTCACGACGCGCGACCGCAACCTGATGGCGCTCGAATCGGAGCTCCTCGGGGCTCACGCGCTCGACGTGCGCAACATCCTCGCGCTGACCGGCGATCCGCCACGTGTCGGCGACTATCCAACCGGGACAGGCATCTGGGACGTCGATTCGGTGGGCCTCATCGGCATCCTCAGCCGCCTCAACCGCGGTGAGGACCAGGCGGGCAAGCCCATTGGGTCGCCGGCCGGTTTCACGATCGCCTGCGCGCTCGATCCAACGGCCGAGGACCTCGAGCAGGAGATGGACCGACTGACCGCCAAGGTCGATGCCGGCGCCAACCTGATCATGACCCAGCCGATCTACGGCTTTGAACAGTGGGATCGCTTCATGCAGGCCGCGGCCGTGCGTTGGCCGACTGGTCTGCCACGCCCGGTTCTGCTGGGAGTGCTGCCGCTGCACACGCACCGCCACGCCGAGTTCCTGCACAACGAGGTGCCGGGCATCACCATCCCCGATGAGGTACGCGCGGCGATGGCCGCGGCCGGCGAGCGCGGCGCCGAGGTGGGCCTCGAGATGGCACATTCGCTCCTGGAGAAGATGGAGCCGCTCGTTTCCGGCACCTACATCATGCCCAGCTTCGGCCGGTACGAGCTCGCCGCCGAGCTGGTCCGTCGGATTAGAGCCGACGCGCGCGTAGCCGCGCGTCCCGAGGCGACAGCTTGATCCGAACCGCCTTCCTCGGCGCAGGTGCGCTGCTGTTGACCGGAGCCGGCCTTGTTTTGGCGCAGGCGCCTGTCGGTCCGCCATTCCCGGATCCCGTTACGGACCAGGTCGTGTACGACTTCGGCAACATCCTTTCGCCCGAGACCGAGGCGGCCGCCACGAACATCATCACCGGCATCGAGCAGCGGACCGGCGCGGAGCTCGTGGTCTACACGCAGTACAAGCCGGGGTCGTCCGACGAGTCGACCGATGACGACGCGCTCGCCCTGATCAACCAATGGGGAGTCGGCCGCAAGGGCTTCGACGACGGCATGGCCATCATGTGGAACACCACGCGCCAGCAATGCCAGTCGGGCGTCAGCGGCAACGGCCGCGTCCGCCTCTACGCCGCGCCCGGTTACCAGGCCGCGTACCTCTCAAACGCAGAGCGCCAGGCGATCTTCGATGACGACATGCTGCCGCACCTGAAAGCGTGCGATGAGGACGGCGCGCTGCTGGCGGCGCTTGCCAAGATCGACGCCGCGGCGACTCCGGAACACGCACAGAAGCTGCAGACGGCGCGCATTATCGACGCCGCTGTTGGGCTTGTCGGCGGGCCGCTCGTGTTCGTGCTCCTGGTCGGCGCCGCGGCCTGGTCGTGGCTCCGCTACGGCAAGGATCCTGTCTACCTGGACGACGCGTCGATCCTCATGCCGGCCCCGCCGCCCGACCTTACCGCCGCGTCCGGCGCGGTCGTCTGGGAGGGCCGGTCCACGCGACGCGCGCTGACGACCGCGATGCTCGATCTCGCGAGTCGCGGTGAGCTGAGCTTCCGCGAGGAAGGCGGCATTCTCGGTATCGGCAAGAAGGCAGGCATCCAGATCGAGCTGGAGCCCAACAACGATCCCAACGTGGCCCTGAACCAACGCCGTCCGCTGAGTGACGCCGAGGGCTACGCGCTCGAGAGATTGCGCGGCATCGCCAGCCCGTCGGACAACTACTACATCGCACCCGACGACATCACCAAGTTCGGCAAGTACACGAGCAAGTTCGACACCACGATCGAGGAGCACGTTACCGACAGTGGCTGGTTCCGTGAGCCACCCGCGAAGTCGACCCAACGCTGGCGCGGACGTGGAGGACTGGCAATCGTCCTTGGCGTGGTCGCGTTCATCGGCGGCCAGTCACTGCCCAGCGGCGGCCTCACCATCCTTGCCGTGTGCCTTGGTGCCGCGGGAATCGTGATCCTGATCATCGCCCGCTCGATGCCGGCCAGAACCATGGCCGGCGCCATGATCTACGCGATGCTCGCCGCCTACCGTCGAACGCTGCAGAAGACGATGGAGCAGGCACGGTCGATGCAGCAGGTGGTCGAGGAGGCCAAGCTCGACTGGCTACAGACGCCCGATCAGGCGGTCGTCTGGGGAACTGCGCTGGGCTTGCAGACGGACATCGAGCAGGTGCTGTCGCGCAGCGCCGAAGACGCACAGGCGGGTGTCACGACTTATCACCCCTGGTTCCCCATCTGGTACGGCTCGAATGCCTCGTCAGGCATGTCGAGCGGTCCGGCTGGTATCGCGCCGGGGCTGTTCTCGTCCTCGGGAATTCCGGACTTCGGCGGGATGATGTCGGCCCTTGGCAGCATCGGCAACTCGCCATCGTCCAGCGGCTCGGGTGGCTCGGGTGGCTTCAGCGGCGGTGGTGGTGGCGGTGGTGGCGGTGGCGCCGGAGGCGGGTACTGCGGTGTTCCCCTCCGCCCCGGCGGTCGGACCGTCGCTTGCGAATAGACTCAGCGCATGGGCGCTGTCGAGACGATGCAGGAATTCTTCGAGAACTTGAACGCCGGCGATCGCCAGGCGGCGATCAATCTCATGGACGACAAGGCTGAGATGCGCGTCCACGTTGCCGGAAACGTTCGAATGTTGCGCGGCATCGACCAGGTAAGTGGCTGGTTCCTGCGTGCCGACGAGGGTCTGCGCATGATCCCCGGCGAAGTCCGCGACACCGGAAACAACTACGAGTGCGACCTGCTGGTCATTCGTCCCGGGGCGCCATCGCAGCATCTCGACGCAACGTTCCGGGTTGAGGCGGGAAAGATCACCTCGATCAACTTCGCCGCCCCGCTAATACAAGCGACGGTCGGGCTCGGCGGAGCGTTACTCGGGCGCCGCTCCCACCGGGATGATGATGAACTGGCCGACTTCGATGTGGTTCGCGTCGGGGATCTCGGGATTGGCGGCCAGGATGTCGGCCACGGCGATGCGGAAACGGCGACCGATCTTGGCCAGCGTGTCACCCGGCTTGATCTTGTAGAGACGCGGCGTGGGTGCAGGTGTCACGTTGGCCGTGGGCTCGACACTGGGCGGAGCGGTCGCGGCAGTTGTGGGAGTCACGAGCGCCTCGGTCGCCGCCAGCGTGGCCAAAGGCGAGCGTGACGCTCCGGCCAGAAGTGACGGACGAGGAGTGGTCTGCGGACTGCCGCCGAGCAAGCCCGGGATCAGAATTACCGCGGCCACGCCCAGAGCAAGAATCAGCACCACGGCAAGGATCGTGAAGAGCCTGCCGAACATGCCGTCGCCATCCAATTCGCCGCCACCCTGGGCTCCGTAGCGATCGGTCAGCTCCCACGAAGGAACCACGTCGTCGCGCGGCACCGGCGTGGCCGCCTCGGGCGGGCGTGGTGGACGCGATGAGCGACCGGCGAGAAATGCCGGTGCCGCTGCGTCGTCCGTGTCGGTCGCGCTCTTCGTGGTGTCGGGCATGGGCTGGATGACGTCCGAGGGCTCCGGTTCGATGGGGATGCCCACGGGTGCGGCGGACAGTGGCGGGAGCACGTCGGCGGCCGCGAGAGGTGGCAGCTGGTCACCGTCGTCGGCCACGAAGGCGTCGTCAGCCTGGAGCTCCTCGTCGGGTGTCAGCGGGGCGGCCGAGGCAGCCGCTGCAGCGGCCGCCGAAGCAGCGGCAATCGGAGCTGCATAGGTTTCCGGTTGCGCGTCGTCGGCAGGCGGCGGCGCTGGTGGCGCGTCGTCGGCAGGCGGCGGCGCTGGTGGCGCGTCGTCGGCAGGCGGCGGCGCTGGTGGCGCGTCGAAGGCGGACAGCTGCTCTGTCGAAGCGGGCTCGTCAACAGGCGGTGGTGGCGCTGCGGCATCCGTGGAATCGGGCCACTCCTGCGCGGCCGCACCGGCAATGGCTCCGGCAGCGGCTGCGGCGGCCTCGTGCCCTTGTCGCGGATCTGCCGCGGCGCGTCGGCCCTCGTAACCCGGCGGCAGTGGCACGGGTCGAGCCGCCGCTCGAAGCGCCCAGTCCTGGAAGATGGGGCAGCCCGCAAAGTTCGGGGAGAGGCAATATCGCTCTTGGTGCGCAATTGTGCGCGGCGCAGGGACCTGCTCGGCGTAGCAGCGGTGGCGGTAATCGGGCCGCTCGGATCGTCGATCGCGATCCAGCTCGAGGGCCACGAAAGGGCACGCGTTGGGTCCCGCGTCGAATGGACCGCCCCGCTGTGTCATGTCCGCGGATTCTAAGCGGCCGCAGCCTCCGGAATCTCGTCTTCCAGCACTTGCTGTTGCTCGGGCCCGGCCTGCAGGACCATGCCTGCGCCGACCGTGTCGAATGACGTCTCGTCGATCAGGATGAATCCGCCCGTCGTCCGCGACAGGTCGTACGGATCGAGGAGCAACGGGCCACTCGTCCGCAGCCGCACGCGGCCGATCTCGTTCAGGCCCAGCTCGGCGGCATCCTGGTCGCGATGCAGCGAGTTGACGTCGATCCGGTAGCGCAGGTCGTCGACCATCGCCTTCACGGTCCGCGTCGTGTGCTTCAACAGGTAGCGGCCGCCCTCACGCAAGGGCGCGTCGGCCATCCAGCAGACCATCGCGTCCAGCTCGTTGGCCACCGTGGGCTGGTTGTGCGGCCGGCAGATCATGTCGCCACGTGAGATGTCGATGTCGTCCTCGAGAAGGATGGACACGGACATCGGCGGCGACGCCGACTCCAGCTCGCCGTCCTGCGTCTCGATGCGCTTGATTCGGCTGCGCTTGCCGGACGGCAGGATCGTGACGTCGTCGCCTACCCTGAAGACACCGGCCGCCACCTGGCCCGCGTAGCCGCGGTAGTCGTGGTGTTCGTCGGTCTGCGGGCGAATGACCCACTGGACGGGGAAGCGCGCGTCGATCAGGTTCCGATCCGAGCCGATGTAGACATGCTCCAGGTGGTAGAGCAGCGACGGGCCCTGGTACCAGGTCATCGACAGCGAGCGGGTGACGACGTTATCGCCATGAAGCGCGCTGATCGGGATGAACTGGATGTCATGGACGTCCAGCTTCTGAGCCCACTCGCTGAAGTCTTCCTGGATGCGATCGAAGACCTCCTCGGAATAGCCGACGAGGTCCATCTTGTTGACTGCAACCACGAGGTGCGGGATGCCCAGCAGCGACGCGATAAACGCGTGGCGCCTGCTCTGCTCCAGCACGCCCTTGCGGGCGTCGATCAGCACGATCGCGAGGTCGGCCGTCGATGCGCCGGTGACCATGTTGCGGGTGTACTGAACGTGGCCGGGAGTGTCGGCGATGATGAACTTGCGGCGTGGCGTCGCGAAATAGCGATAAGCGACGTCGATGGTGATGCCCTGTTCGCGCTCGGCGCGCAGGCCGTCGGTCAGAAGCGCCAGGTCCACCTGGGTGTAGCCGCGACGGCGGCTCGTCTTTTCAATAGCAGCGAGCTGGTCCTCGAAGATGCCCTTCGAATCGAACAGCAGCCGGCCGATAAGCGTGCTCTTGCCGTCGTCGACAGAGCCCGCGGTGGAGAACCGCAGCAGATCCATTAAAAGTAGCCCTCGCGCTTGCGGTCTTCCATCGACGTCTCGCTGAATGCGTCGTCCGCTCGAGTCGCGCCGCGCTCGGTGATCCGCGCCGCAGCGACCTCGAGGATGATCTCGCCGACGTCGGCAGCGGGTGAGTCGACCGCGCCGGTGCACGTCATGTCGCCGACAGTTCGGTAGCGAACGGTCATGCGCTGGACCTGCTCCTCGGCTGTGTTGGGCAGGAACTCACTCGTGGCCAGCCACATGTTGTCGCGGCGGAACACGTCCCTCTCGTGTGCGAAGTAGATCGACGGGACCTCGAGGTTCTCGCGCTCGATGTACTGCCACACGTCCATCTCGGTCCAGTTGCTGATCGGGAAGACGCGCATGTGCTGGCCCTTGCGGAGGCGGCCGTTGTAGAGGCTCCAGAGCTCGGGCCGCTGCGCCTTGGGCTCCCACTGGCCGAACTCATCACGCAGCGAGAAGACGCGCTCCTTGGCCCGTGCCTTTTCCTCGTCGCGCCGCGCGCCGCCGAAGACCGAGTCGAACTGGTGCTCCAGGATCGCGTCGAGGAGCGTCGTGGTCTGGAGGCGGTTACGCGACGGGTTGCCAGGCTCTTCCTTCACTCGTCCCTTGTCGATCAATTCCTGCACCGAGGCGACGATCAGGTGCTCGCCCAGCTCCTCCACGCGGCGATCTCGGAAGTCCGGACTTCCGGGAAGTTGTGGCCCGTGTCGATGTGCATGATCGGGAATGGGAAACGTGCCGGGCGGAAAGCCTTCTCGGCGAGGCGCAGCAGCACGATGGAGTCCTTGCCACCCGAGAAGAGGAGTACTGGTCGCTCGAACTCCGCGGCGACCTCGCGCATGATGAAAACGGACTCCGCTTCGAGCGCGTCCAGATGGGTGAAATGTGCCGGTGCAGCGCGATCGGCGCGCACATCGACGGTGGCTAGTGGACTGGCCATGGCAAACACGCTCTCAACAACGGGGATTTACCACCATGATGATGGGGATTGTCGATTTAGTGGGGGACAACTTAGTATAGCGGCGTGACTGACTCCACCGGCGCGACGCCGGTTGTGCCGCCTGTTCCGGTCGAGACAGGCCTCAACAGCGGCATTCCCATTGGCCTCGATGAAGGCGAGCACGACGCACCAACTACGTGGCTGGGCGCCCTGGAGGCGCGGCTCGGAGTATCGCGCCGAACGATCTTCCTGGGCACCCTTCTGCCGATCATCGCGCTCATCGTCATCGGCGCAACGCTTGTCATTGCCCCTGAGAGCGAGCGCGGCTTCATCATCTTCGGCAGCATCGTTGCCGTCGCCGCAGGGCTCTCGTCCACTGCCATCGGTGTCTACGGCGGCGTACTCGTGCCGGGTCTTTTGCTGCTCGGAGTGGACGCTCGTTTTGCCGCGGTTCTCTCGCTGTTCCGGACTCCTC